>NZ_JBFRCM010000024.1:0-87017 GCF_040965735.1 Paraburkholderia sp. BR10936
CCTCATAGCCGGGCCACAGCACAGCGAGCACGGCGCTGTCGCGATTCAGACCGAAGCGCGCGGTCCAGGGCGCGCCGTCGCGCTGACGGCTCTCGAGCGTATCAATCTGCTTGTCGAGACTGTCGAGCGTCTGCATGCCTTGCCCCGGGCTAAGGGTTCCCGACAGTTTCGCGAGCGTGTCCTGCGCTGCACCGATCGTTGCGCGGTTTGTGAAACCCGATGCCATCGTGCCGACGATCCAGAGGCCAATCGCAGCCGTTGTGATCCAGGCGGCGATCGTGGAAAACGAAAGGCCGACACGGCGGCCGTGAATCTTGCGGCTGTGGTCGGCAACGGTCTGCCAGATCGTGCGCGGTTGCAGCGTAACGGCATCGCCTTCTCCTGCGTCCGCCGGATCTTCCGTGGCTGCGGGTCGCGCCAGTTCCTGCGCCTTGAAAAGTGGTGCAAACAGCAGCCCGTGCACGGCATGGCGCCAGTAGCGCGAGCGGGACGTCTGCAACACGAGTCCCGACAGCGCGCTACCCAGCGCCTCGATGTGCTGCGACAGCAAGGCAGCATAGCGATCGGCCTTGTCGTGGGCGATACGCACGACGCCTGTGTCCGCAAGGTTGTGGCCGAGGTTTCGTAGCGACGCGTCTATTTCGCCGGCACTCACGCGCGAGTTCGACCAGGTGAACCCAATGGCGTCATCAGGACTATCGTATCCGGTGCCGAATTCTGTCACGTTCAGAAGATAGACTGGTGCCGCCCAACGCAAGGAACGGGCGTGTCGTGCGAGCCGCCGGGAGAGGTTGTCGGTGTCGAACGGCGTGCTGCCCGCGCTGCGGTTGCGTGTTACCGCCACGACTGCATCGACCGGACGACGGCTGCGCAAACGGCGAATCTCGTCGAGCCAGTCGGTATCGAGCTTGTCGGTAGTCTGATGCGCGTAGAGCAGAACCGTATCGCCCGCGATCGCATAGCCAATATCCGCGAGCCCCGGCGCCAGGCGTTTGACGAGCGGTTCGTCGCCGGCGACAAGCACCCATCGGTCGGCGTAACGCCAGCGCCAGCCATGCCGATCCTGGAGCGTCGCCTTCAGTGAATCCCGGCGATCCGCATACAGATCGATCCCCGGTTTCTTTTCCCCGTCGACGCGGGCGAGCAGGTCACGGTCGTATTTTTTCGCATCCCGGTGAGGCGCGTGGCGCGAGACGAATCGCCATGCCGCAGTGATCGGTCCGCGGCAAGTCAGCAGGAGGATCCCGATCACCATGACGAAGAAGACCCGACGCCACGGCGACGGATCGAACTGCGCACCGAAAAACCACGCAAGGATGGCGACGAGCGCCGTCAATGCTATGACAAGAATCCAGTATCCGGAGAGCTTGGGCCACTTCATGTGTTCGAATCCGTATTGCCGGTTTGAGCACCAGATTGCACGACGGCATATCGAAGGGTTCCTTCGCACCATGCAGCCAGTTGCGGATGTTTGTTCTGTTTCGTGTGCTCGACCGCCAACGCAAGCGCAAGCCATCCTGCCACGCTTCCCGGGTGACCCAGTGCAGTGTCGATGTCGTGAATTCCGGACAGGCTATCGGTTTTCGAGACCCCGACCGAAAGGTCGGACAGGCTGTTCGTCACCGTCCCCTTGTCCGCGCCTGCAAGTCCGGCCTGCCACAGGTCGCTGACCTTGTCGCCGGTCGTGCGGCCCCACAGCAGGGCCGTAGAGACTGCCGCATCGTTGCTGCCCGCATTGGCTTCGACCGGACGATGCAGATGCGCGACGAACGGAATGTGGCGCCGACCCACAAGCGGAGCCCACCCGAGGACCATGGCGACCGCAGCCTCGGCGCTGTTCTGGGGAGGTGTGTCATGCAACTGGACGCCGACGATCAGCAGGCACTTTTGCAGTGACGGACCGCCCCGGTTATCGAGCCATTCGTCGAGCGCCATGACGCCCTGCCCAGCCGGTAACAAAACTGCCCGGGCGCGGCGCATCTTTTCATCGTCCCAGCAGGTCTGCCATGTCTGCAGCAACGCCTGCTGTTCCGCAGCATCGGGCAACTGCAGCCGCACGCCGAACGGTATATCCAGTGGAATGGTGGCAACAACGGGCTTTATCGCGGTGATCAGATTCTCAAAGCAGCTTTGATAACGGCTCGAGTCCGCACCTACATCAAGCGCGAGTGTGGAGTGCCGCACGCCCTCGCTACCATCCTGCGAAGTCTGTGCTTCCAGCGAAATCGAACCCTCGACAACGCTGGATGCGACGTTACTTGTCCCCGCTCCGCTCAGGTAGGTGTACCCCACCACCGCCAGTGGCTCGCTCGCGAACAGCACCGCGTTTTCGCGGTCTTCACGCAGCGTTTCGTTGTCCGCATCGATGCGGTCACTCTCCTGCTCGAAATAGCAGAGTCTCAGGCCAAAGCAGATACCCCACCCGACAGGCGCAGCGACGAGCAGACAAATCCAGAACAACGCCGTTCCCGTCGGCTCGTTCTTTGGCCAGGCGAGCAGCGTGCTCACCACACCGATGACCACAACCACGATCAGCAGGCCAAGCCAGACGACCGCGCGGGGAGGTGTCGGGCGAGGCTCCGGCGACTGCGAAGGGGGAAGCTTGACCGGCATCGTGACGGTGTCAGTTCAGGCTGGAAATCAGGTGGCAGCCGCACATCGCGCGGTAGCCCTGGCGGGCCACAGGGACGCCGTCGTCGGTCATCGAATCATCACCGTCGATGATCAGGTTGGGCCTGACGTCGGGATGCTTCGGGCAGGACACCTCGTCACCCTTTCGGGCAACAAAGCGGCGATCAAAGCGCATGGTCTTTGATGCGGTGATCACCTTGCCACCATGATCGGTCGAGTCGCCAAGACGGATAAGATCAATCATCAACACACCCCTCTAAATGTAAAACTTATTATGGACTACCACACTTGAAACAGAGTTCATGCCTTTAGCAAACAACCCATGCTCGGCGCATCAGCCGAGACGTCACTTGTAGCGGAAGTACAGCCTGCCGTAGTTGGGCAATTTATTCTCACGGCGGTGCTCACGCGAAGTCTTGCGCAGGTCAATATTTTCAACGTCCGGCCAGCCGTAGGTTCGGAATATCGCCTCGGCCATGTACACGAAACCCATCATCTTCCTTGTCGCCCGATAAAACAGGATCCCAAACAGGGCGAGTCCACCAATCAATGACAAGCCCTCAAATATCAAATCTGCTTCGAGATTAGTAATCTTTTCGCCCCAATACAGACAGATCGTTACAATCGAATAAATAACGAAGAATGACCAAAGCATGAGCTTGGTCATGTATCTATAGTGAGCCTTTCTGCCAACCGTCGCGTGTGGGTAGACAGCCACGATCTCGTCTCCGTCGCGCTTGACGGCGTAAGCGATGTAGCGCTCGTCCCCTATCCGCTCGGCAACTATCTCGACCGTATCGCCATTGCGCATCGGCATTAGCCACATCCAGCCCTGCATCTGCTTGCCGTCCAGTTCGAACTCAACCCATTCGGCTTCCTCGTCTGAGTTCATCGCCATATTGGCAAGGCTAATGCCTGCGGCCCCCATTCCCAACGCAGCCGCGCCGACGGCTGTCGCTCCTACTGCGTGCTGTTGAACCTCTGAAAGAATGAAGTCGTGGCTGCGCTTCTCACGTTTAAGATTCGCTATCGTCCCACGCAAAAGTACCGCACCCCGGAAGGGTTCTATATTTGTCATAGTCTTAGCTCACCTTTGCCATGGCATCAATGAACTCCTTGCTCTGCGTAGCCGCATCCTTGTACTGCTCCACATCGTGATCTTGGATCCGGAACGTAGTCTCGCGACCCGTGCCAAACGCACATCGAGAACACCACGATTCCAGTGCGTTTGGCGTAAGCCAGTCGGCGAGCGCCTGTAAGATGATCAGTCCAATTGTTGCTTCCCAACCGATCAACATACCAACAGCCCGTACGCCGGCAATCACCGCGATCCGTTCCGCAAACGCTTCGACGGCGGCCATTACGGCTTCTGTCCCATACCGGGATGCCAGCTTCTTCAGCAAAGGTGCAGCCGAACTGATCGCGTCGATGAAAATCGCTGTACCAGACAGACCGCCCAGGAGAGCTTTTAATCGCAAAGCATAAGCTACGTCATACTGACCTTTTGCGCGTTCGTCCTTGGCCTTCTCCACATCCATCCAAGCCGAAATCAGGACGCCAACGCTACTCAGTGCACCGCCTGTCAGCTTCCAGCCTTGCGACCGGACCGACGCCTTCAATACCGCCTGATACGGAACTATCGCGATCGTAATCACGGACGAGCACAACGAGGCTCCCGAACTCACCAGTTTGAGCCTCGTATCCTTGTCGGGCGCGCCGGCCAGCAGTTTTAAGAAGTTGACCGTTTCAACCAGCAAGGTCACCACCGCGATCCGTCCAAGACGAAGCTGTTTGGCGCCATCACCTTCCACCCTGGTCTTGTCCCACACCTCATACAGCTCCCTGGTGGGAGAAGGTGCTCCCTGAGGTATCGGGCTACGCAGGAACTTACGGGCTACGCGAACACGGTCGATGATCTCGATGCGACTGAGATTTTCCAATACGGCCTGCTTCCGGACGAGGGTAATCGCATCTTCATAGGGGATCCCGGCACGCTGCAGAAAAAGAGTCTGGATGATCTTTTCACCTACGAAGTCGGCCATATTCGCTACGCGGAACTTCTCGAAAATTGCGTCACCGACGGTCATGCCGAATTTGTCGATCTCGAAGCGCTTCAGTAGTGTGCCGATCGGTGTGATCTTCTTCGAATCGGTCTCCAGTGCCAGCGTTGAGAGTTTCTTGTAGTAGCCAGTAAGGGATTTTGTCGAAGCCGCAACTCCGACGACCAGATCACCGATCTTGTCTAGTGGTGTGTTCTTCTTCTCCTGCGCACTCTTGAGCAATCGCCCCAGTTCCTTGCGTGCGTCCATCTGGTTCATCGCCATCACGCGCCAGATCAAACTCCCCTGCTGGGTCGGATCCCATTGCGTAATCAGGCTGTCGACGACGGCCTTACCCTTGGGGGTGGACGTCAGCCCAAACAAGCCCTCCGAGACAATGATCTCGAAGGTAAGGCTGGCACAGAAGTCCGGTGAATGGCAGTCCTCCAGCGTATCCAGCAGCAGCGGGGCCTTGACCCACTGTCCGACGTCGCCGCTACGATCCTCCTGGAGCTGGTACACGGCCGATTGAAGGGCTACGTAGTTCTTCCGGAATGTGTCGATGTCATTGGGACGAAGACGTGCCTTGTACGTCGACCAGTCGTAAGCCGTCATCTCGTTGAGGTTCCTGTCATGGGCGCCAGGCTGCGCCGCAGCATATCTGCGCGCATCATTCATGATGCTGTCGCGATAGCTGCCGGTATAGGCATTGGTCATCTGGCTGTTTCCAGCGCTGCTCAGATTTCCGGCCTGAATCAGGCGGGCTTGATAGCTGCCTGGAATGTTGTTGGCCGCCATCCAGTCCATGTCGTCGTACCAGGCATTAATCTGGTCCACCCGCGAGGGGGCCGCTCCTGCGAGCGCCTTCGCGCGCTG
Source organism: Paraburkholderia sp. BR10936 (assembly GCF_040965735.1). NCBI lineage: Bacteria > Pseudomonadati > Pseudomonadota > Betaproteobacteria > Burkholderiales > Burkholderiaceae > Paraburkholderia > Paraburkholderia sp. BR10936. The sequence goes on from NZ_JBFRCM010000024.1 coordinate 5,547, forward strand.
AGCGCCCAGAGCGGCGCGGGAACCAGGGGAACCCAACGCACTCGCATCCTGCGCCTGTTGAGCGAGCCCTTCCTGCGTATCGAGGGCATTCTCCTGGCGTGACTGAACAATCCTGTGTGCGGTGTCGATGTCACGCAGCGCGGCCACCTGGAGAGCCTGCTCGGTATCGTCATCGGCATACTGGTTGAACCACGAAACCGGATCGTTTCTGAATCCGTTCAGCTCGTGCAGATTCCCGACGGCATCCCAAAGCGCCAGCACCATCGGCGGGTAGTTGCCCGCACCCTTTTTCTTGCCGATATCATTCATTACACCGATGAGCGATTTGCTCGCCGAATCCGGTGTTGCCTGCCGGATGTGCAGTGGATAGCGTGTGACTTCAAGCTTTAATACCTCGGGCTTGTGCTTGCCTGCATCGTCGCTGATCTTCTGTTTGATCGGCTGAAGAAGCTTCGGATCGAAACCCGGCATGTATTCAATGACGTCGTTGATGTTCGCCTCGGTCGCGGCAGCCGCGTGCTCATACTTGCCGCCTGCAATCCAATTTGCCGGTTCGATGCACTGCATGCGCTTCGCGCGCAGGTCGGCATTCTGCACATAAAGCCTGAAGATATCGTCGGTCCATGTCTCCCCGGAAAACGCAATGTGGACCTTGCCGCACAGTTCGGGCTGCTCGATGGCGATGATGTCCATAGGCGCAGCCCCGCTGCTTTTCGCGCAGGACGGATGCGTCACGGGCACCGCCGGTAATGGCAGGTTTTGCCGCCACAGACGGCCGTCTTCAGTCACCCGGTAGGCTTCCCAGTAGTTCGCACCGCGGGCGCCCTTTTCGTAAAGCAGATAGATCCAGCCTTCACGCAGAATTCGCAGACCATATTTGTGCTTCGTGAGCGCGATATCCGTCACTCTGGCCCCCGAGATCCCGCCAGGAAGTTTCGCCGCAATGGTCTTTGGTAGAACTGTGTAACGAACGGGAAGAATCGGCAGGCCGCCTTTGTCACAGTTTTTGCAGGGAGGATTCGTTGCCATGTCAGTTTGCTTTGGGATCAGTCAGACGCTGAACGCGTGAGACAGTACCGGTTTGAGATGCCTTGAGCCACGCCCCTCGCTGGATTTCCTGCACAACCAGGGGGGCGAGTTCGCTGACCGCGGCGCAGTAGAGGACGCCCTGAGATACGTTCCGGAATACGGAGGCCATGGCAGGGTGTGTGTCAAAATCGGGATTCCACGCGAGTGCATGGCCCACAAACACAAGCTTGTCTTCATGGTCCTGCAAACCATGCCGTTCCGCGCGTGCGGCGCTACCCACGGCGGTCTGGATTTCCTGCTGCGAAGGCTGTCGTCCGACCTCGTTCATGAATAGCGCCAACGCGCGGTTGACGACGCCGTGCCGATGAAATTCGGCCCACTGTGTGTCATGAAGACGCAGATTCAATTGCGACACGCCCGGCGCCGTATAGAAGGTCAATTCCGCCTGGGCATCGAGGGCATACCACGCCTGCACCGGTCCGAGGAGGCAGCGGCGCTGCGGGGGAGCGAGCACAGGCCACATCAGGGCGAGGACACGCGTATCGTAGAACCGGAGCAGGCGTCGATAGCCCAGGTTGTCGATCTGGATTAGCTGCCCGGTCCAGTGAGCTGCCACGTCCTGCGTCGACTCTGCACCCAGGAGCCAGCCACCAACGCGTTGCCCCTGGCCGCGTGCGACCGATTCAGGTTGCCGATCCGCGAGCGCGATTCTCACGCTCTGCGTGAGGAGGGCCACGCCCGCTTCCGTCGAAGTATCCAGTTCAAGCAGGTAAGGCTCGCTTTCCGCTGGGAAAGCAGCGTGCGGGACAGGAACGGGGGTGCGGTTCATCTGGCTGAAGAACGCGCCCTCGGAAGGGTCATCTTCGAGCTCGCGCAACGACGGATCGACCGCCAGGATGCACTTACCTCCGTTCACCGTGATCGCATTGCGCAAGACCTCGATCAACCCCTGCTCACCTTGGGCATCGGCCACTGGTGCCGTCATTTCATGTGTCATATGCATGGGCGCCTCAATGCAGGAGCACGCTCGACGCGCTGTCGGCTGCGGCAGATGTGGTGCGCCACGAGCAGCCTTTGAGGTCGCCCGACTGCACGGACGGCGCGAGGCGCATCGATGATGCGCCGGGCTTATCCCATGAAGCACACTTCTCCAGAATGTCGCCTGGTGTGCCGTTCTCGATGCGGTTCGCGTTGATCTTGATGTATGAACCACCGGCACCAATCCAGATTTCCCTTGCCGCCGAAATCACGACGCGCCCATCAGTACTAGAGATGGTGACGTCCTTCATTCCGGTCATCGCGACTTCGTCGGATTGCGCAGCAATCTCCACTTTCCCCTTTGCCGCGATGAATTTCAGGCCGAGCGCCTGAGCGAACAGCGAGATCATCTCGCCAGCGGCCACCGTGAAGCGCTTGATGATTCCGAAGTCGGCGTCGCCACCAGCCGTGGCAATCAGGTTCTGATCCGCACTCAGTTGCATGTGCTCACCGGACACGAGACCAACACCCGCAGGCCCGCTGACGAGAACACCCGCCTTTTTGAGCTCGTTCAACGTGTTATCGAACAGCGCTTTCTGCTTCTCGTAATCCGCTGCGATCGCCTGCGAGGCCTTCGCCGCCTCGGAGAGCGACTGCATCTGCTGCATGGCCTGGTCGAGGAGCCCTTGCGCAGGCTCCATGGCGAGCTGCTTGCCCTGCGCGGTATATTGCGCATCGGCGGAGATATAGACGCCCTTTGCGCCGCGGATTGAAACATGCTCGTCCGTGCGCAACTCCGCCCCGCGCCCTCGCTCCTTTTGCTCCCCGTCGACCATATGCCCAAGATTGAGCTCGCTAGCCTGGAACGGCGTCGTCAGGTGAATATGCTCGACACCTTCCTTGTCCTCCATGCGCATCTCATTCTGCGCGGCCGTGCGAATGAGATTGCGCGTATTGTTCAGGTTGTTGACGAGATCGGGATGCAGGCTGTCATGCAGCGCTCCGATGATGATGGGCCGGTTTGGATCCGCGGCCGTAAATTCGAGCGCGACCTCCGCGGAATCGATCAACGGGAAGTGGTGACCGTAGTTGTCGCCGCTGTAGGGCTTGGCAAAGCGCACCGGCCGGCTCGTGCCACCCGGGCTCCATTCGTCCAGATCGAACGGCAGCTTGATGACGTACCAGCCTTCTTCCGTCAGATAGGCATATTTGTAGTTTCCGGGTGACGTGATCCGGGCCGGCAGAATGCCCTTGATTTCCGGTTTCGGGATCGTGTCCATGGATGTTCGCCAGACCCGATCCGAAGGAATCCCCTCGAACGTCACGCGGTACGACTTGTTGCGCCCACCGTGCGAGCGTACCGACGTGATGAAGATCCCGTGTTTCGCATCGACCTGAACCGGGTCGACCAGCACGACCTCCCCGGCTTCCAGCCAGAACGGATTGCCGGTGCCGATAAACGTCACCTGACCCGCGAGGTGAGCCTCGTGCCGCAGGCGGGCAATGCGCTGGCCTTCCCCCGGCGTCTCGTAGTGCTCACCCCAGTGATAGTCGACGGCGTTGGTGGTCTTGTCGCCACACGCCGTGTTCTCCTCGACCAGCAGCGAGACGTCGGCCTGGCGATGGTTGTAGTCGTGCAGGCGCACGGATTGTGGCACGCGCCGGGTACGCCGCCGCAGCGACTTGATCGAGTCGGCACCCACGCTCTCGAGGCCCGAATCACGACGATGCGGCACCGTACGCTGCTTGCGCGCGTACGCATCCAGATCGTCGCCGAACACCATCACCGCGTAATCCTTTTTCTGCTCCCACCGAAACCAGATGCCTTCTTCCGCACAGATGCGCTGGATAAACGCGAACGTCGTCTCGTGGTACTGGGTGATGTACTCGTGCCGCTTGTATGTACCGCGCAGGTTGAACCTGAAATCGACACCGGCCCGGTAACCGTAGTGCCGCAGGGTGTCGGTAATGATCTCTTCGACCGACTGCTTCTGGAACAGCCGGCTTGTCCTGCCACGGTTCAGGTCCGCCATCGCAGGCTCGAGCCTGACGCGGTAGCGCGTCTCGTCGGCGGAGGTCTCGTGCTCATCGAACTTCGTGATGATGCCGTGGACGGCCTGTGCGGGCGGCTTCTTGCTGAACTTTTCAGCGTTCTCGCCAAACATGCGTTGCAGGTGGCCCATGTTCGGGTCGACCGGATCGATGATGAACCGGGCTGGACGCCCGAGTACCTGATCCATCGGAAGACCCGCTATCGGGCTTGTGAATTCAATCTCGTACTCGTAGAGCTGGCTGATCTGGTCATGGCCCGCGAACTTCACTATCGAGAATGGCGCCGGATGGGGCGCCAGCTTCAATTCATAAGCCTGTAACGGCATGAGCCACGACATCGAAAACCTCCCGGATACGCAAAACGCAAAAGCACCGCCGGAGCACCCACGGGCACCTCGGCGGCTTGCACAGAAAACGTCAGATCAGCGCCGGGTTCACCCCTTGGCCTTCGGCATCTGCGACACCAGCGATAGGCCGATGTCCATGCCTTCGACCTGGAAGTGCGGGATGATGAAGAGCTTGATGCGGAAGAACCCGGGGTTGTCCTCGATGTCCTCGACCGTGACCTTTGCCTCGCGCAGCGGGTGCGACGCCTGGAGTTCGTCGCCCGGGTCCTTCATCTCGGTCACCAGACCCTTGATCCAGTTGTTCAGCTCCAGCTCGAGTAGCCGGCGATCCTTGGTCGTCCCGATGTTCTCGCGCTGAATGAGCTTCAGGTAGTGCGCAATACGCGAAAGCAGGAAAATGTACGGCAGGCGCGAATTGATGCGGCTATTGGCCGTGGCTTCTTTTGTTTCGTAGAGCGCAGGCTTCTGTGCCGAGTTCGCCGAGAAGAAGCAGGCGAAGTCGTGGTTCTTGTAGAACGAGAGCGGAATGAAGCCCAGGTTCGCGAACTCGAACTCGCGCGTCTCCGGAATGAGCACCTCCGTGGGAATCTTCGGCTGGGAGCCGGTCCCGAGGTCATACAGATGGACCGGCAGGTCTTCGACCTTGCCGCCCGCCTGCGGTCCACGGATCTGGACACACCAGCCGTTGTTCACAAAGCTGCGCGTCATGTTGGCTGCAAACGCGAAGGAGGCATTCACCCAGAGATACCGGTTGTGATCCGGGCCTTTCACCGCTTCTTCGTAGTTGAAGGCGCGCACTGGCACCGTATCCTTGCCGTACGGCAGGCGGCCAAGCACGCGCGGCATGGTCAAACCTACGTAACGGGCGTCATCGGTATCGCGGAAGCTCTTCCACTTGATGTACTCGGCTCGGTCGAAGTAGTTGCCGATGTCCTGGATGGCAGCGACTTCCTCCATCGTCTTCTTGCCGAAGAACGCCGGGCCTACCGAGCCGATGAACGGCATGTGGGCAGCTGCCGCGACCTTCGAGACGTTGCGCAGCAGGGCGATATCCTGCGGCGAGTTCTCGAATTCGAAGTCGCTGATCATCGCGCTGACCGGCTGGCCGCCAGGCGTGTCGTATTCCTCGATGTACGTGAGGCGATAAAGACCGCTCTGGATGAGTTCGGACGCGTCCTCGAAATCGCGTTGCAATGCCTCTTTCGAGACGTCGAGCAGTTCGATGCGCGCGTTGCGGCGGAAGTCGGTGCGCGAGACCAGCATCTTCACGCCGCGCCAGCGACCCTCGAGCGCCTGGAATTCGGGCGCGTGCATCACCGCGTCAAGCTGGCGACTGATCTGGCGATCGAGTTGCCCGATATGAAAGTCGAGCAGCGACTTGTCGAGGCGATCGACCGGGCGGCTCGACTTTGCCACCAGTTCGAGAAACGCGCCCATGCCGCGCGCGATGCGCTCGCCAGCCGAAGCTTCGGAAAGCGTGTCGCCGTCGCGGAACGCTTCAAGCGGCCGCGCCTCAGCGACGGGTTTGAGATTGATCTTGCTGCACAGCGCGGCGTACACGCTGTCTGCGTCGAGCACTACGGTCTCGGTTGCGCTCGCGGCGCCTTTGTTCTGGCTCATTGCTGTTCCTGTCTGCGTTTGAAACACAAGCTGATTGCGGAAAGCGGTGAATGCCGCTTTGGCCCGGCGCCGTTCAGGCATGCCCTTCCGGCTGGGTAGCAGCCGTCGCTAGCTGCGCCAGCTCGCCGCGCAGTTTGTCGGACAGACGCTTGTCCTTCAGGACCTTCTCGAATTCGCGGCGGAATGTCCCGTTATCCAACAGATTCGATTTGAGGTCGCGCAGCAGGTTGCGCATGGCGAGCAGCGCCTGGAGTTCGGGAATCTGCCGGGCCACCTGCTCCGGATCGAAGTCCTTCAATGAGCGGAACGAAAGATTCACGGGCAATTCGCTGCCATCTCCAGCCAGCGTATTATCGACGCCAAACTTTAGATTCGGCGCATAATCGCCGAGCACGGCATCGAAATTGTTTTTATCAATATTGACCTTCTTTCTTGCGGCGAGCGGTGCATTTTCCGCACCCGCGCTAAAATTAGCGGCAACAAGCAACTTGAGTGGCAGCTCAACCTTCTTCTGGGCTCCGCCGGTGTGAAGATCCAGCGTAATCGACACGCGGCTTTTTGGGATTTCGCGCTGAAAGCTATCCATAGTATGTCTAATTAATTAATGTTCAAGATTCCGCAGAACTTGACGGTCGCGATGCGGTGTCGTGCGCTGCACGTGTGTGGTCCTTCGCCACATGCATGCTCGCAGGGATCTAGTACAGAAGGCACCCCATGGCGTGGTCTCCATTCGTGCGACCTGTTTGCGACGGCCCATTAAATCCGATTACATTCATGCCGTCAATTGGAATTTCCTTTCTCCCTTATCTCTAAATATTCAATTGTTAATTTTTGAATAAAATTCAAAACTTTCCGCAACGGCGCCGACCACAAAATTAGGACTTTCTAAATTGACATCCATCATGCTCCTTTTCCTATACCAATATCGAGATACGCGTTCAGCATATTATTTTTATGCGAGTTGTTAACGTTTGTCAGATCTCAAACTTAATTCAATACAAAATCCGGTTTACCTTGTATAAAGCCGTTCGACATCTCCAATCGAAGCCACTTTCTTAAAGAAGATAAGTACAAACCAAAAGAGACCATCACCAATGCGGATCCATAAACCTCTTTGGCACGACGGCCTGATCCTTTCGCAGCAGCACTTCCAGCAGATGGAGCGCGCGAGCGGATTCGCCGTGCAGCAGTTCGTGGCCGCGGCTTTCGCCGAGCCATGGGGCACGCTGGGTGTCGTCGTGGATGAAGAAGCGCTCAAGACGGGCCGACTGAAACTCGAGCAACTCAAGCTGCGCCTGCCCGACGGAACCCCGTTCGATTCGACGGTCAGCGACGCGATTCCCGGAGGACGCGATCTGACGCAGGGTATCCCCGCGGACCGCCAGAGCTTGATCGTTTACGCTGCGCTCGCGCTGCCCGACGCCAATGGGAACAACTGTCGTTTGGATGAAACCGCGCTCGCGCGGCCGCGGCGCTCCTATCGCGAATTCGTGAAGGTCATGGATCTGAACGGCACGGCCGAGACCGAGATTGCGGTCGAACGCCACGCGCTGCGCCTGCTCTTCGATTTCGAGCCGTATGCCGATGACACAGTGTGCGCGGTTGCGCGGCTCACCCGCGCGCGGAACGGTCAGTTCCAGGTCGATCACCACTTCGTGCCGCCGTGCCTCACGCTGGCCAGTCATCCGCTGCACATCGAGCGACTCAACCGCCTCGCGGACATCCTGCAGGCAAAGAGTCTCGCGCTTGGCGCGCGTCGCAGCGAGCGCGTCGAGCAGGTGACCGAATACGGCGTGGCCGACGTGCAGCTGTTCTGGCTGCTGCACTGCATCCACGCGGCGTGGCCACAAATTCGGCTCTTCTTGACGCATCCCGCGCGGCCACCCGAGCAGCTTTATGTCACCCTCACCCAGCTGGTCGGTGCCCTGACGACGTTCTCCACCGCCGTGCAGCTTGCCGATATTCCCGCGTGGGACCACGAGCACGCCGATAACGTGTTCACGAAGCTGGAATCGATGATCCGGGAACTACTCGATGCAATCATTCCGTCCCGCGTGATCCCAATTGGCCTCACGCGCAAAACCCCGACGACATGGTCCGGACAGTTCCTTGACGAGCGCATCGTCGGTGGTGTGTCCGACTGGTACCTGTCTGTCAACGCGCGCATGACTGCATTTGATCTAGTCGAACAGTTTCCGCGTCTGTGCAAGATCGGCGCACCGGATGATGTCGAACACATCGTCAATTCTGCACTGCCTGGCATTCCACTCAAGGCGGTCCAACGCGTGCCCGGTGCGATTCCGGTGCGACTGGACAACCAGTATTTTTCGCTGGACTCCAGCAGTCCTGCCTACGAGAAAATGCTTGCCTCGAGAGCCTGTCAGATCTATTTGCCGGGGTCCGTCGCTGATGCCTCGCTCGAACTTTACGCGGTGCTGCGCTCATGAAAGTCCTGACCGATCGCCACGACACGCCCGCGTATCTGTCTGAGCCTGGCTTTGTTCGCGCGAGTGACCCTGGCATCCGGGCCCTGCTGCGTGACACCGGACTGCTCGTCACATCACTCGGCGACGACGGGACCGTAAAAAACGCGGAGCAATTCCGCAACGACTGCCGCAAGCTGATCCAGAGGTTCTCGGATGCCCTCACGCAGCATGGCTATCCCGAAGACGTCAAGCACGAAGTCTCGCTGGCGCAGTGCGGCCTGATCGATGAAACGGCGCTACGCCATCTCCCCGAAAGCAGCCGCGCAGCGTGGGCACTCAACCCGTTTCAGGTCGAGCGGTTCAAGGTGCATGACGCCGGCGAATTCGTCATTGACCGGATCGAGGCACGCCTGCGGGAAGCAACACCGAATGCAGACCTGCTCGAAAGTTACGCCGCGATCCTCGGCATGGGTTTTAAGGGCCGCTATGCGCTCGATGGCGAAAGCAGGCTCGTCGAACTCATGGGCGCACTCAACGCGCGCCTGAGAAAGCTTCGCCCGCATGAGGCGCAGTCGTTTGTCTCAGACCGTGCAGGACGCCCGCTTTCCGACTGGTTCCGCCGGCTTTCGCCGTGGGTTTTAGCCGCGGTCGTCTGCGTGATTGCAGCGGTCATCTGGAGTACGTGGGCCGTTGCACTGAATGCGCAAGTCACGCGCGTTCCACCGGCAAAGGTTGCGCAGCCGTGAAGTCAGACCTCCCCTTGCTGACTTCTGCGCCCAACGGTGCGCCGCTTCGCGGCGACGAAGGACTCGATTATCCGTTCCGGCTCCAGGTTATTCTTGCAAGCGCTCTGGCGCTCGTCCTGGTCTGGTTCGTGGCGCGAATCGGACCGGTGCTTGCGTGGCTGCTCTCCTGCGCGGTCCTGTCTGTCGCCATGCTGCTCGTGGTCCTGTCTACCCGCCGAATTTCCATCGCGCGCAGGCAGGGCGCGCAGGTACTCTGCGCACTTGGACAAGCAACCGCCGACATACCGGTCGACCTCCGTACCCGAATGCCGCTCGTGCTGGTGACAGGTGATGATCTGCCCGCACTGTTCAACAGGAATGAAGGCGAGCGTTTCGCCTATGTTGGCGAAGGCGCAATCTGGCTACGGGTGGACAGCCCTAAAGACCTGGCACGTCTGGCCATCGCCGTGAAGCAGTGGCGTGACGGGCGCGCTCCTGATGGCGTCGTGGTCTCGGTCGTGCCGGCAAGATACACGGATGTCGATCTTCTAACTCAGTCACTGCGCGCGGCGCGCCAGGCAGTTGCAGACGCCACGCGCATGCTCGGCGCGCGCGCCCTGCCCGGCTATGTCGCTGTGTATCAGCGACTGACAACCGAAGCCGTTGGGCTTGCCGGGCCGCAATGGCACGGTGTTTCTTCGGCTACCCGCATGGTTGACGCGCAGCGGTTCGAGACCGTGATACGGGCGGCGGAAGACGAGATCATGAGCGCACCTAACCGATGTGTAGCGGCCACGCGGGCCGCCGCACTTGCGTCGCTCATTGGCTGGACGCAACGCGTCGTGCTTCACACGCTTACCGACCCGCGGCAGCCGGCTAGGCCGCTGGCGCTATTCGGTGCCGGCTGGATCGACTGCGGCCCCGCGGGCCGTGCCGGCAGCCCATGGAACGTGGATGTGGAAATGCAGACGAGCGTCGTGCGCAACACGGCGTCGACATCGCCCGCGCCATGGCCGCTACCGCAGCCGCTGATCGAGGCACTGCCTGTGCGGCACTGGAGATCGCCCCGGCTCCTGGCGCTGATGCATGCCCTTGCGATGTTCGCTTGCGCGTCCGGCATCGCGTTTTACTGCGCCGGAAAAAACAATCAAACGCTGCTCGCACGCATTCAAGCCGATCTTGGCCGTTACTCGATGATTCCGGCCGACCACGACGCGGCAAGGCGTGAAGCGCTCAAGACCCTCGTGAACGATCGCGACGAACTTGATCGCTACGCTCGAAGGGGGGTCCCACTCGATCTGTCGTTCGGCCTGTACCGCGGCGCGAGACTTGCCCCGGCGCTCAACGACGCGATCGCTTCCTATCAGCCTCCCCCGCCGCCAGGCGTTCTCACGTTTGACAGCATGTCGCTGTTCGACAGCGGCAAGGCCCAACTCAAAGGCGGCTCGACACGAATCATGGTCAACGCGCTGGAGATGATCAAGGCGCATCCGGACAGGAGGATTCTCGTGGCGGGCCACACGGACAACATCGGTAAACCCGACCGCAATCTGCGGCTTTCAACCGCGCGCGCCCAGTCCGTGCGCGACTGGCTCATTGATGCCTCCGGCATCCCGTCGACGCAATTCGCGATCCAGGGCTACGGCGACACCCGCCCTCTTACGGACAACGACACGGCCGCCGGGCGTGCGAGGAATCGACGTGTAGAAATCACTCTCCTACCTGATGCGGCACAGCCCGCCCCGGCGGCTATCGCCACGCAAACGGCAGCGTCCGGAGCGGCGCCCAGGTAGGGAGGAGCCTTTGTCCCCGAAGCCCAGGCTTCGGGTTTCGCGAGCCCGGTCACTGTCTCCGGGCGATTCGTAGTACGAAAAAGGGAGTTAAGGAATGGCAATTCCGTCATACATGTGGCTCAAGGACGATGGTGGCGCCGACATCAAGGGTTCGGTGACTGTTCAGGGGCGCGAGGGCAGCATCGAGATCACGCAGTTCAACCACGACCTGCATATTCCGACCGACGGCAACACCGGCAAGCTCACCGGCACGCGCGTGCACGCGCCGATCACGCTCGTGAAGGAAACCGACGCGTCGACGCCGTATCTCTACAAGGCGGTGACGAGCGGCCAGACGCTGAAGTCCGCCGAGATCAAGTGGTACAAGATCGACGACGCCGGCAAGGAGAAGGAATACTTCAACACTAAGCTCGAGAACGTAAAGGTCGTGGCGGTCCGTCCGAGGATGCTCGACATCAAGATCCCCGACTACGAGAAGCACAACCACCTCGAGGAAGTCGAGTTGCGTTACGAGACCATCACGTGGTCCTACAAGGACGGCAACATCATCCACAAGGACACCTGGAACGAGCGCTCCTGAGCCCTGCTTCCTGACGATAGTCCGGGGACCGTCATCGCATGACGGACCTCTTTCGCCAGTCCGCACAAGCGGACTGGTGTTTTTGCTGCATCGGACGGCCACTTCCAGTGGCCGCATCCCTTCTCCCTTGGCCCGCACAGCCAGCCACGACATGACCCTGTACAACGACCGAAGCACACATACCCGGGATATCAGCCAGCTCCTGCGCAGGCTCAGTCCGCATTGCACGACCGCGCTCGAGGCAGCAGCAAGTCTGTGTCAGACGCGGCTTGCGGATGAAATCACGGTGGAGCACTGGCTACTCAAGCTGCTCGAGGCCGGCGACGGTGATATTTCCGCAATCCTGGATCACTACGATTTGGACATCGACGCCATATGGAACGCGTTACTTGGTGCCATTGAGCACACCCCGCGCAACCTGCGGGGCCGGCCGAGCCTTTCCCCGCAACTAGCCGCTGTCCTGCAAGACGCCTGGTCTCATGCGCTAAGCCTCGCAGACGCACATGAGACGGAGATCCGCTCGGGACATATTCTGCAAGCGATCGTCGAAGCACCTCACGTTCTGCGCACACGCGCCACTTGGCCGCTGCTCTCCGTGAGCAGCGCGCAAATCCAGCGTCTACTGCCTCGTCTCGGGCCCCGTACCAGCGAAAAACCGCCTGAACTGCCAGAACCGCAAACAGGCGCTATTACCACGGCGTCAGCCGCCGGCAGTGCAGATCGTGCGGAAGAGGCAAAAGCACTGCCGCCGGTGGCGCGCAGCGTTGAGGGTGACGCACTCGCCCGCTTTGCAGTGGACATCACCGGTAAGGCGCGAGATGGCAAGATCGATCCGGTCTTTGGGCGCGATCGCGAGATCCAGCAGATGGTCGACGTGCTCGCGCGCCGGCGCAAGAACAACCCCATCCTCGTGGGCGAGCCGGGTGTGGGAAAAACAGCGCTCGTCGAAGGCCTCGCGCTTCGTGTGGCCGAAGGCACGGTGCCCAACGTGATCCGCGACGTACGGATCCTCACGCTAGACCTTGGTCTGCTTCAAGCGGGCGCTGGAGTAAAAGGGGAATTTGAGCAACGTCTGAAGAATGTGATCGACGAGGTGCAGGCGTCCAGCGTGCCGATTCTGCTCTTCATCGACGAAGCGCATACGCTCATCGGCGCAGGCAATGCCGCCGGCGGCGCCGACGCGGCCAACCTGCTCAAACCCGCGCTCGCGCGCGGCGAGTTGCGCACAATTGCGGCGACCACGTGGTCGGAATACAAGGAATACTTCGAGCGCGACGCCGCGCTCGAGCGGCGCTTCCAGATGATCAAGGTCGATGAGCCCGATGATGACGCAGCGTGCCTGATGCTGCGCGGGCTCAAGAGCCGTTACGCGCGATACCACAACGTGCACATTCGCGATGAAGCGCTCGTGGCCGCCGTCAGGCTCTCTCGTCGTTACATCCCGGCCAGGCAGCTGCCGGACAAGGCTGTCGACCTGATTGACACTGCGGCAGCGCGCGTACGGATGGGGCTCGAATCGCCGCCGGCCGACCTGCAGCGCGCACGCGCTGCCGTTTCAGCGCTGGAGTTGGAACGCTCGATAGTGGAAGACGACGCCCGCGCGGGCATCGTAGAGATGAAGACACGTCAGGCAGAACTCGGCGCGGCATTCGTCGAGGCACAAGCCGCGCTTGAGACGTTGCAGCATCGCTATAACCATGAACTCGCGTCCGTGCGTGCACTGAATGAATTACGTGTTCCTGCATCGGGTAACGAGCCCGGCACCCTCGTGCAGGCACATCAAGCACTCCAGCACATCCAGGGCAAGACACCCCTGATATTCGCCGACGTGGACGCGCAGGCGGTCGCGCGCGTTGTCGCCGAATGGACCGGCGTGCCGGTTGGGAGCCTCGTCGAGGACGAACTACAGAGCCTTCTCACGCTCGAGGCGCAGCTCGCGAAAAGGGTGGTCGCCCAGGACGACGCGCTCGTCGCACTCGCGGAAAGCCTGCGAACCGCCAAGGTCGGATTGAAGACCGAGCACGCACCGCTCGGCGTGTTTTTGCTCGCGGGGCCTTCCGGTGTGGGCAAGACTGAGACCGCACTCGCATTGGCCGACCTGCTGTTCGGGGGCGAGGCGGCACTCACCACGATCAACATGTCGGAGTATCAGGAAGCCCACACGGTTTCGCAGCTCAAGGGCTCGCCTCCGGGCTATGTCGGTTATGGCCGCGGCGGCGTGCTCACGGAGACGGTGCGACAGCGCCCCTACAGCGTCGTGCTGCTCGACGAAGTCGAAAAGGCTCACCGCGACGTGCTGGACATGTTCTACCAGGTATTCGATCGAGGAGCGATGCGCGACGGAGAGGGACGTGAGATTGATTTTCGCAACTGCGTGATCCTGATGACCTCCAACCTCGGCAGTGCGCAGATCGACGAGATGACGGCCGGCCATCCGGACAGCGCGCAACCGGCGCTACTCGATGCCATCCGGCCACAGCTGGTCGCGCACTTCCAGCCTGCGCTACTCGCGCGTTTCCAGACGCTGGTGTACAAGCCGCTCGACGTCGTCGCACTTGGCGCCATCGTGCGTATGAAGCTCGACAAGGTGGCCGCGCGCCTGAAATGTCAGCACGGTGTCGAACTGAATTGCGACGATTCCCTGATTGCGTCCATGGCCGAGCTTTGCCTTGCCCGTGATTCTGGCGCACGCACCGTCGATGCCTTCCTTAATCAGCGCGTACTCCCGACGGTGTCGCGCGAGTTGCTCACCCGCATGGCGAGCGGCACAACGCCAGCAAAGATCGTCCTGTCGAGTTCGGCTGAAGGCAGTCTCACGATTGATTTCGTGGATCAGGCTCAGCCGGTCGCAATCACGACTGAAACAACATCCGGCTAATGGAGCCCTCGCCATGCCGACAGGCCCGTCCCTCTATGACATGCTGCTTGGCCACATCAATGGCGAGGCACTCGAAAACCATGATGACAATACGCTCGAAATCCTGAGCGTCCAGGCAAACATTGGGCGAATCCTGAACACGCGTGCGGGTGCGCTCAAGCATGTGCCCGACTTCGGATTGCCGGACCTGACCGACGTCTACAAGAACCTGCCAGCGTCAGTCCACGATTTGCGCAACCAGATGGAGAAGACGCTGCTCAACTTCGAGCCACGTCTGCGTTCGATTGACATCGAGATCAGCGACAAGCCCGATCCAGGGCTTCTGGTGAGCTTTACGATGGTCTGCCATCTCCGGAAGGCCGGGCTGGTTCGGTTCGGAACTTACTTCGAGCCACCCGGGCGCATGCGTATCGAGCGGCTCGTCATTCGTGAGCCTAAGCGCTAGTGCGTTTTCGATCAACTTGCGCGACAGGGCCTCGAGTCCGAAATGGCACCGCGAGATTTACAGTAGCCTTTCACAGGAAATCGCCACATCGAGCCCGATGCCCGACGGCGCACGCCCCAATCGGCTAAGATACGGCTCCACAAAAGCCATTTTTCGAACCAACGGAGTGTTTTCAGTGATTCAGGCAATTCAACCGGGCGCCGTCTTCAAGGACAATCTCGCACTGCTGCCGGGCATCGACGGCATCGAGCGCATCGATCTCGTGGACGCTCAGGGCAACATCGCCGCGAGCATCGAAAACAAGCCCGGCAAGCAGGGCTCACTCGCGGTCTACCACTATCTGCGCGAAGCTTTCGGCACGCTCGACTCCAACGCCGCCGAGCATGGCCTCGCCGTATTCGCCGAGCACACCGCCGACGCGAGCAACCGTCCGGGCGCACACCCGAACGTCGATCGTCTGCTCGAAATCGCAGCAGGCGGTCCGACGCTGCGCATCGACGTGATCGCCGCAGCCTGAGCGTTGCCTTCGCAGGCGTGCCAGCCGGCGCGCCTCCTTGCCTGGCAACTCAAGCCGAAAGTTCTTCCAGCCGAACGCCATTCGTGCGCGGCCCGAATCCGCCGATCGAAATCATCACCGCGAGCATGCACACGGTGATGCCGGCGAACACACCGCTCACGCCAAAATCGCGCAGCAACGCGGCGATGAGGAAACCCGACATCATCGCGCCCACGCGGCTCGCGGAATAAACGATGCCGTTAGCGCTGCACCGCACCGCAGTGGGGAAAAGCTCAGCCTGATAAGCGTGATAGCACACAGATATGGTCTGCCCCGCCAGACTGATCAGGACACCGAGCGAAATGAGCGCGAGCGGCCCGCGCGCCTGCGAGAACAGCAAGCCGAACACGATCACCGCAAAGGCCGAACCGACGATGAGCCACTTGCGCTCGATGCGATCGGCCACAAGCATCGCGAGCAGCGGCCCGCACGGCAGCGCAATGGCGATCACGACCGCATAGAGCAGGCTCTTGGTGACGGTCACGCCCTGCCCGATCAGGAGCGTGGGCACCCAGTTCGCGAAGCCGTAATAGCCCACGGCCTGGCACAGGTTGAACGCGATCAGCATGATGAGGCGCGCCCGATACGGCGGCTTCCAGAGTTCCGCGAGCGAAGCGCGCCGGTGCGCGGGCAGCACGAGCGTCGGCGAAGGCTCCGGCAGGACCTTGCCGCTTTCGCGCAAGGCGCGTTGCTCCATCTGCGCGATCACCCGTTCGGCCGCTTCGGTTTGACCGTGCGTGACGAGCCAGCGCGGGCTTTCCGGCACGGCGCGGCGCACGAACCACACGATGGCCGCACCAAGCGATCCGGCGAGCACGACCCAGCGCCAGCCGTCGAGACCGAGCGGCGCCTGCGGCACGAGCCACCACGACAGCAGCGCCGAAATGGGCGCCGCAGCAAACATGATCGCCTGATTCAGCGCCATGGCGCGGCCGCGCATCTGCTGCGGGACCAGTTCCGTGACATAGCTGTCGATGGTGACGATCTCGATGCCCACGCCGATGCCGGTGATGAAGCGCCACAGGATCAGCCCCTGCGAGGTATGCTGAAACGCCATCGCCACCGAGCCCACCGAATACCAGAGCAGCGAGAACGTAAAGACGCTTCGTCGTCCGAATCGGTCGGGCAACCAGCCGAAGCAGAAGGTGCCGACGAAAAGCCCCGCGAAGGTCGCGGCGACGAAGGCCCCGATGCCGTCGAAGCCGAAGAATGCATGCGTGGTGGTTTGCAGCATGCCGCTTTTTGCCATGCCCGGGGCGATATAGCCCGTGAAGATGAGATCGTAGACCTCGAAGAAGCCGCCCAGCGAGATCAGCATGACCAGCAGCCAGAGCTGGCGCGTGGCGGGCAGCCGGTCGAGCCGCGCGGAAAGCGCTGCCGCTGCGCGATTGCCTGTGGGTGGGGCCGTGACGGCGTCGAGCGGGGCGTCCGCGCCGAGGGTTCGTTGCATGCTTGTCTCCGTGACGACGCCTCGCCGGGCGTCATTCTTGTGAACGCCGGGGCCGCGAGCGTGCGGCGCGTGCGAGCTTCTGCCGGCTCGTGGCACGCGCAACCGTATGGCAGACCGGCGGGGGAACTGCGAACCTACTGCTTCTACTTCGTCTGCCGCTCGCTCAGGGCGCTGCGTGTGACTTCAGGCCCGCCAGCACCGCTTCGGTATGCTCGCCCACCTTTGCTAGCGGCTGACGCACGCCGGGACGGCGACCGCCCATCATGAGCGGCAGCAGTACGACTTCGGTCATGCCGCCGTCGTCGGTCTGCATCGGCACGAGTCCGCCGCTCGCCTTGAGGTGCGGGTCGTCGAGCAGCTGGTCGGGGCGCACGATCGGCGCGTACGGAATGCCGGCCGCTTCGAGACGCGGCATGAGTTCGGCCACCTGCTGCGTGGCGAGCACGGCGCCGAGACGCTCGAGCAGTTCGGGCCGCACCGCCACGCGCAGCGCGTTGTTCGCGAAGTGCGGCTCGTTGGCGAGCTGCGGGCAGCCGATCACGTCGCACAGCGTCACGAACTGCTTGTCGCTCACCGCGCCGATGAAGAGCTGTTCGCCTTCGGCAAGCGTGAACACGTCGTACACGCTCCACGCCGACACGCGCGAAGGCATGGGCGGCGGCGCTTCGTGCGTCATGGCGTACTGCTGCATGTGCTGCGCGCTCAGGAACACGCAGTTCTCGAACAATGCGCTCTGCACCTCCTGGCCGCGCCCGGTCGCGTCGCGCTCGCGCAGCGCGGCCAGCACGCCGATCGCACCGAACATGCCGCCCATGATGTCGTTCACCGATGTCCCCGCGCGCAGCGGCCGCCCCGCAGGCCCGGTCATATACGAGAGGCCGCCCATCATCTGCACGACTTCGTCGAGCGCGAGACGCTTTTCATAAGGGCCGGGCAAAAAGCCCTTGTGCGAGACGTAAATGAGGCGCGGGTACCGCTGCGAGAGCGTGACGTAATCGAGGCCGAACTTTTTCATCAAGCCGGGCCGGAAGTTTTCGAGCATCACGTCGCACTCGCCGATCAGCTCGACGGCTGCCGCGCGGCCCGACTCGGTGTTGATGTCGAGCACCACGCTCTTCTTGTTGCGGTTGAACGAGCGGAAAAAGCCGATGCCGAGGCCCGGCAAGTTGCGCGTCTTGTCGCCGCCGGGCGGTTCGATCTTGATGACTTCGGCGCCCAGGTCCGCGAGGATCATCCCGCAGGTTGGGCCCATGACCATGTGCGTGAATTCGACGACGCGCACGCCTTCGAGCGGCAAACGGTTTTGCGTATTCATAAGGATCTCAAACTAGTCAGACGTGCTGTGCAATTGCGCCAAACGTCTTCGGCAGGCCGGCGCGCCAGAGCGTGCCGTGCAGCGTTTCGCCCGCCAGCCACTGGGCCACGCGCGTGCGCAGCGCCAGCAGCCGTTCGATGTCGATGCCGGTATCGATGCCCATGTCGGCGAGCATGAACGCGAGGTCTTCGCTCGATGCATTGCCGCTCGCGCCCGGCGCATGCGGACAGCCGCCGATGCCGCCGAGCGTGGCGTCGAAGCGCGTGACGCCCGCCTCCAGCGCCGCATAGACGTTGGCGAGCGCGAGGCCGCGCGTGTCGTGAAAATGCGCGCAGCACAGCCGCTCGCCCGCGATCTCGCGCGCGGCCTCGAAGAGTTCGCGCACGGCGGCGGGATTGGCGTAGCCCACGGTGTCGGCGAGGCTCACGCGGTCCGCGCCCGCGTCGAGCAGCGCCTGCATGCAGCGCAGCACGTCGGCGGGTTCGACGCGCCCTTGCAGCGTGCAGCCGAACGCCGTGCCGATGCCGCCTTCGATCAGCGTCTTCGCGCCGCTCGCGTCGCGCGCGGCGCGGATGCGCGCCACTTCGGCCACGACTTCATCGGGCGTCTTGCGCAGGTTCGCGAGGCTATGCGCCACACTCGCGGAAAGGGGCACGAGCAGCAGGTCCGCTTGCGAGTCCAGCGCTCGCTCGGCGCCCTTCAGGTTCGGCACGAGCACCGAGACGAAGAGGTCCGGCAGCGTCTTTGCGTAAGCGACGAGTTCCGCCGTGTCCGCGAGTTGCGGCAGGAGGCGCGCAGGCACGAACGAACCCACTTCGATCTCGCGCTGGCCGGCTTCGTGCGCGGCGCGGATCCATTCGATCTTGTGTTCGGTCGGCAGCACCGT
Organism: Paraburkholderia sp. BR10936; assembly: GCF_040965735.1. NCBI lineage: Bacteria > Pseudomonadati > Pseudomonadota > Betaproteobacteria > Burkholderiales > Burkholderiaceae > Paraburkholderia > Paraburkholderia sp. BR10936. The sequence goes on from NZ_JBFRCM010000024.1 coordinate 24,627, forward strand.
CTGGATGCTCTGCAGGCCGTCGCGCAGGCCGACCTCGCGTATCACGGCGCGCGTCCGGGCCCATTGAGGTAATGGGGGCATGAGGGTGTCTCCGTTGTTGTCTCCAGCGATGTGCTAACTTTAGGCATTCCGCAAAATACATAAAGCGGTATTTTGGAAGCTTTAGGATTCCAATCTGGAAACGTACAGAACGCAGTCAGGAGACACCGTGCACGACATCGACCTCAAGACCCTGCGCCTTCTCGTGAGCGTGTGCGAGTACGGCAACATGGGGCGCGCGGCGCGCGAGGAACACATCGAGCCCTCGGCCATCAGCAAGCGCATCGCCCAGCTCGAAAGCGAATTCGGCGTGCCGCTGCTCACACGCTCGCGCCGCGGCGTGCAACCCACAGCGGCAGGCGTCGCTCTGCTCGAACACGCGCGCAGCGTGATCTTCACGCTCGAGCGCGCGGCCAGCGACGTCGCCGCGCTCGGCAGCGGCCTCTCGGGCAGCGTGAGCGTGTGCGCCTCGGCCTCCGCGATTGCCGAGGCCCTGCTCGACGATCTCGCGTCGTTCATGCGCTTGCCTGCCTACAAGAACATTCGCGTGAACGTGGAAGAGCGTACCTCGCACGAACTCGTGGAACGTGTGCGCGACGGCGCGGCCTCGCTAGGCGTGTGCTGGGACAACGTTGATCTCGGGGGGCTGCAATCGCGCCCCTGGCGCGAAGACCGGCTGGTGCTCGCCGTGCATCCCGAGCACCCGCTCGCGAAACGCCGTACGATTGCCTTCGAGGAAACGCTCGATTACGAGCACGTGGGCCTGCCGACCTCCACGGCCGTGCATACGATGCTGCGGCAGTCGGCGGCGCGCGGCGGGCGCACGGTCGCCTATCGCGCGGTGGTCTCGACGCTCGACGCTGCGTTTCGCGTGGTGGCCGCCAATCTCGGCATCAGCGTCGTGCCCCAGGAGGTGAGCAACACCTACCGGCGCATCATGGACGTGCACACCATTCCCCTCACCGACGCCTGGGCGCGGCGGCGTTTCATCGTCTGCTTTCGTGCGTTCGACACGCTTCAGCCCGCGGCGCAGCGCATGGTCGAACATCTCGTGGAGCGCGCGGCGCAGAAGAAGCGCGGCGCGAAGAGCAACGCCTGAGCGCGCGCCTCAAGCCACCGTCAAGCCGCCGCTTTCTTCGCGCGTTTGCGCGCGGGCTCGCGATCGGCGGTTTTCATCTGCGCAATCAAACCGTCGTGGTGCTCGCGAAGCACCTCGACGAATTCGGCCACGAGACGCTCGCGCGGCCGATTCGGCGGAAACAGCAGGTATGTGGGGAACAGCACCGCCGGCGAGAACGGCCGGATCGCGATGTCCGGCCCCGCGAAATCGCGCGCGACGATGGGATGCGCGAGCGTCACGCCCATGCCGCAGCGGACCATCTCGCAGCAGATCGCCGTGTACTGGGCCTCGATGGCGAGCACGCGCTCTACACCCGCACGCTGGAACACTTCGTCCATTTGCGTACGCGTGCCGTCGCCGTGGCACAGCGAGATGAACGATTCACCTTCCAGGTCGGCAGGCCGGATCGTGGCCTTTTTCGCGAGCGCATGCGTGGCAGGCATCACGCAGACGGCCGCAACCTTCGAAAGCAGTTCGACCTCGCAGTTCGACGCTTCGCTGATGTACACCGCCACACCCAGATCGCAGAACTGCGAACCGGTCCAGTGGTTCACCGTGCCCGACGTATTCACGTGCAGCGAGACCGTCACGCCCGGAAAGAGGCGGCGAAACTTGTCGATGGCGTGTGGCACGAGCGTGAGCCCCGCGGAAGGCATGGCGGCAATGCGCAAACGCCCGCTGCCGAGATTGCGGATTTGCGCGGCGGCGTTACTGAGTCCCTGCAGGCCCACGTACGCGCGCTCGACTTCGCGAAAAAACGCATTGCCCTCGCTCGTGGGAATCAGGCGGATGCCCACGCGCTGAAACAGCGTAAGCCCGGTCTCGCGCTCCAGTTGCCCGATCAGGCGGCTCACGTTGGGCTGGGAGGTGTAGAGCGCCTTCGCGGCGGCCGTCATCGAGCCTGACACCATCACCGCGCGAAACGCCTCGACGTGCTTCAGATTCAAGGTGATCTCTCCTGGGCTTAACCCTGATTCGTGCGCCAGGGCCTAACCCTGGTCCATATCATTCCCGTATAGGTTGGCATTTTATTCGTATTGGACGATATGGCCAGCCCGGCACAGACTGCGATGCATCGGCGCACTGTCCGGTTCGCCGCTCCCCACATTCGAATGGAGATCGTCGTCATGAGAGCCGCGATGCGCCGTCGTTCAACCTTCCCTCCCAAAGCCGCATTCGTCGCACTTGCCGTCGCCGGCACGCTCGCCGCGGCCTCGCTCGCCCAGGCCGAAACCACGCTGTATGTCGCCAACGTCGGCGGCTCCAACGAGCAGCTCTATCGTCAGAAGATCATCCCGGCGTTCGAAAAGGCGCATGACGTCAAGATCGTGTACGTAGCGGGCAATTCGAGCGACACGCTCGCCAAGCTCCAGGCCCAAAAGGGCCACGAGCAGATCAACGTCGCCGTGATGGACGACGGCCCGATGTATCAGGCGATGCAACTCGGCCTGTGCGGCAAGCTCGACGACGCCCCGGTCATGAAGGACCTCTATCCGCTCGCGCACATCGGCCCGACCGCCGTGGGCGTGGGCATGGTGGCGACCGGCATCGGCTATAACGAACAGGCGTTCAAAAAGCTCGGCCTGCCCGCGCCCGATTCGTGGAAGTCGCTCGAAGACGCGCGCGTGAAGGGCAAGCTCGGCGTGCCGCCCATCACCAACACTTACGGCCTGCATACGCTCGTGATGCTCGCGCGCCTGAACGGCGGCGGCGAGAGGGACATCGACCCCGGCTTCAAGGCCATGACGAAGCAGGTCGCGCCCAACGTGCTTTCGTGGGCACCCACGCCCGGCGAAATGGACGGCCTCATGCAGTCCGGCGACGTGATCATCGCGCCTTACGGCAGCGGCCGCGCGGTGGCACTGCAAAACACCGGCTTCCCGCTCAAGTTCATCTACCCGAAGGAAGGCGGCGTGGCGCTGCAGGTGGCCGCGTGCTCCATTGCCCAGAACGCCCAGCCGCAGCTCTCGCAGCAGTTCATCCAGTTCCTGTTGAGCCCCGAGGTGCAGGCGCAGCAGGCGGCGGACATCGGCCTCGGCCCCGTCAACAAGAACGTCAAGCTCACGCCTGAAGTGGCCGCGCGCGTGCCTTACGGTCCTGACCAGATCGCGAAGCTCACGGCGATGGACTGGACCACCATCAACGAGCATCGCACCGAGTGGACCGAGCGCTGGAACCGTTCGGTCGAGCGCTGATGCGCGCGCTCTCCGCCCCGCACCCAACGCACAGCGAGGACCGACGCTCATGAGCTTCCTCACCCTGCAAGGCATCTCGAAGCGCTACGGCGACTTCACGGCGATCGAGCAACTCGACCTCTCGGTCGAGCGCGGCGAGTTTCTTTCGCTGCTCGGTCCCTCGGGTTGCGGCAAGACGACCACGCTGCAGATGATCGCGGGCTTCGTTACGCCGAGCACGGGCCGCATCATGCTGGACGGCCGCGACATCACAAACGAACGGCCGGAGAAGCGCGGCATCGGCGTGGTGTTCCAAAGCTATGCGCTCTTTCCGCACATGACCGTGGCCGGCAACGTGGGCTTCGGTCTCGAGATGCAGAAGATGAAGCGTGCGCAACGCGCGGAGCGCATTGCCGAGGCGCTCGAACTCGTGCGTCTGCGCGGGCTCGACGCGCGCTACCCGAAGGAGCTGTCGGGCGGCCAGCGCCAGCGCGTGGCGATCGCCCGCGCCCTTGCGATGCAGCCCGAACTCTTGCTGCTCGACGAGCCGATGTCGAACCTCGACGCCAAGCTACGCGAAGAGATGCATATCGAGCTGCGCGCGATCCAGAAACGCCTTGGCATCACGACCCTGCTCGTCACGCACGACCAGGTGGAAGCGATGACGATGAGCGACCGTATCGCCGTTATGCACCGCGGCACCATCGCTCAACTGAGCACGCCGTTCGATGCTTACGAGCGCCCGGCCACGCCCTTCGCTTCCACCTTCCTTGGCCGCACCAACACGCTCGCTGGCGAAGTGCTGCGCCGCAATCCGCGCTGCGCCGAGGTCGAGGTCGGCGGAACGATGCTGCACGTGCCCCATGAAGGCCGCGACGTGGCGGGCGCCGTGAACGTGTACATCCGCCCCGAAAAAGTGCATCTGGCCAACGGCGACGCGCGCCTCAGAGGGCGTGTGACGACGCGCGTGTTCGTCGGCAATCAATGGCTGCTCGCGGTGGAAACCTCACTCGGCAAGCTCCACGTCGCACAGCCCAACCACGGCGCACCGCCGCCCGAGGAAGGCCACGAAGTGGGACTCGCCTGGACCGACGACGATCTGCGCGTGCTCACGCGGGAGGGCACCCATGGCAACGCTTGACGACTCGCGCGCGGGCGCCGCGCCGTGGCTGCTCTCCGCCCCTGCGCTGCTGCTTTTTCTCGCGCTGCTGCTGGTGCCGCTTCTGCTCACCTTCGTGCTCTCGTTTCATGTTTTCAGCGACATCGCGGGTGTGCAACGCGCCTGGACCGTCACCAATTACCTGGAGGTCCTGAGCGATCCCTACTACGGCGAAATCTTCCTGCGCACTGCCGGACTCGCATTCGCCGTCACGCTGCTTTCCGTCGTGCTGGGCGTGCCCGAAACGCTGGTGCTCGCGCGCATGCGCAGACCCTGGCAGTCGGTTTGCCTGCTGATCGTGCTCGGGCCGCTGCTGATCTCGGTGGTGGTGCGAACGCTCGGCTGGCAAATCCTGCTGGGCAATAACGGCGTGCTCAACAACGCGCTGCAGGCACTCCACATCACTGACGAGCCCATTCGCCTCGTCTTTACCATGACGGGCACCATCATCGCGCTCACACACGTGCTCGTGCCGTTCATGGTGATGTCGGTCTGGGCGACGCTGCAAAAGCTCGATCCGCAGGTGGAATGGGCCGGGCGCTCGCTCGGCGCCTCGCCACTGCGCGTGTTCCGCCGCGTGATCCTGCCGCAGATCATGCCGGGCGTGCTCTCGGGTTCGATCATCGTGTTCGCGCTTTCGGCCTCCGCATTCGCCACGCCCGCGCTGATCGGCGGACGACGTCTGAAGGTCGTCGCCACGGCCGCCTACGACGAGTTCCTCGGCACCCTGAACTGGCCGTTGGGCGCGAGCATTGCCGTGCTGCTGCTGATCGCCAACGTGGCGATCGTGATGGGCTGCAGCCGTCTCGCCGAACGCCGTTTCAAGCACATCTTCGACTGAAGGGGCTCCGCAATGAAACGCAACGGATTCCTTGGGCTCGCATTCAACGCGCTCTTTCTCGCCTTCATGCTCGCGCCGATCGTCGTGGTGCTGCTCGTGGCCTTCACGGACAAGGGCTATATCTCCATGCCGTTCGACGGCGCCTCGCTGCGCTGGTTTCGCGCGATCTGGCTGAACGGCGACATCGTCTCGGCTTTCTGGCTCTCGGTGCGCCTCGCGTTCGCCGCGGCCACCATCGGCGTGGCGCTCGCGGTGCCTGCCGCACTCGCCATCGCGCGCTACCGTTTTCCGGGCCGCGGCGCACTGGTGAGTTTTTTCCTCTCGCCGATGATGATTCCTGCCGTGGTGCTCGGCATCGCGTTTCTGCGCTTTCTCTCGCTGCTGAACCTGAACGGCTCGTTCTGGGCGCTCGTCGCCGCCCACGTGGTGATCGTGCTGCCGTATGCGCTGCGTCTCGCGCTTTCTTCGGCGGTCGGCCTCGATCGCGACGCCGAGCGCGCGGCGCTTTCCTGCGGTGCGAGCCGCTTCACGGCATTCCGCCGCGTAGTACTGCCGATGATCCGCACGGGCGTGGCGGGCGGCTGGGTGCTGTCGTTCATCCAGAGCTTCGACGAGCTCACCATGACCATTTTCGTCGCGACGCCAGGCACCACCACGCTGCCCGTCGCCATGTACAACCAGATCGCGCAGACGATCGATCCGCTCGTCACCTCTGTGTCGGCGGTGCTGATCGTCGGCACGATCCTGCTGATGCTGCTGCTCGATCGCATGGTTGGGCTGGACCGCATCCTGATCGGAGAAGCCCGATGACACAAAACTCCACCGCGAGCCCCGACGTGCTCGTGATCGGCGGCGGCCTCGTCGGCTCCGCCGTGGCCTACGGGCTCGCCCGCGAAGGCGCACGGGTGACCGTGCTCGACGAGGACGACGGCGGCTTTCGCGCCTCGCGCGGCAACTTCGGCCTCGTCTGGATTCAGGGCAAGGGTTACGGCCTTTCGCCCTACGCGCGCTGGTCGCGCAGCTCGGCGCAGCGCTGGCCGCTGCTCGCGCAAAGCCTCGCCGACGAGGCGCGCGTGGACGTCGCGCTGCGTCAGCCTGGCGGTTTTCATATCTGCTTCTCGGACGAAGAACTCGCCGAGCGCCACAAACGGCTGTCCACCCTGCAGGCCGAGATCGGCGATTATCCGTTCGAACTGCTAAATCATTCCGAACTGCGCGAGCGGCTGCCTGGCATCGGGCCCGCGGTCGTTGGCGCGAGCTATACGCCAATGGACGGCCACGTCAACCCGCTCAAGCTGCTGCGCGCGCTGCACGTCGCCATGCAGCGGCGCGGCGTACGGCTCGTCTCGGGCGAGCGCGCCGAGCGTATTGCCGCCGGGCCGGGCGGGTTCAGCGTGCAAGGGCGGCGCGGCGTGTATCACGCTGCACGCGTCGTGCTCGCGGCCGGCCTCGGCAACCGTGCGCTCGCGCCGCACGTTGGCCTCAATGCCCCCGTTGCGCCCAATCGCGGCCAGGTACTCGTGAGCGAGCGCGTCGAGCCGTTTCTGCGCTATCCGACCATCAATGTGCGGCAGACCGACGAAGGCACGGTGCAGTTCGGCGACTCGATGGAAGAAGCCGGCTTCAACGACTTCACCACCACGCCGATCCTGCGCCAGATCGCGGCGCGCGGCGTGCGCGCGTTTCCCATGCTCGCCCATGTGCGGCTCGTACGCATGTGGGCCGCGCTGCGCGTGTACAGCCCCGATGGCTTTCCGATCTACGACCAGTCCGAGGCGCATCCGGGTGCCTTCGTCGTCACCTGCCATAGCGGCGTGACGCTCGCCGCGGCCCACGCGCTGCGCATCGCGCCGTGGATCACGGGCGGCCCGATGCCCGCCGAACTGCCCGCTTTCTCCGCGCGCCGCTTCGCGACCGACGCGGCTGCCGAACCGATCCTCGCTCACTGATCCTGCCATGACAGCCCAATCTACCCAGGCGCCCGCGCCGCTGTTCAAGACACTCTCCGACGCCGAAACGCGTGTCGATATCTGGTTCAACGGCCAGCCGCTGTCCGTGCCCGCCGACCGCTCCGTCGCCGCCGCGCTGCTCGCCGCGGGCGTATCGCGCTTTCGCGCGACGCCCGTTTCGGGTGCGCCGCGCGCGCCGTTCTGCATGATGGGCGCGTGTTTCGAATGCCTCGTGGAGATCGACGGCGTGCCGAGCCGCCAGAGCTGCATGGTGCCCGTGCGCGCGGGCATGCAGATCCGCTCACAGGAAGGCGCGCGCGACCTGCCGCCCGAACCCGGCGCAAATGCCGACACGCTCGAGGAGAACGCTCATGCCCGGTGATTATCAAGGCGATGCCAGAGCCGATTTCAATGCGCAAGCCGTCGATGTCGTCGTGATCGGCGCCGGTCCCGCCGGGATGAGCGCGGCCACCCGTTCGGCGCACGCCGGACTCTCGGTGGTCCTGATCGATGAGCAGGACGCCGTGGGCGGCCAGATCTATCGCGCGATAGGCCGCGCCGACGCGCGCCGCAAGGAGATACTGGGCCCCGACTACGCGGCGGGCGACGCCATCGTCCAGGCGTTCGCGCGCTCCGGCGCGCAGCATGTCGCCCATGCCTCCGTCTGGCAGGTCACGCGCGAACATGCCGTTCACTACCTCAAGGACGGCAAAGTAGGCAGTTTCCAGGCCAAGCGCGTGATTCTCGCGAGCGGCGCGCTGGAGCGGCCGTTTCCCATTCCGGGCTGGACCCTGCCCGGCGTGCTCACGGCGGGCGCCGCGCAGATCCTGCTCAAGAGCGCGGGCGAAGTGCCCGCCTCGCCGCCCGTGCTCGCGGGCTGCGGGCCGCTGCTCTACCTGCTCGGCTGGCAATACGTCCGGGCAGGCGTGCCGATTCGCGCGCTCGTCGACACCACGCGCCACGAAGACCGCTGGCGCGCGAAACGCCACCTGCTTGCCGCGCTGCGCTCGTGGCCGTTCCTGAGCAAAGGCCTGCATCTGATCCGCACGCTGCGCGAGGCCAAGGTTCCCATTTTCGAAGCCGCCGACGACCTCGCCGTGGAAGGCCACCAGGGCAGCGACGGCGTGCAGCGCGCCGCTGCACTCACGTTCACGTCGCAAGGCCGCGCGCACCGGGTCGAGGCCGATGTGATCCTGCTGCACCAGGGCGTGGTGCCCAACACGCAGTTCACGCAGGCGCTGCGCGCTACGCATCGCTGGGACAACGGGCAGCTTTGCTTCACACCGCAAACGGATGCATGGGGCGAACTCGATGTGCCCGGCATCTTCGTGGCCGGCGACGGCGCGGGCATCGGCGGAGCCCAGGCCGCGGCGCAGCAGGGCATGCTTGCGGCGCTCGCCGCCGCCGCACAGCTAGGCTCGATCGATTCAGCCACGCGCGATCGCGAGGCGGCCCCCCATCGCGCGGAACTCGAGCGCGTGATGCGCATCCGCCCGTTCCTCGACAGCCTCTACCGCCCGCGTGACGCAAACCGCATCCCCGCCGACAGCACCATCGTCTGCCGCTGCGAAGAAGTGACGGCGGGCGAGTTGCGCGGCTTCGTCGGCCTCGGCTGCCTCGGCCCGAACCAGGCGAAGTCGTTCGGCCGCTGCGGCATGGGCCCCTGCCAGGGCCGCATGTGCGGCCTTACCGTGACCGAAGTGATCGCCGAGGCGCGCAAGGTGCCGCCAGCCGAGGTGGGCTACTACCGCATCCGCCCGCCGATCAAGCCGCTCACGCTCGGAGAACTCGCCGGTGAATGACGCCCGAACTCCTCCCACGAGCGCCGTGCAGGAAGCGGATGTGCTCGTGATCGGCGGCGGCCTGCACGGTTCGAGCAGCGCCTTTCACATGGCGCGGCGCGGCGCGAGCGTGATCGTTCTCGAAGCCGACTACGTGGGCCGACATTCGTCGGGCGTGAACGCGGGCGGTGTGCGCACGCTCGGCCGCCCGCTCCCCGAGATTCCGCTTGCGCTCATGTCGCGCGAAATCTGGCACGCGCTACCCGACAGCGTCGGCGACGACGGCGGCTTCGTTCCTTCCGGACAACTGAAGATTGCCGAGACCGAGGCCGAACTGGAAGAGTGCCGCGAGCGCGTCGCGCTGCTCGAATCGCACGGTTTCACGCACGAAAAGCTGATCGACCGCGAAACGGTGCTCGAACTCGAACCGGCACTGGCGAAGCACGTGACGGGCGGCATCTGGGTCGAGCACGACGGCTATGCGCTGCCCTTTCGCACCACCACGGCGTTTCGCCTCGCCGCGCAAAAGCACAGCGCGCGCTTCTACGAAGGCACGGCGGTCACGCACATCGAGCCGCGCGGCGAGCGCTGGATCGCGCAAACCCCGCGCGGCGCCTTTGCCGCGCGCAAGCTGCTCGTCACGGCGGGCGCGTGGTCGGGCGAACTGGCGCGCCAGGCCGGCGAGCCTGTGCCCGTTTATCCCGAGGGTCTGATGCTGATGGTTACGCACCGCGTGGCGCCCTTCTGCCGCGCGACGCTCGGCGCAACCGGACGGCCGCTTTCGTTCAAGCAGTTCGACAACGGCACTGTGGTGATCGGCGGCAAGCTGATCGGCATCGCAGATCTGCCGGGGCGGCACAGCGAAGTCGATTTCATGCGGCTCGTGAAAAGCGCACAGACCGTCGTCGATCTGTTTCCGCATCTGCGCCATCTGGGCGTGAACCGCGCATGGGCCGGTGTGGAAGCGTTCACGGCCGACTCGCTGCCGATCATCTCGGCGAGCCGGCGTGCCGCGAATCTGTACTACTCGTTCGGCTATTGCGGCAGCGGCTTTCAACTCGGGCCCGCGTGCGGGAAGCTCGTTTCCGAACTCGTGCTCGACGGCGCGCCTTCGCTCTCGCTCGATGCGTTCGCGATCGACCGCTTCGAGCGCCCCGCGGTGCAGGCGCCGCTAGCCGGCGTCGCCGCGCACTGACGCCTTCGATTCCCTCACCCTGTCTCGCCATTACGGCGAAGGAGCTTGCAGACACATGAACGATATTGTTCGTATCGAAACCAATCAGCGCATGAGCCGAGTCGTGAAAGCCGCCGGGCTCGTGTTCGTGGGCGGCCAGACGTCGGCCGATCCGTCGCCCGACGTGAAAGTCCAGACCGCTGCCGTGCTCGCGAAAATCGATGGCTTTCTCGCCAAGGCCGGCATCGACAAGACGCGGCTCGTCTCCGCGCAGGTCTGGCTTGCGGATATCGCGCGCGACTTCGCCGGCATGAACGAAGTGTGGGACGCGTGGGTGCCCGAAGGTTGCGCGCCCACACGCGCGACAGTGCAGGCGCAGTTGGCGTCGCAGCAACTGCTCGTGGAGATCGCGGTCGTGGCGCTGGCCTAAGCGCCGTGTGAAGCTGCCGGCGCCGCCGTGAAAGCGCGTCGACAGCCGCAGTCGAGCAACCGTAAAGCGACGGGGGCACGACATCGCGCGCACGCTGTAAGCGCAAGTTCACGTTCGCGCGGCACAATGGCGAACCCACCCGAACTTAGAGGAGCGCGCGATGGCCCTTCCTTACGGCTACGTCAAGGCGAAAATTGTTTCCGCGCCGCAGTTGAAGGCCACTCGGCGGCCACACGAAGTCCAGTATCACCTGCACTTCGGTGTGACGGTCAACGGCGCGCGCTGGGACATCGCTGTGAACGTCGGCACCACGGACGCGGATGACCTGCTCAAGTACAAGCTCGTGTTCGACTTCAACCACAACGTGCTGACCACGCTCGAGGGCGCGGCCGAAGGCTCGACCGATCTCACGGGCACCGAAGCGCTGCCGGCCATCGACTTTGAGCGCAGCGACTTTCTCGCCAATACGGGCGCGTGGCGCAACAGCGACGTGATGGACGGCTCCGACCAGGTGGAGCCCGTCGCGTCGCTGCAGCGCCTGCTGTTGCGCGCGCAACAATCGTCGCTCGACATCTACGTGTTTGGCCGCTTCTACAGCGAAGGCGACGGCATCCACGACGTCCACATGAACCAGGGCTCGAAGGGCGAGTTCATCCACAAGGCCGGCAACGACGCGAACGACCACAACGACATCTGGCAGGACGGCGCGCTGCTCGTGGACCTGGGCGACCCCGAATGGGCGTTGTATGTGGCGGCGTTCGATCAGCAATACGTGCCCACCGACAATCTCGGCAACCCCACGCCAGATTCGCAGCCGATTTCGTAAAACGGCAAGCGGGCGCATGCCGGAATCCCGCCATGCGCCCGCTCGTTGAAGCGAATCGACCGTTTAGAAGTCGATCTTCGCATTGAGGCTGACCGTGCGCGGATCGCCCGGCGCGATGTAATCGGAATACTGGAACATCCAGTAACGGCGATTCGTGATGTTGTCGATGGCCGCGCGCAGCGTCACGTCGTGGCCGCCAATGCGGGTGAAATAGTTCGCGCCCACGTTCACGAGCATGTAGCCGCCCGTTTCGAGATTGTTGGCTGGGCGCACCTGCGTGCTGCCCGTGAACTTCGCATCCGCGCCAAGCTGCAGGCCTTGCACGTAAGGCACGTCGTAAGTCACGCGGCCCGCGGCGACGAAGGTCGGCGCGCCAGCCACACGATTGCCGTTGTACGACTGTCCCTTCGCGTACCACGTGTCGAGCAGCGTGACGCTGCCTGCGACCTGCCAGCTTCGGCCGAGCCGCACGCTCCCGGCCGCCTCGACACCTTCGTAAATCGAATTGCCGTCCTGCACGTAGACGTTGTCGGCGTTCGCGTAGGCCGCGCCGCGCTCGATGCGGAACAGGGCCGCCGTTGCGCTCCAGCGCTCGTGTTCGCTCTTGATGCCAATTTCATACTGACGCGAGCGCAGCGGACGCAGCATCGCGCCGCCGTTCGCGTAGATGCTGTCCACGATCGCGCCCTGCTCCAGCGCCTCGACGTAGCTCGCGTACAGCGTCGTGTTCGGCTCGAGCTTGTACATGAGCGCGAAGGTCGGCGTGAGCACGCCGTTCTGGCTGTACTGGGACGTCTTTTCGCCCGTGGTTGCGTAGTTGTTCTGACTATAGTTCGTGTAACGCAGGCCAGCGAGCACCGACCAGCGGCTCGTGATCTGCATCGTGTCGCTCACGAACGCCGAAGCCTGCGTGATGTCGCTCGTACGGTACGTTTCGAGCCCGCCGCCCGAATAGAAGCGCCACGGGTTGGGCTGATACAGATTGCCGTTACCGAGCACCGTATAGATCGAGTTCAACGCGTAGTTGTTGGTCTGGTGCTGGTATGCGCCGCCAATCACGAGTTGATGCGTGAACGGCCCGGTCTTCACCTTGCCTTCGAACATGCCCTGCCAGTAAACGTCCTGATGGGCTTCGTCGCCGTTCCAGCGCGCGTCGGTGTAGTCGCCTGCCTGGTTGAGCAGCGTGAGCGTACTCTCGTTGCGGTCGCGCGCCGACTTGCTGTAGCTGCCCGAGGTGGTGAACGACCAGTCGGGCGTGATCTGGTAGCGCACGCCCGCCGTGTAGAGCTGCAGGTTGGTGTTGATGTGCTGGTCGGTGCCGCCGAGCAGGTTGCTGCCGCCGCTGATCACCGCGGGCAGGCTCGACGCCGTGTAGCTGCCCGTGTAGATCGCGGGCGTCTGGCCGCTGGAACGGATCGTCTGGTAGAGCGCGTTGAACCATACCTGCAGGTCGCGCGTGAGCTGGCCGTCGAGTGCGAGCGAAGCCGAGTTGCGGTTGATATCGCCGGCGTTATAGGTCTTGCCCGCTTCCTTCGTGTAATTCAGGCGCGCGCCGAACATGTCGTCCGGGCCGAATCGGCGGCTCAGGTCGACGTGCGTGCTCAGCACGCCGTCCATGCGATAGCCCACGTCGAGGCTCGTGACCGGGTCCTTTTCCGGCCGCTTCGTCACGTAGTTGACGAGGCCGCCCGGCTGCGCGAACCCGTACATGAAGCCGCCCAGGCCCTTGAGCAGTTCCACGCGCTCCAGTTGCTCGTAGGGCATGGTGATGCCGTACGAGATGAACGGATTGCCGTCGATGCGAAAGCCGTTTTGCCAGTCCACCGGCAAACCGCGAATGGTGATGTAGGTGGCCCACGCGTTATAGGCGTTGCTGTTGTTGGTGACCGAGGCGTCGCCGGCAAACACATCGCCGAGCTTGTAGACCTGGCGCTCGGCCAGATTCTCGCCCGTCACGACCGTGGTCGAGAACGGCGTGTCGAGCTGCGAGCGCGTGCCGAGCACGCCGCTGTTCACCGGCGTGTTCAGGTTCAGCGGCGAATCGGCGACCTGGCTTGCGCTCACCTTCACGGCGGGCAGCGCCTGCTCCGTGCCGGCCGCACCGGTTATGGCGGCTCGAGGCGGTACCTTCTGGGTTGTGCTCGCCGCGGCGCTGTCCTGCGTCGATGTTTGGGCGACAGCGGCCTGAGCCGCCGCGAAAGTAAGCCAGGCCGCAATATGCAACGGTCGCGGCAGCGTGCGTCGCGCTTGCCGCGCGTGTTCTCGGTTGTTCATGTCGTTTTGGAAGGGTCGTCTCGCCAGTGCTGGCCGGATACTTCAATGAGAAGCATTCTCATTCTCACTGGCGGGCGATATTAACAAACCCTTACGACTTTTCCTAGAACCCGCGACTCATTCGTCGGATTTGAGGGATTCCCTCGAAATAGTGCTCAAAACGGACGCCAGGCGGCCCGACCATGTCCATTTCGCGCAAGAATCACCGAAAATCGTCTGGATTGGACAGAAGTACGAACGTAGCGCGCTCGCGCCCGGCTTGCTGCTGTGCGTAATGCCCGCGCCTGGAAATACGCTAAGTCGCGTCATAAAATACAGACCCAGTCAGTACATTCACGTGGTGACCGCGTATGAGACACGCTACGTTCCCCGTGCTGATCGTTCTGGCTTCGGTCCCGGCCGCATGGGCCATGGGCTTCGCCGCAGCGAACGAAAACACGGATCTGCCCTCTCCCCAGAGCGCGGCGCCTGCCACGCTACATTGGCCTCCCGCCTCGCCCTCGTCCATCCCGCCGGGCATTTCGCGCGCCGCGTTGCATACGGGGCCCCAGAAAGACGACAAGTCGTATTTCGAAGCGCTCCCGGGCGGCGATAAAAAGCTCGACGACAACGGCGACGGCGCCCGCTTGCGCGGCGATCGTTTCCACTGGCAGCAGCCCTAGCGCCTGTTCACGCGATGTATGCTTGCGCCTGTTCAGCCCAGCACGCTTGCACTCTTACGATATTCAGCTTTCCTGATTATATTTGCCGGCCGCCAGAATGAACTGGCGGCTCTCTGCTGATGCGCGTGCTTACGCTTTCACAGCCGGCGCGTGTGGCGGTGCGACCGCTGGCGGTTGTCCCGATGCAGGCGCTGGCGCATGCCCCGGATAGACGACGATCACAGGCCCCGGCATTGCCCATGCGGGCACCGCGAACAGCACAGGCATCGGTGTGGGCATCGCGAATTCACCGCTGAATGCCGCCTGCTGGAACTGCTGCATCTGGGCCTGCATGGCCCACATCTGCATGGTCATCGCGCGCATCTGCTGCAGCGCCCACGCGGGCGGCGGTCCGCCGCTGCTGCTCCGAACCTGAATGCTACTGGCGCCGTTCGGGCTATGCCAGCTCCACGTGCTGATCTTGACCGGGCCAGCAGAGGTCTGGACCACATGGGCCTCGCCTTGAGCCGGAACGAGGTGGCCGTCGACGTTGACGAAAAGCGGCTGGGCCGCCAATGCGAGGGCCGGTGCGCACACCAGTGCGGCCGCCGCCATAGCAGTGCGAAAACGCATCTCATCCTCCATTGTTCGAGCCTCCACGCGCGGTTTGCGCCGGGAGGCGTCTTTTACTATGTCGAGCGAGAATTAAAATTCGCTTAAAACGCGCCGGTGCCTTTGCATAAATCCACGATTAAGAATCCGTGCGCCAGATCGTCGACGAAAGATTCGGCATGTTGGGCGTGGTGATGCCGAGCGGCACGCTCACCGAGCGCATGAGGCTCATGACGCTCGCCACGCTGAGCAAGCTCGATCTCAAACCCGGCGCGCCCGTGATGAAGCTCACGATCGATTCGGGCCAGGTGTATTCAGGCGAGGTGGCGGGCAATGTCGTGGCGACGCCGTCGTTCAAGTTCATGCCTGCGCCGGCACCTTGATCGCCTCGCGGCCATTCACGCTTATTTGGCGAACAGCTGGCCGATGTCCTTGAAGGCCTTGAATTCGAGCGCGTTGCCGCACGGGTCGAGGAAGAACATCGTGGCTTGCTCGCCCACCTGCCCCTTGAAGCGCACGTAAGGTTCGATCACGAACTTCACGCCGAAGGTCTTGAGGCGCTCGGCCAGCGCCTCCCAGTCGCTCCAGCTCAGCACGACGCCGAAATGCGGCACCGGTACGTCGTGGCCGTCCACGGGGTTCGTGTGCGCATGGTCCTGCGAAGGCGTTTTCGGGTGCTCGTGAATCACGAGCTGGTGGCCGAAGAAGTCGAAGTCGACCCACTGCGCGCTGGAGCGCCCCTCTGCCAGCCCGAATACGCGGCCGTAGAAGTCGCGCGCGGCGGCGAGGTCATAAACGGGAATGGCGAGGTGAAAAGGGGAAAGCGACATGCGTGTCTCCACTGTCGTCGAAAGCGATCCCGCCATGGTAGACAGGCCGAAGTAAAAACAAAATCAATATATAATTTTCCAATACACAAATATTATTGATGAATGATACGCGAACTCAGAACCCTCGTTGCCGTGGCGAGAGAAGGCACGTTCGCCGCGGCCGGACAGAAGATCGGCCTGACCCAGGCCGCCGTCAGCGCACAAATGCAGCGCCTCGAGGCGGAGCTGGGCTTCGCGCTGTTCGACCGAGAGGGGCGCAACGCGCGCCTGAACGCGATGGGCCAGCAGATCCTCGCCCAGGCGCAGGAAGTCATCCGCCTCTATGAAAACCTGAGCTCGAGCGCAGCCGGCCCCGCAGCGACGGGACGCGTCACGCTCGGCGCAATCGCTTCCGTGCAGCGCGCGCTGGTGCCGGAGGCGCTTGGCGAATTCCACCGCCGCTGTGCCGGCTGCCGCACGCGTGTGATCCCCGGCGTTTCGATGGAGCTTCTCAATCTCGTGGATGCGGGCGAAATCGACATGGCGGCCATCATCCGGCCACCCTTCGCACTGCAAAGCGACTTGCGCTGGACCACGCTCGCGCGCGAGCCGTTCCGGCTCATCGTGCCGCGCCATGTGAAAGGCCACGACTGGGCCGAACTGCTGGCGACGCAACCCTTCATCCGCTACGATCGGGCATCGTTTGGCGGACGCCAGGTAGACCGCTTCCTGCGCCGCATGCACTACACCGTGCAGGACCTGAGCGAACTCGACGAACTGGAAGCCATCGTCGGCCTCGTTGCGAACGGCGTGGGCGTCGCGCTGGTGCCGCAAACGTCGGCGTGGCGGCGCTGGCCTGCCAAAGTGCGCGCAATCGATCTCGGGCAGCACACGTTCCACCGCGACGTGGGCCTCGTGCATCGCGCGCCGGGCACGCTGAGCGACCCAGCGCGCCTGCTGATCCAGCTGCTCGAATCGCGCGCCCGCGAGCAACAGCCAGCGGACGAGCCGCAATGAACCCATCATGCCTTGCAGGCCCACCGGAGAAACACACGTGAGCGCCCCCGAGATGCGTGACGAATTGCGGCTTCTCGAGCGCCGCGCGTACGGCGATGACGTCGGTCACGTCCGGCGGCATCGACACCGCGGCGCTCGGCGCGCAAAACTGGCGCGCGAGCGACACGAGCGCCTTCCCGGAGTGGTTCGTCTCGTTCCATACGGACCTTTCGAACCAGATCGCCAGCATCACCCAGCCGGCCCTGCTGCTTTGGGGCGACAACGATCCCTTGAGTCCCGTCGCCGTGGGCGAGCGGCTCAACGCCCTGCTCGCCAATTCCGCGCTGCACGTGGTGCGCGGCGGCGAGCACGATCTCGCGAGCGTCCACGCACAAGCGTTGGCGCCGCTCGTGGATACCCATTTGATGGCGGACTGACCGGATGCATGGCGGGGACGAGCGACAGTCGTTTCAACCAAATTCGTCGAAAAATACATTAAATATAACTGGACGAAAATCAATACGATTGCACAAACCACTAGACCGTCGCCGTCCAACCCACAGGAACGCCTATGCCGCGCCCCATCGTCGCCCGCATTCAACCCGACGCCATCCGTCACAACCTGCAGCTGGCGAAACAAAGTGCCGCCGGCTCGCGCGCCTTCGCCGTGATCAAGGCCAATGCGTACGGACACGGCATCGAGCGCATCTATCCGGCGCTCGCGGGCGCCGACGGCATCGCCCTGCTCGACCTCGATGAAGCCGTGCGCGTGCGCGAACTGGGCTGGACCAAACCCCTGCTGCTGCTCGAAGGCGTGTTCGAACCCGCCGACATCGAGCTGGCCGCAACGTACCGGCTCACTGTGGCCGTGCATTGCGACGAGCAACTCGATCTGCTCGCGGCAGCGAAGCCGCAGCATCCCATCGATATCCAGCTGAAGATGAATTCGGGGATGAACCGCCTGGGTTTCCGTCCCCATGCGTATCGCGCCGCGTGGGAGCGCGCACGCGCGATTCCGTCGATCGGCGCGATCGGCCTCATGACGCACTTCGCGAACGCCGACGACGGCCACATCGACTGGCAGCTCGACACCTTCGACGCGGTGGTGCAAGACCTTCCCGGCGAGCAGTCGGTGTCGAATTCGGCAGGCGTGCTCTGGCACCCGCGCGCGCATCGCGACTGGGTGCGCCCCGGCACGATCCTTTATGGCGCGTCGCCCACGGGCGTGGCGCGGCACGTGCAAGGCTTCGGCCTGCGCGCGGCCATGACGCTCACGAGCCGCATCATCGGCGTGCAAACGCTCGCGCCGCAGGAAACCATCGGCTATGGCCGCACCTTCGAGGTCGACCGGCCCATGCGCGTCGGCGTGGTGGCGTGCGGCTATGCGGACGGGTATCCGCGCCACGCGCCCACCGGCACGCCGATTGCCGTGGATGGCGTACGCACGCGCGTGGTCGGGCGCGTCTCGATGGACATGCTGACGGTCGATCTCACGCCGTGCCCGCAAGCGGGAATCGGTTCGAGCGTCGAACTGTGGGGCGACCACGTGCGCGTCGACGAGGTGGCCGAAGCGTCGGGCACCATCGGCTATGAGCTGATGTGTGCACTCGCGCTGCGCGTGCCGGTGGTCGTGGCCGACGGCGCGGATACGTCCCGCGCAGCGCGAACGAGCGGCGAGCGCGCAGCAGCCTGACGCCGCCGAAAAAGCTCGCTGACGAAATTTCGTCAAACTTCCGGTTGAGCCCCGGCCTTGCGTCACCTATTTTTGTGTTGACACGCGCAGCGCACCGCACGCCGCACGCCGCGCGCTGCCAACACTTCAAGGAGACACTCGTGGCCGACCAGGAGACTCACGCCTACGCGCCGCATCATGCGGACTACCGGCTCATCGGCGGTGCAGGCGAACGCGCGCGCGCAGCGGGCCTCGTCAACGCGGACTGGTACCGGTGCGCCGTGCCGCGCCCCGTGATGAAGCAGTTGATGCAGCGCAGCGACGCGCGCGCCATACGCGACACCGTGATCTGGTATGCGGCCATCGTCGCGAGCGGCGTGCTCGCCGGGTTCCTCTGGCACGCGCATTCGTGGTGGGCCGTACCCGCGTTTCTCCTCTACGGCACGCTCTATTGCAGTCCCGCCGATTCGCGCTGGCACGAAGCGGGTCACGGCACCGCATTCAAAACGCGCTGGATGAACGACGCGCTCTATCAGATCGCTTCGTTCCAGGTATTCCGCTGCGCGACGATCTGGCGCTGGAGCCACGCGCGCCATCACACCGACACGCTGGTGGTGGGCCGCGATCCCGAGATCGCCGCGCCGCGCCCTACCGACTGGCTCTCGCTCGCCCTCAACATCTTCGCGCTCAAGCACGCCTCGCGCGAGTTGCCGCGCATGATCTCCGCTGCGTGCGGACGCCTCGGCGCGGAAGAACAAAGCTTCGTGCCCGCCTCCGAATGGCCCAAGGCCATTCGCGAAGCGCGCCTGAGCCTGCTCGTGTACGCAATCGCGATTGGCGCCTGCATCGGCTTTCGCACCATCCTGCCGCTGCTTTATATCGGCCTGCCGAGCCTCTACGGCGCGTGGCTTTATCTCTACTTCGGCCTCACGCAGCACGCCGGCATGCCCGAGAACGTGCTCGACCACCGGCGCAACTGCCGCACGGTGATGATGAATCCCGTATTCCGCTTTCTCTACTGGAACATGAATTATCACGTCGAGCATCACATGTTTCCGATGGTTCCTTTTCACGCGCTGCCGCGCCTGCACGAAGTCGTGAAAACGGACATGCCGCCGCCTTATCGCAGCAGCCTTGCCGCCTACGCGGAAATCATTCCCGCGCTCGTGCGGCAAACACGCGACCCCTACTATCACGTGGCGCGCCCGGTACCGGGTCACGCCGAAGCCTGAGCCGTTGCGCACACAACGTTCAATATCAATCTGGAGACACTTCATGGCCCAATGGATCGACGCAGCCGCACTCGACGATATCGAAGACGAAGACGTCATGCGCTTCGACCACGGCGGACGCACCTTTGCGATCTACCGCGTGGAAGATCAGGTCTACGCGAGCGACGGGCTCTGCACACATGAACATGTGCACCTGAGCGACGGGCTCGTCATGGGCCATGTGATCGAATGTCCGAAGCACAATGGCCGCTTCGACGTGCGTGACGGCAAACCGCTTTGTGCACCGGTACGTGAGAAGCTCGCCACGTACCCGGCCAGGGTCGAAGACGGACGAATTTATATTGAAGTGTGATGCACCGAAACCTTGCAAAGGGAAGCGAAAAAAACGCGCAAACGTTAGCGTGGCACTCGCCGATCATTATGGTGTATTAAACAAGCCAACTTAGGCGCTTACTCTCGTCCATGTAACGAGAATGTCATAAATAGCCATTAGCGTGCTGATTCTCCATATTAATCGGAATGGATAGTCATGCACCCCGCGCTCGCGCAGTTTCGTCGTCCGGGTCTTCCCGTAGGCCCGCGCAGCGCCGGAGAACTGGCTCTGGAAGTGCCCGCCATCGACGCTTCGGATTCGAATTCTCTCGTCATGGAGATTTTCTATTCGAGGCGCGACATGGCCAGTCTCGCGGTGATCGAAAACGATCGCCCCATCGGGCTCATCAACCGCGATATTTTCATGTCGCAAATGAGCAAGCCGTTTCATCGCGAGCTATACGACAAGAAGAGCTGCATCGCGTTCATGGACAAGGAACCATTGATCGTCGACGCGGCCATGAGCATCGAGGCCCTCACGTTCAAAACCGTTGAAGTCGGCGAAAAGGCGCTGGTCGACGGTTTCATCGTGACGCGCGAAGGCCGCTTCGCTGGCGTGGGCAACGGCTTGCGCCTGCTGTCCATCGTCGCGGAGATGCAGGCGGAAAAGAATCGGCAGATCATGCAGAGCATTGAGTATGCGAGCGTGATCCAGCAAGCCATGCTGCGCGCCTCGCGCGAGACGCTTGCGACCATGTTGCCCGATGCCGCGCTCGTCTGGGAACCGCGCGACGTGGTGGGCGGCGACTTCTACCATTTCGCTGCGTTCGCCGACGGCTGGTTCGGCGCGGTGGCCGATTGCACGGGACACGGCGTGCCCGGTGCGTTCATGACCTTGCTCGCCTCGGCGTCGCTCTCGCAGGCCCTCGAGCAGATCGGCCCGCGCAACCCCTCCGCGCTGCTGGCAGCCGTCAATCGCAATGTGAAGGGCCTGCTCGGGCAAATCAACGGCGCGGGCGACGCCCCGCAGTCCAACGACGGCCTGGACGCCGCGTTCTTCTGGTTCGACGCCGCCAGCCAGGTGCTCCACTTTGCAGGTGCGCGCGTCGCGCTGCATGTATTGCGTGCGGACGCTCAACAGTTCGAAAGCATAGCCGGCGACCGCATGGGCGTGGGCTATGTCGACAGCCTCGCCGATTACACGTGGACCCAGCACGCCGTCGCCCTACCGCACGGCAGCCTGCTGTTCGTTTCCACCGATGGCCTGACCGATCAGATTGGCGGTCCGCGAAAAATCGCCTTCGGCAAACGCCGAACGCTCGACCGGATTCTCGCCGAGCGCGAGCACGCTTCTTCTTTCATCTGCGCGCGCTTGCTCGAAACCTTTGCCGAATGGCAAGGCTCGCAAGCGCGCCGTGACGATGTCACGCTTTTCTTCGCACGAGTTTGAGGTAGTTCACCAATATGTCTGGAATTCTGGATCAAAACTGCTGCTTCTTCGAAATCGCACAGAAGCGCAATTTGCTCTTCTATCACAAAGGCTATTTCTCGCACAGCATCGTCGCGGCGATGAGCGAGGTCGTCAAGCTGCAACTGGAAGTGGCGGGACTGAGCTCGTCCACGCGCAGAAAGATCTTCTCCTCGTTCATCGAGCTTTCGCACAATATCGTGCACTACTCGTGCGAGGCGCTATCGGAAGATCAAGGCCAGGGCGGCGCAATACGCGAAGGCGCGATGTGCATTTCCGCCGAAGGCGAGCGCCACCTCATGGTATGCGTGAATCCCATCGCCACGGCGGCCGTGGACGACTTGCGCAAGAAGCTGGAGCCGCTGCGCAACATGTCGATCGAAGAAATCAAGCAGGCCTACAAGATGTCGCTGCGCGCCGACACGCCTGCCGATAGCAAAGGCGCGGGACTGGGTTTTCTGACGATGGCGCGCGACGCCAGTGCGCCGCTCGAATTCGCGTTTCATCCACGCGAAGACGATACGGGCACCACACTGTTTTGCCTCAAGACCATCATCTGACCAGGGCACGCGTACATAATGGAAAACCTTTTTATCGCCGCCACGGCAACGTCGCCGGAAATCGACTTCCGCTTCGACGAAAACGTGCTGTCACTGCGAGGCGAATCGTATCCCGAGAATGCCGCCGCGTTTTATGCGCCGATCATCGAGCGGCTCAATCTCTGGCTCAAGGATTGCAAAAACGCCGCGATCACGGTCGAGGTCACGCTCACCTACTTCAACAGCTCGAGCACGAAAATGCTGTTCAGCGTGTTCGACGCCCTGGATCGCGCCGCGGCGGCGGGCAACCAGGTGCAGGTGAACTGGTACCGCGACGAAGAAGACGAAACGATCCTCGAATTCGGCGAGGAACTGCAAACCGACTTCACCGCAATCAAGTTCAATGATTGCCCGGTTGCAACGTGAGGATGCTTTGAGGACGACGCGCGTGGAAACGACTGGCTTGCGGGACGCAATGAAGGATCACTACCTCGACCTGTTCCGCAGCGAAAGCGAGGCGCTGGAGCGGGCCCGGATGATTGCCGAGGCTCCGGAGGCGTACGCGCACAGTCATCGCGAGGCGCTCATCGAGCTGATCCATCACTACGAGCGCCTGATGCGCGAAACGCGCCGCCTGATCGGGCGCAGCGATCGCGCCGAGCGCGAAATGCAGGCGCTCACGCAGCAACTGCAATATCGCGCGACGCACGACGCGCTGACCGGCGTGCTCAATCGCAGCGCCGTGATCGAACGCACGGTGAAGGCGCTGCGCGCGAATCGGGCGGTGATGATCCTGCTCGACATCGACGACTTCAAGAAGGTCAACGACGACTTCGGGCACCCGGCCGGCGACAGCGTGATCTCAGGCATCGTGAACTGCCTGCGCCGCATTCTCGGCGAGACCGGCATCATCGGACGCGTGGGCGGCGAAGAGTTCACGGTCGTCTTGCCGGGCTTCGACATCGCCGATGCCTTGCAACTCGCCGAGCGTATGCGCGAAGCCATTGCGAATCACGCGTTCCCGGCGCCGGTGTGTCGCGCCATTACCGCCAGTTTCGGTGTAAGCGACAATCCGGCCGGCACCGATTTCGACACGGCATACGGACTCGCCGATTCCGCGTTGTACACCGCCAAGCGCGGCGGCCGCAACTGCGTGACGTTCGAAGGGCAAATCGCCTCGGCAGGTTGAGGGACGGCGGCCAGTTGGGCCGTTGCCACGCAACGCTCGTCTTTTCCGAACGCCACTACAATGGTGCGGAGAAAACGGCGACGCGTATGAAGAATGCAGGTCACGAAGACGCGCGTCGGTCGAGCAAAACAGCGAGGCGATCGATGACAGCGAAGCAGCCGGCAAGCCTGGCATTGCCAGGGCAAGTCGTACTCGTGTTGCAGGGTGGCGGCGCATTGGGCGCCTATCAACTCGGCGTGTATGAGGCGATGCACGAAGCCGGCATCCATGTCGACTGGGTGATCGGCACTTCCATTGGCGCCATCAACGCTGCATTGATCGTCGGAAACGCTCCCGAGCACCGCTTCGAGCGTCTGGACGAATTCTGGCATCGCGTCACGGACCGCACCCGCCTCGACGTGGCAGCAACGTGGCCTGGCTTCGCGCCCGGCTGGGACAAGACGTTTGCAAAGCTGATGATCATCGGCGGCGGCATTGCCGGGTTCTTTCAGCCCAACCCGGTATCGTGGTTCGGTCCGCTCGCACATCTCGGCGTCGATCGCGCGTCTTATTACAGGATCGCCCCGCTGCGCGACACGCTCGTTTCCCTGGTCGACTTCGAATTGCTGAACGCCGGGCACCCGCGCCTTACCGTGGGCGCGGTAAACGCCCGCACGGGCGCGATGCGCTATTTCGATTCGCGCGACCAGCGCCTGAATGTCGAACACGTCATGAGCTCGGGCGCACTGCCGCCCGCGTTCCCGGCGGTGCGCATCGACGGCGAGCCGTACTGGGACGGCGGCATCTACTCCAACACGCCGGTCGAGGTCGTGCTGGACGACAAGCCGCGCCACAGCTCGGTGATCTTCTCGGTGCAGGTGTGGAATCCAGCGGGCCCCGAACCGCAAAGCATCTGGCAGATCGCAGAACGGCAAAAGGACATTCAATACGCGAGCCGCACCGAAAGCCATATCGCACGCCAGCAGCAGATCCACCGCTTGCGCCACGTGATCCGCGAACTGGCGAAGCGCGTGCCCGCTGACGAGCGCGACGCACTCGATGTGAAGGAACTGGCGGCATGGGGCTGCGAGACCACCATGCGGCTCATCAAGCTCGCGGCGCCACGACTCGACGGCGACGACCAGTTGAAGGACATCGACTTCACGCCGTCCGGCATTGCCGCGCGCCGACGCGCGGGCTACGAAGCCGCCATGCGCGCGATCGACGCAAGACCCTGGGATGCCCCGATGGACCCGATAGAAGGACTCAGCGTCTACAGCGCGGACGAAGAATAAAAGAAAGCGATAGAGCACGAAGCCCATATCGCCCCACTCTGGCGTGGTTTTCCGCGTTGCGCCGAGCCCGAGATATATATCCTGCCGACCACCCCTGATCGGGTGCGTGAAGCGATGCGCGCCGCACACTCCGCTGTCGGTTGCATCCATTTCCCGTTTACGATACTTTATGCTCGTTTTTGCTCGATTTGACGAGCAAGCCAACGAGCAAGCGGGAACCGAAACCCATGCAACGAACACGGCTGGAGGCCAGTGAAGGCCTGCTCCCCGACGAGCGCGAGCGCCTGATCCTCGAAACACTGCGCGCCGAGGGCCGCGTGCTGGCCACCGAACTCGCCGCGCAGTTCGACACCTCGGAGCACACGATCCGGCGCCATTTGCGCGACCTCGCCGAAGCGGGGCATTGCAAGCGCGTGTATGGCGGAGCGCTGCTCATCTCGCCCGCCAACAAACCCGCCTCCGTGCGCATGCGCGAGCAACTGCCCGCCAAGGCGCGCCTTGCGCGCGCCGCCGCCGCACTCGTCAAGCCGAACCAGGTAATCCTGCTCGACGCGGGCTCCACGAACGTCGAGATCGCTGCGGCCCTGCCCGAGAACGCCGGCCTCACGGTCGTCACCACTTCGCCCCAGGCTTGCGTGCGCCTGCTCGAGCGCCCGGGCATCGAAGTCATTCTGATCGGCGGGCGTGTGAGCGCACAGGCCGCGGGCGCGCTGGGTGCGACGGCGCTCTTGCAGATTCAGCAGATCAAGGCCGATCTCTGCTTTCTCGGCGCGTGCGCGCTCGATCCGTCCGAAGGCATCGCGGCCTTCGATGCAGAGGATGCCGAAATGAAGCGCGCGATGGTCGCGGCAAGCGGCCAGATCGCGGCAGCAGTCACCACGGAAAAGCTCATGACATCCGCGCCCTTCGTCATCGCGCCGTGCGCCTCGCTCGACTATCTGGTCGTCGATGCTGATGTGCCGAAGCTCCATCTGAAACAGCTGAAAGCCGCATGCGGCGACGTGACGGTGGCGCGATGAGGCCCCTGCGCGAACGCTACGCCGCCACGGCGGTCTTTCTGGCGAACGGCTTCGGCATTGGCGCGTGGGCCGTCGAGGTGCCGCGTGTGAAGGACAAGCTGCTCCTTGGCGACTCCCTGCTTGGCGTCGCTCTGTTTGCCTTCGCGCTCGGCGCCATCGTCGCCATGCCGCTTGCGGGGCGTCTCGCGCCGAAGTTCGGCAGCGGCCGCGCGACCGCCCTGCTCGGCGTGCTGTTCGTCGCCGCGTTTCCCTTGCCTGCGCTCGCGCCCAACGCGGCGCTGCTGTGCGCCGCGTTGCTGCTGCTCGGCGCGCTCAATGGCGCGCTCGACGTTTCCATGAACGGCCATGCCAGCGCAATCGAAAAAATCTGGCATGCGCCCATCATGTCGTCGTTTCACGCGGCCTGGAGCGCGGGCGGTCTGGCGGGCGCGGCCGTTGGCACGGTGCTGCAGAAAGCAGGATTCGGTGTGCTGAGCGGGCTTGCGCTGCCCGCCATTCCCATCGCCGTGCTGATCGTCGGCGCGGCGCTGTTCTCGCTGCGCGACGTAGGCACGCGCCCGGAGGCTGCGTCGGGCGGCGGCTTCGCGCTGCCGCAGGCGGGCGTCGTCAAGCTCGCCGCGCTCGCGTTCCTGTGCATGATGACCGAGGGCGCCATTGCCGACTGGAGCGCCGTGTACCTGCGCACCGCCTTGCCCGCTCATGCGGATAGCGCGGGCATCGGCTATACGTCGTTCGCGTTCGCGATGGCGGCCTGCCGCGTGGTGGGTGACGCGTTCGTACGGCGGCTGGGCGCGGTGCGCGTAGTCGCGCTGGGCGGCGTGCTTTCGGCTGCGGGCCTTGCCGCCGTGCTCGCTGCGCCGGCGCTCGCCACAGCAGTGGTAGGGTTCATCTGCGTCGGCATTGGGCTCGCCAACGTGGTGCCGGTGATCTTCAGCGCGGCCGGGCGTACGACCGATCCGCCCGTGACCGGCGTGTCGATGGCGGCGACTGCGGGTTATGCGGGCTTTCTCGTGGGACCGCCGATCATCGGCTTCGGCGCGGGACTAGTCGGGCTGCAACTCGCGCTCGGCGTGCTGGTGCTCGCGACGCTCGCGGTATGTTTTGCAGGTAGTCGTGCGGTTCGCGATGTCGATGCGTCGCGCGGCGAATCGGCAACGCATGCGCTGGTGCGCAAAGATTCGCGCGACGCCGATCGTATCGAGGCGGACTGACCTGCGTTCGCCCCGCGCATCGAATATCACCACAAGATCCGGATATCTCCACCCAGGCGCCCTGCGTAGCGCATCTCCCCAACGAATTTCGTCAGGAAAGGATTCGCCCGGTCGGCCGGGTACTTCTTCCACGGTCCGGTCATGGCTGCAATTCCGGGGGCAACGGTGGCAGGGACGGTAGTCCGGAGATCTGCCCGGCCCGGTCCGCTATGAAAATGCGCTCGGGCATCCGGAAGCCGCGCAGCTTGAGCAAGTCGAGCGGTCCGGCTCCCGCCTGCGTGCGCAGCACGTAGCGCAGCGGTGCCGTCTTGCCCTCAGCCCTATCGCTGGCAGTGCTGGCCGCTGCAGAGGCCGCGGAAGCGGCCTTCGCCGCGTCGCCACCTGCCCCGCCGTTCCAGACCAGCTCAAAGCGCGTATCGTCGAGCGGCTTCACGCGGGCCTTTTCAAGCATGCGCAGGAACGCCCAGTCACCTGTCGCGTCGAATGCGATGCGCGTGCCCGCATCCAGCGACTGCCAGTTCAACGACGCATGGCCGTTCAGGCCATTGCCAGGCCATGCCAGCGGCGACCACGCTTCGTGCTGATTGAAGTAGACGACCTGATGGCTGTCGACCGTCAGTTCCGTGCGCGTCACGGTGGGCGTCGGCTGCGGCATCAGCTCGAAGTGGTAACCGGCCTCGCCCTGCGCGTAGAGGCGGGCGCCGAGCGGACCGATCAGCCGCAGCATCGCGAGGAACCTCGGATCGAACTGCAGGGACTGCGGCGCGAGTTCGTTCGGCAGCCACTGGTCGCCCTGACGCTTGAGCACGCCGGCCAGCTCGATGTCGATGAAGCGGTTGATGAGTCCCGTGTCGGGGCGCACGTAGCGACCGAATTCGGCAAAGGACGCATCGGCACTTGTCGACGCGAATGGGTAGCGTGAGGCAAACGACGACTGGAACGGGGCTGCCACGGCAGCGCGCCATGCGTCGTTCAGGCTCGCGGCGGCGGGCTGCAGGACCGCCTGCCAGGCCGCATCGAGTGGCTGGACGAAGAGTGTCTGCCCGAAGCCTGCCCACTGTGCGCCCAGGCTCGCGGCGGTCAGCGCCGCATCGTCGCGCGCCTGCGACAGATCGGAGAGCTTGCCCTGGAAGATCGCCTGTGCGATCGAGCGCGCCATCGCCTGCGCGTCCGGGCTCTCCTGGATCTGCTGCAGTTTCAGGCGCACGGTCGTATCGGCGGTCAGTACGCGCGACAGGCTCACGCCGCTGAACGCCGCCGCATTTGCTGATCTGGCCGCGCTGCCTTGCCCGGCGGCGGCACTTCCATTGGCGTCACCCATCAGCGCCAGCAGCGGGCCAAACGTGCGGTCCAGCGGATTGACCACGGGAGCCTGCACCGGGTCGCTGTCGCTCCCGCCCAGCAGCCCCTGCGCCTTGCGCACCAGAGTGTCGGTCAGCGCCCGCGAGGGACGGCCTGCCTCGCCCTGGTACTGCACCGACTTCATGACCGCCAACAGCGGCGAAGTCTGCGCATCGGTCAGGCGCGTGAGCTGGTCGATCACGCCCGAGAAGCTGGTCGCAGGAATCCACTGGAAGCTGTTGAGCATGGCCGCCCAAGCTGCCGTGTAGTCCGTGAAATACCGGTCGCGCAGGCGCTTTCTCAGCTCGCCGGCATTCTTCCTTGCGTCTAGTGCAGCCTGCGCCGCGTCGACCGCGCCTTCCACGGCGGTGGCACTGATTCGGGCGGTCGGCTGGTCGCCGGCGAGCACCCAGTCGCCCTCGACATGCTGTCCTTTCACGGCGTCGTCGATGGCCTTTTCGATCACGCCCTCCCACGCTGCACGCGTGAAGATGCCCGGCACCGTCTGCGCGGTCGTCAACAGACCGTGCGCGTCCGCGCCAGCGAGCAGCGTCGCGAGGGAGACATCGGCGTACTTGCCGCGCGCCTCATCAAGCACACGCTGGTAGAGCACATCATCGCTCGCGGCAAGGCCGATCTGGTTCACGAGGGTCGAGCGCATCTGCGTGACGAGCTGCATCGATGCGTTGATGCGCCACTCCGGATGCGCCTTCAGGTGATCCGACCAGAACCCGGCGAGCTGCTGCGAAGTGTCAAGCCATTCACCCACGCGCATGCCAGCCACGGCGGGCCAGACCGCCAGCATCTGCGCCTTCAGGAGAGGCGCGTAGGTGCGCGCCGGGGTGGCGAGCATCAGGTACGCCTTGAGACGGTCGTACGCGAGCTGCTGCGCGTCGTGACTCTGCTGTTCGTCGGCGCGAACCTGCGAAAGCTGCGCGAGTTGTCCTTCCAGCGCCTGCACGACCGGCTGGCGCAGGTTGCGGGCGGCCACGTTCTGGTAGGGCCGCCACAACGCAGCGAGCAGGTCGTCGTTGCGCGACAGGCCAGCGCGCAGGTACCACGGCGCCCCATGCTGCTGGCGATATTCGAGCATCGCGATTTCATTCTGCAGCGCGAGCTGCGCGAGCAACGCGCGCGGCGTGCCGGGCGTATCCGCGAGCGCCTGGGCTGCGGTCGTTTCTGCATCCTTGACGAGTGCCCGGTTGCCCAGCCCCGAGATCACCATCAGCATGATCCACACGATGGCCCCGATCACGACGCACCACGCAAGCACATCGGGCCAGTGCAACCCAGCGCGGCGACCTCGATAGTTCGGCATGGAGACCGCAATCTGCTGCCACACCGGCAGCAGGGCACGCGGCTGCTCGCGTGTCACTTCGGCCGCCGGCACCGCGGTCGCGGCCCCGGCGGGTGCGTCGTCACCATCATTGGCCACCGGCACCGGCACGACGGTCGTCCCCGGAAAGACCGGTGCGAACAGGACACCCGCCAACGGCGCGCGCAGCCAGTTCGAGGTGGCGAGTGCGCGCAGGTTTCCACCAATCCGTTCAGCGTGGTCGCTAATGTACTTCGAAACTTCCATCAGCCAGGTTGCCTTCTCCCGCGTATAAAGGCGCACGCCAGCGTCCGCCGACCATTGCTCGACCGTGGTCAGCAACCCAGGCGCTCTGGTGGCCGCCTCCTGCGCCTGCCTGCACGACTCGTTCGGCATGAAGGCACCGACCGCGTCGAAGCGTTCAGAAAGGCTACCCTTCGTCTCGACCGGATGCAGGAACGTGACGGGCGCAGCCCAACCAAGCGCGGTCGCGATGCCCGAGAGCGTGCGCGGCAATTCGGTATCCATATCGTCTGCACGCGCGACATGCACCACGCCATCGACCGGACGGCGACGCAGCTTGCGGATCTGACCCAACCACTTCGCCGCCTCGATGCCGTCCGGGCAGGCGTGCACGAGGAACGTTTCGCGCACGTGCATGACGCCCGCCTGCTTGAGTCCCGGCGCGACCTGTTCAATACGTTCGTCCGTGCCGTTCACCAGCAGCCAGCGCAGGCGACGTCGCCAGCGCCAGCCGTGCGAAACCCGTAGCTCTTCGTACACGTGCTGCAATCGCGCATCGCGCTTGAGCGGCTTCGCAGCCTTCGTGCGGTCGCCGGTTTCAGAGCGGAACAGTCTGGCAGACCCGCCGTATGCGCCCGTCGATACCGCGAACAGATGGATGATCACGACGACAATCAGCACCATCGGGATACTGATCAATAGCCGCGTGCGGGGTGCGCCATCCGCGATGCCAAGGCGGTCATTCCCGAACCAGACCAGCAGAAGTGCGGCGATGGCGAGGACGAGCGCCGCCAGGGGCATGCCCCAGATCGCCGCTCGGCTGGAAGCCGGTTTGCTGGCGACGGATTCGGGCTCCATGTTCTTCAGATTATTTTGGGGCGTCATCATGCGTGGAAGCGTTGGTTTGTTCTGTGGGTTTGACGTAGAGGATGGCTGACTGCAGGCCATCGACAATCAGTTGCGGGCCTTCCGTTGCGCCGGCCTCAATGGCAGCCGCAATCGCCAGCAGGCCGCTTGCCGCGCCCACGTTGCCGACAATACGATCGAGCCGGCGCTGTGCAGCGTCCTTCGACGCGACCTGAAAACCGGCGGCGGCGAGGGCGCGGTCGCAGTGCTCAACCGGGCGCGTGATCCAAGCGCGCGTCACCGCTGCGGTCCTGGCCTTGCCCCAGATCGCGGCATTCGCAAAACCGTACCCGGCCTCAGCATCGCTTGCCTGGACTGGACGGTGCAGCGCAGCCTTGTGGCGGACTTCCGGCGGGAGCCTGAAGTAACCCGGATCGAACAGCACGGCGGCACAACCTTCGGAACAGCCTTCGTCGATGGCATCGTCGTACCAGGCTGCGGCGACCGCGAGAAGCGGACGGCTCGCGCGCTCGTCGAGCCACCCGTCGGCTACCAGCAGACCATCGATCGCGGGGACGGCCTGAACATCGAGTGGCGGTAGGGCGGCCAGCCGCAGTACCTCCCGAAGCTGGGCCAGGCGCAGGGCCGCAGTCTCCGCCCCGGCCAGCACGCGTACCTGCGGCCAGTACGGCTTTTCGTATCGGGTCAGCGCCTGCATATTGCTGACCAACGGTTCAAGCGCAACACGGATCATCTGGACAGCAGGAGCAACCTCCACTAGCACGCCTGCGTCGCCGCCCTCGCTTTCCTCTTCTCCCACCACGGGCAGCCCGGCCAACAATGGGTCATGGTCCTCAAAGCGGTTGCAAAAAACCTTTCCCGAGCCGTGTCGGGCGCTCTGCATCTTCAGGAGCGACTGTTTCGCCGCAAGAGCTTCGGCAAGGGATTTGCCCGCCAGTGGCAGGCAATACCCAGCACCGACTACATGCAGCGGGCGCTGCGCGAGCCGGATTTTTTCCGCAAGCCAGCGGTCGCGATGATGGTTGCGCCAGTACGCGCGATACCACAGGACCTCATAACCTGCCCGGGCAAACCCGAGCAGAACCAGGAACGCGCCGTTCGGTGCCCCGAACATCCAGTTCCAGAACTCGAGGCCACGCGCAGGTTCACTCTTCGGCCACGAAAGCAGCACGAATACCGGACCGAACACGTTACACATGAACCACGTCACCGCCCATGGCCAGAAACGCATCCTGGGCGGATATCCGCTGGGGCGTCCAGCGGGGGAAAGATCGACCGGCATTACTCGATGTTGAAATTCATGAGTGACGAGAGCAGACGGCAGCCGCAGGCGCAGCGGTAATGATGGAAGGCAACCTCCTTGCCGTCGCGATCGGGAAATTTGGCGTAGCCCTCATCAATAGTGGTTGGCCCGTGCTGCTCGCAGATCGCGTCGTCGCCCTTGCGGGCTAGCGGAAGACCCATCACCTCGAACCACGGTGAGCCGCCTGTGACTTCGCCACCGTGTTCGAGTTTGTCGCCTTTACGGATAGGAGATTGCATAGATTAGTCAGGCCTGTCGTCGATTTCAGTTATGTATAGGTACGGTGCGCGAGAAAATAAATGCTTGGCCATTCCAAAAATATTGATTCATCGAATAGTCCGGATTATCTGGATCGCTGACACTGTACTCAAGAATCATCGGTATTCCGGCCTTGTTGACCTGGACCTTGACGCCGGTTCCATACGAGATAAATTGGAATGCGTAGTCGCCATTTCTTTCCGCGAATACGCCGGTGTAGGAGTTGGTCGCCGTCAAGGTCGGCTCAACTAGACACACCGAGAGGACTTGTCCGTGGAAGCGCTCTTCATATCGTTGAAATTTCAACCCGGCCTTGAAATCCACCATGGAGCACGAGTCGCTTGCGCCACAGATAAATTTTTGCATTTCCGCGTCTGCGTACAGCTTTTCTGCCATCTTCGAGCGTTGCGCCTCAGTCCCGCAGGCGCACGCCAGCTGGGAGAAGCAAAGCAAGACAATCAGGATGAAAATATTCTTCATGGTCGCTGCTTCTCCAGCGAGACTTGAATCGTATGCGTGGTCGGAATGTATCTTTTCTTCGGATGGTGCGTAACAGGGTCGAAGACGGGCTGGCCGTTCGCGTCCAATACAGGCTCCATCGCCGAATTTCTCCGCCAGACAAAAGAAATCTGTTCCGAGGACCCACCTTCAATCAAATCCAGCAGGATGTATTTGATGTAGACAAACGACTGCAGCCGATGGTCGAGGCCATTCACGTTTTGATTGGGCACATTGCCATTGGTGGACTTGGACGCTTGCACTGCTGTATCGATCTGCAGCCCACCTGCATCGGTTGTCTTAATGGTGTTCGTTGCCGTGGCGGTCATTTTTCTGCAGGTCCAATACAAGGCGGCGCTGTCGGCACAGTTATGCCGGTTGAACGTCGTATTCGTATCGGCCATCAATACATCTGGGTTCCACTTGATACTTGAAAATTTTGCAGGAACAGACGGATCAGCCGGAAACTTCCTGAATTCACCGTACTTTGAGTAATTCGGCATGTGCGTCAGCTGAATCAAGCCTCGCCCATAGTAGGGACTATAGGGCTTGTTCTCGCCGTGGTACTCACGCACGGCCTTCAGCCACCCGGATTCCTCCATCAATTGCGCAAGGAAATGGGTTGCCCTTTCCTTTGTCGAACTGATGCGGTACTTGCGCAGTGCCAAGTTAAACTCCGACTTCCAGGCGTCGCCTCGCGCCAATGCATCATTCCAAGGGCGTGTTGTCGCCACAAATTGCGTTCCGTGAAGTGAAAACACCGACCGCGGGACGCATTGCGCAATTTCCTCGGCAGCGAACCACTCGCACTTTCTGAAATGCCGGATAAATGTCAGCGGATGGAAAAACCAGAGTGGCTGCCCAGCAAGCGGTGTCTTGTCCAGAAACTGAAACTTGCTCAGGAATTCGCTGAATTTGGTGTACCCATCGGGGTTGGTATCTTTCTGCTTGCCAAAGAAACCATACGGGTCGTTCAGGTCCTTGTACCGTTCCGCGTTGTTGGATGGATCCCACTCGCTTCGCGCCTTGAACACCATTCCCTTGAGCTTCTCGTCCACGCCATCTGTGTTCTGCACGTAGCTGGCAAGCCGCAGGTTGATCTCATTGCTATTGTTTGGATCGGCTTCGAGCGGCTGCGCCGATGGCAGCGAATCTTGAATGCCGGTCAACCCACAAAGCGTGGCGTAATCACATCGCCCGGCATCGTTGAACGGCGTGTTGTCACCGTCGACCTTTTGCCAACCCGTGAAGAACGGGAAATCCGCGTCGGACAGCTTCTTGATGGCATCCGGCGCAATATTGACATAGCCCAGCGTGCCGTTTTCGTCGAGCGGCACCGCGATCCAGGTGGCACAGGCTGCCCCGGTCAGAGTCGGATGGTCCGAGAGAATGCGCCCGAACCGCAGCATCTCATAGCCATCGCTCGGACACACCGGATAGAGGGCCATCGCGCGTTCATACAGGTCATATTCGTAATGCTTTTGGGCGTCGTCATAAGGGTCCGCAATGGGGGCGGGCGTGAGCAAGGTCTCGTTGCCACTGCCACCCCTATCGATCCACGCGCGCGTAAAGCGCTGCCCCTTGTTGAACCATGCCTCGACATAGAGTGTGTCCCCTGCGCCAAGCGAGCCGCCCGGCACTCGGGGAAACCACTTCTCATCCACGCCGGCCGGTTGCGGATAAAATTCCTGCGGGCCGGAAATGACGAAGTAGCTGCGCCCCCAGTAGTCGCTGGTGTTCGGCTGAGTCGCTTTTTTCACCCCGATCTCCACCTTGTCGAACCAGGCCGTGAAATCGCCGTCCGCCATGAAGATTTCGAAGTGCAGATGCGCCACGCCCTGATGCTGGCCGACGTAGCCGAGCATGTCCTTGCGGTACACTTTTTTTGTGCCGCCCATCTGGACCGCCCCATCCTTGCCCCCTGCCGTATCGAGCAGCCATTTGGGTAGCGCGTTTGCCGACCCAGTCTGCGGCGGATCGTTAGGCTGGGGCACGATGTGCTCCTGGCTGGTCATGTCCAGCAAGTGCATGTAGAGCGAGTAGTACGTGATCGTGCGCCCGTCGCCAGTGTCGGTCTTGTGCCGCAGTAGTACGAAGCCGGCATTCGAATTCAGCACCGGCTGCCCGGTCGTCGAATCGGTCGTGCCGTCCGAGATGGCGTTCTTGCAGACCCGGT
The DNA here is from genome assembly GCF_040965735.1 of Paraburkholderia sp. BR10936. NCBI lineage: Bacteria > Pseudomonadati > Pseudomonadota > Betaproteobacteria > Burkholderiales > Burkholderiaceae > Paraburkholderia > Paraburkholderia sp. BR10936. Next base: position 59,369 of record NZ_JBFRCM010000024.1, read on the forward strand.
ACGCCACAACATCCCCATCAGCGATCGCGCGGACAGGTTCCGTCTGCTCACCCGGGTTCAGATGGATGGCGCAATGAGAACGCCGGTCGAAGGTGACCGGCCAGGCCCCGTGATGGCCGATCTCGAACTGGTCGATGAGGTCCATCATGGGGTCCGGCTTCGACGCGTCGCTGGCCGTCAGGCCCGACGCCGGAAGAAAGGGAGGGCTGATGATCATGGCTTCAATGAGATGACGAATACGTGTCTGAAATCTTCAGACTGCTTTTCGGCAGGATGGGCAATTGCGCCGGCAGGTTATCGGGGCCAACGAACGTGAACGAGCCTGCCTTGATGGTGAACGCCCCGGGACAATGGAACGTCATGTTGCCGTTCTCGATCACGAGCGAGCCCCCGCCGCTGTTGAGCGCGATCTTCGTTTTCGCGGCCAGCTGAATGTCTGCGCTTTCGCTGGCCATGCGTACCTGCTGCTTCGCGAACAGGTCCATCCCGTCCGTCAGCGCCGAGGCCGTGAACTTCCCCTTCGCGGCGGTGAGATTGATACCGAGCCTGTGCGCGCACAGCGAGATCATGTCACCCACCGCCATACGCAGGCGCTTCGCAATACTCACGTCCAGGTCCTTGCCCGCGGTCACAATCACGCTTTCGCCGGCCGAGTGCTGGAGCGATTTCGCCGTCACGAACGCCATGCCGCCGGGCGCGCTCGCGAGCAACCCCGCGTCGCGCAGCTGGTTCAGGCCGTCGAGCAGCGCCGACTGCGCGGCACGATCGGCCGGATCGCCCCCGGCCTGCGTCGTTGCCGCAGCGAGGTCCGTCACACGCTGCAGCGCGGCCTTGAGCTGGGCGACGGCGGCAGGCATCTCAAGGTGCGGCGTATCCGTTCCGGCTGCAGCGTCCGCCGTGAAGAACAGACCCTTCGCCGCCCGCACCGCTCCCCACCCCTGGGTCGTCGCCTCAAACCCGTTCCCGCGAGGAAGCTTTCTGCTGTTAAGCAGATATCCCTGGTTGAAGGCCGACTGGCTGTACACAGTCGCAATGCGTGCGCTCTCCTTGCCCTGCAGATCATTAAAAACGACCTCTGCGCCGAGCAATGGCGAGCGCCAGATGGCATAGCTATACAACGCATCGGTGCCCCTAACCGGATCGCGGTGGGCGTAGTCGTGCAGAGCGCCGGTGATATGCATGCGGTCCACGTCCGCATGCGCGGCGTCCAGCAGCACCTCAGTCCCCGGTAGCAGCGGCGCGTGCAAACCGCCCTGATCCGATGACGACACACGCACCAGGCGCAGCTTCAGCAGTTGCCGGTCGGTGTTGCCCGCACCCTGCAGGAACTTCGGCAGAACGGGATAACGACCGTGCTCGTCCATACAGCCGTACGGCGTCGAATCAAAAGTTGTTACAACGCCTACGACGGGACCTTTCAGAAAACGCCAGTCCCGCTCGAAGTCGAAACGAGGCCGGTACGTCAGATGCGCGGGCATCGCCTTGAAGCGGGCGTGTGCAGGTGTCGTGCGGCTGCCTTTCATGACCATCGACGTGATCACGAACCCGTATTCGGCGCGCGGCACCTTCACATTGGTCGTCTTGACCACGACGCCCGGCGCAACGCCCAAGGCGTTCGTCGTACCGGAAAGCGTCACCTGCCGCGCGATCTGTTCGTCGCGCCGCATCTGCGTGAGCGCCTCTCCTTGCCGCTGTGTCAGGTGGAACTCCGCGCTGCGGCTGACCTGTCCGAACACCGAGCGGTCGCCTGCTTCACTTGAGACGTTCGCCGTCGCCCGTAGCGGATCGTCCGGCGTGCGGTAGTTGCGCTCATACAGCTCAATCGTGGCGGGCACGAGGGTACGCGCGTCATTGAGCGACAGCACCGCTTCGTGGCACCCGGCCGAGAGGCCCGAATCCGCGATGAGCGGAACCTCGACCGAACGAATATAGGCACGCGGATTATTGGCAAAGACAATCGTATCGAGCTGGCCACTCTTGCCGCGCCCCTGCTTGTAGAACCAGAAAACGCCCTTGCGGCGGCAGTGTCGGGTGATGAAGCTCCATAGGGACTCCTCATACATCACCACCTGTTCCATCTTCTCCAGCAGCCCTTCGATCTGGAATTCCACGTCGAAGGCGTCGAAGTTTTTGCGGTCGACCAGTGCCTGCCGGATCATCTCCTGCAGCGTCACGTCCTTGAAGGTATCGGACTTGATGATCCGCTTGCAGAGAGCGGCAAAGCGCGGCTCGATGCGCAGCCGGTAGGTGGCTTCGTCGCGACTTACGCCGATACGCTCGATGCGCGTGATCACGCCGTTGAAGGTAGCTGCTTCATGATCGACGGGTTCGACATAGCTGACCGAGGGCACCGCCACGCGTTCGTCGATCTGCAACCCCGCGCGCCGTCCGACGTACTCTTTGCCGTCGAGATCGAGCTGCGACGAGGTCACCGTCACATCTGCCGTATAGTCCTTGCAGAATCCCCCGCGCACCCGGAACTTCACCACATCGAGGTCGTGTTCGAGAATCCCGACCCAGACCCGCAGACGCTGGCTCAGACGCGCGCTCGGGTGGCGCAGAGCATCGGTAAAGCTTTTCGTCACAGCATTCATTCACACATCCCATTCCGGTTGAAAGGCACGAGGTCAGATCGTTGCTTTCGCAGCTATCGGCACCGAAATCTAGGGGTGGGAACGGAAACGCGTCAATCATATTGAACGGAGACGTCGGAATTAATCAACGGTTATGTCAAACAATGACAAATTTGACTCATCTCATTTTTCGAGATGCGATTGAGCGGTAATGGCTGCGCAATCGAGTGAAAGGGGGAGCCTTTCACAAGTTCCCCGGGTAGAACAGCGATTCGGCGAGAGCGCGCCGCCAGTTCGCCCCTTCAGGACAAGAGTCCGCGCGTCGCCTTGTGCTCCGGCACGGTCAACACGTGCAGTAATCGCTATCCGCGATGTCGTAGGCGTGGCCTCAAACGCAGACGAACGCGCGAGGCCTGCGCAGTTCAGGTACGCCAGTACTGACTCGTTAGCACCGTGATTACGTGTGCGATATACGACGCGCCAGTTATATAGGACTTCGAATTAACGATTCGGCGTCCCTTGGCCGCATCGGATGGTGTCCAGGCAAGTACGGCGACGTCGGTGGCCGGCGCTTCAATGTTGCGCACGCCGCTCTAACGACGGCAATGCCTGCCTCCGCTGAACACGGTCAGGAAACGGGTGTGTACGCCGACGCCGGCTATCAGGGTATCGAAACGCGATGCCAGACGAACCCGGTTCGCTGGCATGTCGCGATGCGGACACGCCAGCGTCGACAACTGGCCCTGAACGATCGTCTGGACGCGATATCCGACTAGATTGAACGCTTGAAAGCGGGCATCAGCGCCAAGGTTGAACATCCGCTCCGCGTGCTCAAGCAGCAATCTGGCTATACGAAGACCCGGTACCGAGGGTTATTGAAGAACACCGCGCAGATCACGAAACTGTTCGCCCTGGGCAACCTCTGGATGGCACGCAAGGCTTTACGCAATGCCTGAAACTGAGGTTCAGGCCGCGAGTCGCGGCACACGGATGTCGTCACGCCTCAAGAGCGGACGACCAGTCTGCCAGCAGGCTCTTACGGCTAATACGACTCACTAGTAAAAAATCAGTGCTCCCAAAAGGAGTGGTGCAGACCCTCCCTAGCTGTTCGAACCGTCGAAATCCACCACTTCGACCCAGTTCGCACCCTTGCCCACCGGGTACTTGCCAAGCTCATGCAGCGCACCGCTCTTCACATCGATGCGGTACGCGCTCAGCGTGGGCGAGAGTTGGCCCACGGCAAGCAGATACTGGCCCGACGGATCGATATTGAAGCCGCGCGGCTGCTTCTCGGTGGCGTACGTGCCGATGCGCGTGAGCTTGCCCGTTTGCTGGTTCACGCGGTACGCACCCAGCGTGCTCGACGTGCGCTCCGAGATGTACAGGTGGCGGCCATCGGGCGTGAGGTGGACATCGGCGCCCCACGGCTTGTCGCCGGAGAAACCGGCGGGCAGGATCGAGATCGTCTGGATCGGCTTGACTGTATTGTTCGCCGCGTTGAAGGCGAGCACGTGCAGCTTGCCGTCGAGTTCGTCGATCAGATAGACGAAGCGCTGGTCCGGCGAAAACTGGAAGTGACGGGGACCGGAATCCTTCGGCAGCGAGTAAGCGGGCTTCGCGTCTTCGGTGAGCGCGCCCGTCGAGGCGTCGAATTTCAGGCGCAGCCATGCGTCGGCGCCGAGCACCGAGGCAAATGCGTAGCGGTTGTCCGGCGAGGTGCGAATGATGTGCGCCATCGGGCCCGTCTTCACGGTTTGCAGCACGTCGCCCACCACACCGTTTTCGCCGATGTGGTTCACCGCCAGCAAATTGCCGCCGTACGAAGCGGAAAGCAGATAGCGACCCGTACCGTCGGTGGAAACATAGGCCATGCTCTCCGCGAGCGGCGCGCGGCCGAGTTCGACGAGACGGCCGTCGAGAGGATTCACGGCGAAGCTCACCACGCGATACGGCTTCGAGCGCAGCGCTGCATACAGGTGATGATGGTCGGGCGAGAACGCCATCGGCATCACCGTGCCGCCCACGGGCACGGTCTCGACCGTCGCCAATGCGCCGTTTTGCGCATCGAGGCGAAACACCGAAATGTCCTGGCTGTCGGCGTTCGACACATACACGTAGCTAGCCGCATGCACGGCCGCCGATGCCGCGAGCCCGAAAACAGCACCCACCACGCTGCGCAAGATTGCCTTCTTCTTCATGTCGTCCTTTCTGGTTTGTTAGTTCTATTGATTGGTCTTGCGCATATCCATCCTCACGCAAGCGCGCCGACGCGAAACACCGAAACTGCTTCCCTCATCGATTGCGCCTGATGCTCGAGCGCGCTTGCGGCGGCAGCGGCCTGCTCGACGAGCGCGGCGTTCTGCTGCGTGACCTGATCCATCTGACTCACGGCCATGCCCACCTGCTGAATGCCTGTGCTCTGCTCGGCGGTGGCCGTCGTGATCTCGGCCATGATGGTGGCGACGTTGCGTACCGAGTTGACGATCTCGCTCATCGCCTCGCCTGCCTGCGCGACGAGCGCGTTGCCGTTGCGCACGTCTTCCATCGAGGCGCCGATCAGCTCCTTGATCTCGCGTGCGGCGCCTGCACTGCGCTGCGCGAGCGTGCGCACTTCGCCCGCGACCACGGCGAAGCCGCGTCCCTGCTCGCCCGCGCGCGCCGATTCCACGGCGGCGTTGAGCGCAAGAATATTGGTCTGGAACGCGATGCTGTCGATCATGCTCGTGATCTCGGCAATCTTCTGCGAGCTGGCGCTGATGTCCTGCATGGTCTGCACGGCGCGTCCCACCACGTCGCCGCCGCGCTGCGCGAGTTCGGCCGCGCCCGTGGCGAGCGTGCTGGCCTCGGATGCGTTCACGGAGTTCTGCTTCACCGTGGAGGTGAGTTCTTCCATACTCGCGGCCGTTTCTTCGAGCGAGGCGGACTGTTCTTCCGTGCGGCTCGACAGATCGAGATTGCCCGCCGCAATCTCGCGCGCGGCCGTGTGAATTGCGTCACAACTGTCGCGCACGCCGGCCACGGTGTGCGAGAGCCCCGCCTGCATCCGTCGCATGGCCGCGAACAGCACGCCGATTTCGTTGCGGCCTGCTTCGGGCACGCGCACGGTGAGATCGTTCGAGGCAATGCGATCGAGCACCGCCGCGGCGTCGGCCAGCGGGCGCGACACGATACGCTGCAAAGCAAAATGCGTGACGACGACGAGCGCCAGCGCGATGGCCACGCCCACGCCCACGAGCGTGACGATCCATCCATAGCGCGCGTTGCCGTCGTCGAGCGTCGCCTCGGCGAGCGCGTTGGCGAGCTTCTGGAACTTCTCCACGTTCACCGAATAGGCTGCGCCCGCGGCGGTGATGTCGGTGTCGTTCACTGCCACGTACGCGGCCGTGTCGCCGTTGCGCAGCGCGTCGGTGGCGCGCGTGAGCGTGTTCGAGAGTTGCGCCGCCGACTCGAGCAACTGCCGCTTGAGGTCCGCGTCCATGCCGTCGAAAGCCGGCGCATTGGCGAAGGCCTGCGTCTCGCTCGTCGAAAGCTCGAAGCTGTGGGCCGCGCTCTTCAGCGCGGAGTCGCGCGTCGCCGTGTCGTTGCGTTCCTTGAGCGCGCTGTAGCCGCGCACGAGCGCCGAACGCGTGCGTGTGGTGTCCTTGTAGGCGTCGTTGACCAGAATGGTCTGACGCGCGATTTCATGCAGGCGTTGGGCGCTGGCGTTCGACTCCCTGAGCGAGAACACGCCCGCGAAGCCGCCAATCAGGATCATCACGCCAAAGATCACCAGCACTGCAAGGAGGCTGGCTCGTACCGTCGTGTTGCGCATGTTGCTTCAATCCCCGGTTTCCATGGTGTTCTTCTTTACGGCTCAAATGCCGGAGTCTTGAGGGGCCAATCGCCATGTTGTCCAACAACTTGGCCGCATCATCCATAATCGCGCGACTATCCTGAAAATCGAGTTTACCCTGAGGCCGACTCAAGAGGCATACGGTCCGGTTGCATCGGCTTCCCGGGCGTTGTACGATTAGCTCAGACAACTAGTCACGATGTCAAACAACTTTCTGACAACTGACTGAACAAGTAGCGAATCAGGTCCACAAACAGAACGCGCTTGACGCGAGTCAGGCGCGTTCTTGCGTAAGTAGATGCGGCGTGCACGAGGCGCGCCGTCCGGAGACAGCAGAGGCAGGCCGCGGCGTGAGCGCAGCGGCCTGCCTCTCGCGCACGAGAGAGGTCGATCCACATGTCGTTGAGCCGCACCGCCACGCAGTCCGATGTCGCCAGGCGCACCAGGGTGCGCTACCTGATCCTCTCGCTGATCTTCATCATCACCACGCTCAATTACGCTGACCGCGCCACGCTCTCGGTCACGGGTTCGGCCATGCGAACCGAGTTCGGGCTCGACGCCATCCACATGGGCTACATCTTCTCGGCGTTCAGCTGGGCCTATGTGCTCGCGCAGGTGCCCGCGGGTTGGGTGCTCGACCGCTTCGGCGCGCGCAGAGTGTACGCGGGCAGCATCTTCCTGTGGTCGCTGTTCACGCTGCTGCAAAGCTCGATTGGCCTGCTCGGCAGCGCGGGCGCAGCGATTGCGGGCCTTTTCGCGCTGCGCTTCGCGATGGGCGCGGCCGAAGCGCCCGCCTTCCCCGCCAACGCGAAAGTCGTGGCGAGCTGGTTCCCGGCGAAAGAGCGCGGCACGGCGTCGGCGATTTTCAATTCGGCGCAGTATTTCGCAGCCGTCGTGTTCACGCCGCTCATGGCGTGGCTCACGCATGCGTATGGCTGGCATCACGTTTATATCGTGATGGGCGTGGGCGGCCTCGTGCTCGCCTTCGCGTGGATCCGCTTCATGAAGAATCCGGCCGATCATCCGGGCGTGAACCAGCAGGAACTCGAATACATCGAGGCGGGCGGCGGCATAGTGAACGGGCATCAACACGCAGCGCGCGGCGAGCGCAGGGAACGTAAGGGCGCGAACTGGGCGGTCATCCGCCAGCTGCTCGGCAACCGCATGCTGCTGGGCGTCTATCTCGCGCAGTACTGCATCAACGTGCTCACGTACTTCTTCCTCACGTGGTTCCCGATCTACCTCGTGCAGGCGCGCCACATGACCATCCTGAAGGCTGGGCTCATTGCTTCGCTGCCGGCGATCTGCGGCTTCCTGGGCGGGGTGCTGGGCGGCGTGGCTTCGGACGCCCTGGTCCGCTCGGGCCGCTCGCTCACCATGGCGCGCAAGGTGCCGATCGTCGGCGGCATGGTGCTCTCGTCGTGCATCGTCGGCTGCAACTACGTGAACAGCGACTGGATCGTGGTCGCGCTCATGTCGCTCGCGTTCTTCGGCAAGGGTCTGGGCGCGCTCGGCTGGGCCGTGATCGCCGATACCGCGCCGCGCGAAGCCATCGGCCTCTCGGGCTCGATCTTCAACATGTTCGGCAATGTGGCCGGCATCGTCACGCCGATCGTGATCGGCTATCTCGTGGCGGAAACCGGCTCGTTCAACGGCGCGCTCGCCTTTGTCGGCATCAACGCGATCGTTACGGTGATCAGCTATCTCGTGATCGTGAAGGACATCAAGCGCGTGGAGTTGAAGCCCGCCTGATAGTGCGTGATTGCGCGTGCTTGTGGGTAACCGTGCGGCGCGCTATGGCTTCTCGTGGGCCCGCCGCGCGAGCGTGCGGGCCGCGACGATCGCCGCCGCGAAGCCTGAAGCCGCGCCGACCAGCAAGGCCCAGCGCGGCCCCCAGTGGTCGGCGACCCACCCCACGATCGGCGCACCGATGGGCGTGCCGCCCAGCGCCACGGCCAGCCGAATCGCCAGCACGCGGCCCCGCATGCCGGGCTCGGTGGACAGCTGCATGAGGCTGTTGGTTTCGGTGGTGAACGTGAGCGCCGCGATGCCGATCATCACGAGCGCGCCGCCGAACCACCAGTAGCCCGGCGCAACAGAAGCCAGCACGCAACCCACTCCGAACGCCGCCGCTGCGAACAGCAGCGAGATGAAACGCGGATGGCTGCGCCCCGCTCCGAAGAAGGCGCCGCTCATGGTGCCCACCGCCATCATCGAAGACAGGAGTCCATAGCGTCCCGCGTCGGCGTGAAAGACGTTCACGGCCATCGTCGAGATGAAGATCGGAAAATTCAGCCCGAAGGTGCCGATCAAAAACAGCATGACGAGAATGGCCCGCAGGTCCGGACGCGCCCACACGTAGTGGAACCCCGCGGCAATCCCGCCCTTCGCGGGTTGCGTACGTCTTGCCGAACGCAGTTCGTCCACGCGCAAACGCGTGAGCGAAACCAGTACGGCGACGAACGACAGGCCGTTGAGCAGGAAGGCCCAGCCCACGCCCACCGACGCAATGACGATTCCCGCCACGGCCGGGCCTAACATGCGCGCGGCGTTGAACGAGGTGGAATTGAGCGCGACGGCGTTGGAGAGATCGGCGTCGCCCACCAGCTCCGAGACGAAGGTTTGCCGCACCGGCGAATCGAATGCCGTCGTGCAGCCGAACAGGAACGCGAACACGTACACGTGCCAAAGCTGCACGAGCCCCGTTGCCGTGAGCACGCCCAGTGCAATGGCCAGCGTGCCGAGCAGCGCCTGCGTGACCATGAGCAGCTTGCGCTGGTCGAAGTGGTCGGCGGCGAAGCCCGACCAGGGCATGAACAGCATTTGAGGGCCGAACTGCAAGCCCATCACGATACCGACCGCCGCTGCGCTGTGATGCGTGAGCCCGGTGAGCACGAGCCAGTCTTGCGCCGTGCGCTGCATCCACGTGCCGACGTTCGAGACGAGCGCGCCAGCGGACCACACGCGATAGTTGTAAGTCCTGAGCGAACGAAAGAATCCGGATGCTGGAGCGCCCATGTGACCGCCTCGCCTTAGTCGGCCACGAGCCGCTTGAGCAGTTCGACTGCCGCGGCTAGCTGCTGTTGCTCGGCGGCCGAAAGGCGCGTGTCGATCCTGCGCGAGAGCCAGTCCTGGCGCGCCGCCCGCCCTTCCTTGAGCCACTCGCGAAAGGCTTGAGTGAGCGACCAGAGCGTTTGGCGCCCGTCGTTCGGGTCGGGTGCGCCGCTGATATGGCCCGCCGCCTCGAGCGGCGCGATGAGCGTCCCCATGGACTGCGGGCGCATGCCCTCCGCGCGCGCGAGGCTCGACACCGTGGACGGCCCCTCGCGCTCGAGTCGCTGCAGCACGGCCATCTGGGAAGGCGTGAAGTCGCCGAGGATCGCCTGCTCGCGAAAACGGCGGCGCAACTGCCCGACCAGTGCGCGCAGGTCGCCGGCAAGTGCCGCGGCAAGGTCGGGAGGGGGAGTTTGGGCGCGTTCGGTCATCCCCGCATTCTAGGTGATGTGAAGGTAAACTGCAAAGATAACCTTCACATCTCCAGTGACGTGGAAAGTACGCCCGAACGTATCGTCGACGTGATGCGAAACAATTGAGTCTGTCGCGAGTGCGTCTTGTTTTTTAACATCCACCTGATCTCGATTTGAATACTAAATAAGTAATCAATCGGAATGCCGTGCTTCAATTCCTGAAACAATCATATTCTAAAATCAGCACGGGAATAGACGCCAAAAAGAACCAACCGAAAACGCGCCACCGATAATTCGAATGAAAACCCTTCCCAGATGTAATGTTTTGTAGTATTTCGTCTATACGTCGGCTTCGGTTTAGTTCGGCAACAGGTGCCGGATGGGAGATTGCAGAGACAAGCGGCGGCTCTTGGGGAATCTATTCTATTTAGTATTCCTCATTCAATGTCTGGCGCGCCAGACGAACAGGATGTCGTGCCGTGAAGCGCCTTTTGCGACGGCGGTCTTCGTCGCGCCGACCTTTGGAGGCGAGATGCGCAAGAAGAGGCACTACGGCCACAGGCGGTGTATGGATCGTTCCGCGCTCCGTGAGGTTTCGCGCACATATCATTCGGGGCGGCGGCGCGTCATCCCCGCGTCCATTAGCGCATGGCTCGCGCTGTGCGCCGCGACATCAGTCCACGCGCAATACGACGTTGTGGTTGGCCCCGGCAGTTACAGCTACTCCCAGAAGTTCAATAACATCAGGGGCCTGATTGTTGGTTCAACAACGATCGACCCGCAGCCGCCGTATCCAGGTCAACTGGGCGGCGCTGGTGTGTCGGTCGAACCATACGGCTCAGTCGTCATCAATCCAGATGCCGGGTCACAGCCCGGCAATGTCATGATTTATTCGCATTATGTGAATGGTGCACCCAACGATGGCCTGTACGTTTCGGGTGGCGCGCTGACGATCAACGGCAGCAGCCACGGCTACGGCACCTATGTCTCGACCGACGGGCAACAGGTGCACGGCATCTACGCGCCCTATTCGGGCTCGGCGACGACTCCCACTACGCTCGACGCCACCAATCTCTATATCACGACCGCCGGCAACTCGGCAGATGGAATTCGAGCCTACAGCACCACATTTGGCGCACCCGTCATCACGCTGCGAGATTCATCGATCACCACATCGAGCGGCTACACCAATGCGTACGGCGTGCGCGCTTATCCCTATTCCGGCACAGTCGGCCCGACAATCAACCTCATCAACACCGACGTACGCGCGCTGGGGACGTCGACATACGGAATCGCTTCCTCGGCGTCCACGATCAATCTCACCAACGGTTCGGTGTCGACCGTCGCGCCCAGCGCCTACACCACATACATCTACAACGCCTCGACGCTCAACGCGAACGGCACGCTTTTCAGTTCGAGCGGCACATCGGGTATCGCGCTCTATGAGAGCGGCGCCTCGACAGCCGCCCTGACGAACGCGCAGTTCTCGACCACGGGTGACAATGCGCACGGCATCTACGACACCGCTTCGACATTCACTGCACAGGGCGGCTCGATCAAGACCACGGGTTCGGGCGCGCTCGGAATCTGGCTCACGAATAGCGCAAGGGCAACACTCAACGGAATGGGCGTTTCAACGGGAGGTGCGACGGGTTATGGCATCTATCTGGGCAACAGCGCCAGCCTCGAGATGCAGGGCGGCGGCGTTACCACCTCGGGCAGCACGGCGCACGGAGTCTGGGTCACGGGCGGCAGCACCGCCGCGATCGAAGGCGCAACGATCAGCACGAGCGGAACGACGGCGCGCGGCGTGTACGTCAGCGGCACAGGCTCGAGCGCGACGCTGACGAACGACCACATCTCGACGACGGGCAGCCAGAGCCCCGGTGTCTATGGCGCGACGGACGCGACCGTGACAATGCAGGGCGGCAACGTGTCGACGGCCGGGCCGAGTGCATACGCAACGTGGTTCGCAAATTCCGTGCTTGCCATGCTGAACGGCACCGCGATCCGCAGCGCGGGAAGCAACGCCTATGGCCTGCTCGTCGGAGGCCTCAGTGCGAGCGCCAGCGCCACCGATGTCACGATCACGACAACAGGCGCGGGTGCCGCGGGTTACTACGTCTGGGCCACGGGTATCTTGCAGGCCAACGGCGGCAGCGTGTCGACGAGCGGAGCGAACGCGGCGGGCGTAGTCGTCGACGGCCTGTCGAGCGCGACGCTCGCACGCGATGCCAACGGCGCGGGTACGAGCGTGACCACGAGCGGGAGCGGTTCGCATGCGGTGCGCGTCACCAACGGCGGCACGCTGAACGCCAACGGTGCATCGCTGCACGCGACGGGCGACAACAGTAACGGCTTGTATCTTTCGGGTAGCGCAACGGCATCCACAGCGGCAAACCCGGTTGCCGACACGCATCCCGCCACGCCGGGCGTGACGCTGGCCGCCGCACTTCCCGTCTTGCGCGCGGGAGAGCCCGAGGAAAACGTTACGCTCACCAACACGACGGTGCAGGCGGACAAGGGCGCGGGCATCCTTGTCGCGGGCGGCGTGGCCAACGCGGCGCTCACGGGATCCGTGGTCACGGGGGCGAGCGCAGCGCTCGATGCGACGACGGCCTCTCTCCCCTCGACGCTCACCGTCAATGCGGACAGTTCGACGCTCAATGGCACGGTACTGACCGACACGGACAGCACGACGACGCTGAACCTCACGAATTCGAGCCGCTGGAATGTGACCGGCGACTCCACGGTCTCCACGCTGACGAACGCGAACAGCCTGATTGACTTCCAGGCGTCGTCGGCGCTCGGCACGGCGCGGACCTCCGCGTCCTCGTATCGCGTGGTCAATGTGACCGGCAACTACAACGGCACGCAGGGCACGGTCGCCGTGAATACGTGGCTCAATGCGGGCGGCTCGTTGAGCGCGCAATTTACGGATCGTTTGCTCATTGCGGGCAATGCATCGGGTGTCACGTATGTCGACGTGAAGCCGGTTCCGGGCAGCCCAGGCGGACTCACGGCGCCGACCGGCGTGATCGGCCCCAACGAGGGCATCTCGGTCGTGCAGGTCGCGGGTGTTTCGGCACAGGGTGCGTTCCGGCTCGCGGGCGGCTATGTCGTCGCGCCGGAGAGCCCATATGAATACGCGCTCTATGCCTATGGTACACAGTCATCGCATGGCAGCGCCGACGACACGCAGCGGCTAGTCGGCAGCGGCGGTGAACATTGGGACTATCGCCTGCAGAGCGTATATGTAACGCCGGAGGGGCCGGTCGATCCTGTCGACCCGGGCCCAGGACCGTTGCCCCCCTCGCCCGTGCCAGAAGAGGAGGTGCGGATCCCCCTCAACGCACGCCCGGCCGTGGTTCCGCAGGTGGCCGCGTATCTGGGGGCGCCCGCCGCGTTTCTCTACGCCGGCCTGATCGATATGGACTCGTTGCATCGCCGCCTCGGCGAGATCCGCGACGACAGCGATCTTGGTCGTGACGGCGGACCCGCTGAAATGTTCTTCCGCGCATACGGCGGCGACTTCAATTATTCGTCGAACATAGGCTTTCAGCAGTTCGGTTACAACATGTTCGGCGACTACAGCGCGTTTCAGTTCGGAGCGAATGCGTTCAGGTTACGCAACGACAACGGTCTGTGGCGATTCGGACTGGCTGGTTCGGTGGGCTGGCTCCATTTCGAACCCGAGGCTGTCGATGGTCCGAGCAGCAGCCGCTCGAACACCTACCGGTTATCTGGCTTTGGCACCTACCAGAGCCGGCAGGGCTGGTATTTCGACGGCATTCTCTCGGTAGGCTGGTTCAATGGCGACGTCGACACAACAGCGAGAGGCCAAACCATGAAACTGCAGGGAAACAGCTACGCGGCTTCGCTGGAAGCCGGCTATCCGTTTGCGCTGCCGTATCGCATCAACATCGAGCCCCAGATCCAGCTCGTCGGCCAGCATCTGAGCTTCCACAACTCGTTGGATGCAGACGATCTCGACATCAATATCGGCTCGCAGAATCAGCTTACGGGGCGCCTCGGGTTGCGTATCACACGCCCCTTCGACGTTCACACCGGGCGCGTCACACCGTATGCGGAAATCGACGTGTTGCACTCGTTCACGACTGGCACCAACGTGCAGATCAGCGACGTTCAGTTCGCGAGCGGCAAGATGGGAGACGCCCTCCAATATTCGCTCGGCATCAACGGCACCTATACGACCAACCTCTCGCTCTATGGCCGCGTGTCCTACCAGCAGCAGATCGGCAATGGCGGATTCCGCGGATGGCTCATCAATGGCGGCGCGCGATGCGTGTTCTAGCTAACCCTCCGGTTCTTCGCAATCCGAATCTGCACTTTGAACTGCAAACCAACGAATATCAACGAGCCCACACAGGCTACGCCGGGCAGATCATCAGGAGCCGGGACGGCAGAGAAAGAAACACATCGGCGAGGTACGAGTCGAACAGCGCGCCGCGACCCTCCGAGATGATTGCGCGTGCCGATTCATGAGAACGCGCGCGGGAATACGCGCGATCGTGAACCATCGCATCGTAGGCGTCGCAAATTGCGACGATGCGTGCCCCGAATGGGATTTCCTCCCCCTTGCGCCCTTCGGGATACCCCGAGCCGTCCCACCTTTCGTGGTGGAAGCGACAAATGTCTTCCATCGTTTGCTTCGCCGCCAGTGGAACGTTGACCATCGTGCGCGAAATCATCGCAGCACCTGCAACGGTGTGCGTTTGAATGATGCGGAACTCCTCGCTTGTCAGGCGCTGCGGCTTCTCAAGGATGTTCTCCGGCACGACTAGCTTTCCGATGTCGTGGAACAACGCCGCCAGTGCAAGCAGTTGGGGATCGCATCGATCATGGCCCGGTGCGCCTCGAGTTTTCCCCGTCAACTCTGTTGCGAGGTAAAACGTATAAAGCGCAGTCCTCGTGCTGTGGGCAATGAGTTCTCGCATCGCAGGGTTACCCATTTGCATCAGGAAGATCGTGTTCATCTTGATGGCCTTTAGGCGATTCGAAGATGAGCAGATAATGACCCTGCCAGGCTTACTGCAATATTGGCGATCCCTGATTTTCGTGTAGGGAAGGCACTACACCAGCCGCCTTACGCACGGCACTGACGCTTCACGCGGGACTCTGTCACGACCCATCCAGGGGCGCTGTTGTGTTCCTGTTGCTCTCCGTTCGCAGCAACGTCATGGTCAGAACAGTCAAGGATGATCCGGTCTGGTCACTCCTCCGTAATTTCGCGCCAAGTGCCGTCGCCATGTGCTGTTGGAGTTGCTGCCCGGTTTGCGCGACATGTACGCCGATGTTACTGGTATCGTCCCGCCGTGCATTCGGGCTCTTGCCTTCGGAACCTATCTCCACGGCAATATCGACCATGCCGCCCGTGCGCAGCGTGGATGAAAAACGCAGGGGCACAGTGGCGCCCGGCCCCGCATTGCGGATGGCTTCATAAAGGAGGGTGGAAAGCAGTTGCGCGTAGCCGTCGATATCGACCCAAACGAGCGTGCCGCCACGCCCCTGAAATCGTGTCGTGACACGTATGCCCAGCGGTGTCGCATCGCGCTCGACCGTCGCGGCAACCTCCCGCGTTAGCTGCCGAACATCGCTTCGCTCAGTGCGTGACTCGTGCCGCGGCTCATTCGAGGCCATCAGTGCCTGAAGTTGACGCAGATGCATTTGTGCGACGAGCAGCCGTCCGCGCAGTTCCCCTGACGATCCGCAATCCGCCTGAGAGCCCCCCTCGCCTGAATCGAGAATAGCCAGCGCACGCGTGATCGACTCGCCGATCACCTGGCCAAACGTCAACGCGTGCGCCGCTCGCGCTTCCCAGATCTCAAGCGTTGCCGCGCATGCGTCGCGCAGTTCGACGAACATACGCTCCGGCCCGCTCACGTTGAACGTGCCGCAGATCATCTTCGTGAAGCTTCCGGCATCGTCGAGGAGAGGCGCCCCCCAGTGAACCCCGATCGCCGTCTGGCCGTCGGCCACGCCGACTGCGTCGACGCGATACGGCACACCGCTCGCAACCGTGTCACAAAATGCCGATTCCACGCGGCGCGCGGTTGCCTCGTCTGCGCCCAGAGCGCGGGCCTGCTGAGGCAGATCAGCATCGTAAAGGTCGGCGCCACGTTGCCCGAGCAGCGTCTGCAAATGACGGTTAGCAAACACGATGCGTCCGTCCATCGACCGGATGGAAACGGCGTAGGGCAATGTGTCGAGAAGCGCGTGCGTATCGCCTGACGGCTGGGTTGCCGGGGCCGACGCCGGTTCGTACCCCGAACTGCCGGGGTGCTCTATTTCGATTGTTGAGATGAGTCCGTTGCGACGCGCGACTTCAGCCAGTTCGATGAGAGACTTCGCCCCGAGCTTTTCCATCAGCCGCGTCTTGTACGTGCTAACGGTCCGGTCGTTGAGCGCCAGCTCGTCTGCAATCCTGCGAATGCGATATCCCTTCGCCGGTTCACCCCGCACTGTTCGATTTCCCGCACAGCCTATTCTAATCAGATGGGATTATCGGACAATTCGAACGCGCCCATACATACAACGTTCCCGGCTACGGGCCACGCCGTAGACATTCTCCTGTGCGCCTGCGGCGATCGATTCATGCGATTGTCTTCTGCCCTTTCCCAATCGCGTCCAGTTGCGCCAGTACCTCACCGGAGAGCTCAAGCGTCTGCGCTGTCATGTTCTCGCGTAGATGCGCAAGCGACGATGTCCCCGGAATCAAAAGAATATTTGGCGACCGGTGCAGAAGCCACGCTAGCGCAACGGCCATCGGCGTGGCCTCGAGCATTCTTGCGATGTCTGACAGCGCTGAGGACTGAATCGGCGTGAAACCGCCCAGCGGGAAGAACGGCACATAGGCGATACCGCGTGCCGCCAGCGCATCGATCAACCCATCGTCGTCGCGGTGCACCAGGTTGTAGTGGTTCTGGACACAGACTATCGGTGCGATCTTTTCTGCATCGTCGATCTGCTTCGCTGTCGCGTTGGAGATGCCGATGTGGCGCACGAGCCCGTGCTCGCGCAGTGCGGCGAGCGCTTCCATTTCCCGTTCGACGGAGCCTTCGGCGGGCTTGTGGACGTCGCCCATGATGCGCAGATTGACCACGTCGAGCGTGTCGAGCCCCAGATTGCGCAGATTGTCGTGCACGGCGCGCTCGATGTCGGAGGGCTCCAGCGCGGGCAGCCAGGCGCCCGTGCCGTCGCGCACCGCGCCCACCTTGGTGACGATCGTGAGATCGTCGGCATAGGGATGGAGCGCCTCGCGGATGATCTGGTTCGTCACGTGCGGGCCATAGAAGTCGCTCGTGTCGAGATGGTTTACGCCGAGTGCGAGCGCCTCGCGCAGCACAGCCACGGCAGCCGCGCGGTCCTTCGGCGGGCCGAATACGCCGGGGCCGGCAAGCTGCATGGCCCCGTAGCCCACACGGTTGACGGTGCGGCCGGCGAATGGGAACGTGCGCGCGGGTTGTGCGCGTTGTTGGGTCTGGGCGGGGGAATGGTTGGACGGCTGCGGCATGTCGTGCTCCTCGTGAACGGATGGCGCCAGTATGGGCGCTGCCGCGCCGTTCGATAATTCCCTCAGGTTCGCACGGGGTGTTCGAAATTTTGCACAATAAGATGACGGGCTATGGGAATTGAACGACACCCGAGCCGGGCACTTCTGCGTTTCCACACCATCGCTTGGGCACATATCAGCCAGTCAAAGCCTGTCTCGCGCGCCCGGAGCGGCGCGCAATGTAATCGACCGCTGCGCCGCCAAGGTATGCGTCGTGCAGCACGTCGAGGCGCGCGAGCTCGGCTGCCGATCCGTGTGCAACCACGCGACCGCCTTCGAGTACATAGCCATGCTTTGCATAACGCAGCGCCATCGTCGCGTTCTGCTCCGCGAGCAGAAAACTGACCCCCTCGTCGCGGTTGAGCGCCGCGACGATCTCGAAAATTTCCTCGACGACCATCGGCGCAAGCCCCATTGAAGGCTCGTCGAGCAGCACGAGCGAAGGACGCGCCATCAGCGCACGGCCGATCGCCACCATCTGCTGCTCGCCACCCGACGTCAATCCCGCCAGCGACTGGCGCTTGACCTTCAGACGCGGAAAGATCCCGTAGATCCGCTCGAGATGGGCCTCGATCTCAGCCCGTCGCGGCCGCCTGGCGAACGATCCGATCCGCAGGTTTTCCTCGACTGACAGGTGCGCAAAGCAGCGCCGCCCTTCAAGCACCTGGACAAGTCCGCGCTCGACCAGTGTCCACGGCTCGACGCGCGCGACATCGTCGCCGCGATAGACGATGCGACCGCCCGTCAGTTCGCCACGCTCCGCGCGTACGAGGTTCGAGATCGCCCTGAGCGTGGTCGTCTTGCCCGCGCCGTTGCCGCCGAGCAGCGCGACGATCTCGCCCTCGGGCACCGCCAGCGACACCCCGCGCAAGGCGGGGATGATCTGGCTATAGGTCACGGCGATCTCGTCGACCTGCAGGATCGGAGTGCTCGTCATGTTAGAGGTCCTTGCTGCAATCGCGTGGCGTAATGCCCTTTTCCTTCGCGTACGACAGCGCAGACTTCTCGATGATCGGACGTAGCAGCTCGCGGTCCGCCTGCACCCAGTTGCTGATCACGTTCCATTTCCGGCCGTCCCATTGCTGGAAGCGCACGGCACCGCCGCCTTCGTGGTCCGCGCAGGTCAATTTGAGCGGCTGCACGAGGCCGAGTGCGCCGAGTTGCTTGAGGCGCGCATCGTCCAGATCCAGATGCTCGAAGCCCCAGCGCACCTGCTCGCCCGTGAGCGGCTTGTTGCCGAACTTGCGCTGCGCAACGCGCACCGCCTCGACGTTGAGAATACCGTTCACCACGCCCAGGTTGTAGTAGACGGTGCCAAAGCGCGCCGGGTCCTTGAGGTTGCCGTTGCCGGGCTTCACCACGTACTGGTTGATCGCCTGCAGCACCGGGTAGTCCGTGCCCGAGGGGTGCGTCGTGATCGAGATGAAGCCCTTTGCCGCATCACCTGCGGGCCGGACGTCTTCCTCGGAATTGCTCCAGATGTTGCCGATGATGTGATCGACCGGATAGCCGACCTTCTGCGCGGTCTTGATCGCTACTGGATTCATCACACCCCAGCCGCGCAAGATCACCCAGTCGGGATTGATCTGGTGAATCTTCAGCCACTGCGAACCCTGTTCGTTGCCAGGATGCGGCACTTCGATCTGGGTCACGTCGAAGCCATATTTCTTCGCGAGCAGATCGACCACAGGAATCGTTTCGCGGCCGTACGGCGAACCGTGATATAGCACGACAATCTTCTTGCCCTTGAGCGCGGCGAGACCACCCGAGCGCTGCCCGATGTAGTTGACGATCGCGGAGACCTCGCTGTACGGATTCAGCTGCAGCGGGAACACATAAGGGAACACTGCACCGTCGGTCGAATCGGTGCGGCCATGGTTGATCGTGATGAGCGGGATCTTGTCGGCCGCCGAACGGTCGAGCGTCGCGTAAGCGATACCGACCGACAACGGGTTCGTAGCCGCGGTCGGCGCGCCGTCGGGGCCGCCGCTCTTCAGGCGCTCATAGCATTCGACGCCCTTCTCCACCACGTACTCGGTCTCGCACTCCTTCCACACGAGCTTGACGCCGTTCACGCCCCCGTCGCGCGCGTTGATCAACTGCAGATAGTCGATGAAGCCGCCGAAGAAGCCGCTGCCACCGGCTGCGTAGGGGCCGACCCGGTAGCTTTGCAGCGGAAAATACTCCTCACCCGCCGCATACACCTGAGGCAACGCGCCAACGGTGAGCGCAAGCGCGGCCACGAAAGCCGAGGACCACTGTCGCCACTTGGCGCGAGAGGGACGAATATCATTATTTCGCATAACAAAATATTCCTTGAACGATAAAAGAAACAATAAGGCGGGGAGATTAACGGCTCAGGATTGCTTCGGCCGACGTTGACGGACGATCTGCACGAGTCTCGCGAGGCCTTCCGGTTCCTTGATCAGAAAGACGATGATCAGCGTACCGAAGACGATCTTCTGCAGGTTCTGCACCTGGTCTGCGCCGATGCCTGCGTGGGCCAGCGCGCCAGCCGCGTTCGAAAGCAGGATCGGCAGTAAAACGATGAAGGCGGCGCCAAGAAAGTTGCCCGAGATGCTGCCCATGCCGCCGATGATGATGATGAACAGCACCTGGAACGAAAGATTCAGGTTGAAGCCGTCCGGCTCGATCGTGCCGAGATACGCGAAGGCCCACAGCGCGCCGGCGATGCCAAGCACGAAGGAACTCAGCGCGAAGGCCAGCAGCTTGCTGCGCCCCACCGGGATGCCGATCACGCGCGCGGCGGCTTCCATGTCGCGTACAGCCATCCAGCGCCGGCCAAGTTCGCTGCGCACGAGGCTCGCGCCGAATGCGAACAGCAAGGTCGCGACGCCGAGCACGAACAGGTAGCGCGACACCGGCGTGTCGATGCGCCAGCGACCGATCGCGAGCTGCGGCGCGCTCAACACGCCGGACGTGTCGTAGTTCGAGAACCACCCCACGCGCGTGAACAGCCAGACCACGAAGAACTGGGCGGCCAGCGTCGAGACGATCAGGTAGAAGCCCTTGATACGCAGGCTCGGCAGTCCGAACAGCACGCCGGCCGCGGCGCTGACCAGGCCGCCGAGCAGCAGGTCGACCGGCAGCGGCAGCGCAGGCACACGTACGAGCAGGTTGTAGGTCGCATAGGCGCCGATCGACATGAACGCGGCCGAACCGAGCGACAACTGCCCCGCATAGCCGGTCAGGAAGTTCAGTCCGAGTCCGGCCACGGACAGGATCAGAAACGGCACGAGGATCGCGTTCAGCCAGTAGTCGTTCGCCGCGAGCGGCACGCCGGCAAACGCGACGAGCGCGCCCGCAAGCGGCACCGCCAGCCGGCGCAGGTTCAGCCGGCGCGGTTCGGCGAGGGGACGGGTCAATTCCATCAAGGTTTCCTTAAACGCGCTCGACGGCCGCCTCGCCGAACAGGCCGGACGGGCGCGCGAGCAGGAACAGCATTGCAAGCAGATAGGGGAACCAGTTCTCGATGCCGTCGCCGATCACGCTCCCGACATAAACCTCGGCCAGCTTCTCCGTTGCGCCGACCAGCAGCCCGCCGACGATCGCGCCGCCGATCGACGAGAAGCCGCCGATGATCAGCACCGGCAGAGCCTTGAGCACGACGAGCGAGAGCGAGAACTGCACGCCGAGCCGCGCGCCCCAGAGCAGACCCGCAACGAGGCTGACGAAGCCAGCCAGTGCCCAGACGATGGCCCAGACGCGCGGCAGCCGCACGCCGACCGCGAAGGCGGCGAGCGGATCGTCGGCCACGGCCCGCAGCGACAGGCCAAAACGCGAGCGCTTCGCGAGCTGCGACAGCGCAAGCACCAGCACGCCCGCCGTGGCGGCCGCGAACAGGTCGAAGCGGCTCACCATTACGCCGCCCAGATGCAGCGGCCGGTCGTCGATGCCGAGATCGAGCCCGTGCACCTGCGCGCCCCAGAACAGCTGCGCCGCGCCTTCGAGAATCAGGCTCAGACCGAGGGTGGCCATGAACAGCACGATCGGCGCGCGGTTGACGAGCGGGCGCAGCACGAAGCGGCCGGTTGCGATCGCGATCAGTACGAGCGCGGCGAGCGTCGCCCCGAACGACAGCCACGGGTTCCAGCCGCGCTCAACGAGGCTCACGTAAGTCAGCGCACCGAACAGCACGAGCGAGCCCTGCGCGAAGTTGAAGATGCCCGACGCCTTGTAGATCAGCACGAAGCCGATCGCGACCAGCGAATACATCACGCCGGCCAGCAGTCCGCCCACCAGCACCTCGAAAAAGAATTGCATTGCGCACCCTCTCAATGACGTGTGCCGAGATAGGCCGCCAGCACATCCGGGTTCGTGCGGACTTCGTTGGGCCTGCCGTCGGCAATCTTTTTTCCGTAGTCGAGCACGACCACGTGATCGGACAAGCCCATCACCACGCCGATGTCGTGCTCGATCAGCACGACCGTGACGCCCAGATGCTCGTTGGCATCGAGCACGTACCCGGCCATCGCGTGCTTCTCCTCGGTATTCATGCCGGCCATGGGCTCGTCGAGCAGCAGCAGGCGTGGTTCGGCAGCGAGCGCACGCGCCAGCTCGACCCGCTTCTGTAACCCGTAGGACAGGGTGCCCACCACGCTGTCGCGCCAGGGCTGCAGATCCAGTGCTTCGATCACGCGCTCAGCGCGCTCGCGCTGCAAGGCTTCATCCCGTGCGGCACGGCCAACGTGCAGTGTCTGCTCGAGCCATGTACTACGGCGATGCAGGTTGCGCCCGGCCAGCACGTTGTCGAACACGCTCATGCGCCGGAACAGCGCGAGGTTCTGGAACGTGCGTGCGATGCCGCGATGCGCGGCGTCGTGCGCGTCCATGCGCCGGTAAGCATGGCCGTCGAAGCGCAGCGCGCCATGCTGCGGACGATAGACGCCGTTGATCACGTTCAGCAGCGAACTCTTGCCCGCGCCGTTCGGGCCGATCAACGCACAGATCTCGCCTGCCGCCACTTCGAAACTGATATCGGTAATGGCCTTGACGCCCCCGAACGACACGGAAATGCCGTCGAGCGCGAGCAGGGCCGTCGAGGCTTGCGTCATGCTGATTCACCCCTTGGGGTGCCGTTTCCCAGTTGTGTTCTTCTGTTTCGTGCGGGCGGGTCTGCTCGCGCGCCCGGCCTCGCCCCGCCGCCGCTTGCGTCAGGCGGCCTGCTTTTCGCGCTGGGCCTCGAGCTCGCGCACGAGCGGCAGCACCTTCTGGCCGAAATACTCGACTTCCTCGATGAAATGCAGGAAGCCGGTCAGCACCAGGTCGACCCCGATCGACTTCAGTTCGACGATACGTTCGGCGATCTGCTGCGGCGTGCCGATCAGGTTCGTGCGGAAGCCGTCGTTGTACTGAACGAGATCCTCGAAGGTCGACTTGGCCCAGTTGCCCTCGCCTTCCGGCGACGCCTTGCCCGCCTCCTTGACCGCATCGCCGAACGCGTGCACCGCCTCGACGTGCGCATGCCTGATGATGTCGTCGAGCACGGCCTTCGCTTCCTCTTCAGTATCGCGCGCGATCACGAAGGCATTGACGCCGATACGCACCTGGTGATTGTTCTGCGCCGCCTTCGCACGGATATCGTCGATCTGGGCCTTGAGATTCTCGGGCGTGTTGCCGTTCGTGAAATACCAGTCCGATACACTCGCCGCGTTGTCGCGCGCCGCGCGCGAGCTGCCGCCCTGGAAAATCTCGGGATGGGGCTTCTGCACCGGCTTCGGACTCAACGTGTAGTTGTTGAAGCGGTAGAAGTCGCCCTTGAACGTGAAGTTGTCCTCGGTCCAGATGCCCTTGAGCGCGCGGATGAACTCGTTCGAGCGGCGGTAACGCTCGTCGTGCTCGAGCCACGGTTCACCGATCGCGGTGAACTCGCCCTTGAACCAGCCGCTCACGACGTTGATCGCGATGCGGCCGTTCGAGATGTGGTCGATGGTGGCGATCTGCTTGGCGACCACTGCCGGATGCCACGGACCAGGCAGGATCGCTGCGAGCACCTTGAGCCTGGTGGTCGACTGCAGCAGCGCCTGGCTAAACGAGACCGACTCGTGCTGATACTCCGCGCCGTAGCCGGCCGTGAAGCGAATCTGGCTCAGAGCATATTCAAAGCCCGCACGCTCGGCGGTCTGCGCAAGACGCTGGTTGTACTCGAGGCTCCAGTCGGTGCGCTGCTCGATCGTGCTGACGACAAGGCCGCCGCTCACGTTGGGCACCCAGTAGGCGAACTTGAGGGCATCTCTGGTTTGGGAAGTCTGGCTCATTGAAGATTCCTTGAATGACTTTGGATTCAAACGGCGAGCGCCGCAGTAACGTTTTCCGCACGCGCACCGACGTACGGTGCCGCACGCTCTACAGCGAGTGCGATACGAGCGCGCAACGCGTCGCTTGCGATCTCGTAGCGATCGAAATCGCTTTCGGAGGCGTAGACGCCGATCGGCAGCGTGTGCGCCTGGAAGAAGCTGAAGAGCGGCCGCAACTGGTGATCGATCACGAGCGCATGACGCTCGCTGCCGCCCGTGGCGGCCAGCAGCACCGGAACATCGATCAGCGCCTCGTGGTGCACGAGATCGAACAGATGCTTGAAGAGGCCGGTATAGGAGGCGCGATACACCGGACTTGCCGCAATCACGAGGTCGGCTGTCTCGATCGCCCGGATGTGTTCTTCGATATCCGCCGGCACCTGCGCACGCGTGAGCGCACCGGAGAGCCGTCCGGCGATCTCGCCGAGATCGATCACGCGGATTTCGACAGGCAGCGCGGCTTCCAGCGCGGACAGCAGCGACTGCACCAGCGCCAGCGTGCGCGACGGCCGCTGCAAGCTGCCCGACACGGCCACGATCTTGTATTTCTTGCTCATGAGGATTCCTTCGTGAATCGGGACGTGTCTGATCGGTCCCGTCATGAGCTAAAGGCAAGGACTGTGCCAAATCGCGCGAACTGGCTACTTACAGATGAACGGCTGACATAGCAGCAGTTTTCGTCATCGAGCGGCTTACCGGAAGGGGAAATGCACCTGATAAGCACATCCCGGCAGCACTCGGATCGATATGCCGACATGTGATGACGCACCGGCAACAGCGCTGCTTCTTCGTTGCTTCCCACGCAGCAGCACTGGTTCGTCACATGAATGGAAGTACTTAAGACGCATGGGTTCGCGTCTCGATGCTGCTAGCGCAGCAGCCTGATTAGGTTATGAGAAATCCTTGCTTCTCTCGAGTGCCAAAACCTTGAACACTGTGCTGATCCTGCAGCACGCATGCGCGTGCAGTGCTGCTTCACCCGATCACACTGCAATGGCATCCACTTCCCTATCGTTGCCGCTGGCCGACGCGCCGGAGGACATCCGGCCCATCCCGCAGGTCGAATCGCCATTGAGCGTCGCCCGGCGTCTTGCTGAACGCTTTGCGCGGACCGCAGCTGAGCGCGACGCGCGCGGCGGCACACCGAAGGCGGAACGCGACGCGCTGCGTGCGAGCGGCCTGCTCGCACTGAGCATCCCTGCGGTACATGGCGGCCTCGGTGCGGACTGGCGCACGACTCTCGACGTCGTGCGCGTGCTCGCGTGCGCCGACAGTTCACTCGCGCACGTGTTCGGATTCCATCACCTGATGCTGGCCACGGCCCGCCTGTTCGGCTCGCGGGAGCAATGGCAGGCGCTGTTCGAACAGACCTCGCGGCACCGGTGGTTCTGGGGCAATGCGCTCAATCCGCTCGACGAACGCACACTTGCGCATCCGCGCGGAGCGTGGCTCGAATTCAGCGGGCAAAAGAGCTTCTGCTCGGGCGCGCTCGACTCGGAAATGCTGATCGTCTCCGCGCGCTACGCCGAAACGCGTGCGTTTCTCGTAGCCGCCGTGCCAACCCAGCGAAGCGGTATCGCGATCGCAGACGACTGGAATAATTTCGGCCAACGCCAGACCGACAGCGGTTCGGTGACGTTCGAACGGGTCCGCGTCGAGCATCACGAGATCCTTTCGGACCCAGGACCGCTCTCGTCGCCGTTTGCATGTCTGAGGCCACTCGTTGCGCAACTGATCCTGACGAACATCTATCTCGGCATTGCCGAGGCCGCGTTCGAGGACGCCCGTCACTACACCCTGAACGAAGCACGGCCCTGGCCCGCCGCGAAGGTCGCGAGCACCGGCGAGGACCCGTACATCCTGAGCCATTACGGCGAGTTCTGGCTCGGACTGGAATCCGCCCGCGCGCTCGCGGACCGGGCCGCTGCAGGACTGGACAAGGCATGGTCGCGCGACACCGGCCTCACGGCGACCGAACGCGGCGAGGTGGCGCTAGCCATTGCGAGCGCCAAGGTCGTGGCCGCACAAACAGGCCTCGACATCTGTACGCGCATGTTCGATGTCGCCGGCGCCCGCGCGACCCATGGAGAGCTTCGGCTCGACCGCCACTGGCGCAACCTGCGCACCCATACGCTACACGATCCGCTCGCCTACAAGATCCGCGAGATCGGCGAATGGGCGCTCAACCGAACCTATCCTACGCCGAGCTTCTACTCATGAACCAACCGCTCTCCCACGCATGGCCCGATGATGCCGAAGCCAACGGCGATGTTTCTGTCCTCACGCTGCCGCACAGGCATTCGCTGACCACCTCGATCCGTGCGCGCGCGCAGGTCTTCGTCGATCCCCGCTCGATCGAACTGCTTGAGCGGATCCAGCTGGTCGCGCCCAGCGACGCAAATATCCTGATCATCGGCGAGACCGGCACGGGCAAGGAACTGATCGCGCGCCACGTCCACAGTCTGAGCGGGCGGCGCGACAAGCCGTTTGTCGCGGTCAACTGCGGCGCGTTTTCTGAAACGCTGGTCGAAAGCGAGCTGTTCGGGCACGAGAAAGGCGCCTTCACCGGCGCGTTCAACGCCAAGCCGGGCTGGTTCGAGGCGGCCAACGGCGGCACGCTCTTCCTCGACGAGATCGGCGACCTGCCGCTGTCGATGCAGGTCAAGCTGCTGCGTGTGCTGCAGGAGCGCGAGGTCGTGCGGCTTGGTTCCCGGCGCGGTATTCCGATCGACGTGCGCGTGGTGGCGGCGACGAATGTCCACCTGCAGCACGCGGTGGCGGCCGGGCATTTCCGCAGCGACCTGTTCTACCGACTCAACGTCGTACAGCTCGCCATTCCGACGCTGCGCGAGCGCACCGGCGACATCCTTCCGCTCGCCCGCTACTTCATCGAGGACTACCGCGGCCGGCTCGGTTACGGGCCAGGCACGATCTCGCCGCGCGCCGAACAGAAGCTGCTCGCGTACAGCTGGCCGGGCAACATTCGCGAGCTTGAGAACGTGATTCATCACGCCCTGCTCGTGAGCCGCCACGACACCCTTCAGGACGGTGACCTGCACCTGTTCTCGTCGGGCATCACGGCCCCGGCTGGTGCGAGCGTGAGTGCGCCGAGCGGCCCGCACTACGCACTCGAATCGGCGTTGCTCGAACTGTTCAACGGCGAGCACGAGAATCTTTTCGAGCAGATCGAGGACATGGTCATGCGCACGGCGTTCGAGTACAGCCACCGCAACCAGATTCAGGCGGCGAAACTTCTCGGCATCAGCCGCAACGTGCTGCGCGCGCGGCTGATCAGGACGAAGGAAATCGCGGCCATCAAATAGCGGCGCCGTCCGCGAGACGGCACCGCACGTTCGTACTCAGGCCGCCTTCTGCCCCTTCGCGGGACCGGCTCCGATCGCCCAAACGTACGGCGGCTCGGTGCCGTTGATTTCGCGATCTCCCACAATGCGCTCCTTGAAGACGATCGGATTGTGCGAGGCCGCCGTGCGGGCGTTGCGCCAGTGGCGGTCGAGCCGCTTCTGCTCGCTCGTGCCCGATGCGCCAAGCGCGTTGAACAGCAGCGTGGTCGCGCGCAGCACGAGGTCGGCAATCGCGCTCTGGCCGCGCGCAGAATCCAGTTCGGCGTCGACGTTCGCCTCGTGCTCGGCGTGCGCATCGCCCCCGAAACGCGCCTCATACGCGCGTTGCGAAGCCTGTGCCGCGCGCACGGCTGTTGCCTCGGCGGCGAACACGAGCGACGAGACCTGGCCCACGACCTGCTGGACCTGCGGATCTTGCGCGAACGAAGGCGCATTGCCATGACTAAAGATGCGCCGGCGCGAACGCACCTCCTGCGAGATGTCGCGCAGCGCGGCGCGGCCCGTGCCCGCGAGCACGGCGAGCAG
>NZ_JBFRCM010000025.1:0-79085 GCF_040965735.1 Paraburkholderia sp. BR10936
TCCCTCCCTTTCTGGCCCACTGCCATTGAGCGAGGTGGGCCGAAAATGGTGGTGAAAATCTGGTTTGCGACAACAACGCACGATTTGTCAGGAAGCCGACGCTGCGAACGTCGGTAGGCGCCATGCCGACATGTTTTCTCAAAGCGCGATGTGCATGGCATTTCAACGATTCTGGAGTGTTGGCATAGAAACTGCACTATAGCGATCCGCGCGGACACCATCCGGCCAATGCGTGACTCCACAGAAGAAGATCATATGGACACTGCACGCTGAGGACATGATCGCGGCTTTGCAGCCTTGATTGGCAACCTTGGTTTAATCCTTCTATCTCAATGGAGTACCACGATGGCTCAACTTCGGCAGATCGCATTCTACGGAAAGGGCGGGATTGGAAAATCGACCACGTCGCAAAACACGCTCGCGGCGCTCAGCGACCTTGGGCAAAAGATCCTCATTGTCGGCTGCGATCCGAAGGCAGACTCGACACGGCTGATACTGCACGCGAAGGCGCAGGACACAATTCTCTCTCTCGCGGCGGAAGCCGGCTCTGTGGAGGACCTCGAACTCGAGGATGTCATGAAGATTGGCTACAAAGACATACGCTGTGTGGAGTCGGGCGGTCCCGAGCCGGGTGTCGGCTGCGCGGGTCGCGGTGTGATTACGTCGATCAATTTCCTGGAGGAGAATGGCGCCTACGACGGAGTGGACTACGTCTCATACGATGTGCTGGGCGACGTGGTGTGCGGAGGCTTTGCAATGCCAATTCGCGAGAACAAGGCACAGGAGATTTATATCGTGATGTCAGGCGAGATGATGGCTATGTACGCTGCGAACAATATCTCAAAAGGGATTCTCAAGTATGCCAACAGCGGTGGTGTGCGTTTGGGCGGCCTCATTTGCAACGAGCGCAAGACCGACAAGGAACTCGAGCTTGCGGAATCGCTCGCAGCGATGCTCGGCACACGTCTGATCCACTTCGTGCCGCGCGACAACGTCGTGCAACATGCGGAACTACGCCGCATGACTGTGATCGAGTACGCGCCAGAGAGCGCACAGGCCGGCCAGTATCGTGCGCTTGCAGAGAAGGTGCATAACAACGCCGGCAATGGCGTGATCCCAACGCCGATCACGATGGACGAACTCGAAGATCTCCTGATGGAAAAAGGAATCATGTCGCAGGTCGATGAGGCGAAGGTTGGCAAGACAGCGGCTGAGCTGACCGCTTGACGGCTGCGGGGATGACGGTTGCCGTGCGGCGTACGGCAACCGATCCCGGCGATCCCATTTCTCCACTTATGGATATGTAATGACCGAAACGGTTGAAGAACGTAAGGCCGCTCACAAGGCTCTCATTGACGAAGTGCTGCGAGCTTACCCGGAGAAGATGGCCAAGCGGCGGGCCAAGCATTTATGCACTTTCGAGCAGGGTAAGCCGGACTGTGGGGTGAAGTCCAACATTAAGTCGCTGCCTGGTGTGATGACGATTC
The DNA here is from genome assembly GCF_040965735.1 of Paraburkholderia sp. BR10936. NCBI lineage: Bacteria > Pseudomonadati > Pseudomonadota > Betaproteobacteria > Burkholderiales > Burkholderiaceae > Paraburkholderia > Paraburkholderia sp. BR10936. The sequence goes on from NZ_JBFRCM010000025.1 coordinate 1,488, forward strand.
GCGGCTGCGCATATGCCGGTTCGAAGGGCGTGGTCTGGGGGCCGATCAAGGACATGATTCACATCAGTCACGGACCAGTCGGCTGCGGCCAGTATTCGTGGGGTTCGCGCCGCAATTATTATGTCGGAACAACCGGAGTCGATACGTTTGTCACAATGCAATTTACTTCTGACTTTCAGGAGAAGGACATTGTGTTCGGTGGCGACAAGAAACTCGACAAAATCGTCGATGAGATTCAGGAGCTGTTTCCGCTCAACAGAGGCATATCAGTTCAAACCGAATGCCCGATCGGTCTGATCGGCGATGACATCGAGGCAGTTTCGAAGAAGAAGAGCGCACAGTATGGCGGGCACACAATCGTACCCGTACGCTGCGAGGGATTTCGCGGCGTATCGCAGTCGCTTGGGCATCATCTCGCAAACGATGCGATTCGCGATTGCGTGTTCGACCGTGTCGATCCGAATAAATATTCCGCGCTCGAGTCAACTCCGTACGACGTTGCGATCATCGGTGACTACAATATCGGTGGCGACGCATGGTCAAGCCGCATTCTCCTTGAGGAGATGGGTTTGCGCGTTATTGCGCAGTGGTCGGGCGACGGCACGCTCGCTGAACTGGAGAATACGCCGCGCTCAAAGCTTAACCTGCTCCACTGCTACCGGTCAATGAATTACATAAGCCGGCATATGGAAGAGAAGTATGGTGTCCCTTGGCTCGAATACAACTTTTTTGGTCCCACAATGATTGAAAGGAGCTTGAGAGAGATTGCGAGCCGATTTGACGACACGATCAAGACCAAGGCCGAGAAAGTGATCGCCAAATACCGTCTGCTCACGGATGCGGTAATCGCGAGATATAAGCCACGCCTCGAGGGTAAGAAAGTGATGCTTTTTGTAGGCGGCCTTCGCCCGCGCCACGTCATCGGGGCGTACGAAGACCTCGGCATGGAAGTCATTGGCACAGGCTACGAGTTTGCCCACAACGATGACTATCAGCGCACTACGCATCACATTCACGACGGCACGCTAATTTACGACGACGTGACCGGCTACGAATTCGAGCGGTTCGTCGAATGCATGCGGCCGGACCTCGTAGGTTCAGGAATCAAGGAAAAGTACGTCTTTCAGAAGATGGGTGTTCCTTTCCGCCAGATGCACAGTTGGGATTATTCAGGACCGTACCACGGCTACGACGGATTCGCGATCTTTGCGCGCGACATGGACATGGCAATTTCGAGTCCTGTCTGGAATCTCTCCAAGTCACCTTGGAAAAAGGCAGCGTGAGCCAGGTGGCCCCGTTGGCGGTACGGCCGTGTCGCCGGACGGCTCTTCAGGAAATCGATTCAGGAGCGAGTCATGCCCCAATCAAGCGACAAAATTCTCGATCACGAACTGCTCTTTCGCGAGCCGGAATATCAGGAGCTTTTGCGAAACAAGAAGCAACATTTTGAGTTTAACCATCCTGATGAGGCGGTGAGAGAGGTTGCCGAATGGACAAAGACTGAAGACTACAAGCAGAAAAACTTCGCGCGCGACTCGCTAACCATCAATCCAGCGAAGGCCTGCCAGCCTCTGGGGGCGGTATTTGTGGCAAACGGCTTTCATAAGACACTGCCGTTCGTGCACGGCTCTCAGGGCTGCGTGGCCTATTATCGCTCACACTTTTCGCGGCACTTCAAGGAGCCGACGTCGTGCGTGAGTTCGTCAATGACCGAAGACGCGGCGGTTTTCGGGGGTCTCAATAATATGATCGACGGTCTGGCGAATGCATACAACCTTTATAAGCCCGAGATGATCGCCGTATCGACGACCTGCATGGCAGAGGTCATCGGTGACGACCTCGATGCATTCATCAAGAATAGTAAGCAGAAGGGAAGCGTTCCGCAAGACTACGACGTGCCGTTCGCTCACACGCCCGCGTTTGTCGGCAGTCATGTGACGGGTTACGACAACGCTCTACTGGGCATTCTCAAACACTTCTGGGACGGCAAGGCCGGTACCGCAACACCACTCATACGTGTGCAGGACGAGAGTGTAAACTTTATCGGTGGCTTTGACGGTTTCGTGGTGGGCAACATCAAGGAGGTTCGACGTATCTTCGATCTGTTCGGCGTGAACGTCAACATCATCTGCGATCCTTCCGACACATGGAACACACCAACGGATGGCGAATTCCGCATGTACGAGGGTGGGACCACGAAGGAAGAAGTTGAACGTGCCCTGAATGCGAAAGCAACGTTCATTTTTCAAGAATATTGCTGCGAAAAGACGGCGAAGTATATCGCGGAACACGGCCAAGAGGTAATTGTGCTTAATTCGCCAGTCGGCGTTTCTGGTACCGACCATTTCCTCATGGAGATATCGCGTGTCACGGGCCGACCGATTCCGCCTGAACTGGAAAGGGAGCGGGGGCAACTCGTTGATGCAATGGCGGACAGTCAGGCTATTCTCCATGGCAAACGCTATGCGCTCTACGGCGATCCCGATCAGATGCTAGGTTACACGCAATTCCTGCTCGAGCTCGGTGCAGAGCCGGTGCATATTGTGTCGACAAACGGTAACGACGGCTGGGCCGAGAAGGTCAAGGCGTTGTTGGACGCGTCGCCATACGGTGCGGGATGCAGCGCCTATCCGAAGCGCGATCTCTGGCATCTGCGCTCGCTGCTATTTACCGAACCAGTCGATTTCCTGATCGGCAACACTCATGGGAAATACTTGGAGCGTGATACGCGAACACCGCTAGTGCGACTCGTGTTTCCTATTTTTGACCGGCACCACTATCACCGTTTCCCGACGTGGGGATATGAGGGAGGATTGCGCGTTCTATTGGCACTACTTGACGAATTCTTCGAAAAGCTCGATGCAAGTACAATCGACATTGCAGAGACTGATTACAGTTATGACATTGTTCGCTGATGACAGAATGATTGTTGCCTAGACTTGGTTTGCCCAGGCCCTCGACGTGGGCGATCGTGCGCGGCCGCTCGGCGGATCGCGGTCCGCACGATTTTTTACTAGTTGTCCACAGCACGCGGGTATGGCCGCGCTCCGTAGTCCGATTAGCAACTATCCTCTAAAAGCCCCTGCTGGAAGTTGTAAATCTCGATGAATTGACTTGATGCAATGAAAGAGGGCAGGGGAAGTAAGCCCTGCTGGTGTAGAGCGGGATTCGCGCGCTCATCTTCTCCGAGGAGCACGCAAACGGACGCGTCTGACACAGCCCTCCGTGGACGAATACGACGCTAGGTGTCCGCCTGGACATGGTTCTTGAGCTGGGCGAGAAGAACTGGAAGCTCCGCCCGTTCGCCACGTCGATCCCGATCAATTTGATCGCCGTGAAGTTTGTTGCGATTTCGAACCGTCGTCCAGGACTGAGGTGCAGCTGCCTATTTCCGGCGAGTTGAGCGGCCGTTTTGGTGAAGTCGACCAGGCTAGGGGGAGTGCGGCGTAGAGTTCAATTCTACCGCGACTGTTCGAGATCGGACTAGGCGCGTCATTCTTGCACATCGAATCGCCTCTTCGCTGCAAGCTTGGGTGCTCAATGGATGCTCAATTCGTATCGGGAAGCGTGGGCGATTTGAGCCGGGCGCGCCAGTGCTTGGGGGAAATTGGTTGGTAATGATCGAGTACCGCGTGCCGGCGTGATTGTCGCTTCAATACCTCAAATAGCCGGGCGAAGCCCACGTAAAGCACGGAAAGGCACGTGTCGGCAAGTCTGCTGGCCGAAGGCGCAGGCAAGCAGTCTTTTCCGGCGCCAGTGGCCCTGTCAGGATCAGGTTCTGTGCATTGCGGATCCAATCAAAGCTGGCGAGCGACGAGACCCTTGTCGAGTCCGCGGCTCTTGCCGACAGCGTCTGGCATCGAGATTGAACCCGGTACGCGTGTGCGCGCCACGGTATGGCGTCAATCCAGCGCAGTTGCGACTGGTGCTCCGCAGGCTGATGCCAGCATGATTGCTTGCCCAGCGGTACTCACATATGGCTGGGCAACGGGTGTTAGGTGACTGAATGAACCCGTAAGTGCGTTCATTCTGGTACTGTTGATACCAGCGCGCAAACCAACCTAGGCTTGCACGACTCTCATTGCATTCGGTGGTCCGCGCGTCGCCGATTCACCATCTTGTTCTGCATCGAGACCACGTGCAAGCGGGATAAATATCAGGCTGCTACGATGTTAGCGCGGACATGAGGAAAATGATTCACTTCGGCCGCAGGATGTTGATGCGATCGGACTTTCAATCACGAAGCGCGGAAGCGGGGTATCTTCCTCATAGTCGATCTGCGTGCCGATAAAATAACGTAGGTTAGTCTCGTCCACGAACACAGTGAGGCCCTGTGTAAGCACCTTCGTGTCGGAATCGCTTACGGAGTCAACCAGGACAATAAAATATTCCGGCTGTCTTCCCGCATGAAATTCGGCACGCAGTCGAATATAAAGCGGCGCTTCGTGGCTCTGCGCGACAAGCTCGGCGGCTTCTTTTGCTGCTCGGGCCGTGAACGTAAAAAATTCACACGCGGGTTCTGTCGATATGCTTGATCGTTGGGAGATCATAGATTTTCCTGGAAAATTAATAGAGAACTATATCCGTCTCTACAATGTGAATCTGCACGAGGAAGGAAAGCAAGTACTGCGCCACATCGCTCGCAATACTATCGCTCAGATACGGAATTAGATTGCTGAGGTGAGTGTGCAAGAGTGAAGCAATGCGCGGAACGGCAAGGTGCAGATCTCCTTGCGCCATAGCAAACAAGTGAGCGAGATCCGGGGCGCGAGCCTTGCGACTCATCGCGAGTCGATACACGTCCTCTTTAACCAGTTGAAGTTTGCGATCTTGGACGTCTACATTCGACGTTAAACTAAGTTTATCCTATACACAGAGAAACTAGCGCCACGCTCGGGAAACGCAGGCGGAACAACGGCGCGAAGTTAGCAGAAATAGAATGGTTGGCGCAGGCGACTCTCGCTTGGGGAGAGCGAGTTGCACGGATAACGCATGAAACAACGATACATTTTTCGGATGACATCTAATTCTTCGGATGGGAGATGAGTGAAATGAAATTGATAGAGCATCCAGTCGTGGCCCAGAAGGGCATAGCCGTCTTGGATTCCGTAGACCGCGCGATCCTCAGACACTTGCAGCAAGACGCCTCGCTATCGATTGTCAGCCTTGCAGCGAAAGTGAAACGCAGTGCTCCTGCGTGCCTGCGGCGTGTGGAACGACTCAAGGAGACGGGACTGATACGAAGAGTCGTCGCACTGCTCGACGCGAAGGCTCTAGGCGCGGGCATGTTCGCCGTAATCGGGATCGTGCTGGACGGCTCGACGCCCGAGGCGTTTGCCTCATTCGAGAAAGCGGCGCAGAAGGTGTCTGGCTGCGTAGCGTGCCACGCAGTGAGCGGGAGGTTTGACTATATCTTGCTCGTTCGAGCGCGCGGCAACGAAAGCTTCAACCGGTTGCATGCTGCACAAGCGTTGCAACTGCCGGGAGTACGGGAACTGCATAGCTTCAAGGTGTTAAAGGAAGTCTTATCGACGCAGGCGATACCGCTGTAACCGCAAACGCTTGGAAAGGTAGTCTTGACCTGTGTCACTCATCAGACAGGTTCTAGTCGTAACCAAACGACACGCTTCGAATCGCCCCGCTGGCTTTCGCAGACCAAACTCGTGACGGATAAACTATTGACCTATCCGGCGACCAAGTCCGTTCTTAGTGGCCCGAGCAGACTGAGTTGCGCCAGCAACGTCCCAACTCATGTTCAGTAAAGTTTCGCCGGCAACCGAAGCGGATGCGCTTCGCGCAACGCGCCACGCTGTCACAATCCAGACAATCCCGACGATTCAGACAAAGGCAACGTGAGACCGGCCCCCCCTGTTACGGTGATCGGGAATGGCGATGCATGCCACAACACCTTCCAGGTTTAGGTGGGACAGGCACGGACCTTGCGTGCCGTCGGCCGCTAAGTTAGAAGGCGCAGACAAGTTAATACCTTTCGTCAATTTGAAAGCGCTTAACGATGGCATATAAAACTCGCCGCCTCGCTACGCACGGCTTTGCGGCCAACTTTGTCATGCGGAGCAACAACATGAAAGTACTGATCGATAAACTGCACCGGCTTTCGTCGGCTGAGGACTTCTTCCGATTCTTCGCCATCTCATATGACGACAAGGTGGTGGACGTAAGTCGATTACATATACTAAGGCGTTTCTTCCAGTACATCAGACAGTCGGAGGACCTGTCCGCGGATCACGACGCAACCTTATTCTTGGTTTATCGAAATCTCCTGCTGAAAGCGTACAACGACTTTGTCATTTCCACGCCCGCTGAGCAAAAGGTGTTCAGAGTTCTTCAGGAAGCCGACGGAGAGCGTCATATCTCTCTTGATAGCCTGCGTGAATCCCTGCCGGCTCGGGCTAACAATTGAAGTTGGTGAGCGAGTCATATTGGTGCTTGTCTGAGTCGTCACGATGCGACTCATCGCTTGATGCACGTTGTGACTTCGGTTGACTTGTCTTTTGAACATCTGCCGGGAGTGGTCCATCAGCACTCAAGTCCGGCTGACGAGCGGACAGGAGCGGTTTCGATGCTTTCATTGCCGTCTTCGTCCCCGCACGTCATTTCTGTTGGCGGAACAGCGCTTTACACAACTCATAGCGGAGCTTATGCGTCTGGAACGATGGGTGGAAGAAGGAGTCCTGTGGGCGACAGGGGGCGGCACTCGCCCCTACGGACCAATGCCGCCGTGGCAATCTGCGCTAAGGTCCTCTGCGGGTCCATCTGGGCGCGGCGTGCCCGACATTCCCTTTGATGCAAAGGCGGAAACTGGGGCGCTTATCTACGGCACGGCAATGCCTCGCCGTTTGGCGGAACAAGCTTGGCCTCACCGAGATTCGTCGGGCTCTTCGCTCGCTTGCTGTCAGCCAGTGACAATACATTCGGTTTCCCCGGCGCATCGATATATAAGACTGCGGCCGCTAATCCGCCGGCGTTTCACGATGTAGTCAAAGGTAACCACGGCTTTCTGGGTCACGGGTACCGCGTCGGCCTAGGCTGGGATTATCCGACCGGTTGGGAGTATTGATTTCGCGGGGGGCAGGGATCGGTGCCAGCGAACGTGCCTTGTGCGGCTCCGGATTGGACTTCTTCGGCACGTTCAACGGGAACAGGAAAAGCATTGCGGTCGATGTGAAAGACCCGCGTGGCGTGGAAATCGTCCACAAGCTGCTTGCCGCGGCTGCGGTGTTCAGCGAAAACTTCAAGAGTGGACAAGCTAGGCCTCGGGTATGTCGCGCTTTCCAGGGTCAATCCACGTCTCGTCTATGCGTCGCACAAGGGGTTTCTGCCCGGCCCGTACGATCATCGCACCGCGCTCGACGAAGTCGTGCAAATGATGGGCGGACTCGCTTACATGACGGGGCCCGAGGGCAGACCGCTAAGCGCCGGGACGAGCGTCAACGACATCATGGGCGGTATGTTCGGCGCAATGGCGGCGCTGGCTCAACGCGAAGGCACGGGCCGCGGTCAGGAAGTGCCCTGCGCGTTGTTCGAGAACAATGTGTTCCTCGTAGCCCAGCACATGATGCAGTTTGCCGTGACGGGCCAGGCCGCGGCGCCGATGCCGAACCGCATTTTCGCGTGGGCTGTCTACGACGTGTTTTCGGTCAAGAACGGGGAGCAGATTTTTTGGTGGTGGTCTCCGATACCCAATGGGCACTGTTCTGCGACGCTTTCGGGCTCGCCGAGGTGACTTTGCCGTCCGATGCCAGTGGCGCAGGGCGGCCCATCGAGACGAGGACGCCGCTGCGGCCCTTGACGCTCGGCGGCGAGCGCTTGCAACTGCGCGCGGGACCGCCCTCACTGGGTGAGGACACGCGAGCGCTTCTGATGGGTCTCGAATACAGGCCGGAGGATGTGAGGCAATTGACCGAGTTCGGTGTCCTCAAGTGTGCGTACAGGCAGCCTGGCGATGCGTCGAAGCCTTCGGCGAACGAACTCGCCAGCGCCTGAAGCAGCCACGTAACACGAAAGACACATGGAATCATCGAGCCGCGGAAGCAGGAGAGGCCGCCGCGCGGAGAAACGACATGACATCCATCTCATCAAACATCGCAACGGGCAGCGCGTTCGCGTCCGCTCATGTGCAGTCCGCGGTCAGGAAGGCGGCGTGGCGTTTCATTCCGCTGATCGCGCTTGCGTACTTCTTCAACGACCTGGATCGCACGAGCGTCGGTTTCGCGGCGTTGACGATGAATCGCGATCTTGGTTTGACCGCCACACAGTTCGGGTGGGGCGCGGGCATCATGTTCGCCGGGTACTGCGTGTTCGAGGTTCCGAGCAACCTGGCGTTGTACCGCTTCGGTGGGCCGCGCTGGCTCGCGCGAATCGTGATCACGTGGGGCTTCTTCGCAGCGGCAACAGCGCTGGCCGTGGGCCCAAAGAGCTTTTACGCGATCCGGCTGCTGCTGGGCATCGGCGAGGCCGGCTTCTGGTCTTTCGATCGTGCTGGGTATCACGACCTTGCTGACCTTTTCCCTCTACGCCTTCGGTCGCGGAGATTAAGAATGGAGCCACGTCCCTCGTTCCGACGCCCTCAGGTCCTCGGCGCTCTCGCAACATCGATGTTGTTGCCCGCTATCAGCGCGCGTCTTGCATTTGCAAAAGAGGAAACGCATTCCGTGAGTATAACCAACAACTAGCTGCCCCGTTAGTGCCGACTGGCTCGCCTCCGGTGGCGAAGGGGCGCTCGAACCCGATATGCCGATCATCGACGCGCATCATCACTTTTACGAACGACCGGGCTGGACCTACCTTCTCGACGAGTACCTCGAGGACGCGCGCACGGGTCATAACATCACCGCCTCCGTGTTCATGCAGGCGCTGACACGGTATCGCGCCTCTGGTCCGGAGTCGTTGCGCCCGGTCGGCGAAATCGAATACGTGGCTGGCGTCACCGCGGCGTTGCAAGGCGGCAAGCCACAGGTAGCGAAAGGTATGATCGGCTACGCGGATCTTCGACGGGGCGCGGCGGTGCGCGATGTTCTCGGAGCGGAACTGCACGCCGGCGATGGCCGGTTCTGTGGCATTCGACATCTCGTTACATGGGACGCGGACCAGACACTCGCCAATCCCTTTTCGGCGCCGCCGCGAGGGCTGCTGCTTGACCCCGACTATCGGGCGGGCGTTGCACAACTGGCTCCGCTGGGCCTGTCGTACGACGCATGGCTATTCTTTCCGCAATTGCCGGAGCTGTTCGACATGGCAAAGGCCTTTCCGGATACACCTTTCATCATCAACCATTGCGGCGGTGTCGTCCGCATCGCGTGCTATGCGAATCAGCGCGTGGAAGTGTTCGATGCCTGGTCCCGTTCGATGCGCATGCTCGCCGGGTTGCCGAATGTTTATGTGAAGCTTGGTGGCCTCGGCATGCGTATGAATGGCTTCGCGTTTGAAAAGGGCGAACGTCCGCCGTCATCGGATGAGCTGGCGCACGCGTGGAAGCCTTGGATGCATACGTGTATCGAAGCGTTCGGTGCGGAGCGCTGCATGTGCGAGAGCAATTTCCCTGTCGATAAGGGATGCCACCCATTCAGAAACGGTTGGAACGCTTTCAGGAAATTGACTGCGCAAGCTGGCGCCGATGAGCGCGAAGCACTGTTCCAGGGAACGGTGAGCAAGGTCTACTGCCTTACGTAGCGCGGCGGATGCCTGCCGCGTGGACGGACACGCTGCGCTAGTAGTGGAACGGATTGAGCGGATTTGATGAGCAAATCGCCCGGATCGAGCGACGTATGCGCGAGTGGAAAAAGGAAGACAGGAATGTCAAGAAGGCATTTCGCGGCGGGCGCGAGTGTGCTGCCTGGACGGGGGACTGGTGCCAAACAGGTACTGTTTCCGGCACGGAAGCTAGCATGCAAGACGATAGCACGTTGTATGTAGGGCGCGACGTTCATAAGGATTCGATCATGGTTGCCTATGCGGTCGGTATGAGCGATGTGGAACTGCTCGGCAAGATCGGCACGTCACAGATGGAAGATGATCGCTTATGCAAACGACTGCACTTCAAAGCGACGCGCATCCGCATCGTCTACGAAGCAGTTCCACGCGGCTATGGCCTTTGCCGGCGACTGATGCAGAAGGCCTCGACATGTTGTATGTGCACCATCGCTCATCCCGCGCAAACCCGGCGAGCCCGTCAAGACCGACCGGCGTGACGCCATCAAGCTGGTGCGTTCGCTGCGAGCGGGCGATCTGTCCGCGGTGCATGTGCCATGCGGCGGAAGATGAAGCGTGTCGCGATCTGGCCAGTGCTTGGTCATCGGCGCGAGAAGACCTTAAACAGCTGCGATGCGGGCTGAAATCGTTCCTGCTCCAGCATGGTGTGAACTACATTGGACGTGCGGATTGGGGGCCGACACACCGACGCCGCTTGAGCACGCGCAAGTTCGACAGCGGCTGGCGTTCAATGAACACCGCAACACGATCGAGGATCGCCTAGCGCAATGCGAACGGCTGGAAACCGCGTTCCGTGATGGTGGCGATTGTTTCAGTCCGGTCCATCAGCATTTCGCTCTCAAGCGACGCGTCCTACGTGCCTCACTTTATCGCAAACAGCTTGCCGGCGCGCATTTATTCATTGGGGCCACAAGATTGCGGTGCGATCGAGCCGGCATTCGGTCACATGAATGCCGGCGCAAGTTCGATTTGTTTAATGACAAAGCGACCGGAAGCCAGTCCATCCCAGAAAGCTTACTTTGCGCGATCCGTTACATAGTAGGACACCGGTGCATCAATAATCTCATGAGCTATGCCAGTCACCATTCCATTTGCAGAAGCCTCATCTGGACTGAGAACCTTTCTGTTATTTTCACTGTAAATCATTGAATTTATTTCCTTGCCGTTCAGGTTGGTGCAACTTCTGTAGATATCTGAAAGCATTTGCTTGACGGTATCCAAATTTTCCGTGGCAACATTGAGCTGATCCGGCTGAAACCTGTTGCTCAGGTCTATGCTTGGCGGGTGCAGAATAAAGCGTCCCCCAGGAAAGGAGAGGCGATCCTGAGCGCCGCAAAACATCATCGTAGCAGCCGACATCACCGTGGCTAAATTAACTGTTATTACCGGAACCCTCGAACTCTGGATGGCGCGGTAAGTAATATACCCCGCGTCCGTATCTCCACCACCGCTGTCGATGTATAGATAGATCGATTTTAGCTTCGGGTACTTCGCGTTCAACTCGTCCAGCGCCGCTATCAAGTCATTCGCCTTTTGAATTGTAACGGGCCCTGTATAGAATATTTTGCTATTCAATACGTCGTATCTTCGATCCGCTTCCGGGATAACTTTTGAGAGGCAAGCATGGGCCGGCACTCCATAAAGAAAAGATAGCAGCAACGTGCCACGAATAAGAATTTCACAAAGAACTCTCATATTTTTCCTATTTGGAAAGGAAATACTGATTAATTAGCCCGTCGCTTATGTCGGAGCAGACGGACGGATCCTACAAACGATAGACATCGACACGCCCAGGGAAACTTGCCGCTTGGCTCGGGCTCACGCCGCAACATCATTCATTCGGAGCAAGGGCTAGCCGGGATCATCAAGCCACGACACCGATACATTTGCTCGAAGCGTGCCCGCCTCCGTGAGCCCGCTGCCGATGGTCTTGGCTTAGGTAATCGTGCAGATGGGTGCATACAATCGCCGAAGCTGCAAGGATTGTCCTCATGATCTAAAGCTCCGCTCTAGGTGTTGTTACGTTTGACGTTCCCCAAATTGTCGGAGCGGGCGGGCTTCCGACGACACTTCCTTCATTCAAGGCCTATTGACTCACAGTCGGATCGAACGCCGGAATTCGCGCGTGGCTACCTTCGCGCGTGCGCTAGCTCCGCGTGCGTCCGGCAAGACGGCGCACCATGCTGTTATGGCGTCAATGGCAAGCGGCTCCCATTTGTGCACCCACGCACGCAGCACGGCGTGATTGCCTTCCTGTTCGATGGCCATGCGAACGAGCTCCTTGGCCCAACGCCGATGCCGCTCGGTGTCAATGAGCTGCGCATCGGTAAGAAGGCCGAGTAGGATATCGCCGTTTTGGCGCGCCGTGACGCCGAGGCCGCGCAATACGGTCTCTTCCACTGCCGGGCGTACCACGAGATTTAGCGCGACAAAGCATTCAGCCCAGTCCCACGCGGTGAGTGCTTCTTCAACTAGTTTTCGCCAGCCCTGCCAAGGCGGGTCGAGTTCCCAGCGGCGCCGCTCATCGCTGCCGAAGCCGAGGTCCGCAAAAGTCAGGGACAGTTCTTTGGTGCGATACGCGGTGTGCGTGAGCCAGCGCAGAGAGTCAGCGGTCTGGTATGCGGCACAGTTGGAGATCGTGGAAGCGGGGGCCATCTGGACCAGATACGCTGAGCCCATCTGCAGCGCATGAAACAGGAAGCGAGCGGGGGTATAGACGCGTGCGAGCGAGGCCGCCCATGGCCGGGCGAGTTGGGCGTCGTGACCGCGCGTGGAGAACTGGTCGAGGAGACCATATACGTAAGTTTCCTGACCATCCTGCAGCAGGTTGTACGTGCGATAGACGATCTGGTCTGGATCACGAAATGCGTTCCAGTCGGGATGTCGCAGCGGCGAGGCGTTGCGGTTGCGCTTGAACCATTGCGCCATTTCGAAGTTAGGGTCCAGTTCGAAGGGGGCGTCGGGGTTGTCGGTGGTATAGTGCAAGTTCGTCGAGACGATCTCATACTCGCTTGGCTTGCGCCGCCGCGCGGCTAGATGGCTCCATGTTTTCAGCGGCTTGAGGACTTCGGGCTCAGTCATGCTCGTCTCCGGTTAAAGCGTTTTCTCGTAGTAAAACCGCACGTAGCATTCGGTTGTTTCGATGCGGCCTGAAAACGAGCTGAGGCTGACTTCCAGCTCGCACATCATGAACGGTCGGCCAAGCGTTTCCTCAAGCGTGGAGCGGCGGAGGATCAGTTCGCCATCCGTATCGATGCGCACATACGCGAATTTGTCGTCCACGCGGATCGTCTTGCCGGGGTTGTCTTCGTGCGCGGCTTCGATGACGCCCGCCGTAATGCTGCCCGCACGAAGCACGGGACCCACGCGGTTGTTGCGGTAAGCCAAGGCGGTGGTTTCGGTGGTCATGATCGGTTCTCTGTGACGTTCAGGAATGGGCAAAGAGGGTTTCAACGCTGCCCACCGCAACGAGAACGTCTTCGCCCTCGATCTTTGCGGGGTATTCGCGAAGCCGGGAGTCGCCAGGATTGATTCCTTTGCCGGTATTCACGTCGAAGGTCCATTGATGCGCGCGGCACATCAGCACGCGGCCGTCGAACTTTCCTTCCCCGAGCGGAATCGCCTGATGCGGACAAGCGCCCCGAAAGGCGTGCGGCTCGCCGCCTTCTGAGTTCACCACCACAATCACGCGGCCATCCACCTCCGCTTCGATCATCTCGCCTGCCCAAAGGTCGTCGAGCGTGCAGACTTTCTGGTACTTCATTTCGACCTCATTCGTCGCAAAAGATGAATTCGAGCGTTTCCATCGGCTTGATATCCGTCTCGCCGAGCTTTGCGTCGCGCGCGTAGAACTGCCCGGCGCCCTGGCGCCGCACGCGCACAACCTTGTCAGGCCGTGGGATGACGCGTCGGCCCACGGAATGGAACGCGGCGGCGGCCGCAACTTCATCCATCGTATTGCCGGTATCCACCGGCAACAGCTGCAATACGAAGTCGTATTGAAAATTTGAGATCACATGGAAGAGTGCCATGTCGTCCTCGTTTGCGTGGCAGCCTCAGGCGGCTTGTTTTGTTGTCACGGGTCCTCGGTACGATTCGACCCATGCATACTGGTGCGCGTCGTCGCCCATTTCGCCCGGCGCGAGCCCCATGTAGTTCAACGCGCCCAACAGGTCGGGTGGCTGGATATGACCGGCGAGGAGGCGATCGACGAGCGTGAGGTGATCGCGGTAACGAACCGGGTCCTGCTGGAAGACCCAGCGGTCGATTTCCGAATTGAAGTGATACCTGCGGCCGTTATGGTCTAGAGGGTAGTCCTTCACGTTCCAGCCATCGCCCGGAATGGCGCAAATGGGCAACTGGCTCATGTTGCAGAGGACAGGCAGCGTTTCGGGCATCGTAAGTTCCCGGCGGCCGAGGAGCAGGTTTTCGATAATGACGTCCCATACCTTGCCGAACGAGTTGTTCCAGCCGGGATATTTTTCTTCCAGCCAGTCGCGGCATTCGGGCGTCACGCCAGCTGCGGGGTCCCACCAAACCGTGGGACGCCAAAACCAGATGCCTAGCTGATAGGCGTGGTGCTGGTAATCGAATTCATTGATCAACTGGTCCCAGTACCAGGGCAAATCGAGGCCGAGATCGATGAGTGTCCGCTCAAACTGACTGACGATCCACTCGCGCGCGAATTCCTTGAACGACTGGTTGCGGTGCTCGATCGGCGTGGCGTAGTCCATCGACGATCCCGTGAGCAGACAGAACAGGCGCCATGTCCGTGCGATTGCGACATCCACGAGCTTCTGGGCCTCCGTCTTACGGCCGTTTGCAATCAGAATGTGCAGCGCCGGGCCGCCGATTTGCGCATGTCGCGATTCGTCCGTTTGAATGCTGGAGATCAGGCTTGCGAAAGTGAAATCGCCGACGTTGACTGCGTCGGCTGCCAGACCGAGGAACTGTACATTGGTGAAGCCCGTTTCGAACGCGAAGGTGAGCATAACCGCGATCTCGATCGCGCTGCGGGACATAAAAAGGTCGTCAAATGTGTTGCGGGCGGCAATTGCACCCCACTGGTTCGTGTGACAGGCCTTGTGCGCCCAGTCAAACTGCCTGTCTTTTGCACAGTAGTCGTGAGGGAAGTAGAGCTGCAACTGCCCGTGACGGTTTTCGTCGAGCATGCCGAAGGTGGCCATGTTGCGCATCCCTGGTGCACGGCCGAAGCGAACCATGCGTGCTTCGGCGCTCATTGCCGCATACTCGCCGAGTGCAATGGCGCCGTAATGGGCCTTAAGGATGGAAAGCCAGCCTGGATCGGTATCCTCGAAGCTGCGGCAGCAATTCAGGGCTGCCTTCACAGCATAGGCACCAGCGTCTTTTTCGCGCTGGATACGGACGTACTCGGGATACGACGTCTTGTACGGCTCGTCGTAGCTCTCCCATTGGACCATCGGAATACCTTGTGCGCCAGACATGATGTCGGGAAAGAGATCCGAATCCGACACGTAGGACGGGGTCCAATTGTTGGCGCGGGCGATGTCGTACCAGTCGACGCGTTCCAATAACGCCATGGTCAAGTCTCCTTCGTAAGTCGCGATTTGGTTTGCCGGAGCACTATTGCATCCGCCGGGCGGGTTACCTCAGAGCAAAATCGGTGCCAATGTGCCGACCTGATTGCATCGGCGAGGAAGAAGTCCCGGGAAAGGGAGATCGAAGATATACGCGCCCGTTGCCGGGGGGCGATCCGAATGCGCTAGTTTCCACGGGCGAGGAGTTAGAAAACCAGCAACGCGGGCAAGCGCGAAAGCTGCCGCGTGACACAAGGCCGGTACCAGGTCTTTTTTCGCAGGACCGAATCCACTCGGCATTAACTGAGAGTGCGTCCCGGGTCCTTCTCGTCGAGGGATTGTTCTGTCTGCCGGCATAACCACAGACCCAAGCCCCCGATCCTTGATTCCGAATGAGTTAGCGCGTCTGCCGCGACCTGAATGCACTAGGCGGGAATGTCTGGATTGTTATATAGATAACGCGCAATGTGGCACTTCTTCGACAAAAACTCGGACAACGTTAAAGCGAACTGTCGCGGTCAACTGATTCCGGGGAAGAAGGGTCTTTCGGTGACGGTGTTGCCTTGTAGGCGGTGGGCAACAGGCGAGCCAGCGTGGAGTGCAAGCACTGGAATGTTCGAGAAGACGAATACTGGTAGCTATTGCGCCGGGCCTCATTGTGGTTTCTGAGCTGCAATGCGGAGCTCTGACATGGGGAGGCGTTCAGCGACTACAGGCAGCCGTGTATCCAATAAGAACATCGGCAGTACTGGTCTGCGCGTAGCGTTGACAGTAATCGAGATTGACTTAGCTAGCTCAACGAGCCGATAGATCCGGTCGCCACCGAGCCGCACGGCGATTTCGATCAGCGTGGGACCGTCGCGCGTCATGCGCACTTCCGCATGAAACACGCCCAGCGTCAAGCCGATCTGTCTCGCCACCGTTTCGACATACGCGCTCAGCCGAGCTGGGTCGCGCTCGTCGAGCGTAGCGTCGACCACATGTCCCATCTCGACGAAGTACGGCTCGGGCCCGAGGATCTTTTCGGTAACGGCAAGCACGCGCGGACCGAGTGGACCGACGTAGCCTTCTACGCTGTACTCGGGGCCGTCGAGATACTTTCAAGCATCATCGCTTGACCGACTTCGCGGCCCATGTCCGGCACAGATCGATTCGCAACGCTGCGGATTATCGCGTGCAACGGCGCGAGGGAATCGACGCGGCGCACCAGTAGGCTGCCGCAACCATCGACCGCCTTCACTATGGCAGGAAATCCGACGTGCGCCGCCGCGCGGGCGACGTCGCCACGCTTCGCGATCGACGCGAAACGCGGGACGGCGAGCCCGGACATGCTAAGTCGCCGACGGCAACGGTATTTGTCGCGTTGTGAGCGCGGCCGCTTCGGGCGCTAGATGAGGTAAGCCCAATTGTGCGGCCGTCTGCGCGACGATGTCGACCGCGTACTCAAAGCCGGCAACGAGCGCGTCGATGCCTCCGACTGTCCGCACCGCCGCAGCGACGTCATCAGCCGAGCCAGTGTCGACACTCGTCAGCGACGCGACGGTCCGTAGGTGCGTTGGCGGCACGATGCGAGTATCTGCGCAGAACGCGTGTACCGGATGCCCGAGCCGCTGCGCTGCAGCGACCGGCGCGGTGCCCGATGAGACGGGCTCTACTACGACAGTAGCCATGATGCGCTCCTCATGCGACGACCACCTCCGACTGGCGCCCGGTTTCTGCCTTCAGTTCGTCGAAGTAATCGCCGACCAAGCAAGTTGCGCAGATGCATTTCGGCCTTGTCGATGCCACCCCATCCGTCGATCGCCCGCTGGAGGGAGGCGCACATCAGACCGTCGCGGTCGCGCGGTTTGTCGTATTGGATATGGCCAAGTGAACCCTTAACGGTGTGGTGGCCGAAGGCTCGACCCGCAGCCTCGGTGATCGTCTTATTGTAGCGGCCCGAATACCATTCGACGAACCAGTTCCACACCATCGTCGGCAACGGGCCATCGCGTTCGATGCTGAGATACAAGTAATTGATCAGCTTGCTGGTCGAGTGGAGCGGCTGAATGGTGTCAATCCGTTCGGCGGTGAGGCCAAATTTTTTGATGTCGCGCAGAAAGAGTCCTTCGTGGCCGTATTGCTCGGCGAGGTATTGCGAGAGGATCTGCGCGAGTTGATTGTCCTTGAAGCCAATCTTGTAGAGCGCGAATGCATCGATTTCATTGTTCAGGCGGATGCGCAGCACTGTCTCGACGAGATGCCGCCGATAGTATTCGCGGTCGATCCGTTCGCCGCGGTGAAACGCGGCGGTGTCGGGCGAGGCGGAAAAGAGCGCCTGCATTTCACAGTCTGCAACCGGTTCGAAACGGGCACGATCTTGGTGGGCCATTTTCAGTCTCCAGTAAAACTACATGAAGGGAAACAGCATCGCGAGCGCGACACATACAACGACGAAGCGAACCATCCCTAGTTAGTGTCTCGGCAACATTCGAAGACTTGGAAAAAAATGCAGTGCGAGACGACGATCCAATTGCCGGCAACACTGGCCTATTTTTGGCGACAGCAGGCTGTACTGGCGCAGACCACGAGCAACGTGCCGATGCTTTGCAAGCCCGTCATAGGCTGACCGAAGACGATAAAACCGATTGCGGCGGCAATGGCGGGTTCGACGCTCATCAGAATGCCGAACGCGGACGCCGTCATGCGCCGCAGCGCGAACATTTCGAGTACGTAGGGCAGGAGCGGCACGAGTACCGCGAGATATGCGGCGTCAATCAGTTGAGCGGCGGGGCAGATGGCCACCGCTTTGCGCAAGACCAAACGGCGTGGTGACAAGGGCCGCGACGATCAGCGACATTGAGAGCCCCTGCAGGCCATCGAACAGCGTGCCGACTCGTTTCATCATCACGATGTAGGTTGCGCAGCCGAGCGCAGCCCCAATCGGAAAGACCAGCGCGGCGAGCGAGGTGGTCCATATGCCGCCCTGCCGCGCAATCAGGACGACGCCGACCATCGCCACCATGGGCCACACCACACTAGCATCCGGAATTTGCGGATGCCGGCCATCGCGACGAAGAGGGGGCCAATGAAGCTGATGGCGACTCCGAGACCAAGGGGCACGCGTTGCACGGCTTCGAAGTAGCACAGCATCATGCCGGCCATGGCGCTACCGAGAACGAGAGCGGCGATCCAGCGCTGTCGGGAGTAGGCATGGAGCGGCGGTCGCATCGCGATCGCGAGTACCAATCCCGCGAAACAAAGACGCAGCCAAGTCGTGCTGAGCGTACCGTATCGGATCATCACGGGTCGCGACAATGCAGCACCAAGCTGCACGCTGCTGCACATCGATGCGATAGCCATGGCAGGCGCGAGCACGCTGGAAAAACGTTGCGAAGACGGCTCAGAACCAAGGGCGTTAGCATCAAACGCATCGCCGTTAACTGGCTCAAGCCCGGTGTCGATACGATTCGCTTGGACGGCATCTAAATCTTCGCTCATACTCGGCTTCGTGGCAACGACGGGAGAATCCTAACAGCGCAGATCCGCTTCGTATGAGCCATTAATATTTTTGAGCGCATCAATCATATCGATGATTCGCGATCCAGAAAAAGCTTGTTCTGCAGGTAAATGGTTTTGTCGCGGTAAGATCGGAGCGCTAGAATGCACGTCTTGTGAAGTGACGGAACCGACCGCACGCTTCTCGGCAGGAGTGGGCTTGCGCGGGAGCGCCCGGTAACAAATCGACACAAACCCAACCGACGCAGCGACTCTTTGGAAAGGCATCCCGCGCATCAGTGAGGTGTATTTCAACAGCCTGCTAGATACTAGGGAAGGGCCGCGGAAGTAAGCCTCCTGGAGTAAAACGAGGATTCCGACACCCGTTTTCCGAGGTGGTACGCAAATGAATGCGCCTCGCACGGCCCTTCATGGGCAGGATACAACCATCACCGGATCGCTGTACGTCGCCTTTGAACTGGGTGACAAGAACTGGAAGCTCTCGCTGGGCGATGGAGTGCACTCCCGAGCCGCTGCACAGTGGCCGCTGGCGATACGGCCGCGGTCTTTACGGCGATTTCAAAAGCCAAAGCGCGCTGTCATCTGACCATCGATGCCCCGGTGCGCAGCTGTTATGAAGCCGGGCGTGACGGCTTCTGGCTTCGCCGCTGCCTGGAAGCACATCAGATCACGAACCTGGTGGTGGATTCAGCCAGTATCGAAGTGAACCGGCGCAGACGTCGCGTCAAGACCGACCGTCTCGACAGCGACAAGCTTCTGTCGATGCTGATGCGTTACTACGGTGGTGAGCGCCGGGCTTGGGCGGTCGCACGTATCCCCACCCCCGAACAGGAAGATGAGCGGCGGGTACACCGTGAACTCGCTCGCCTGAGGCAGGAGCGCACTGCCCATAGCAACCGCATCCGCTCGCTGCTGTACTCCACAACCTGCGGCCCGAGCGAATCGGTGGCCGCGCGTGGGCGCACTGGTGGACGCAGCACACTGCACAGCTGTTGCCTGCCCTGCGCTCCGAGATCGAACGCGAATTCGAACGGCTGTTGCTCGCTGCCAGGCCAGATCAGGGCGCTCGAGGTACAGCAGCAGCGCGAAGTGCGCAGCGGTGCGCAACCCGCGATTGCGCGGCTCGCGCTCCTTGCGGGTATCGGCACCGGCAGTGCCTGGGTCCTGATCAGGGAACTGTTTGGTTGGCGGCAGTTTCACAACCGCCGTGAAGTGGCCGGCTGCCTGGGCTTAGCCCCGACGCCCTATGCCAGCGGCACCAGTGAAGTTGAGCAGGGCATCAGCAAGATCGGCAACAAGCGAGCGCGATGGCTGATGGTGGAACTGGTTGCGCTTCCAGCCCAGCAGCCAGCTAAGCGATTGGTTCAACGAGCGCTTTGCAGGCGGCGACAAGCGTATGCGACGCATCGGCATTGTGGCACTTGCCAGACGTCTGGCGGTCGCGCTATGGCGCATTCGGCGAGATTCCCCTCGGGGCAACCCTCAAGCCCCTGCGAAGAAGGTGACAGCGACCTGAGTAGCCAACGTCGAGCGGCAGCAGCGTTTGAAGGTTCGGCGCGCCCGGACAGTAAGCGGGTCACCTTCGCAGGTGACCGTAGTTCTAGATGGGGCGCGTCCATAAGGGGCGGTTCCAGCGCCTTGCGCATGCGGTATGTGGTGCCCGGTCTCGTGCCGGAACGGATAGAAGTTGGTCCGGTCAAGTGCCCGGACTTCAGACACCCCGACCTCACTACTGTTCTCGCTTGATATGGAGGATTGCAAAACATCTGATCGAGCAGGTTGTCCACGGCCAGCGTCGTGGTCGTAACAGACGACCCCGCCGGCCGGCCGTGGATAACCACCTGTCGCGCTCGGGAGATAACTGACGGGAAAACGGATCGCGAAAGGGCTTGACTTCCATTGCACCATAGAAGTCTTACTGTGTCACAAAATCTGTTTGCGGCAAAGCGATACCTGGTCGCATTGAATACTATAGACTTCGGGCGATCGATGAGAGAAGATGTCGACGAATTTGAGACATATCCGAATCATCTTGGGCAGGCGTTAGGGCATGCCGATCGCCATGCCGGCCTCAGCGGCTACTGTTCGGGCTTGGTTTTGCCCCTGTCGCGCAAGAGTGTCGAGCCAATGGCCGCGCACATTGACCCACTTCACGCGAGTGCGAAGCACTAGTCTCTCCACCACTTTGTAGCCAGGGCAGACTGGTCTGACCGTGCGGTCTTGCAGCGGGTACGAGAATGGGTGATGCCTGCGTTAGACGCACACGCAGCCGAAGAGAACGGTTATTACTGGATTATTGACGACACCGGTTTTCCAAAGAAGGGACGTCATTCGGTCGAGGTGGCACGTCAGTACGGCGGGCAGCTCGGAAAGCAGGACAACTGTCAGGTCGCCGTAAGCCTGTCGATCGCGACGCAACGCGGCAGTCTGCTGATTGCCTGGCAGCTGTATGTCCCCAAGGAATGGATTGACGACCGTGAACGAGCGCGTTATGCCGGCACTCCCGACGATCTCACCTTCGAGACGAAACCACAGATTGCGCTGGCCCAACTTCGAGAGGCTATAGCATCCGGCATTGCACCGGGCATTGTGCTCGCAGATGCCGGGTACGGCGATAAAACCGCTTTTCGGGAAAGCATAACTGAACTGGGTTTGTTGTATGCGGTAGGGATCCGGCCTGGCACTTCAGTGTGGGCGCCCGGTATGGAGCCGCTTCCGCCCAAGCCCTGGAGCGGGCGCGGCAAGCCGCCGACATTGTTGCGCCGTGCGCCCGGCCACGAGCCGATCGCCGTGAAGGAGCTGGACATGCAATTACCCGTGAACGCCTGGCAATCCGTAACCTGGCGGGAAGGCAGCAACGCAGCACTATCCTCACGCTTTGCCGCCGTACGGGTTCGTCCCGCACATCGCGACTATTGGCGAAGCGCCGTCCGCGACGAAGAATGGCTGCTCATCGAATGGCCCGATGGCAAAACGGAGCCGCTCAAATACTTTCTCGCTACCGCCCCCGAGGAAGCGACACTTGAGCAGCTTGTGTTCGTGACCAAGATGCGCTGGCGCATCGAGCGCGACTATCAGGACCTGAAACAGGAATTTGGGCTCGGTCATCATGAAGGGAGGGGCTGGCGTGGCTTTCACCACCACGCCACACTGAGTATCGCCTCGTATGCGTTTCTGATGGCTCAGCGACTCCGAATGCGACCAGATGGACGCGATAAAAAACTTCCTTGAACGCGCGCTGCCTGCCCTTCCTCCGGATTACATCCCGCGGGGCAGTCCAGCGCGCTCAACGCCACATTCCTGATTCCATCACTACGTTGCGCATCCTGCTTGGACAAAGACTCATGCAACGATGGCTCTCTTCCTGCGCGGCAATAGAGCGCGCAACTAATTATGTGACACAGTAAGACATAAGGATATATGAGCTTCCCCAGAATTTTCGCCTTCCAGTAGGTCATGTGTAAACTCGACCCGAAGGAAGGAAAGAATCGATGTTCAAGGTACCAAAGCAGGCATACACCGCTGAGTTCAGGACGATCGCGGTAAAGCGAGTGAAGGACGGGCAAAGCGCGCGGGATGTTGCTCGTGAACTGGGGATTTCCCACCAGTCGCTGCGCAACTGGGTCAAGGCCGATGAGGCAGGCACACTCAATGTCCCGGGGACAAAGGCTGCCACGCCGGAACAGATGGAGTTCTCACGCCTGGGGGCTGAGGACAAGCGTCTGCAGATGGAACTTGAAATCGGAAAAAAAAGCGGCGGCGTTGTTCGTGAAGGACCTCCTGTGAAGTATGCCCGGATTGATTCGCATCGCCGGCACTATCCGCTGTCGGCGCTGTGCGGGTCCTGTCGGTATCGGACGTGGATGCGCGGCGGCACGCCCGGGCGCGAGCGTCTCACAGAGGCCCAGTTGCTCGCCCTGATCCAGTCTATCCACGCCGCGGTCAAGAACGCCTATGGCTCACCACGGATGACCGAGGAAGTTTGCGCACGCGGCTTTCCGGCCTGCAAGGAGCGGGTCGAGCGGCTCATGCGCGAGAACGGCATGCGGGCTCGGCACAAGCGACGTTACCCTGTCACGACGAACTCGAAGCACAAGCTCCCGGTCGCGGAAAATCTGCTGGGGCGCGATTTTCACGCCGACAGCGCCGAATCAGGTCTATACATCGGACATCACGTACATCTAGACCGATGAGGGCTGGCTGTATCTTGCGATCGTGCTGGACCTGTTTAAGCGGGAAGTTGTCAGCTGATCGATCAAGCCGCGCATGACGGCTGACATCGTGACGGACGCGCTGACAATGGCATGGTTCCGACGCCAGCCCGAGCCCGGCGCGCTGCACCATTCGGACAGGGGTGGCGAATATGCCAGCGACGACTTCCAGCGCAAGCTGGCGCAATACGGTATGTGCTGCTCGATGAGCCGCAAGGGAAACTGTTGGGACACGCCCCGACGGAGAGCTTCTTCAACAGCCTGAAGAACGAACGGGGGCATGCTACGCGATACCGTACCCATCAGGAAGCGATGGTGGACCTGTTCGGATACTTTGAAGTGTTTTACAACCGCGGTCGTCCTCATTCGTCGCTCGGCTTTGTATCGCCGGTTCAGTTGCTGCAAGACTGCATCAAAGCTCAGCAGGCCAAGGATGTGGCCGCGTAACCAGAAAACTCTGGAAGGCGAAAAACCGAGGGAACCTCAATGCTGGCGTCAGATTTGAGAGACAATAACAACCATTCGGCCAACCAAACGCTCGATCAAATCGAATTGCCAAGGGCGGCCACGCCATAGCCTCGAAATTCCTTGACGATGGCGAAATCCCGCCACGATCAAACCAGCATTCAATCGCTCCGCGTAGTGCACGACACTGTCGACCACTGTACCGTGAGAAAGGTAGCCGCTCGCCCTAATGCCTTCGCTTTTCAGACGACAAAGCGCGTTGTCCAGCAACTGTGATGTATTGCTTAAATATGTTGAATAAGCAAGGTCGGTCACGATCCCAGCTGTCGATATGAGTGCAGTGGAAATGTCGGCAACAGTAAGCACATGGAGTTCACCCGCTCCTTGCCAGCGCAGCTCGGGAATACGATTCAGAGCTTGCTGGCTTTCTTCCGATCCGTCGTAATAAACAAGAATGCTTTGATAGTCAGACACTAGGAGTCCGTTAGACTTGTGAAGTTGATAATTCGCGAATCAATCGTATTACTTCGTCGAAATCCGGCGTCCGATGCTATGGGAGAGGGCTGCGGCGGTAGGCCAGACTGGGGAAACTAACCCCCAATGACTTTCCGCCTTGGGAGACGGTCTACCAGTAGACGCAGCGCTGGTTCCAGGCAGGCTGTTTCAAATAAATGGTAAGTGTCTGCGGTTGATTATCTGCGTGACGCACGATCGCCGGGGTCAGTGGGGGCATTCTCGATGGACGCGCTCTGCAGTCGAAGTGGTAGCGTGGTCCACGCGCAGGCTATGACGGGTAGTAAGCTCATATACCCTGCCCGTGCGTACATTTGGGCAACCACTGGGCGCGCATGTCACGCCGCCGAGTGAACAGGAGCGTGCATAGATCGGGAACTGGCGCGACAGGTCGAGCAGGCTACGGGGGAGACGGTGAGAATCGCGTTCGCTGACCAAGGCTACACCGGCGAAGAGCCCACAGAAGCCGCTCGCGATGAAGGCATCGAGCTTCGCGTGGTCAGGTTGCCGGAGGCAAATGAAGGCTTTGTACTGTTGCGGCGTCGTTGGGTGGGGGAGCGCAGTTTCGGCTGGCTCAACCGCCTCAGACGACTGGCCAGAAACTACGAGGGTTTGCCCAAAACCTTGGCTGGTTTGCATTTCGTCGTGTTCTCCCTGCTTATTCTCTTCCACTGCGCAGCCCTTAACAGAGCTGCAAAGCGCCTTCTAAGCTGGCTGTTGGGTGATCTGCTGGAACACCTTTCAGCAAGCCCAACAATTTTACGAAGCCGTCTCTAAGCCTTTGAACAATTCCGTGCCAGAACGCTGTGCATCCTCGCCCAAGTCATTGTTGTCTCAGAATTCGCCACGTGTACTAGTTTCTCATGAAGTTCAGAAGCTGACGAAGGATCGATTATTCCGTTTTTGATCATCTGCGGCGCGAGGTCACTCAAGCTCATCGCGTAAAGCAACCTATCTTTGGCTGAATTGAGTAACGGGTGATATAAGCGGTAATGTTCAATTGTCAAACCGAGATTCCTGATAACACTCTCCATACGGAAGGCGATATTGTAATCACGGCCGTTCACGATAAAACAAGATCTTAAGATTCTTATAAACTCATCGATTGCTTCAGACGGTGGAAAAGAGAATGAGCCGTCATGAATCACCGGCTCTTCGCACAGCAAATGGCCATCTGGGCGGAGCGCATTCACCATTTCACGAATCGCGTGATCAGCATCCGCCACATGATGGAGCACCATCCGACAATAGACTAAGTCATATGAGTTATCCAAATGATTTAGGCAATTAACGTCACCTTCGAAAAAGCGAACATTCTTGAAACCATTTTCTCTTACCAATTCGCGGGACGCATCTAGCTGCGCCGGACTGTTATCTATAGCCGTCACCGTTCCTTGATGTCCAACCGCGCGCGCCAGATTCAGTGTCATTGCGCCACTACCGCAGCCAACTTCAAGGATCTTCCTTCCGCGAAGCGTGCCGGCTCTGCTTATAAGGTCGACACTGGACTGTTCGTATAACCGGCTTTGGATGCCGAGTCTTAGCCTGGCACTGTCATCCGTTTTTATGATGTAGCCCATATTGCCTCATTGAGAATTCTTAATTTCGATTGAGTGACGCGGCTTTTGCAACCGTTATGCTCTCGTCTTGGCCCCTGGTGATGTGCCCTCGGGTTTTCGCATTTCAGGGGCCGACTTGCGAAAGACGACGCGGGCGCTGCGGATGCGAATTTTGCGCCGATTGCAGCGGCCCTGCCCGCAGACTCTGGTCCATTGGTGGCGGTTGGCACGGACCTTGATGGGGCATCAGTCAAAGGGCCGTTGTCTAGCTGAAAACGGTGGTCCCGATACGAAAGGGCGCCACCTTTTATCGCCTCCATTAGAATCTCGCTTGCTTTGAAGTAACGTTCTGGCACCGCGTCCACATCTATCCCGAAGTAACCTCGCTTGATCGGAAGAGAGCCGAGCCTGTGCTGTTTCGAACCCACCACCGTTCAGGTGATAAAGCATGCAGATCTCTTCAAGCGCAAGTAGCGGATGACGAAGGCTATAAGCAGCATGACTAGAGGGCCGAGACGAAGTTACGCGGCGCGCTGTGCGACGCTCGACAGGAACGGCGTCGTCAATGCGCCGTAAAATGGTGCTCCGCCAGAGGGTAGGCGTAAAAGCCTCGCTGTTGACAGGCTTCGGCTAGCCCGAGGCGGTCCACGTATTGTTGTCCAATTGCGCAAATCGTCGTCGTCCAAGATGCCGAAGGCCCGCTTAGGCGGTAAAGCGTTTCTCATTCAACTCTCTCCAACTTATATCCGGATACCGGCCTAGATTGAGGTGAATCAGGGTTTGCGGGTGCGATTACCGTTTTGGTCGTCGCGCTCCAGCCCATAGACATCCCCCTCAAGCTCCGTCGCTTCTGCCAGAACGCCGGTGATAAGGTCCATATCCTTGGCGGTCAAGGTGAGACCTGAGATGGCGACGTTCGAGGCTAGATGAGTGCGGTCGCGCGCGCCGATGATGACGGCCGCCACCCCCGGTCGGTCGAGCATCGCAGCGCTGGCGACTGTGGCGATGTCGGATCCGTGCCGGTCCGCGATCTGGCGGAGCATTGTCAGAAGGGCCTGGAATAGATCCCAACCGCCGATGTCGTCGATAATCCGCTTATATTTGACCAGCGAACGGTTCTCCAGCTCCCATGTCGGTTCCGGTGCGCCGAACCATCTGTCGGCGAGGAAGCCGCCTGCCACGGTTCCATAGCACAGAAGGGGGATACCGTACTCGACTGCCGCCGCAGCCATCCGCCGCTCTGGACGTCCGTCGAGCAGCGAATACTGCACCTGCATGCAGGTAAACGGCACTCCTGCGTTCACGATCTCCAGCATATGGTAAGTGTCGAAATTGGTGCCGCCGATCTTATCAATCTTGCCGGCGCGGCGAAGATCATCGAGCCACAGCGCCACCTCGATCCAACGTGGCTCTCGGTATTCCCACCAGTGGAGTTGTACGAGGTCGAGCCGCTCCTGGTTGAGGCGTTGCAGTGACTGGTCGATCACCCTCTCGACATAAGACTTGCTGATGCGCCGTAGTATGTCTAAATGCGGCACAAATTTGGTATGGACTTTGATTCGGGCGAGGGCCTCTTCCCCTCGCAGATCGCGATAGCGCCTTCTAAAATGACCGATCAGTTCTTCGACCCCGGTATAGATGTCGGCACAGTCGAAGGTGGTTATTCCGGCATCCGCGAAGGCCACCAGGTCCGCCACGGGATCTTCGCTTCGGGGCGTGCAGTGGCCACTCGCGAGTTGCCAGCCTCCGTGGATCACTCGTGAAATCTCGTAGTTTGGGGCGAGCTGGATACTCTGCATCTTAGTTGCGCCTTATAACGGTCATCATGGTGCGGCCCCGGTGTGCTTGCGAGGGGTTGAACTGGCATTGCCAACGCCGATCGGATAACTAACCATATAGGAGGAAAGCCGACCGATCGGGAGGTTGGCGCGCTTGGAATTCGCTGAGTATGGACATGCGGAAGGCTGATACGCAGGCCTGCCACTCCTAAAGCCTCCTGCCGTTCCCCGATCCGTTCTATGGCCATTTGTCCGACCTTGACGTTCATACGACCCGCTCCAGCATCATCCGACCAGCTTCCGCGTAGTGCCGCTGGTGGACCATGGCGTGTTGCGCAGCCGCCTGCAGATCGCGCAGCCGCCGCTGAAGTGGTGAAGATTCATACACTGCGACACCGCCGGCCAGGGTAAAGCAGGCATGCGCTGCGCGGGCACAGATCGTCGCAATCCAGATTCCAGTCTGTATGCCCTCGCTGTACAGCGCTTGGCCATTCAGCGTGCCGGCCAAGGCGTGCCGCCAGTGACTCTCCGCCTGAACCTGCATGGCCGCCCGCGCCGCACGCACATCTGCCTCAATTCGGCCCAGCTCGCCCAAGACCATCTCCGAGTCGCGCATAGGAGCCGGCGCTCGAAGTTGTTGCCTGCCGCTTTGGGCGAGCTCGGCAACATCCGACAACGCGCCCTCCGCGATGCCTACGCAGACCGCGCCAATAAGCACCGACTGGAGGTGCCGCCAAGCTTGATAAAGCGGTCCCGGTTCGCATGATGCGCCAGCCGGAAAGTCGAAAAAATTGGCCTCCGACGCGAGTACGTTCTGTAGGGCTATGTGGTGACTGCCGGTACCTCTGAGGCCGGAGGCGTGCCAAGTGTCTTCAATATGCCAAGCCGAGGCCGGCAAGGCGACACCCCGGACCAAGGCTGGCCCGGCATCCCCTGCCGGGCCAAGGAGTGGCTTTCCTCCTTCCGACATGACACACAGACCCGCCATCCAGTCGGCGTTGCGGCAACAACTGGCGAACGGCCAACGGCCGCTGATCTGCCACCCACCTGGCACTTTCTCGGCGGTGCCTCCAGGCATGGATACGCTAGCTATGATGATGTCCGACTTCTCCTGATACATCAGATCGTAAGTCTGTCTCGGCAATCGAGGGCTCATAATTGCCGATGAAATGCCGATCATCGCGGTCCAGCCGACTGACCCGTCGAGCCGAGCCAACGCGCTGATCACTTCCATTCCCCAAGGCAAATCTAACTCTAATCCTCCACGGCTGCGTGGCACGAACACGCGGAACACCCCGATCGATCGCAATTTCTCGATAAGGTCGGACGGCATGCATCGTCCGGCTTCGATTTCGGTTACGCGCGCGAGCATGTCCGGGGCAAGATCGCGAATCGCGTCGAGGATCCGACCGGCTGCAACTGACGAGATCTCCAGGCCCTCGTCGTCAGAGGGGGCTTGAATTTCAGCTTGATGCCCCTTTGGCACCGGGCGATCTGACTCGTGTAGAGCATTACTTTGCTTCATTAGTTTCAGCATGTGTCTGATTAATTAAATGAGCGAGCATGCCTTCACCTATGACAGGTTCAGTGCGGCGGTGGTTAGTTGTTGCGCCTTACGTCATGATTGACCAGCATTACGCGGTTCTCGTGCTAATCGCCTACCCGGCTGCAGTCTATATGCTATTGGTTCTGTGACGGGCAGCGTGCGTTCATTTCTGTGGTTTATGTGGCAAGCATCAATTGTGGCTGTAGGCGGGGGATTGGTGAGCCGGACCATGGGTTTTCCTCCTGTGCGCTTAGCGTGGTTGGAATGCAAGACCCGCGCAAATAGGCACTCGCGGTTCGGCCTCGGGTTGACAAATCTATTGTTCGTCGACGGATCTAATACTTTATACACGCTTTCAGAAGTGTGCCTCGCGTTCAGTAGAGACGCAAGGCAATTAATATCAAAAGAATTGAAATGTCGTTCAGTTATAGTAATGTCGCAATCATTGCATCGCCGAGAGATGACCGCTCAGATATTCCAGTTGACGGTTTCGCGTTCACCGCGCGTGACAATCGTCTTATCCACATGGCGTTGAGCTGTATGCTTGCATGCTGGAAGTCGATCGGTGCGGCGCCGTCAAAACCCGGCGCGAGCGATGCTAACCCGCGTTTAGATTCTTAACGGCAGGCCACTCACACCTCAGCAGAAAGCATGCTGCCAAGGAGTAAATGTAGCGAAAAAAGGCGCGTCATGCGGGTGGGCATGACGCGAAGGGAATAACCGCCGATGTCGACCCAACTGCGTTAATGTCCGACTATCAGGACTAGCGAGGGCACTGTAACGTAAGATGTCTCGATGAAGAAAAGAAAATCGCTTTATCACGGCCACCGCTTCCCAGCGGCAATCATTAGTCTCGCGGTTCGGCGGTGTTTCTGGTTCCAATTTAGCCTGTGTGATATTGAAGAACTGCTGTTCGAGCGCGCTGTCGTTGTCAGTTACGAGACGGTGCCGAAAACAGCCATCAACCTACGCGTGAGCGCGAACGCCGGATGTGTGGTTTCCGCGATCCTGGTCGCACACAAGCGTTCTTATCGAGCTTCGGACCGATTCGCCAGCACTTCGCGCTCAAGCGACATTTACTGCGTGCATCACTCTATCGCAAACAGCTCGACGCACGCTCTGCCGGGTGGCATCGCTTCACTAGGCTCACCCAAGATCCGTCCAATTTCTGAGCGAATGTACGTCCTGTGCGCTCTTGCATCTCGTACCTTAACGTGACAACGCCAATTCTACGGGTGAGCCCGTCTCCCAAGAACCATATGATGCATATCAACGTCGATGTCGAGTCGCATGAGTATCTTTGCGAATGCAGGTGCGCAAGCGTGCGGCAAGCCGTTAGCGCGTGGCGCACCGCGTTTACTAACATTTTCAAAGTATTGTCACAATGACGAGACAGTACGAGCATGAAATCCAAACGTCATCCCTATGGCCGGAAACTGGATCACGTGAGGTTGCAGGCAATGCGCCAGCAAGCAGTGAAGCCGTTGGCGAACGACAGGACGTGGCGAGTGTAGTGGCGGCCTGCGGGGTGAACGAACGCAGCGTCTATCGTTGGCTGGCCGACTTCGCCAACGGCGGACAAAGCGCCTTGCTCGTCGAGCCGGTCCTCGGCCGGGCGCCAAGGTCACTGCCGAGGAGATGCGCTGGCTGGCGCAAGCCGTACGGGGCCTCACGCCGTTGCAGTTCAAGTTTTAATTCGCACTGAAGCTGGACGACTATGAAGAATATGATCGACACCGACACGATGGAGCGGCGCGAGCGAATCCGAAAAAAGGCCTTCGAATTCGCCGAAAGCGGTGCCTTTACCAATTGGCAAGCAATTGGGGTGGCGCTCCGCTCACAATTTTCAACTAGTCACGTGGAGGATATCCTCGCGAGCCCATTCTGTCGTCTGGATCTGAATAATCGATGCGACAAAGCCCGCCGTCACGATCTGTCCGATAAAGATATTCACGAGCGAGACGGCAAGCAAGGAGGCATTGAATAGCGATCAACCGATCTTGCGCGAGATGCTCAATGCGTTGCGCTGGATGGCTCGCGCTTGGGCGGCGTGGCGAGTGCTGCCGACCAATTTATACGCCGTGGCAACTCGTGTACCAGCAGACACAACGATGGCTGGCGGCCGTCTGTTTGGCTTTTTCAAGTCGAAGGCGGTTAGAATGAGAGGGTGAAGAGGAACAAAACGCCGTACTATGGTTTGCGTTTTCCGGCCGCGATCATCAGCTGCGCGGTACGCTGGTACTACCGCTTTAACCTGAGCCTGAGCGACGTGGAGGAGTTATTGCTCGAGCGCGGCGTGATGGTCAGCTACGAGTCGGTGCGAAACTGGTGCGACCGGTTCGGGGCCCACGCGGCGCGGGAAAGCCGCGCGCGCAAAGCCTGGCTCCACCTGGCATCTCGATGAAATGTTCGTGAAGCTGCGCGGCGGGTCGTACGTGCTGTGACGCGCGGTGGACGAACATGGAGCAGAGCTTAGATGTGCTGCTGCAAGAGCGCCGCGACAAGGCTGCGGCCAAACGCTTCTTCAGGGGGGCTCTGCTCGCACCCCCGGTGCCCACGAAGATCGTTACCGACCAGTTGCGGAGCTACCCGGCAGCCAAAGCGGAAGTGACCGAGCTGGTCGGTGTGAAGCACCTCTTCGTGAAGGCCTCTGCCGGGGTCAACAACCGCGCCGAGAATAGCCACCAGCCCACGCGCGGGCGTTAGTGTCAAACGCAGGGGTTTCGCGATCCACACCGAACGCAGGCGTTTCTTACGCGCTTCGGACCGATCCGTCAGCATTTCGGCGTTGCCCCGGCATCAAATGAGCGCAGCCTGCCATAGAGCTGAACTTCAGGCGCACCTGCGCTGCTGGTTTGAGTGGACCGGTACGAACTGCATGGTTATCTGATAAGGATGCCTATTGTTAATGGGGTTTGGCAAACTCCATCGCTTAACTTGACAAAGCCAGACAAGGCATTCCAGACGTGGAAGCCGACCGCACCGAAGGCGGCCGGTTCGAACTGATCGCATCGACTAGCACGGAGGACAGAATCAGGTGAAAGGCGATACGTACAAGCACCTCATCGCCGAGTTGCAAAAGTTGAACCGGCGCATTGAGAGTGCGAGGCAGGACGAACGGCAAAACGTTTTGCGGGAGATTCGTGAGAAGATGACCGAGTGGGATATTACTTCGAACGAGCTCCGGCGATATCGACGTGGCACGTACCACATGAAGCCGGTTCTCGCGAAGTACCGAGACCCGGCCACTGGCCGCGAGTGGAGCGGCCGGGGCCGTGAACCGGCCTGGATCGCTGGCAAGGATCGCAGTCTGTTCCTCATCGAGAGCGACGATGCACCAGCCGGCACGCTGCGGGCCGTTCGCGCTGGTTAACTCTCTCTCGGCCTGCGCTACGTCGAGCCTCGTTGCGAGTCTCTGGCCAGGTGCGGCCGCACGTAGGCGCCCGCCGCGCGGAGTTCATCTCGGTTTCGGTTTGTGCCTGTGGCCGTTTCCCTGATTCGCCGTCCTGTCACGCACAATAGCTAACCCGCTACGGCCATCAAGGGCCGCGCGGAGCTGCGACGCGTCGAGCAGGGACTGTGCGAGACGCTCGGAATTCCGAGCGCGGTAGGATGATATCCTGAGCAGGGATGATCGCGTCCTTTTTGACTGAAGCGTAAGTGGCGGATGAAGCAGCTGCTAGTTCGAGGCAGAGCCGGCCATCGACGGTGAGATTTTTTGACAGTCGCAGGGTGAACCTTTGCAAGATAATCTGCAACGCCAATTTATGGTAAGACGAAACGCTTCAACAGCGTGTTAGACGCTCAATGGCCCCGGCTACCGGGCGAGGGATAACCGACAGGGCGGCGCAGACAATCAAGCGACGCCCGAAGGGATCTGTCAGATTTTTAGTTGCGGAGGTCATAAGACTACTAAGATTTCGGAAAGTGCTCTGCATGACTACATGAAAAGTCTTGTTTTCGTGCCGTTTGGCACGAAAACCCGCAGCGTGCTCATGCAACATGCATTACTCTCCGCGGTATGTAGCCACCTGCTCCATCAGTTGGCGCTCCGAGCGAACGCTGTAAAGCATCCAGACTAGCATGGCTCGCAGCAACTTCCCTGGCGCGACGCTCGACCGTCCAAGCGTGGTCAAGTTCATCTTTTCCATGTGTTCCATTGGATACCAAATAAGGTGCTTTTTCAACGATACAATGGACTAAAAGGGGCATCAATATGATTGAAGTATCCAGAAGAAATAACCATTTATATAAAGCGAATTGGTGCTGCTAGGATTTGTGCCTCATCGTCACTGAGCCGTGTATGAGCGAAGAATCGGATTCCGTCCGCGTAAATCGTAGTGCAAGTGGGCCCGCGCCTATCATGGCCATCGCGTCGATGTGCAGCGTACAGCTTGGTGCCGCGTTGCCGCGGCCCGTGATGGCACAATATGGTACGTTCAGCACGACTTGGGTGTGCCTTTGTTTCGCGGGCGTGGTACCGTCAATCGTGGTGCGACCGCCGCTTCAACCTTCTCCGGCGGCGCTAGATCGCCGCCATCGTCCTCGGTAGTGCGATGGCGGGCATGACGCTGTGCTACTTCGAAGCCGTCCGGCGCGTGCGTGTCACTCGGTCTTGCAGTCGCCATCAGCTTTCTCGGGCCGCTCTCCTTCGGTCGGTAGCCGCAAGTTCCGCATGCAGTGTGGCCCGTGCTTGCGCTGGCCGGCGTCCTGCCGCTTGCGCAGCAGGACGGCATGTAGGCCCCCTGGTTCGGGGCGCTCGTGTTTCCGATCGGGTCTGCGAGAAATCGTCAAGAATGGTGTATGCGGGTCGGTGGCATGATCAGGCGGCCAGCGCTTGATGGCCAGCATCGGATGTGGCCGTCAGACATAGGCCCACGCCAGCAGACTGTATCTTGGCATCGAACGCGACGGCCCGCTGCCGACGACGGTGTGGAACCGCTTCGTCGAATGGTAATCGGACCGCTATAACAAGACGGTCACTGAGGCCGCGGGCCGCGCCTTTTGTCTCGACACCGTCAAGGGTTCGCTGGAAAGAAACCTCGATCTTCTGCATGACTTGATCCAGCGCACGAGCGATTCTGGCATCTCCCGCTAAGGGGGCGATTAGCATGGTTTGATCAAAACGTGCAAATCGCATGAGGGCAAAGACGCAAAACGGTAGCGCTGGAACGGAACTTCCTGCACTTCGGCTCGGGCAGTGGCGGCGAAAGGGTTGCCGCAATCTACGCGCTGGTCGCCACGGCCAAGCTGAACGGCCTCGACCCCGAAGCTCTGCGCTACGTCATTGCATGTATCGCCGATCATCCAGTCAGTCGCGTCGGCGAACTGCTTCCGTGGGTAATTGCCGATCATCTCAAGAACGACCACGCCTGAGAATCCTCAAGCACTCACCGGTGTCAAGAACGGCCTGCACCGTACGCTTACGCGAGGACTGGAGGCGGCCACATCACTCGGTGGTGACGGCGAAGTTTTTGGACGCGAAAGACAGGCCACTAGGCGACGACGTGATCTCGAAGCCGTACTGAACCTCACCAAGCACGACGTCATCGAAATAATTCCGCGACTTGAGGTAATTCATGAACGCCAGCACGTCGAGCGTGGTGTGGTCGGTCTTTGTTGTGCGAAGAAACGAATAGACCGTGTTACGGCCGTTGCTGCCCACGTAGACATTCCAGGTACCACCCGACAGCGGGACATCTTTCTGAATTGGGATCGCACAGCCGGAGAACGTCCAGTTCGCGGAAATCGGTTTGACGTTGCCGCAGCCATCAGGCAATCCGGTATAGTTGAGCCAGACCATGATTTCGTGCGCATTGTTTCCGGCCCAGATATCGAAGGTCGATTCCCAAGCGCCGCCGTAAGGCGTGGTCGATGAGACGACAGCGGTCAGCGAGTTAAGCGAACTGAGTGGCTTGTTGACCGCGTATCCGATGTGCGGATAAGACTTGATGTGGCCGGTGTCGGGTTGTTTTGAAGAGACGCCCCAGTCAACGTTGCTCTTGGCCCAGATCGTCTGCTTGCCTGCGGCGACACCTTGGCAGGGCGCCCAAACGTCATTGTTGAACGTATAGCTACCGTAGGAGCTAGAAGCAAAAAGGAGATCGGCCGGATAGCAGGACGAGGCTTCGGGCGAAGTTGCAGACCAGCCATCGGCCTGTGCTTCTGCACTGCAAACCATCAAAACTGTGGCGGCACAGCCGGCGAGGAATGGCGTTCGCGGCATAAGGTTGCTGTCTCCTATACAGTGGATGATGTCAGTCGAGATTGGTCTCTCTTGGCTTTTAGGGGATATGAGCGGTAACTTTGCGGAACTATCATTCACTCATCCTGTTGCCACTTTTGACCGCCGGTCGGAACCAGCGGCGTTGGTCAAACGGGAACAGAACGTAGTCGCGAACCGTATGCGGTTCCGGTTGGTTGCGAAGACCCACTTCCGGCCATTCCTCTTTATCCGGCCAGTATGCCGTGCGAAAAACCGTGTCCCAGATGGTGGTGAAGAACCCATAGTTTTGGTGCCGGTGATGCGACTCCATTGAGTGGTGAATGCGGTGAAACTGGTTATCGCCGATGATGTATCGGAGCGGCCCGAGATTCACGCGCGTGCTAGAGTGAGAAAGATGTGCCTGAAAACTAATTAGCGTCATGGCAATCGCGGGCACGACACCGGAATTGAAGTGGATTAGCGCGAGTGGCAGTGCTACAAACACCGCGTAAACAAGCGGTTCGGAAATGTGATGATTACAGTTCCACGCGGTCAGCTCGCGGATCGAGTGATGAGTGGCATGCAAGCGCCACAGGAGCGGAATTGCGTGCTGTGCGCGGTGCATCCAGTAGTAAAAGAAGTCGCCGGCAATTGCAACCAGGACGCCAGAAAGAACCGCCATAAACACGCCGACAATCGTGTTGCCGGAATGGAACAACGCCCCAAAATCGACTGTCAGGAGTGGTTTCACCCCTAGCCACTGCAGCCCCATAGCGTAAAGGTGCCAGATTAATGCACCACAACCAATGCGGATTATCCAGTTCCGCACGCCTCGAATGTATGACGCAAAACTGTAGCGGTAGGCCGGATAGATCAGCTCGAGTACGACGCAGACGTTAGCGAACACCATCACGAGCTCTAATGAGCTCACGAAGAACCGGGCCATCTGATCAATATCGACAACGTGCATTCATTTGCTCCGGCGAATCGGCGCTCTATGCGCGAGCCTAGATTAAAGCGGTAATCGTCAGGCAGCCGCCTTACAGCTGTCGCTTCACCGGTCCGAAACTATTTGGTCCGGCGCGTCCTATAAATACCGATTCGGCATGCCATTCGATGTGAGGGTGGTAGTGCGCGGGTTGCACCTAGCAGATCAAGCAACATCAGTACCGTAGTACTTCAAACCATATCAAACTATAACCGTGACGACTGCACGGTAAGTTTTAGTATGCATCGCTTCGCGCCATTGCGAAAATCAATTGTTTGGATAGGAAACATTCGTATTCTAAATGCCGTTTTCGCTTCCGTCGTAAGTACTGGCGGCATTCAGCCACAGCTGACTTGTCGCAGGAGTTGATTGCCACACTGTTCACCGATCCTGCTCTTCTGCGGATAGGACGGCAATCTCATCGCGGCCGACCGTCCTTCCTATGCCGTCACAGTTGGGTTGGCGCGGCACGAAACCCACAGCAGCGAGTCGGTCTCTCAAGGACATCTGGGCACTAGGAGACGCGAGAAACCACAGCTGGCATTCAACGATTTGACTTCCCTGCCTGATGCACCGATATCGCCCTACATCATAGTTGAGCGGATGGGCAAGTGCGGAAGAGCCAACGGCCGTTCGGTGAAGGGGCCTGTATGGTCCAGCGACGTGGTGTCCTCGGGGCGGAAATGTCCAAAGTCCCGGTGCCGGACTGACAACGTGACAACGCCGACGATTAGCGGCTGATAGTGCAGTCTGGTTCTATGTGCGCGTAAGCGATCAGGTCTGGCTAATTGCGCATCGTCAGATGCCTCGATTTTACTAAAACTTTCTGAGGGATTTTGATGGCGCAGAACGGTCCTCTTCGAGGCGCCATTGCGCGCGACCGTCCGCTCAAATCTTCCGTGAGGAACGGACCGTGTCACGTCGGAAACAGATATCTGACAGCCTCTTGTCTAGTCTCTTCCACTCCTATTACGTCAGTAATCAGTCCATCAGCCTTTAAAAGATTAGGATTCTGGATCTCGTCAGATAGCTTCCGCATCGTGTCTTTAATAGCGCCTTCAGCACCAGACATCAGTTTGCCCATCGTGTCCGGGCTAAAAACGCCGATGTGTGCGTGCGGATACGCCAGCACGGCTATTGGATCGAATCCGGGGCCGCTCATCGCATACACACCGCCGGTGTAGGCTTTTCGGACGACAAGGAGTAGCTTAGGTACGTGGCATCTGACATGTGCTCTGAACAACTCCGCTGCTGCCAAAAATATACCGCTACTTTCAGCTTCCCTGCCTATCATGAACCCGGGAACGTCGGCAAGGAAGATGATTGGCATGCTGGTCTTTGCAGCTATGTTTATCATTTTTGCCATCTTGGCCGCGGATTTCCGGTGGATGGCGCCGCTGTTGAATCGCGGGTTGTTTGCCACGATTGCCGCGAAATGTCCCTTAATGCGCGCATAGCCCGTCAATGCTTCTCGTGCGTATTCGGCGTTTGTTTCAGTGAAGCTGCCTTTGTCCACAAAAGAAAGCAGCAAATGATGCATGTCATAGGGGGTGCGATGATTGGACGGAATCAAATTTTCAAAATCGACTGCGTCGGGTTCCTCATATTCAAGCGTGGTCGACGGTGTGCCTTTGACGAGGCAGCGTAGAAAATCTCTTACGCATTCAAACAAATGGCGTTCATCTTTGAACGCGAGCTGAACTGACCCCGAGCCCCGGCAGTGAACGTCTGTTCCGCCAAGCGAATGAAGATCCGACTGCTCAGCCAGCATCGCCTTCACCATATCCGGACGGCCCATACATAGAGCCCCTTTCTCAGTCATCAAAACCAGATCGGCGAGCATGATCGGAAGAGCCAACGGGCCTGACGTCGGTCCTAGTATTGCTGAGATCAGCAGATTGGCTTCTGCTAACTCTGCGAGCGACGCGCTGACCCTGCCCATCCCTGCTGGAGACAAAAGCAATCTCGACATATCTGATGAAATTACTTTCGTTGTATCGAAACTGCCCACCTCTCCCGGATGATCCTGAATGTATATCAACGGAGCCCGCTGGTCCCGGGCCTGATTCACAGTGCTTATGATTTGCTCGGCAGTACGCCATTGTCCGGTTCCATTGAACATACAGTCTTGTCCACGATTCATGACCAGAAATGACTTGACCGAATTGATTAGTCCCTCGCCGCAGAGGAAGTGGGCGTCCGCTCTTGGATCATGTTCGACAAAGCTACCCGCATCAAAAAGCATGCCAACTCTTTGCAACGAAATCTGCATGAACTGTTTACCTCCTGGCAGTGCGTGAGCGTTTGGAAGTCCAGCGCCAGCGCGATTGAGAGTCGCGTACGCTACGAAGCAAGAATCTCCTCCACAGCGGCCGCCATCAGAAGGAGCCGGCGGTCTTGGCCACGTGCGGCATCAAGGCTCAATCCCACGGGTAATGCATCGTTCGGCGCCACAGGCAAGGTAATGGAGGGCATTGCGACATTGCTTGCGAGGTCGGTGTTGCGTATTACGTCTGCGAACAGTCCCGGACGCTGTGCATCGCTAACGTGAGGAGTGCTGCGCGGGACAGTGGGATAAGCTAGAAAATCGATCCATCGAGCGTTGAGCAGCGCATTCATTTGTAGCCGCAAGTCGTTAATGTTCTGCACTGCGGCGGAATAGTCTTTCGCGGAAATCAAACTTCCGTCAAGGTGTTGATGAATGATGCTCCTCACGCACTTGTCATGGATGTTGTCGAACACAGCATTAACCCTGCTTCCCCATCCAAACGAGAGCAGTGCGCGCGGAAAGTCCGTAAAAAATTCGTAAACTGGAATAGTAAAAGTGCCGAACTTATTTAATTCTGAAACAACAGCGTCATCGAGATCGACGCACTGAAAGCCTGCACGAGTGAGACGCCTGATCGCCTGCCAGGAATGCTTCCGAACATCATCATCCAAGTCGTTCCACATGGAGCTTGGAAGACCGATTCGACAGCGAGTATTTGTTTGTTTTGGCGGGCTTTGGCTATCGGAGCTCAGCAAGTCGTATAGAAACAATGCGTCTTTTGCCGAACGCGTCAGGAGGCCCGGTGAATCCTTCGTGCGTGAAACCGGAATGATCCCGGATGAAGACCACCGGCCACTTGTTGGTCTGAAACCGACTATGCCGCAAAAGGCTGCGGGTATCCTCACCGAGCCGCCAGTGTCGGTTCCGATCGCCATCGGGACAATACCGGCTGCCACAGCTGCGGCGGAGCCGCCGCTGCTTCCGCCGGCCAAATGGCCCGGAGCCGCCGGATTGCCCACGGTTCCCCAATGGGGATTGACGGACGTGATTCCAAAGCTCAGTTCATGCATGTTGTTCTTGCCGGCGACGACGGCACCGAGGGATTTGAGCTTTCTGACCACAAGTGCGTCGCGTGTGGCTATACAATCTACCATGCCCGGTGTCCCGGCGGTTACAGGGAGTCCCTTGACGCAAATATTGTCTTTTGTAGAAAAAGGAATGCCGTAGAGTGGCGCGCCTCGCAGATTGTCCCTCGCCCTCGCGAAGTGAGCCTCCGGACTGCGAGCACGTATGAAGCAGTTTAGATGTGTCTGGTTAGCGTCTGCGTTCAGCGCGCGATCCCGGATCTCTTCCGCTGTAACTGCTCCAGACCTTATGACGTCGCGAAGTGATTCAAGAGTGTTGTGAAAATGCATGAAATTTTGCAAGTGGGAGGTCGGGGAGTGCGATATTAGTAGCTGTAGGCACTGCGTATATCGTCAAGAGGGTTGCCAGGCAAAAGATCACCCCCGACGCTACGTATAACGGCGCATGCGCTGTTGATCGCTGTCTGCACGGCTCCCTCAACCCACCCACCGGTGAAAGAACAGCCGCATCCTGCCAAGTAGAGTCCTGTATCGCTTGCTGGATCGTTTGCCGTCTGAAATTGAAAAAAAAGACGCTGCGAATAGACGTCCTCGCCGGGGTAGTTGAGCTTGAAGGCGCCGGACGAATGCGGGTCGGTCAGCCAGTCATGATGGAGGACGCAGCGTTCATAGTCCTTATCTGCAGGGACGAGGTGACGCGCAAGTTCTGGATGGAAGGTTGACAGGTCGTCGACGAAGCACTCGCATCGCTCTTTTTTGTCCGAAACGCTCAGCAACTTATGAGCGTCGTCCTCCCAAGTGTAGCTGAGCAAAACCACACCCCGACCATCTGGGTTGTGAGGTTCGTAGTCAAGGCAGTATACGCCTCGTGCGAAGCTGTCAGACTGGATGGTTATGGGCAGTTTCTTGTTTATCCAGAACTTGTCTCGGGTGAGCATGAAGAGTTTTGACGATCCGGTCAGATGAGTTTCTCTGACTGCTCTGGATACGTCGCGGCTGAGAAACGTTTCATCATCTGTCAAGCAATGAACCATCTGCATCGCCCTGTTGTTGCTGGTGACGATCACCCGGTCAAAGGTCGCAATTTCGTTATCGTCAGTCACGATCTTGATCTCTGAACCTTCTTTGTAGATGCGACCGACGCCGCTGAAGCGAACTCGTTCGGAAACGGTGTTGCCATAAATATTCTCGCCTGCAATGCGTTCAGCCAGTGTTGAAATTCCGCACGAGATGAGGCGTTGATCGTCCATGTAACCGTTAATGACGAGACGCAAAATTTCAGTGAATCCGGCCTGATAGACAGGGAGAAAACCACCTGAGCCAATCCCAAGGGACCCAAACAGTTCGAAGTCGTACGGCCTTTCCCAAGCGGTACCTCCAGGCGGGCAAGGACCCGTGAAAATGGTGACGATGGCGGCATAGAACGAGCTGTCGCGAAATAAATCCAGCCATGTTTGCCACGCGGTGCGTGCTTCGTTCAAGCGCTGCGATTTTAACATGGCAGTAATTT
Source organism: Paraburkholderia sp. BR10936 (assembly GCF_040965735.1). Lineage (NCBI taxonomy): Bacteria > Pseudomonadati > Pseudomonadota > Betaproteobacteria > Burkholderiales > Burkholderiaceae > Paraburkholderia > Paraburkholderia sp. BR10936. The sequence continues at coordinate 42,402 of NZ_JBFRCM010000025.1, forward strand.
CGGCTGGCGCGACGAGAGCTGTGCCATTGATCACGCATCCATCCTGCAAAAGAGCTCTCCACCCTTCGTGTACACGCCTGAATAGAGGCGGCGGTGGATTTCCGGCCGGCCAGATATGGCGGACGCCGCGATAATGCAGTTCCGTATCAACGACTCCAGGATCGGGGAACGATGCTGTGGTGGGAATATCATACCGGTCAAGGTAATGAAAAAGACCGGTCGAACTTGGGGGAAACCGCATTGCGCCCATTTCGGCGATGAGATGTGGGTGCTCTGAATCAAACGCCTGTGACCACAACCTGCCGCCAATACGATCGCGAGCTTCAAACACAGTGACGTCGCATACACCTGCTCGCATCAGTTCGTTCGCGGCCAGAAGGCCGCTGATGCCAGCTCCCACAATAGCAACGCGTGGACTTGCGATATTCGAGGAGAGAGTTCCGATGGCCCCTACAGATGCGCCCCGGTCCAAAAACGGAGCATAGTCATACAGTAGATCGACGGTCGTCGATGGTACTTTTGAAGATGCGACGCAGTTTTTCATGAATTCCTCTCCTGTAATGGCAATGCATCGACGCGAAAGACGATGATGGCGGGAAGTGACGCACGAATCTCGATAGAACGGGGCGAGATCCTATATTTCGTTTCCGATAACGTGTTGCTCGTCAGTAGAAAATGCCGCGCCGGAATGTCTATGCAATCGACGATAGCAATCTGCTGTAGCGAAATCAAGCAAGTAAAATTGATGTCTGTAGCAATCTGGAAGCGGGCTATGGATAGTTGTGCCGATAGTGTGAAAATGGAGATGCTATACCTGAGGTCCGACAATGTGCTCTGGGTCAACCTTAAGGGCGCTGACAACGATGGTCTTTTCATCGGGTCAGAAACCTCGTCGCGCCCGCGCGTTTGCGAGGGTCACGGCGCCAGCACCTTGATCTAGGTGCCATTGCAAGCGTTTGACGCTTCGTCGTCCTCTTGTCCATCTCATTGCCTGTGAGCTCAAGAGCGCTCGAGGAGCACGACCGGTGGACCTTCCAGCGTTGGCTTCCCTAACTGCAAAAGGGTGGGTTAGGCGTGCTCGACGAAATCCAATGCCAAGCAGCGCATCGCTCGTCCTCGCACGGCAATCATGCTGACGCACGGGTGCCGGGGAGTGTGTATTTTGAATAGACGAAGACATCGCTACTGCACAGTTGGACAACCAGGTTATGACTGGTCTTTTGGCGTCCCCTGATGATTTGCACCCAGCAACATATACATCGCCGGTACCACGAACAGTGTGAACGCAGTGCCGATCGATAGTCCGGTGAAGATCACCAGACCCATTGCGTTGCGGCCTGCTGCGCCCGCGCCCGAGGCGACGACTAAGGGCAGTACGCCGAGCACCATGGCGACCGTCGTCATGAGGATCGGGCGCAAGCGTGCACCTGCCGCTTCCTCCAAGGCTTCTCGCTTGCCGCGGCCCACGCGCTGAAGCTGGTTCGCGAACTGCACGACAAGAATCGCATGTTTGCTGACGAGTCCCATGAGCGTGACAAGTCCAATCTGCGTATAGATATTGAGCGTCGAAAAGCCGGCATTGATGAAGACGAGAGCACCGAAGAGCGCCATCGGGACGGACACCAAAATGACCAGGGCATCGCGGAAGCTTTCGAATTGCGCTGAAAGCGCAAGAAACACGATAATCGTCGCGAACATGAGCGTGACCGAGGAGTTACCGGACTCTTGCATGAACTGGCGCGATAGCCCTGCGTAGTCGGTGTTGTAACCTGCCGGAGCTGCTTCGTTCGTGGACTGACGAAGGAAGTCGAGAACTTCGCCCTGGGAGACGCTAGGTGAGATCACAGCGGAGATCGTTGCCGCATTGAGTTGCTGGAACCGATTGATCGATTCAGGGACGACTGCTTGCTTCAGGTGCGCAACCGTCGATGCCGGAATCATGCTGCCGTCCGGCGTGCGCAAGTAATAGTCGAGTACCTGTGACGGATTCAGTCGATCTATTTGCTGGACTTGCGGAATCACCTTGTATGAGCGGCCAGCGATCGAGAAATAGTTTGCGTAGTTACCGCCGAGTGCAGCGCCTAGCGCCTGTCCTACATCGCTTTGCGTGAGGCCGAGTGACGCGATTTTGTCGCGGTCAACTATGACGACCGTTTCTGGCTTGTCGATCCTTAGATCGCTATCAATAAAGAGAAACATGCCACTTGCACGCGCTTTCTGGAGTACGGCTTTCGTCACCTGGTCGAGATTCTCGAAGGGCTCTGTCGTGCTGATCACGAATTGCACGGGGAAACCCTGTGCGCCCGGCAAAGGCGGGAACTGGAACGCGGCGACACGAGCACCAGCAATGCCATTCCACCTCTGCTGGAGCTCCTGCTGTAGTTCGGTTGCGCCTCTTTTCCGCTTGTCCCAAGTCTTGAAGAGAACGCCACCGAAGCCCTGATTCAATGTTGGCAGGCCAGTTAGCTGAAACAGCTGGGCATATTCGGGCAAGCGCTTCGACATTTCTAACACCTGATCGGCGTATGTCTGCATTTGCTGGACTGTGGCATTCGGCGGCCCCTGGATCAGCGATAGGACGATGCCTTGGTCCTCCTGCGGCGCAAGCTCTGCCTGCGAAGTCGAAAAGAGATAAACGGTTCCGCAAAGCAGCATAACTCCCATGACGACGAACACGGAAGATGTGTCGAGGGCCGCATGCAAGAGCCGCGCATAGCCGGCATGCACACGATCCAGCTGTCGATTGACGAAAACGGCGAAACGCCCGGACTCGTGCACATTTTGGAAAATGCGCGAGCACATCATCGGCGACAGGGTTAGCGCAATCACGCCTGACACCGCGACGGCGCTCGCAAGGGTGAACGCAAATTCAGTGAAAAGGGTGCCTGTCAGGCCGCTCTGAAAGCCGATAGGCAGATATGCGGCGATCAGCACGGCGGTCATTGCCAGAATCGGGCCGCCAAGCTCGCGCGCGGCAGTTAGCGCGGCTTCCATGGGAGACTTGCCTTCATTCATGTGGCGGTCGACGTTCTCGACGACTATGATCGCATCGTCGACCACCAGCCCAATCGCGAGCACCATCGCGAGTAACGTCAACAGATTGATCGAGTAACCGAGCAACTGCATCATGGAGAACGTGCCAATCAGCGAAAGCGGCATCGCGACCACGGGTACGATGACGGCGCGCAAACGACCGAAGAAGAGGAAGATAACGGCCGTGACAATCAGCAACGTCTCGACGAGCGTCTTCACTACTTCATCAATCGCGCTGTTGATGAAGTCTGTCGCGTCGTAGACGATATCACCAGCCATCCCCGTCGGGAACTGCTTCTGCAGATCGGGAAACACGGATTTAACGCGTCTGGCCACATCGAGCACGTTTGCGTCAGGCGCTACCTTAATTCCGATAAATACAGAACGCTTGCCGCCAAATGCGACGCTGGAATCATAATTGTCCGCGCCTAGCACGACATTGGCAACGTCCTCGAGACGCACGATCACTCCGTTCTTTTGTTTGACAGCCAGTTTCTGAAAGTCCTCCACCGAACGGACGTCGGTACGCGCGTTTAGACTGACGCTGGTCATCTGGCCTTTTGTTGTGCCGAGTGTCGCGAGGTAGTTATTGTTGTTGAGTGCTGTGTAGACATCAGAAGCAGTGACATTGTGCGCTGCGAGCTTGGTTGAATCTAGCCATGCGCGCAATGCGAACTGGCGACCGCCCAGTACTTCCGCGGTCTGCACGCCCTGAATGGAGTCGAGCTTCGGCTTCACAACGCGCAGCAGATAGTCGGTGACATTGTTGGGCGGCAGCACGTCGCTGTAGAAGCCCATATACATCGCGTCGGTGGTCTGGCCCACCTGCATCGTCAGCACCGGCTGCTGGGCCTCGCGCGGCAACTGGTTACGCACAGACGCTATCTGTGTATTGATCTCGGTGAGTGCGCGGTTCGGATCATAATTCATGCGTAGCGTCGCGTTGATCGTCGACACGCCCGTGCTGCTTTTCGACGACATGTAGTCAATGCCCTGCACCTGAGCGATGGCGGCTTCTAGCGGCTGCGTGATAAACCCAGCCATTGTGTCGGCGCTCGCACCGTAATAGGAAGTGGTAAGCGTGACTACGCCCGTCTGGGTTTGAGGATATTCACTGACCTTCAGCGTGGAGAGCGAACGCAAGCCTAGTACGAGGATCAGCACGCTCAGTACTGACGCGAGGACTGGCCGGTTGAGAAAAATGTCGGTGAATTTCATTGGGAGGCCTCTCACTCCTCCTGAGGCGTCGGAGCAGGACTGTCCGCAGGCAGCACACGATTATTGATGATGAGCGGTGTGCCGTTCTGTAGCTTGAGCTGACCGCTCGTGACGACCTGCGCGCCTTCGTCGAGACCCCTCAGGATCGCCACCTGATCCCCGCGCGTGGGTCCCGGCGTCACGAATACCTGTTGCGCCACCGGCATTGTTTTACCGTGCGCGTTTTTTTGCTCGCGCCGTCTAATGACGAATACCGTTGCACCGTACGCATTGTGCGCGATCGCGGTTTGCGGCAAGGTCAGATAGCGCTGCTCGCTACCCACATCTATCTTCACGTTCGCGTACATGCCGGGCAACAGCTTGCGCTCGTGGTTGTCCAGGACCGCTTCGATCTGAACGTTGCGGGTTGTGCTGTCCACGCGCGGATTTATCGCGCGGACTTGGCCACCGAAGCTAAGGCTCGCAAATGTGCTTGTATTTACGGAGACGTGCTGTCCGGCCTCGAGTTGCGCCAGTTGTTCCTGGGGTAGGTGAAAGTCGACGTAAATGGGATCGACGACTTGCAGGGTAACAATTGCGTCCCCCGGGTTGATGTACTGGCCGGGATTAACGGTGGTGATCCCCACGCGTCCTGCGAAAGGTGCGCGAATGGTTTTCTTGACGACGAGGGCAGCTTGCTGTTCGACTTGCGCCCGTCTGCTCTTCAGTTCGGCTGTGTCGGCATCCAACTGGGCTTTTGAAATGGCCTGTATGTCATACTGTGCCTTGTCGCGCGTGTAAACCGTTTGCGAAAGGTCCGCGGCAGCTTTTAGCGATGCGAGCTGTGCGCGATCAGAGTCGGCGTTGAGGCGCAGGAGAACCTGTCCGGCCTTCACCTCCTCACCGGAACTGAATTCGAGCTCGCGCACGAGGCCTGCGACTTCTGTCGTCACGTCGACGCCGCGCACCGCGCGTAGGCTGCCCGTGGCGGAAAGCTGCGGCTGCCAAGTCTGATAGCTGACCACAGCTGACGTGACCGTGGCGGCGGCCATGCCATCGCGCATCATGAACTTTTTAATCATATGCGCTTTGTAAAGATTGAAGCCGATCAGCGTGCCGAGTAGACTGCCCACGCAGATCAGCATGATGGTCATCCGTTTTCCTGTTAGTCTTTTCATCGTCATCGTAGTGTCCTTGCACGGCAAACTCACGAGGCACAAGCGTCTTTGGCGCGCTACCCGTGAAACGTATGCGGCGGCAGCAATCGTCATGAGCAGTCACTGGGAGCGGGCGCCGGCGTTTGCATGCCCAGCATGCCCCTTCTCGTCATACGCCGTGTCATTCCACCAACCGCCACCCAGTGCCTGGAATAAAGCAGCTGTATCTGCATAGCGAGCTGCTTGCGCCTGCGCGAGATTCACGACGGCCTGCTGATATTGGCGCTGTGCGTCGAGCAGCGACAGATAGCTGACTCCGCCGACTCGAAACTGTCCGCGCGCCACATCCAGTGAACTGCTAGCCGCGCGCCAGGCGTCGGTTTGGGCGGCAAGAGCAGCCGCGTCGTGATCGAGTGCGCGCAACGTGTCCGCCACATCTTCGAATGCGAGCAGCACGACTTGCCGATATCGCGCGTTGGCCTCGTCAAAGGCGGCTTCCGCCGCTCTTTTTTTTGCGGTCAATTGCCCACCATGGAATATTGGTTGCGTGAGTCCCGCGCCGATGTTCCAGATCATGTCGGCATACTTCAGCATGCCAGCCGGCGTTAAAGACTGTGGGCCGTAATTCGCGGAGAGCATGAGTTGTGGATAGAGGTTTGCCGTGGCGACACCGACCTCGGCGCTCGCCTGGTGCAGCACGGCATCAGCGGCCAAAATATCCGGCCGCTGCCGGACCAGCGAGGAAGGCAGACTGACCGGCAAGGTTTGCGGTAGTGTGAACATCGACATCGTGAATTCGGACACACCTGCTTCGCTCGGTAATCTGCCCGAAAGCACGGCAAGCTGGTGTCGAGTCCGATCGAGCGACTGCCGCAGCAGCGGTAGCGTCGCCCGTGTTTGCGCGACTAACGTCTCTTGCGAGAGCACGGCAATCCGGTCCGCACCGCCGAATTCGAATTGCTTGCGCAAAACGCCAAGCTGCGTCTCCTCGTCGGCTACGATGTTCTCGGTCGCGCTGATCTGCTCACGCAGCGACGCTTCCTTGACGGCAGTCGTCACGATGTTTGCCGACAGTGCTAGGTAGGCGCCTTGCAGCTGAAAGCGCTCAAAATCGACCTGCGCGCCCTGCGATTCGAGCTCGCGCCGAACTGCACCAAACAGATCCAGATCATACGAAACACTTACCGACGTGTTGTATAGAGTCAGTATTTTGTTGATGTTGGGCTGCCCCAACGTCGCGCCGTTCAGCTTCTCCCGTATCGCGTTGAGCTTGATATCGACAGACGGGGAGAGTGCGCTGCCTGCTTGTGCGCTCATATTCTCGGCGGCCTGGCGTAGCGCGGCACTGGCTGCTGCGATCGTTGGGCTATTTTTAAGTGCTCCGCTTATCAGCGTGTTGAGCGGCTCGCAGCGATAGAGCGTCCACCATTGAGCGGGCAGGTCGCCGCCGGCCGCAAACCGCTGCTCGAGACCCGCCTCGCCCTGCGACGAAGCCGTGCGATCAGGTAAAGGCGTTGCTGTGTAATGCTGAATCGCGGGTGGCGCTGGCGTGTGGTATTCGGGGCCGACCGTGCAGCCGGCCAGCGAGCCGAGGAGTGGAAACACTACAGCGATTACTGCGGCACGCGTGACAACCCGGCCTGTTGTGCAGTGAAAAGCTACCGCGCTGGATTGCGGATGCAAACGTGCACGACCGGAGCCGCATTGGACCTCGTCATTCATCTATCTACCTGGCTTGCGAGCGATGGGTGTTCTCAATTGTTGGATGCAGAACTCCTCCAGTTTCAACGGTGTTGCTGCGAGCGTGTATGCAATCACGAATGATGGTAACGGTCTGAACTGCGGAGCCAATTCAGGACCATATCGGCACCTTCGTCGATGGACTTGCAACATGTGTCGATGAAGACGTCCGGATCCGTCGGCGCCTCATACGGGGAGTCGATGCCGGTGAAGCGCTGGATTGCGCCGCGCCTTGCCAGCCGATACAACCCTTTAGGGTCACGGGCTTCCGCCGCGGCTAAACTCGCGTGGACATGGATTTCGGCGAAGTTACGGCGGCCCGCCGTAGAGCGGGCGAGTTCCCTATCGCGGCGGAACGGCGAGATGAGACATACCAAAACTACGATGCCGGCGTCGGCCATTAATTTTGCGACCTCTGCGACGCGCCGTACGTTCTCGTGACGGTCTGCATCGGTAAAGCCAAGGTCTTTGCATAGACCGAGCCTGACGGAGTCGCCGTCAAGAATGTAGGTGAGTCGGCCAGCTGTATGGAGACGCGCCTCCACGGTGTCAGCAATAGCCGACTTTCCCGCGGCTGATAGGCCGGTAAACCAGAGAATGGCCGGCGTTTGCCGAAGCAAGCGTGCTCTTGCCTCCGGGGGAACCCGGAAGCCGTGCGCATACAACTCTGAAGTGGAAGGCTCATTCGCCATACTTGCCTACTTAGATCGGTCCGGTCGGGGCATGAGCTAGCGCTCACTTGTTGCGGCATTGCGGTGAAGATCCAAAGTCATGCGAGTCCAAAAGAGACCGGCTCATCGACTGACGCCGAAATCTCGTCTCTGCATGTCTTGGTAAATAGAAGACCATTGCACCAAACGTGTTCGACACGTCCCCATTCACACGCCGACGCAGCATCGGGAAAAAAGCCTCGTCCCAGGTGGTTGGCGCTGGTGTTGCACAGCAAGGGAAGGCCTGTGAGCTTCTCGTATTCGATTAGCAGCTGCGCAACAGGGTGTTCGGATGACCTTGCAATGGTCTGCAACCGCGCAGAACCGTCGAGATGCACGACGGCAGGTATCTTGTCCCGCCATTCGTCGCGTGTTTGATGATCGAACAGCATGTAGGGGTCTGGAGTGCCGGGGAGAAATACAGCAGGCGCCCGGTCTTCAAGACATATAGGTGCCACAGGACGGAAATATTCCCGATGCTTGACATCGTTGAGAAGAGCCTTCATGCTCGGCGAAGTCGCAGCGGCGAGAATACTTCTCGCCCCAAGTGCTCGTGGGCCCAGCTCGGCGCGTCCGGCAAGGAAAACGACGGGTCTATTTTCGGCGAGAATATGTGCAAGTTCAGCTAAGGAACAAGGCGACGCAGACCAGCCGGGCACTCGGGTGCCCGTTTTCATTGCGGGGCCGCTATATACCGACCACTCTAACGGCATGAAGCCCTCGTTCGCGGCTATCGCGCAGCATGCGGTACCGATCGCCGAACCGCTGTCGTTCGGAAAGGGCGGAATCCAGGTAGCATCGAACAAGCCACTTGTGCGTAATGCACTGTTCCATTTGATATTGAGCCCGCATCCGCCGGATATGCACAGGTTGCGCGGCCCGGGAATACAATGCTGCCGCAGGGCCTTCTCCATTTCGCGGACGAGTAGGCGTTCAAGGAAAGTATGGAAAGAGGCGAGTACGTCTTCGGGAGGTTTAGCTTGCAGGTCCGGCACGCATGCGTGGAAGAAATCGCGTATCGCTGCGAGCGATGTACTCGGAAGGTGGAGATTCTGGCGATAGTTTCGCGCGAGTTCTGTGTCGCCTGCGAAGCGTTCCAGGTAAAGGTGACGAAATATATCAATGATGTCTTCGTCGACTGACCCCAGCGCGATGTACGCCATTAGCTTGCCAGCCACTCCCAGGTCCCACTCAGCACCCGCCGCCTTTGCGTACGGCCCGAAATGATGTCCGGCCGCTGCATACATTTGACCGATGATGGGGAACAGCTGGTCAATGAGCCGCACGTCGTCGCGTCCTACATGGTACAACCGTGGCACCATGCCGCCATCCCACACTAGGCATAACGCAGGTTGCCCTAGTTGTGCGAATGGACTCGTGCAGTATGCGGCGGCGACATGGCCGGACACGTGAGGGTAGCTCCTGTATCGATATGACTTGCCGCCGATCAGCAGCCCAGTGCCGTCGACCGAAGCCAGAAGATCGCCGTTTCTTCGTTCCGTATAGGGGGCACCCTCGAGGACGATTGGGGTGGGGCCGCTCAGCGCCTGGAACTTTGACGTCACTTCGCCGTCCCAGCCGTCTATCACAAATTCGTCGATGTCGTCTGTCTGTAGACCGTGCTCGGCTAATGCGGTTTCAATTGCATCGAGGTTCCATATAGCGTGATATCTCGGATTGTTGTCCCGCTTCTCCTGTTCGATGCAAAAAAGGAGCTTTCCATCTTCGACAACGGCGATCGCTCCGTCGTGTGTCAGCTTGAGGCCACAGATGCGCATGGTATCTTTCACCCTAGCGAGGTAAATCTGATTGATGGGAAAAATGCACTGCGTTCTGGAAGCGTGCGAGCAGGCAATCCTCGTTGGACGACTGGCCGACGCACTCGACTCGCTCAATCTCGGTGAACCGTTCGTTTAGCATCTTCAGCACCGTTTCGGCACCAGCAATATGTCCCCAGCGTCGACAATTGGCGTCACGTGCTGAACCGAATATCAACTGGCCCTCAGGCGCGAGTACGCATGCCAGATTGCGGATAGCATCTCGCACTTCGGCGATGTCGGCGAGATAGTAGAAAACCTCCGCGACTACGATCAGTTCGAACCGCTCTGCGCTAGAAAAGTGCTGGACGTTTGCAACGATCCAGTTCACGTTCGGCGGGTAATTTAAGCGCTTGCGTGTTCTCGCAAGCGCTTGCGGCATCACATCCATCACGGTGAGCCGCCCACAGTATGGCGCCAATTTCTCTGTGAACGCGCCCCCCGCACAACCAACCTCAAGGGCATGGGCAACGGGGCCTTTAGAGAGGGATAATCGAAGCATGTGCATATGACGCTCATGCTCGAACGGATTACTGTCCAGTTGCCACGGGTCGTCCGCGTCCAACTCCCGTCGCAGCAAGTCAAAATGCGTTACGGTTTTCAATTTAGTTACCCGAGAGTGTGCGTTCTAATCTCGTTGCAGGACAGATCGAGCCGCTGACCGCATGTCCGGTACAGATGCAGGCGAGTCATAGCTCAGGGCCATTGCGTTCGATTTCAGTCCCGTGCGGCCACTCACTCATAGCCCTATCAATTGGCAAAATCACCGCCAGTACATCTTCAACACGTGTTGCCGGCAAATCGAGGTGAACGTTGGGAAGCGTTGAACGGACGCGAACTCCTGGAATGATCGTTCCCATTCCATGTCGACACAACCTCGTGAAGTGGTTCTTCAAAGCATGGCGGACGGTGCCAAATGCGAATGGCACGCGAAGCTCCTGCAATACAGGATACATCGCGCGAATGGATTGGCTAATTCCGAGCCCCTCGAGGTCTGGCCGCACTCCATACAGACCCAGTTCCGCCACCAGCACATCGGTTGTGCCAACCTTGATGAAGCGGCGCAACGAACCCATGTGCGCCGCCACACCTTGCGAATCGTAGGCAATTGCGCGGAGTTCGGGCCTCGCCCCGGCCCAACTTCGACCGCCATCGAACGGCTTAGCATTGAACGGTCCGGTCGGGCCATACGTCGTCCGAAAAAACTGGGCCAATTCGAGATGATCGGAAAGCTGGAGCTCATTTTCCCAGCACAGTTTCCACTGCACCTTTGAAGACATGGAAAGATACCTTGTTCAATTGCGTCTACGCGCAACCAGTGGCGTGCGATTACCCAGGAGGTGGAAGCCTCGCGTTCGGGATGTTGCGCCAGTAGGGAACGCAAGATCGTAAAATTAGTCTTTCGATAGCAGACTTGTTTGAAGGATAGATTTGGTGCTGCTTCTATGGAAATGAACATGGGCGAACATGGATCCTGCCATTACAGGAAAGTCCACCTCTCGCTGTTTCAAAAAATCTCTCATGCTTCCCGCCACTGAAGTGACATTTCAACTCGTCGAAGTTGAGTACGGTCTGCTCCAGAGGCCGTACTTCCTGCCTTTGAAGAACTGTCCTGTGAGAGCAGGGATGCATGGAAGTCCCAAGGTACGTCTGTACCGCTTCCATGCATCCGGCGGGATCATCGAGGAGGTTTTCATAGTCTATTGAAAGCAGATTCTCTGGCGCGAAAGAGTCGACGACTTGACGATGAAAATCGTCTGCAGCTTTGAAGTAGGCTTCGCACAATTCAATGGTCAACGCGACCTGAGGAGGCGGAGCTGATCCATTGTCCGAACCGTACTTCAGCCATTCACCACTTTGTCTCGCTTGCACCAGAGATCGCAGCGATTCCAGCGTATTCCTGCGGACTACAAGCATTGCCTTCAGGCATGGCCACCGTGCCAATTCCTCAAAGAATCCTGGGCGTTCCAGAAATTGCGGCTGATTGATCTTGCAACCGATATGCGTGGCGTGTGCCTTTCCCTTTTGGACCGGATAGCGAAGATAGGCAAGCTCGAGAAGTTCCAGATTGCTGCACCTGAGCCGGTTGGTATCAGGCCAATTGGTGTCATAGGTGTTGAGCAACTCGCCATTGCTCAAGACGCTCGGATGAGCATTCAGCAGTTCTTCCAGATAGTGAGTGCCGGTTCTGGGCATCCCGAGAATCACGAATGGCTGAGTTTTCGGCATCAAGTGGGTCATGGCGTGCATTTCATTAGGTTGAAAGCGGTGGTTCGGGTGTAGCCCCAGTCTGACGCTTGTCACAAGACTGCTGCTGAGGCGCAACGCCGTCGGCATCAAGACATCAGCCGGTGGCGGACCAGTGTCGCAGACAGGAAGAACGGCAGTATTGTGTAGACACAAAGCACGCCCAGATGCAGCCCCATTCCGCCGACCGGACGTGCAAGCATCGCCGGACGGATCAATTCAACGGAGTGGGCAAGCGGCAGGAACTGTGCAAGGTCTTGAAGCGCGCCGGGCAGTTGGCCCACAGGGAAGACGACACCACTCAGGAACAACATGGGCGTAAGCACAAGCGTCTGGTAGAAAACGAAATAGTCATAACTCGGCGCGATCGCAACGAGTACCATTGCCACGCTCGCGAAAGCGAGGCCAGTCAGAAAAACGACAGGGATCACAGATACGATGCTCGAAAACGCCGCGTAACCGAGCGTCGCCGCAACTACCATCACGGCGGAGCCCGCGAGAAGGGCTTTTGTAGCGGCCCATGCCAATTCGCCAAGAATGACATCGCCAATTGTCAGTTGGGTACAGAGCACGGCTTCCCACATGCGCTGAACTTGCATGCGAGCGAAGGCAGCGTAAATCGTTTCGAAAGTCGCTGAGGTCATGGCGCTTGTCGCAACCATTCCAGCCGCCAGGAATGCAATGTAAGGAGTGCCATCGATGTGACCTATCATTATTCCGACGCCGAAGCCGAGACCGAACAAGTACATCATCGGGTCAGCCAGGTTGCCGAGAAGGGAGATAAGTGCCGCTTTTCTCCACGCCAGATAATTGCGCCGCCATACTGTGCGCCAGTTCCAGGCGTTGCCGGGTAGAGTAATCAAAAACACTTCGCGCATCATTCAATCCTTCATTTCTCGTCCGGTCAGCCGAAGAAAAACGTCCTCCAGGTTCGCGGGACGTTGCACAATACGCAGACCGTTACGCTCACGCAGTCGCGCGCATACATGTTGTGGATCGGCCGTGTAGCAGAAGAGTGCATCACCGCTAACCTCTGTACGCTGCGCAAACGGCATGAGCAGCGCTTTGAGTTCATGTGGGTTGCCGCCGTATATCTCGATAACGTGACTTCCAATCTGCTCCTGGATTAATGCATTAGGTGCACCATCAGCAATGCTGCGTCCCCCGTCGATTACACATAGCCGATCGCACAATCGCTCTGCCTCTTCCATGAAATGGGTAGTGAGAAGAATTGTTTTGCCGCGTGCGAGTAAACAGCGCAAACGATCCCAGATGAGGTGGCGCGCATGCGGATCTAGCCCGGTTGCCGGTTCGTCCATGACAATAAGTTGCGGATCGTTGATGAGCGCGCGTGCAATGGTTAGGCGGCGCTTCATCCCGCCCGATAACTCTGTGACGCGTGCGTGAGCCCTGTCCTCAAGACGTGCGAAGTGCAGCAAGGATGGAACGACCGCCTCGATTTCGCCTTTGCTCATCCCAAAGTAGCGCCCGAAGAGTTTCAGGTTCTCGCTCACACTAAAACCTGGCTCCAAGTTGTCGAATTGCGGAACGACACCAATGCGCCTCCGCGCCAGGCGTGCCCGCGCTGGCACCGGTTCTCCGAGGACGGTAATCACGCCTGCGTCAGGCAGCGCCATACCCAGCACCATTCGCGTGGTAGTGCTTTTGCCGGCACCATTAGGCCCGAGCAGACCGAAGCACTCGCCGGGCTCTACACGGAAGGACAATCCGTCGACGGCAAGCTTACCGCCATAAGATTTCCTTACGCTGGAGAAGGTGATCGCTGCATTAGACATGGAGCCGGAAATGTATACAGACCACTGTTTAAGGAAGATTCCGTAGCGCGCGCGATGCTACGCATTACTCGCTTTTGGGAACATGGTGCTCGTCGCGGTCTTGGACGGCAGAACTGCGGGAAAGCCAGTCACTGTTGTCCAATGTACATAGAGCGTATGCCTTTACAGGAAGCAGGAGCAAAAGATTTATGAGTGTGTGCACTGAAAATCCGAGAAATCGAAGCTCGCGAGCGCGAATGGCCGCAACGGAGCAACGGACCATCGTCATTGAAGCAATAACGAAGCATGCCTGCCAAGGAGCAGTGGCTGTGAGCGCGATCTGCAGAAAGCCAGAGATCATTGAAATGGCCAGCAGCAGAGAGCCAATGTTCTGCGCTACCACATCAAGAGTTAGGTAGCGGTCAAGACGAGGCAAAAGGCGAAGGGCGAGCAGCGTGTCGCGATAGGTACTGCGCGCCCAGCGCAGTTGCTGGCGCAGGTATGGTCGCAGCCTATCCGGAACCACGGTCGCGGCGACTGCATCTCGAACGTACTCCGTCCGATAGCCCGCCGCGAGCATCAGAATTGTCAGATGGCGGTCTTCGCCGAAATCGCTGCGCTTGCCCCGGAACATTTGCGTTTCGTACTGGTCCAGCAGCAGAAGAAGCGCTGTGCGCCGGTATATTGCACACGGTCCGCAGCAGCACATCACGGCGCCAAAGCGAGCTTGCGCCGCGCGCTCCTCGTTGCACGCAAGCCAGTATTCCATATCGATTAGGCGGGTCAGCCACGTGTCGCTGCGATTGCTGGCTACCAATTGACCCATGGCTGCACCGACCGATGGGTCGCTCATTGTCAGCACGAGTTTCTTTACTGCGTCCGGCGCCAGAGTGGTGTCGGAATCTACGTTAAGTATGAGATCTGAGGTCGAAGAACGTATCGCGGCGATTTGCGCTTTACGCTTTCCCACATTCTGTGGAAGAAGCAGTACCTTGAATCGCGGATCATGCTCGTGCTCCCGATACACCACGTTCAACGCATCGCGGTTGGCGGATCCATCATCGACTACGTGAACCTTGATAGCGCCCGCGTAATCCTGGGCGCCAATCGAGTCGAGACACGCCCGCAGCGTTTCGGGGTTTTCGTTAAAGCACGGGACGATGACGTCGATGTCCGGCAAATACTCTATGTCGAATACCTTGATGCATGCAGGTGGGCCGCCGCTAGTCGGTAGAGTGTGAAGAACCTGCGCGCTTTTATAGATGGCCGAAAGTGACGCGTATAGTAGGACAGATGTCGTGTTGATTGCGGCAGGAATGTTCATCGGGTCAGTGTGCTAGGAGACGTTGGGATTCTCAGTACAGGCCTGCCGTGAGCGATGGCGCGGGAGTCAGGCGCGGTAATACCATCCAGGTTCATGCATGATTCGAGTGGCAATTATTCTCGTGCCTGTAGAGTTGACGTTTCTCCATGGGGCAGGAAAGACGCTGTTGTGGCGTACGAGAGAAATTTCCAGTAATGCACCTCATGGTAGCGAGGTCGCCCAGGACGCTTCCATCGGTATCGGCTGAAAGTCAGATCAGCCAACGCCTGCTTCTGGGTCAGTATTTCCTTAGTTCTATCCATGATCGTCCGCGCGCGGACCACGCGCATACTTGAAGCTGTTGGTGAAACGTCTCTAGGGGAGCATATCGTCCACTTGTCGACCAGCTTGGGGTCAGAGATACTCGTAAAGCGAGATTTTCCGTTGAACTTACGGAAGTGAACCGATGACGAAGCCCCTTTTCTTCAATCCTGGAATCAGGCGTGATAGTGCAATGACAGTCTGCGCGCGCGAAGCATCGCGATGATGCAAGTCGCACTCTTCGGGAGGAGCCCCGTCGTGCAGTAATACGATCGAGCCGGGCAGCACTGATGCCAATACGGAATCGACAATCGCCTCGGCGCCCGGACGGGACCAGTCTCGTGGATCTACCGACCAGTGGAGTGGCATTAGTCCCGATTTCATGGATTCGGCGATAACGTCGTTCGTCCATTTGCCATATGGCGCACGCATATATCGCACCCCTGCCGCTGGACAAGCACGCTGGATAAGCGCGTTCGCTTCTGCTATCTCGTGCCGTATCTGATCTGGCTCACATTTCGACAAATCCCGATGGGAGAGACTGTGATTCGCGACATCGTGGCCTTCGGAAACCATGCGCCGGATAAGTTCCGGATACTCCGCCGCGTAGGCACCGAGTACGCAGAAGGTTGCCGGTACCTGTTGCCGCGCCAGCAGATCTAGTACTTTCGGCGTCCATATCGGGTGCGGTCCGTCGTCAAAGGTAAGGTAAACCTTACGCTCACCGTTACGCTTACGCTCGTTTAGCACTTTCGCAATAAATTGCGGCATTTCCCAATCGCTGAGTCTTCTCATGGTCTTTCACTCATCTTTTGATGAGTCACCGTCTACCCTGGAACCGTCCCCAGTCGCAACGCGAAATGCGGCGTAGCAGATCAATATCTGGGAGTTGATGTCGAGTGTCGTTCAGTAGAACGACATGAATACTCATATTGATGACTTGCATGTCAAGCTGAATTGCCGTAACTTTGCGGTACCTCAATAAATTTGTACAATCGATTGTTTCGATATGTGTCATCCATAACGCGGATAATTAAAGATGCGCTTCAAAGGCCTCGATCTGAATCTTCTCGTCGCGTTGGACGCATTGATGGCGAAGCGTAACGTCACGCTCGCGGCACGCGACATCAATTTGAGTCAGCCTGCCATGAGCGCAGCGGTGTCGCGGTTGCGAGACTATTTTCGCGACGACCTCTTCGTGATGAGAGGCCGAGAATTCGTGCCCACATCACGAGCGATAGAGCTTGCCGGACCGGTGCGGGAGGCTCTATCGCATATCCAGCTTTCCATCATCTCGCGCGACGTTTTCCAGCCGGCCAAGTCGGATCGCCGGTTCAGGGTCTGCCTATCTGATTTCATGACGCTCGTCTATTTCCAGAAGGTCATTAAGCGCGTTGCACGCGAAGCTCCCGCGGTCAGTTTCGAATTGCTTTTCCCAGATGACGAGCCTGGGGATTTGCTGCGGCGTGGCGACGTCGATTTTTTGATTCTGCCCGATCTATTCCTGCCGGATACTCACCCGAAAGCGCCGCTCTTCGACGAGAAGCTTGTGTGTGTCGGCTGTCCTGCCAACAAGCAGTTGTCGGAGCAGCTTCCGCTCGACCGGTATATGTCCATGGGACACGTGACGGTGAGGTTCGGGCGGGCACGCAGGCCTTCGATCGAAGAGTTTTTCCTACTGGATCTCGGTCTCAAACGGCGCGAAGAGGTCGTCGTCCCGACCTTTCACCTCATTCCGTCGGTGCTAACGGGTACCCGTCGCATTGCGACGATCCCTTTGAGGCTCGCTAGGCATCTCGGGGAAGCCTCTCCTCTGCGGATCGCCGAAGTACCGCTTCCGCTATCGACTTTTACTGAGGCTATCCAATGGCCTGCGCTGCATAGCGGTGATCCTGCAAGTATCTGGATGCGCGAGCTATTGCTGGAGGAGGCGCAAAGTCTTGCGTAGCGTGATGTCATGTGTACTGCTATTCGGCGAGCCCACACTCTCTGCCAGCGTGTAGCGGAAATCGCGCAACGTCGCGCGAATTGCCCTGTCGACTTCTTCCTCCGATGCGCCGCGATAGCGGAAGCGTGCGAGGATGTTGCCCGAGCAGCTGGAACCGTTGAATAAGTGACGTCTCGCCGGGAGCACAGCTTCGTAAAGCCCCGGGATAGTGTTCGGCAATTGTGCGTCGACGAATATCTTGCCGACTGGCTCTGGCAGCATCAGGAATCCACCGCGTGTGATCGAGGTTGACGCGATTAACGCCGCCTGCGCCCGTGCGGCGTACCGCGCTTCGTCACCTGATTGGTGAGTAACCCAGAGGTCGAAGAGGTCGACGCCGTACAATTCATGGAAGAGAAAGGGAATTTCCCCGCTGCCGACACGGGCACCGACATCCAGAAAATAGAATCCGTCGCAAGCTCCGATTATCTCGAGATGAAACGGTCCATTGCTCAAGGCGAGCGCTTTCAGGCATGCCGCCGCGAATTCAAGCACCGCATCATTGAGCGGCCCCGGGTCGAGCATCACCGAGCCTAGGGGTTTTCCTTGTGCAAACTGAAGACGGTTGTTGATGTAGCGGGACGCGCGCGCAATTACCCATGTGTCGTCTCGCACGAAACCGTCAACGTGATAGACGGGTCCTTCGATGTACTCCTCGCACTCGTACTCAACCAGCGGTAGTGTCGGCCACAACATATCCAATCGCGCACGGGTGTCGATGCGCGGTACGTCTAGGCCTGCCGCGCCGGTACGTGGCTTTACCATGATCGGAAAGCGCATCACAGGGGACGAATTTGCTTTCGCAAAGGCCACATCTTCCAACGCTGCAACGCGTGGCACACGCAGGCCCGCGGCAGCAACGGTATGCTTCATAGCGGTCTTGTCACGAAAGCGGACGACGGTATCTGGCAGATCGCCAGGGATATTGAACGAATTGCGCAGTCGCGCGGCCTTCAGAAGGTCGAATTCGGACAATGCGATCAGCCTGTCGATGCCGCCGAGCGCCGATTGACAGGAGCTCATGGCCTTATGCAGCGCATCTTCATCAAGGATGTCTGCTAGCTCTTCGACATGCGCGGTTTGAGAGGCGTCGAGCGCAGCCGCGCCGTTCGGCGTGCAGATGTAAGCGACGTTATTCGTCGCGTGATCGATGTAGCGATGGTAAGCTGCAAAGCCGTCGGACCATCGGTTAAGCACGACTATGCGGCTACGCGGGGCGTGTTTGTTGGTTGTCATGAAGGGCAAACCGTTCAGATATCGTTACAGGCGCGGCCGGATCCGAGCGCTCTCAGCGCTTCAGCAAGGCGCAAATCAAGGTCGACCGATCAGGCGCGATGAACAACACATGGCCGACACGGCCGCTCGTCGCGGGACTGAGCCGCCGATTGAGAATGGACCACCACCTCCTGGAAAACTGGTATGGCGCGAACGCGTTCGACGGCGGCCGCGTCGCCTACCGGTGCGAAGAACCGCACGCCGCTGACACACAGGGCAGGTCTTGCATCGACGTCGGGGGCTGGATCAGGATCGCCGAGGTGGCTGCGTATCGCTAATTCCGGCAGAGAGATTGACCTGCTGAGTTCGATGAGCCGATAGGTGCGATCACCTCCGAGGCAGGCCGCGATCTTGATCAGCACCGGACCGTCGCGTGTTATGCGCACTTTGGCGTGGAAAACACCGAGGGTCAGTCCAATCTGCGCCGCGGTGTGCTCGACGTAATTGACGAGCGCGGCTCCTTGGTCCGCGCTCAAAGAGGCTTCGACAAAGTGGCCCAATTTTGCGAAATTCTGCTCTGCGCCCAAAAGATTTTCGGTTACTGCGACGACGCGGGGTCCGTGCTGGCTGCTGACGTAGCCTTCGATGCAGTACTCTGGGCCCTTCAGATACTGTTCAAGGAGCAACACGTTGCCGGCCTTGTGGCCGATATCGACAACGCCGTGATGCATGGCACACTCGACCGCAAGTTGCAACTGGGAAAGAGAATTGACGTACCTCACATGCATGCCGCCGCGGACAGGCTTGAGGACGGCTGGAAAACCTACGTGTAAAGCGGCTGTTATGACGTCGCGACGATGTGCGATGAGGGCGAACTCAGGAACCGCCAGTCCGGCGGCGGCGAGATGCATGCGGCTGCGATATTTATCACGCGTGAGTGCTGCCGCTTCCGGCTGCAAATGGGGAAGACCAAGGAGCGCCGCTGATTCAGCTGCTACGCCGGTTGCGTATTCGCAACCGGGTACGATCGCATCGACGCCGATGGCGCATGCGGCGGCCGCCACGGCGTTCGGCGAGGCAGTGTCCACCATCGTGTACGACACCGCGGCGGCCTGCAGTTCGCGTGACAGGGGGGGCTCATCGCTTTTGGCCGAAAATACGTGGGTGGCCACGCCAAGGCGCACGGCTGAGGCGACCAGTGCGGTCCCGGACGAGCGCGGCTCTATCACGATGATGGCGGTCATTTGATCGCTGCCTGTTCAGTGCCGGTTTCCGGCCGGGGTAGGGTCGCCACACGCAACTCTTCGAAATACTCGTGAATCATTCCGACAAAGTTGTTCAAATAGATTTCTGCTTTCTCCATTCCGCCCCAGCCACCGATCGCGAGCTTCAGAGCGATCCATGTGGAGTCTTCCAAGCTGCGCGATTCGGCGTACTCAATGTGGCTGAGTGTACCCTTTACGTGATCGTGCCCGAATGCGCGCGCGGCTGATTCCGCGATGACCTTGTTGTAGCGGCCCGAATACCATGCCTGCAACCAGTTCAAGAGCATCGTAGGGAGCGGGCCATCGCGGACAATGCTGAGGTAGAGATATCCGATTAGCTTGTCTGTGCTATTGAATGGTCTAATGCTGTCCACGCTTGCTGCGGTCAGGCCGAACCTCTCGAGGTCATGCAGAAGAAGGCATTCTTGCCCATACTCTTGTGCGAGGTGTTGCGCCAGCATCTGCGCGAGCGAGTTGTCCTGGCAGCCTATCTTGTAAAGCGCGAATGCGCCTACCTCGTTGTTGAGCCGGATGCGCAACACGGTTTCGACGAGATGGCGCCGATAGTACTCACTGTCGATCCAGTCGCCGCAGTGGAACGCAGCGGTTTCCGGCGAAATTGCGAGTGCCTGGTCCATGGCATGCTTGGCAAGCTCCTCGAAGCGAACCCGATCGTTGGGTGTATTCATGTGATCTCCAGATAGGATGAGAAGGAGCGAACGCGGCGCGCTGCGTAGCGGGTCAGCGGCGAATAAACCGGAGACACGAACTGCTCGTGGCACGAAGCAATGGTGGCTCGCTAGCTTTGCGAAAGTCCCCACGCTTGGCCTCGAAGCAGCGCACCGGACGCCGTGCAACGAGAGGGCGTTGAAGGCCGACCGCTCTCGGGTGGCCCCAAATTGGGTCGCTCTTTGCAGAGCGGTCTGCTTTGGCAAACGCCATCGCATCGAAATGATTGCTGTCAACCGACAACTGACCCAATCGTTTCCTTAAACACAGCGAATGCTTTTTGTAACAGGTATCTAGGCTCCATTCCCATTCGTTTTTTGCTCACCCATGCTCTCGACTTGGGCGACGGAAGGATACTAACTGCAGCGGTATGCGTGGTATAAGCTGATAATGTTTATGTTTGCATGAGGGAAATTGATGATTCGCGATCTCGACAGCACACTACTGCGTACGTTCGTGACGGTAGTGGAAGCCGGCAGTGTGAGCAATGCTGCCATGGAGCTGCATCGTACACAGGCTGCCGTCAGCATGGCCCTCCGGCGGCTCGAAGACGAAGTCGGCCAGCGCCTCCTTGAGCGTTCACCGCGCGGCGTGAAGCCGACCTCTGCGGGCAATGTTCTGTTGCCGTATGCACACAAGCTGCTCGAAATTGGCCTTGCGGCGCGTTCCGCTCTTACTTCGGGTGAAGTTGCGGGTACCGTGAAAATTGGACTTCCCGAGGACATCGCGATGAGTCACCTCCGCCATGCACTGCGGCAATTTTCGACATTGTTTCCTGATGTAGCCCTGGAGATCGTCGTTGATGCGAGTCCGGCCTTATCGCAGCGGCTCATGAGCAACACACTCGATTTCGCGATTGGTGATCCAGCCCAGATCCCCGCGGAACCGCTCGTCACCTGGCGACATCCCCTTCGCTGGGCGGCTGCGCGCACGCGCAATGATGATCTCGGAGACGGTCCGCTGTCGATTGTTGCATTCGGCGGTGCATGCAGGTGGCAGGAGAGCTATTTTGCCACGTTGCTTGAAGCAGGTATCGCTTGGCGCGTGGCCTGCAAAAGCACGAGCCTCTCTGCGGTTCAGTCAGCCGTTGAAGCTGGGCTCGGCGTTGCGCTACTTCTGGATTGGCAGGTGCGCCGCGATACGATGCGTGCGATCGATCCCAGCGCAGTAGGGTTGCCGCTGCCGCCGGTGGCGGAATTCGGTCTCTTTAGTCCTGGGCGATTAGAAGACCGCTCGTCTGCGGCCAACGCACTTCAGCGTTTTCTCTTCCGTTCGCTGCAATTGAGTACTCTTGGAGACGGTGTACACGACGGAGCGTCATCAGGCTTGCCACTGCGTGCTTCAAACTAATGAGCCTCTGAGGTAAAACGCGTCGAAGGGCCGAACTTCGGCGCGCCAAATGGAGGTTCAGACGATAACGTCCTGTCTTTTGAATCCAGCATCAACGCTACGTGAAGCGCATTCTCTAATTCACGCGCAGTTATGCTATTTCCGCACAAATCAAGTGCGACTCATGCATTTAAACATAGACTGCCGCACAAATCTAAATTTGTCGTAAAACCAACGCTTTCTTTCGGTAGTATCCCATCTGCGCACAAAGATACCTCGTGTTTTTGTCGTATTTCTGACACCGCGACTCCGATTGTCGCGTCTCTGTCTGTTTTGTCGGCTTTCGTGCCCGTTGCGATAAGAATTCACCGTGGCTTGCGCAAATGTAGCGCCGCCATTCATTGTGTTGGGACCCGGGTCCCGCGGCGCTAACGTGCAATTTCCGGAGTTCAGATCTATGTCGCAGCTCGATGTCAATGAGAGTCATCTCAATTTTGATGTGGTCTACAAAGTAGTAAAGACGTTGACCTCGTCACGAGATACCGAAAGGACGTTGGAGAGATCTTTGCATTACCTCTCATATGCGTGTGGATGGCGCTCCGCGTTTATTGCGGTCACTGAGCCAGACGGCCATCTGGGCGGCCTGTGTGGCACGGGGTTGTCAGCGGGCTGGCGTGAACGTCTGCGTTTCTTGCCCAATGACGGGGTATTGGGGCGAATACACACAAACGACTCAGCCGTCGTGGTGGCGAGACTGCGTGATGAACCACTCTTCGTGGACAGCATCGATATCTTCGACGGATTGGAAGGTGAGCATGTGGCACTGCTCGGGGCGCCGATCAGGTATGAAGGGCGGCCGCTCGGCGTACTTGTTGCGTTCTGCGAGAACACGGACGGACAGCGCGCCTTTGCGAGCGACCTCCAACTCATGAAGGTCGTCGCGGCGCCGATGGGCCAGGCACTTCTGCTTGATCGTGCGTCGGGACAGATGGACCAAACCGCGCGACAGGAGATGAGACGAGCGGTCAACGCAGACCAGACTTCGTCTCGTATCGACAATGTGCTCGGAGAATCTGCCGCCATGCAACGCGTCTTTTCGCAAGTTCATCAAGTAGCGCCAGCGCGGACGACGGTGCTTTTGCGCGGCGAGAGCGGAACTGGAAAGGAGCTGATCGCGCGCGCGATTTATGGGTTATCGCCCCGCAAGGGCCGGCCGTTCATATCGGTGAACTGTGCGGCGCTCACTGAAACACTGCTAGAAAGCGAATTATTCGGCCATGAGAAGGGAGCGTTTACCGGTGCGCAATATCAACGCAAAGGGCGTTTTGAACTGGCGCACGGTGGGACACTTTTCCTCGACGAGATCGGCGACATCTCGCCTTCGTTCCAAGCCAAATTGTTGCGAGTTTTGCAGGAACGAGAGTTCGAGCGGGTGGGTGGCACCACCCCGGTAAGAGTCGACGTGAGGCTGATCGTTGCCACGAACCGCAACCTCGAACAAATGGTGAAGGCGGGGGAATTTCGTGCGGATCTCTACTACCGCATCAACGTCGTTAGTATCCTTTTGCCGCCGTTGCGCGAACGCCGTGAGGACATTCCGGCAATGGCGCAGCACTTTTTGGATCGCTTTAACCGCGACAATCGTCGATCTTTGCATTTCAATGAACAAGCGTTTCGGGTTCTTTCCAGCTGCTACTGGCCTGGCAATGTGCGCGAGCTGGAAAATTGCGTTGAGCGTACCGCGACCATGGCGGATCACGACACGATAGATCGATTTTCCTTTCTGTGTGAGAGAGGCCGGTGCCTCACCAAAGAGCTACATTACATCGAACGAGAAGACGCTGTGCGTGCTGCCCGCACGTTGGACGCTACAAACAGTGAAGTGCCGAATGCCCTGGCGAGCGTAAGTGCCGGTGATTGGAATGGGCGTAGCTTCGATACGCCAAGCGGTAGCGACATGCCGGGCAGCGAGCGGGAACAGCTTGTGTGGGCAATGGAGCGCTGTGGATGGGTGCAAGCGAAGGCCGCACGACTCCTACATATCACGCCGCGGCAGATCGGCTACGCACTGCGTAAGCACGGGATCAAGCTGCGCCGCTTCTGAAGGCAGCGGCGGTTGCGCGGATGCATTTGGAGAGACTGGGCGAGAAGGCTACCGGCAGGCTCTCGCGTGTCGCAACATTGTAGTGATTGGTTCAACTCCTTCAACGCAGGTAACAAGGACGACAAATCCGGCTTCGGCATAGCGTCACTATGACTGTTAGCTTGGGCTACGATGGTGGTACGCAATTTGCCTGTAGTCGTGGACTTCTATTGTCAGGACTCTACGATGTGGCTAAAGACGAGCGCTGTCGAGATCTTCAACGAACCGGGTTGCGCAAAGAACCTCGCGAAGAGCGAAAAGGAGCGCAAGCAAGGCTGTTCGAAGCAGGTTTCGCCGGGGGCGGCCGCTGGCGGATGCGCATTCGACGGCGCGCGGATCGCATTGCAGCCCGTGGTCGACGTTGCACACTTGGTGCACGGGCCTATTGCATGTGAAGGAAACTCTTGGGACAACCGCCATTCGGCATCGTCTGGGCCGACTCTCTACCGCACCGCGTTCACAACCGATATCAATGAACTCGATGTAATTTACGGCGGTGAGAGGCGGCTTTTCAGGAGTCTGCGTGAAATTTTCGAAAAGTACGATCCGCCTGCCGTGTTCGTCTATCAGACGTGCGTGACCGCATTGATCGGCGATGATATAGACGCCGTATGCAGGCACGCGTCGGCAAAGTTCGGTAAGCCCATCATACCGGTGAATGCGCCCGGCTTCGCAGGATCCAAAAACTTCGGCAACAAGCTCGCAGGGGAGACGATCCTCGATTACGTCATCGGCACGCGCGAGCCGGCGTACAAGACACCATTCGATATTAATCTTATCGGTGAATATAACCTCTCGGGCGAGTTGTGGCAGATAAAGCCGTTGTTCGAGGCGCTCGGCATCCGGCTCCTGTCCTGCATCTCGGGAGACGGCCGCTACAGCGAGATCGCGAGCGCACACCGCGCGAAGGTCAACCTGGTGGTGTGCTCCAAGTCCATGCTCAACGTTGCGACAAAAATGCAGAAGCGCTACGGTATTCCATACCTCGAGGGTTCATTCTACGGAATTGGCGACACGAGCGACACGCTGCGCGGGGTCGCGAGGCTACTGGTGGAGCAGGGTGCGCCGGACGATCTTATCGTGCGCACCGAGCACCTTGTCAAGGCAGAAGAGGCGCGCGTATGGGGGCGCGTTGCCCCGTACAGGCAGCGGCTCGATGGCAAACGTGTGCTGCTCATCACGGGCGGCGTGAAGTCATGGTCAGTGGTCGCGGCGCTGCAGGAGGCCGGGCTCGAGATCGTCGGCACTAGTGTGAAGAAAAGTACGGATGGGGATAAGGAAAGAATCAAGGAGATCATGGGCAATGACACGCGCATGGTCGACAATTTGACGGCGCGCGAGATGTACAACATGCTCCGGGATGCGAAGGCGGACATCATGCTGTCTGGCGGGCGCTCGCAGTTTGTCGCGCTTAAGGCGCGCATGCCCTGGCTCGACGTGAATCAGGAGCGACACCATCCGTACGCTGGCTACGAGGGCATTGTTAAATTGGTGCAGGAGATCGACCGCGCAATCCAGAACCCAGTCTGGCAGCAGGTGCGTATTCCTGCGCCGTGGGACGACGAAGAGGTAGTGCATCGCGAGGGGATTCTTAAGTCTTCCACGCACATCAATCCGATTCCGCGGGGCGCAGACGGTGAGGCATACGATTGGAACCTCCGCGCGGCGGTATCGAGTTGAGTTTCGGAGTGGAGCACATATCATGGCGATAGTCGTCGAGTCAGAAAAAGCCTGTACCGTTAATCCCCTAAGAATGAGTCAACCGCTCGGCGCGACGTATGCAGCCATGGGGCTTGATGCATGCATGCCGGTAATGCACGGCTCGCAGGGCTGTACGTCGTTCGCGCTCGTACTACTGGTGCGCCATTTCAAAGAAGCCATTCCGCTGCAAACAACGGCGATGAGCGAGGTCACCACGATTCTCGGCGGATACGAGAACGTAGAGACAGCGCTGCTGAACATTCGCAAGCGCGCGGCGCCTAAGATCATTGTGCTCTGCACGACTGGCCTGACTGAGACGAACGGCGAAGATGTGGAGGGGCACCTTGCGATGGTGCGAAAACGCAAGCGCGAACTGGACGATACTGAACTCATCCTCGTATCGACACCGGACTATATTGGTGCCTTTGAGGACGGCTACAGGCGCGCGGTGACCGCGATCGTCGAGACACTGGTGAAGCCGTTGCCGACGATACCTCAGCAGATCAATCTGGTGCCGGGCAGTCATCTATCGCCTGGTGACATCGACGAGCTTCGGGAGATTATTTGCGCATTCGGGCTGGAGCCGATTGTGCTTCCAGATGTTTCCGGCTCCCTCGACGGCCACCTTGATTCTGCGTGGCGTGGGACGACGCTGGGCGGAACGACGATTGATCAGATCCGTGCGGCGGGGGCGTCGTCATTCACAATTGGCGTTGGTGAGCAAACGCGCGACGCCGCCGAGACGCTCGAAGCAATTGCCGGCGTGCCGTTCGAGATCCTCGAGCGGCTAACGGGGCTGGAGCCGAACGACCGGTTCTTGCAACGTCTTGCACAACTTTCGGGGCGTGCAGTCCCGGCCCGGTATCGCCGGCAGCGCAGCCAACTACTGGATGCGATGCTCGACAGCCATTTTTACACGGGTGGTCTAAAAGTGGCGATTGGTGCGGAGCCGGACATGCTGCTTTCGATCGGTTCGCTGCTCCGTGAAATGGGTGCGGAACTATCTGTTTGCATCAGTACCACTGCTTCGGCATCGCATGCGCTGTTGCCGGCAAGCGAAGTCATATTGGGGGACTTGGAGGACATGGAACGAGGCGCGAGTAACTGCGACCTGCTGATCACGCATTCGCACGGCAGGCAGATGGCCGGTCGCCTCGGAAAGCCGCTGATGCGCGCGGGCTTTCCGGTGTTTGACCGCGTCGGCAACGCCCATCGTTGCCAGATAGGTTATCGCGGCACAATGAATCTTATTTTCGAGATTGCCAATCTTATGTTCGAGAGGATCTCGCAACCTCATCCCGGCGACTGGAAACTGCCGCAATCATCGGGCGGCCTTGATGTTTCGGTTCAGGGTTAGGTTTAAGAGATGGGTGTTACATGCCGTAACTTGAACTTGATGAGGAGACCAGCGCATGAAGATCGCCTTTGCGACACAGGACAAAGTGCACGTCGACGCTCATTTTGGCTGGGCGAAAGGCATTGCGGTATACGACGTGACGACGGAAGGACATTCACTTTTACAGATTTTTGATTTCGGCGACAAGCTGATGCAGGACGGTGATGATGAGAAACTTGCGCCGAAGCTCGAAGTGATCCGCGACTGCGCGATCTTGTATGTCGCGGCCATAGGCGGTACGGCGGCTGCGCGCGTAGTAGCGCTTAAGGTCCATCCAGTGAAGGTGCCGCAGCCATTGCCGATCGAAGAGATTCTAATCAAGCTGAGCAGGGTTCTGAAAGGCACGCCGCCTCCGTGGTTGCGCAAGAAGCTCACCAGGGAACGTGGCACATCGTACGATTTTGCGGGGGATGACGAGTTGCCCCTGGCTAAAACCGATCTCCCTAGTATGACGGTTCTTGTTGCCAGTGACGCCTGTAGTGCGTCGTCCGAAAAGGAGGACATGATGTGCAACGACTCGCGGGAACTTAAGACGCGCCTGAAAAAACTCAACGCGTTGGCCACGCAGGCCAAGATGGATCTGCATGATCTGTCAGAAGATCTACCAACGGGTTGGGAGCAGATAATGGTAGTCGCGCAACGCTGTCACGACGCGCATGCGGCGTTGATGCAGGCACGTCAGACCGCAGTTTCGGCTTCCGATTAAACTCCGGACCTTCAAATGAGCCATCCTTTTAGTGTGATACTCCCAAGCGGAGAGGCTTGGATACCTCACTTTGTTGATTCACTCGACGAACAAAAGTGCATCGGTTGCGGGCGATGCTTCCGGGTTTGTTCTCGCGGCGTACTTCAACTGTTAGGCATCGATGAAGCTGGCGATCATGTTCCACTGGATGATGACGATGAAGAGGAGGACGAGCATGAAAAGAAGGTCATGACAATTGCGCATCGAGGTCTCTGCGTTGGCTGCACGGCATGTGCGAAGATATGCCCGAAAGGGTGCTACACACATGCTGCGGCCCAAGTGTGAGCAAGCGAGAATTCCTATGGATTACTACGCGGTGTTAATGCGCCATGCGGAAAGCCCGGACGACTTGACGGTGCTTGCGGTCGCCGGTGTGCTCGCGGCGGCGCTCGACGAAGGCGGTACGGAAAGATTGCCTATCCCCGGACTGGATGCAGCGGAGACACACTGGATGCTTGCTCGCTGGTTCCCTGATGCCGAGAGTTCTCTGGGTCTTTACTTTGGCGCGTCGGCTGCAGATTCACAGCTAGGACCGTCTTATGACGACATCGATCTTGTAATGTTGTTAAAGACACACGCCAATCCGGGGGCAGGCACAACGACCGAGATCAATTGCATTTCTCACGCGCTGGTCTACGCTTGCGCAGGCAAAAAACATCTGTGGCAGGAGTTGCGCCTTTCTTCGCGCGGCGAATTGTCGGCGCTTCTCGAGTACTGGTTTCCGGCGCTTGCTGAAAAGAACGTTCACGGCATGAGGTGGAAGAAGTTTCTCTACAAGGAACTTTGCGGGACCGAGGCGTTGAACGTCTGCCGGGCCTCAAGCTGCGGGGAATGTGCGGAATATTCCAGTTGCTTTGGGCCGGAATGAATGTGCGGATCAGTGGCGACTCCGATTGACGTAGGTATATTTGATTCGTTTCCCTGTCGGTTGCAGGAAGAATCGCGTAATGTATGTGATTTGGTGGGCAGTACGGAGAGTGATATGAAACGAAGACCATTAGGGATATTAACGTTGACCGACGGGGGCAGTTATGAAGAAGCTAAAGAGGGTGCTGTGTGGTGCTCTGATGGTCGCTGCGCTGGTCGGGGCGGCGGTGTTGGCTGCTGCTTCGGATAAGGAATGCACGTGGCAGAATGCGGAAAACCCTTTAGAGAGTTTTACCCTCCAATGGTGGCCCGGCGGGGGGGAGGAGTTCACGCGGCGGAGCGAATGGACTGAGTATTGAGCTTCACCAATGCTGACGGGTGAAGCCTATGCCAGTTGGTGTCGATATCGCAAAAAAAATCTTTCAGGTACACCACGTGGACGAAGAGACCGGCGAAATCGTCAACAAGCCGATCAAACGGGCGGAGTTTCTCGCGTACTTCGCAAACCGCGCAATCGAGCAGATGAAGAAGCGCCGGCCACTGAACGTCGTGATCGTTGCACTGGCGGACAAGATGGCCCGTACCATTTGGGCCATCCTCGCACATGGTTGTTCCTATCGGAGTGGATATGTGAGCGCCAGGCCAGTTTGAGCGATTTTCGAACGCACATGAAATCAGCTCTGTAGTCGGAGGATGGGACGTCAAAAGGTTGCGCTGGCACTTGAGAGTGA
The DNA here is from genome assembly GCF_040965735.1 of Paraburkholderia sp. BR10936. NCBI lineage: Bacteria > Pseudomonadati > Pseudomonadota > Betaproteobacteria > Burkholderiales > Burkholderiaceae > Paraburkholderia > Paraburkholderia sp. BR10936. Next base: position 71,810 of record NZ_JBFRCM010000025.1, read on the forward strand.
TGGCAAAACATGTCGGACCGGGACTCGCCAAACCTGAATGTCCTTTCGGGCTAAAAGCCCGCGACGAAAATGAGGCGCGAGTCAGCGGAATCCATAGGGGCCCGCAGTGAAACACTAGCTGCAAAGGCCAGATATAAAGCTGCAGCCGTTCCTGTTACGTCAGAACACTCAAAGCCCTTCGCAAAAGGGCGGCGTCCATATAAAGGACATGGCCAAGCCAATACTCGACGACGAACTGTGGGCACTCATCGAACCGCTGCTGCCCCCTCTCAAACCACGGCGAACCCGTTATCCGGGGCGCAAGCCGCTCGACAATCGTGCGGTGCTCACCGGCATTCTCTTCGTCTTACAGACAGGCCTGCGTTGGGACCTGCTACCTCGAGAGATGGGGTGCGGCAGCGGCATGCGTTGCTGGCGGCGCCTACGTGACTGGCAAGCCGCTGGCGTGTGGGAGCATTTGCACGAGGTGCTGCTTGGGCGATTGCGCGCAGCCGAGCAAATCGACTGGCCTCGCGTCATCGTCGATTCCTGTTCAATCCGCGCTGTGGGCTCAGGTCAAAAACAGGACCAAATCCCACAGACCGCGCGCGACCCGGTTCAAAGCACCATCCCATCACCGAAGCGCAGGGTATCCCGCTCGCGGTGATTCTGACCGTCGCGAACCGCAATGACGTCACTCAACTTCAAGCGCTGGTCGAGGCATTTCCGGCCAAGCATGGCAGACCATATCAAAGCCTCGGTTCGTTCAGGGCGACAGAGGCTACGACCACGACAAATATCGACGTCCACTGCATGCTGCCGGCATTGCAACCGAAATCGCTCGACGTGGTCTGCCTACATAGTAGTGGGCTAGGCAAAACACGCTGGGTTGTTGAGCGGACCATCTCGCGGCTTCACAACTTCCGCCGACCGCGCATCCGCTTCGAACAGCTCGCTTCCATCCACAAGGCTTTCCGCTGCTGCATCATATGTTGGCGACACCAGCAAAAGTCATTCTGTTAACACCGCTTATTGCGCCAACGGCGGATGGAATACCGGTGGCCGTGATCACCTATTTCGGCTTTTCCTTAAGTTCCCTAACCTAACCGCCCTTGCCAACGTAAGCTCGCTTTTGGCACAAATCGCGACTCATAAATGTGCTTGATGCATCCAAAAAAAATAGCGACTTATACGGAACGAACCCGCGCTGTTACGATTCGTACATCGTTGCCACGGGGCTAGGTGCGAGCGCGGAGTTGGACGCCGTCCAAGCGAATTGCATTGCCACAGGGTTTGCGCTGGTCGCACACGGCGATCTGTCGAATCCAGCTGCGCGGAGTTGTCGCGGCCCGTGACAAGCTAGTTCAGCGCGCCTCCGATGCCTTTTTTGTTCGCGAGCTTGGAGCTCGAGAGCGTGATGCGGCGGCCGCGCTGGATTGCCACTGTCCGTGTGTCCTCGCAAGGATGGCCCTGTCTACTTCGAACCGGTCAAAGTGTGCTAGGGCGGTCTCGCAATAGCAGTCGCCATCTGCGTCGTAGGGCGGCTCCGTGTAGCGACGGTCAGGATATTTGACCACCTCGTTCACCGAGCTGGTGGTCGGAATCGGCTCAGCAGCTCGGCTGCCTCAACTGCATCGTGATGATGAGGCGGATGGGCGCGCTGTTCCATGGTCTGCCAAGGCCTCTTGACGTCGCTGTTCATCGCCACGCCGTTCGTTCTTCTGCAATGTGGCGGCCATGGCCTGCCGTGCAACTGATTGCTACCCACCGTTGCATGCGTAGCGATCGTGTTTCCCCTCATGCGGTCCTGCTGAAGTTTGACGACGACTTGCGAACAAAGCGGCAGCTGTCCACAACGTAAATGCGCTGTGCGTGTTGATTCAACTGCCGGCAAATCCACATAGACTGTTAACCTAACAAGAACAAACCGTATGGCTTTACGTCGCATCGCAACCGCATTACTGCTGGCTGGATTGATTACCGCCCATACCGCGCAGGCAGATGTGATGCTCAATTTCGTCGATGCCGGCATCGATCAGGTCGCCAAGGCGGTCGGCGCGGCGACAGGGAAGACGATCATTGTTGACCCGCGCGTCGAAGGGCGGCTGAATCTCGTCTCTGAGCACCCTGTTTCCGAGGATCAAGCATTGAAAACTCTGCAGTCTGCGCTGCGAATGCAGGGTTTCTCGCTGGTGCAGGATCACGGTGTGCTCAAGGTCGTGCCCGAAGCGGACGCGAAAGTGGAGGGTGTGCCGACGTACATTGGAAATGCGCCTTCGGCACACGGCGATCAGGTCGTCACCCAGATCTTTCGCCTCAGGAACGAATCGGCGAACAACCTCCTGCCAGTGCTGCGTCCGCTCATCTCGCCGAGCAATATGGTTGCGGCCTATCCATCGAATAATACGATCGTCGTCACGGACTACGCTGATAACGTCCGCCGCATTGCGCAGATCATCGCGGGCGTCGATTCTGCGGCCGGCCAGCAAGTGCAGGTAGTGGAACTGAAGAACGCGAATGCGACCGACGTTGCGACGCAGATGACCAAGATGCTCGACCTTGGGTCGATCGGCAATACGGATGCGACGCTGAAAGTCTTGGTGCAGGCCGATCCGCGCACGAATTCGCTAATGCTGCGAGCGTCGAACGCAGTGCGCCTCGCGGGGGCGAAGTCGCTGGCGAAGCAGCTTGATGCGGCAACCGGGCGGCCCGGTAACATCCACGTTGTGCAACTGCGGGGCGCGGATGCCGGGCGTCTTGCGAAGACGCTGCGCGGCATGCTCGGCAAGGGCGGCAATGATTTGATGTCCACAGGGGGCGGTGGTGCCGCGAACTCGTTCAACCAAGGAAACATGGACTCGTCGGCGGGCACGCCGGGCCAGCCCCCACTGCCAGGCGGATCCTTGGGCGGTTCGTCATTCTCGTCGATGGGAAGCAATGGACTTGCAGGCGGCGGCAACAACGGCGGTCAAGGTAACAACGCGGCGTTTCTTGGCGAAAAGGAAGGCGGTGACAGTGAAGAGAACCAGCCCGGCGGGATGATCCAGGCCGATCCGGAGACGAATTCGTTGATCATTACCGCGTCGGACGCCGTCTACGGCAATCTGCGCAGCGTGATCGATCAGCTTGACGTCCGCCGCGCGCAAATATATATCGAGGCGTTAATCGTCGAACTGTCGGCGACGACAAACGCGAACCTCGGCATCCAGTGGCAGGGTGCGCTGCTTTCGAATGGTGGAAACAACGGTCTCTACGGCAGCTCCAACTTCAATTCCAACGGCAGCCAGGGCATCGTGAACCTGACTGCGCAGGGGGCGATCATCGCGAACGCCCCCGCCGCAGCGCTCGCGACGAAGGGCGCGGACCTGCTGAACAACGGCCTGAACGTAGGCCTGCTGCACCGCTTCGGCGACGTGTTCGGTCTCGGGGGGCTGTTGCAGGCGCTGTCGCAGTCGAGCGACGCGAACGTCCTATCGACACCTAACCTCATCGCGCTCAATAACGAAGAGGCGAAGATCGTCGTTGGCTCGAACGTGCCTGTAGTGACGGGTTCATACGCCACGCCGACCGCGAATGCCGCAACGTCCGTGACCGCATTCAACACGTTCGATCGACAGGATGTCGGGATCGTGTTGCACGTGAAGCCGCAGATCACCGACGGTGGCATCATAAAGCTGCAAATCTATGCCGAAGCTTCGTCCGTCGATTCGGCATCGACGAACAATCAGGGCGGCGTGACAATCAACAAGCGCTCGGTGCAGTCGACGGTGCTGGCCGATGATGGCGAGATCATCGTGCTCGGCGGCCTGATAAAAGATGGGTACGCGAACGGCAACAGCAAGGTGCCGCTGCTAGGCGACGTGCCGTGGATCGGCCAGCTGTTCCGTTCGGAGCAGAAGAGCCGCGAAAAGACGAATCTGATGATATTCCTGCGTCCGGTCATCATCGACGATCGGGATAAGGCGCAGGCTGTCACGTCGAACCGCTACGACTATATTCAAGGTGTGCAGGGCGCGTATCGTCAGGACAACAACCTGATGAAGGACGACGACGACCCGGTCGTGCCGCAGAAGCCGGTAGGCCCAAGTCAGGGCGGGTCAGCCCTGAATCTATTCGATCTCGACAAGATGCGTCGCCAGTAGATCGATGTCTTGGTTTTCATGTTGGGATGCCCCCCTATGCGGTTCATCAAGCGTTAAGGGCTGACTTGTGTTCGGAAAAGGTCCCGTCGCATGGCGAACAGGACGTCGTAGCGTCGCCGTGCCAGTGAAATGAGCGCTTGGTTTTGTCGCTTGGACTGCTGGACTTTGCGTGCGTAGAGAGGGCCGTAAGATAGGTCTCTAAGGCCACGAGGGTCGATAGAAGCAAGTCGCCGAGCCAGTTCTTTCGTCATGCGCGGCCAGCCGTACTCACCCTTGACCTGCGCATGGATCGCGCGGATGTTGGCCAGCAAGGCATCGTCGCTGATTTGTACCGGGCTGTGCCTCTCCCGGCCCGCTGCAGCCCGCTGACGCCGCTGGTGATACCCGCTCGGGCTGACCTCCAGCAACTCGCACAGCAGCGACGCCGGCCAGCGCTTGTGCTCCCGTTCGATAAAGGCGTACTTCACGTCGATTCTTTCGCAAAGTACGCTGCCGCCTTTTTTAGAATGTCGCGCTCCATCTTCAGTCGCGCATTCTCCGCACGCAGTCGAGCCAGTTCCATCTGCTCCTCGGTTACCGGCTTCGTACCCGGGCCGACCAGCGTTCCTTTTCGGTCCGCCTGCACCCAGTTCGAGATCGTCTGGCTCGACACCCCCAGAATCGCCGACACCGCTGCCAGGCTCTGGCCGGCCTTCACCAGCCGCACCGCCTCCAGCTTGAATTCCAGGGTGTACCGCGCACGCTTCAATTGGCTCATCTTCGTTTCTCCTTGCTGCAGTTTAAACCTCAGCAAGGGATACGTTTTTCAGGGGCAAGCTCAAAGCGCCATGCGTGGGGGAAGGTCGATACGCGACCAGAGGTCGACGTAGAAGCTACCGTCAGGAGAAAACTCGATGTGATGATTGGCCGGTTCTGGCGTAAGTGATGTCAGCCCCCTTTCCGTCGAAGCCAATTCGGTAGGCATGAACGAAATAAGGGTCCTCGCCGACATTCATTCCGCTTGCTTCAAACCAAATTTCCCTTCTGACTGGATCGATGTGGTCCACCGCGCGGACAATCCAGTCACCTTTGGTGATTTGGTTTTTTAAAACACCGGTACGGCCATTAAAGAGGTACAGATGTTCAAATCCATCGCGTTCGGATGCCCAGATAATTTCCTCTCCATCATTAACATTGTAGCGAAAGTATTTTCCGGAATCTATTTGGTTATTTCTTAAATCTGTATAATCGACGAACGTGGAGCTGACCTCATCGATCAAAGAGCGCGTACGGCCGGTGGCGGCCTCCACCTCGATTACTCGGTAGAGCTGATGGCCGCGTTGGTTGTACTCAAATGTAAAGCCTTCCCCATCCTTCCGCCAATTAATTTTGGAAAGGTCAAAAGGATTCGGGAACAAAGCATTGTCGATATTGATCATGCGCTTGTTGACTATGTCGAATAGTACCGGTTGCGGTCGCGGAAGAATATCTCCCGCTTTGGCATACTCTATTGGCTCATACTTGGCTTGATGGTTTGTTGCTGAGGAATTGACAAGCACGATTTGACGCGGTTGGCCGAGGGCGACACGGTAACCTGCGAGGTGATTGGAGTCAGGGGACCACTTTAGGGATGAGAAGACGTAATTGTTCGCTTCTGTCCCGTCCCAACTTAACGGTACATTTACGGATCCGTCCTTACTCATTAGAAAGACGTTGGAGTTTTTGATATATGCTTTCCACTTGCCGTCCGGTGAATCGATTGTGATTCGACTATCGCTTGCAGCCGTTGGCGTGAAGTCGTTATGAAATGGCAAGATTTCGCCCTGAGAGATCCTAGTGCAGATGTAGCTTGAAAGATCACAACTCCACTGAACGGAACCAATGGAGAACAGCAACTGGTTGCCGTCTTGTCCGATTTCGAAGCGGTCAAAGGGCAGCGAATTGCCTCGGAAATTCGAGGAGGCCGCCCTATTTAATGCTTCGGCAAGGCGGCCATGATCGAAAGCTGGTTGCTTCTTCCCAGTTTTGATATTGAGTTTAATGAACTGGCGCTCACCATGTGTCGTCCGTCGGTAGGCAAGGGTCTCGGGCGAAATCCAGAAAGGGGGGTATCGACGAAATTGACAATTTTATCCGAGTATTGATAACGAACTGTGAGAGCCCGCTGAAAGTCTGAGGGGGTAAGAGGAAAGGGGGGGTATGGTTCCGTTCCCCTGGTTGTCAGCAGCCGATAGCAACGTGCAGTAGGAAATTAGAAGCAGAAAGATGGTGACAATTTTTTGCATGGATGTTTGGCCTTGACTATGTATAGGTGTATCGGTTACGTCGTCGGCTTACCTTGAAGCAATTTTTATGCCATCAGTGAATGCGAGTGGGTATGATCAGTGTCCGCTGAGCGCAAGCGAGGTTCCAGCGACCGGTGAGATTAACTGACTGTAGTGAGGTGAAGACCTTCGATAATCAGTGAAATACAAAGCAAACTGGCGGCACGTGGAACGGAGTCGCATTTGTTCGACACTGGCCTTTGTCATCTCGTCCTTGCCTCCCATGTTGTCGAGGAAGTTACAAACAGCAGGGCCCCTTCGCTCCACCAGCGTTACCCGGTTTCACGGCTACTACGGGCCCATCCGCCACCCTCTCGCCTTCGGTCCACTTCCCGGGTTCGCCGGTTATAGAACCTACCTTGCTCCGGCGATTTCGCGCCGGGGCGAGGAGGGCTTCTCCAGTTGCTCAGCATGTCCTTGTCTTCGTGCCGTCGCTTCCACCCCGCCGAAGTGGAATAGCCGTATCGGTCAGAATTCCGCTACCCATGCTGCCTTCACCCTCACGGTTGCGGGCTCGGCCCTCGGAGCTTTTCATTTTCGAGGCCACATCTACGTTCACTTTTGTTACGGCCCGATGACTCGCGCATTCCCCTAGGAAATGCCTGTCGATAGGCTTCAGAGGCTTGGTTTCCCCCCACCCTGCTATCCAAGCTACGGGGCCTCTGACTTCTAGCGAAGTCAGCTTGATAGATCGAGCAACAGAGTAAAGCTTGGACGAATGACGTCTAGATAGCGTCAAGCAGGATGGCCGGTTTACCGACAATCATTTTGGCCGGTCGACCGGGGTGATTGTCGGTGGTTATTCGGTCATGGTTGTCGCTCCTTCCTGATGATTGTCGCTGGATGATTGTC
>NZ_JBFRCM010000026.1:0-75462 GCF_040965735.1 Paraburkholderia sp. BR10936
TCGCGCATGCTCAAACTCACCAGCGTCGTGTCCGGCTTCATGGCAGGCCCCGCAGCGGTTGCAGCAGTCTGCCAGCTTGCCAGCGCTCAAAAACACGACATCTGTAAATAGCCAGAACACGACATTAGGACGTAGCCCCCACAAACCAAAAAGTGATCATTTCTTTTATGTAAAATTTCTGGGAATATGGACAAACATCTCGTTGACCGCTGCGGCCGCCAGGATCGCAGCGCTGAATCCTGCGCCGCGCTCGCGTCCGTACGGCTCTTGATTGCCGCGCGCCGCCGGGAGGCCCGCGTGTAAATGGTCCATCCCTCCCATAAGGCTGCCTCGCTTAGGTCGAAGCTCCGTGCCGGACATGCGCTAGGCGCAGTCTCGCCAGACGGCGCAGCAGAAAGCGTGCCGCACCACCGGACCGCGGAGTGCGCGCAGGCCGTCAGGACATAAGAAACAGGCATTGACCGATAACGGCCGACGCCAAACTTCCTTCTATGTGCCGGGGCGCGCCGGAACCGAACCGAGGACGGCCTATCGGCCTCAAAATAGCAGGTTGAAGCGCATGTGAAACCATGTTTCCTGAAATGCCTAACGTCGCGTCTGGCACCGTTGCCACCAGTCGTCGTGACCAAGGTTGCGCAGGAGATCGGCTCGGCGCCGTTCACGACGGTAGTGCGCCATGACCGCAAACGCTGCGACAACAAGTACGCTCGTGCCAACAGCCATTCCCAGCCAAGATTGATCCACGTCAGCCTCCGTAGGTATGTCCGACTGCCTCCTGCTACGGGTGTTACGCACTACGCAAAGCCTTGCCATAGGCGGGTGGAAGCTCAACCACCAACTTCCGCGCCAGGAGGACGAAGTTCGCACGATGGCCCTGACGCCATTTGCGAGTGCAAGGACCAATTGCTCATCGGACATTGATATAGATGTGAAGGCCGCCGTTCAGCGAGACGTCTGCTCCAGTTGCACACGCCTATTCGTCACTCGCTAGCCACGAGACAATCGTCGAACCAGCACATCGATTTCACCAAGCTCCCTCTTTACCTTTGCGAAGGCGACCTCGGCCCAGTCCGCGACGTTCCCCTCCGACGCAGTGAAGTCAAAACCGAGCGGGGCCTGCTCCCCAGCCACCGCTCGCGCCGCGGCGAGTTTGGCCCACAGCCGGCAACAGCGGTAAGCCCGTCGCTATGGAGCCGCTAGCATATTGCGGTTCCAATACCACCCATTCCCCCGGTTACATACGTAATTCGTTTTGCCATATTGACGCACCCACAGTGCGCAAAGTTGATTAACTGAAAATGCGTTCGGGAGTGGTGACGACGAGTAGTACGTTGCTCGTCGTCGTGAATCTCAGTTAGAGCTGTCCAACAATTCGCGAATTCCATTGCCTTCCATGCAGACGATGGCGCGGCGTACAAAATCGCATGCATGACACCATCAACCACGTTGGGTGAATGAGAATCCTAAACGTATCACGCGTCCTTAATCAGTACGTCTGAAGGACGTTAGTGGGTATACCACCCCGATCGGACTCTTCGTCTAGCAATGGAATCACATTGTCCTCGTTATTCTGCCAGTTACCCTTCGGCAAGTGCACACCTATCCGATTTTTCCAGACTGGACAAGGAGCGATGGTTTACCGAGTTGTACCGGGCGATTGACCGCGCTTTACAAATGCCCTAAGCATTTCAACTGCTCTGAGATTTCCCCGTTCCTCCAGCTTCCTGACGAGTGCATGCATGAATATTTTAGATTCTGCGCTTCCGTACGCGGATTCAAACTGGAGAAGGGTTTCTTTCACGGCCGCTTGAATGCTTTCTTCATGTTGCATGCTCGCAATGTGAGAAGCGCTTCGCGCCAAGTCCATTTCATGATCGGCCAGCCACTGCGCATCACCTGCCATCCGGTTGCGGCGACCTGTTGTCATATCGATACCTCTCATATCATACGAATTGACCGGCGGTTCTTCCGCAACACCCGAAAAGGCGCGTCCGTGTACCCGTGCCAAGTAGTACAGAGCTAATTTGATACGTAAAAGCTAATCTCAAAGCTCATGCGTAGGCTTCGCCGTCATGGTGCGTAGGCAATCGCGTTTTCGGTTAATTTAGATTGTGCCGCAAGCCGCACGCAGCGCCTTGAATGAAACTGCTGTTTCCCATTTTGCCCCGTCCGGGGAATAGGAAGAGGGAGCCACCGAAGCCCTGAAATGTGCGATGCGCCGAGGGCCAAGTTACGCTGTCCTGTTCACATACGGGTCTCGCGCGCCATCTTCATGCCAGTTTAATCCCGGTTGTTGAAAGGTTCCTTGCTTATTTGCAGGCGTACGGATTCGGGATTTGAGAGAAACGAGGGACTGAGATCGAAGTACCGCCTGAAGGTCCTGCTCAAATGCGCCAGATCGGAGAATCCCGACGAATGTGCGATTTCGGTGAGCGTCACATTTGCGACAAACATTTCTGCGGCTTTGCACATCTTGAGCCAAAGCAGATATTCGCGAATCGCAACACCCGTCTCTTGTAAAAAAAGATGTGCGAGGCGGCTCTCCGAAAGGCCGCAGATACCGGCCAATCGACGCGGATCCGTGCGTACCGGCACGTGAGTGCGAAGCCAGGAGGCAACCGCGTCAACGCGGGCATCGGCCGATTGGGATCTTGCTGCCTCCGGAAACAGCGCCTTGAGCAGTCGCTGCGAGCCGATACGCACCACTTCGCAGTCTTGTCGTTCATTCAGAGCCGCTGCAGCGGTTCGCATCATAAAATCATCCATTCTGTTCGATAGATCGACAACCCGCTTGTCTTTTAGTACTTGTTTGAGCAGGCACTGGCAAAGCTCGCTCGCCGAGTCCAATTGGACGCTATATAGCCCGGAATCACGCGCCGCGATTGAGCGCCTGACATTGGGGGCAACCAGCAAGACGCGCCCAGTGTGACTCTCATCCATCGTATCGAGCCGCAGCGTGTTCCAGGTACCAATGACCACCACCATCGCGGGGCGGGACGTCGCCTTCGCCGTGATACCTGGCGCCGTGTAAATGATCCGATCCGAGAAGATCGAAAGGGAAGCCATTGGATCAACCATAAACTGAATTACCTTTCGAAAGGATCAACGTCGCACCGGCACTGCGCGGCGAGCGACCGTGATGGCCGCCACCAAAAGACCTATGTCATTCTCCCGCGATGCGGTAGGTCGATTCGACCGCAGTACCGCAATCGTACCCTGAGTCAGTTATCGTCAAGCGAAAGCTTCAACTACATAACCGAGTGTGCAAATGTAATTTTCCCAAAGCGGCTTGCCAAAGCGTCGATTTGAATGATATGAACATTTCAAAAAAAACGCGGCCCGAAAGCCGCATAAAAATGGATGAAAAGAGACCGCTCACTTGGTCAAAGGGGCCGAGGCAAATTTTATCGCTGCGCCGAGCGGAATCTCAGATCACAATCTGGAAACCCATACCGCTTTGTGCCCACTTGCATAAGCCGCCGCTCTTATCAACGTTTCATTCGTTCAGTTCGGCCCCATCGCTTGAGGGGCACAAAATTTCCGCACATCGCGGTTCCGGGGACGAACCGAAGAAATAGGTTGAGCGGCCAATACGCTTTGCTATATACATCGCCGCATCAGCGACATCGAGCAGTTCCTCGACACTCTGCACGCGATCGGGGAATGTCGCTATTCCAACACTCACGCCCACAGGAAAACGGCCGCTGTAGTTGCGCTCTCCTGCGGAACGTACGCAGCCGATCAGACGCCCCGCCAGATCGCGAAGCTGGCTGTCATCGCCGCAATCCTTAACAAGCAATACAAATTCGTCTCCGCCGACCCTTGCAAGTACATCGGCCTCTCGCGTCGCACCGCGGAGCGCCTCAGCGAGCCGGCACAGCAATGCGTCGCCAGCACTGTGCCCCAATGCATCATTGACGCGCTTGAATCCATCGATGTCCATGTACAGCAAGGCAACCCGCGCCGGACCTGCGTGCTCCGTCAAGGCCGCGATGGCCGCGAGCAGCCTGCGACGGTTGGGAAGGCCTGTCAGGGGATCCTGCGCCGCCTGTCTGTCAAGTACATCTGACCACGCGCGCATCCTGGCGAAGGCGCGACGTTGCACGAACAGCGCGTACAGCATTAGTGCGCAGACGAGCACAGCCGTAACGGCTAGCGCAGCCGTTTCCAGCTGGATTCTCTCCTGTGCGTCGCGCGTGGCCGAACGCCGCCTCTGGCGCCACACGTCGAGTAGCTGACCGAGATCCAGACGAAGCGTGTCCATGTAACGCCGGCCTTCGTCTGTCTGCACGAGCGCAATGGCGGCACGGCGTTGCCCCGCGCGCGCGAGTTCTACGGTTCGGGTGAGTTCCGCGACCTTTTCCGTCTTCACCTGCTCGATACGCCGAACGACCTCTAGCGAGTCCGGATCAACACCGACGATCTGCTTAAGCCGCAGCAGCGCGCCATCGAGGTCGTTCATGCCTTGACGGTACGGATTCAGATAGCTTTCATTTCCTGTAAGCAGAAAGCCGCGTTGTCCAGTTTCAGCGCTCTCCAGGTCGTGGAGGACCCAGGTCGCGGCTCCGAGAACCGCGAACGCTTCCTCGTCACGGAGATTGTCCTGAACAATGACGCGTGCTTGATACAAAAACATTGCGGCGGCCAGCAGGAGACTGAAGACGATCCCGTAATAAAGCGTCACGAAACGGTTGCGGTCGCCATTCGCCGAGCGGAACAGACGCGCAGGCACAGAGGGATCCCGGTACGCAGGAGTGAACAATTGCGGAATGTTACATCAAGTCAGTGCTCGCTAAATTGTTCATATGCTGGACCGCGAACGTCGAATGTTCCCGTTACATTTGCGATCGATCGAGACGGTCATCGAAGGGGTGCCAAAAATCCTCAGTCCGGCATTCGACACCACGACTTCCTTTAAACCGCGGCACGGACACGTCGCCACGCCTCTGGAGATTGGCCGCTTTCAGGGCCGGGGCGAGCGAATTTCTGAGTCGTACGCCCTCGTCTATTCGCGGCGTAGCCCCGACTCGACAGGTATTTCAGGGCCGCTCCCGCAATATGCTGGGACGCCACCCCTGATCCGGACAATCTCCAAGTTTTTCCCTCGGAATTTGATAGAGCCTCAACGACAGCCAGATCCCTTGTAGATACGCCTCATAGAATTGTGTGTACTCGCCCTCATCGGAGATGCCAGCGGCGATCCGGAAGACACCGTTGTCCACCACTACGACATATGCCTGATCCGTAAGCGGCGCTCTGAAAGCGGAACATTGCGAAAAAAGCTTCCTTTCGGAACCCATTTTCTCAATGGCATAAACATCGTAGTAAGCACCCACAGCATCCCTCAACTCATCGAACTTCGGGATTCAACTGATCGAACAAAGTGACAAAGCATGATCAGCCGCCTCGCCTGATTCTGCATGGTTTGGCACGCACATCTGTGTGGGTATTATGTGCCTACGTGACGCTTGTTCAGAGTGCACAAAATCGAGGTGTGCGCGCCGCCGGATGAAAGGACTCAGGCGCTGTCAAGCAGACAGAGCACCGCCGTGCCCGAGTCGGTCAGCGAAAAGCGCGCATTCACGACATCTACCAGCCCGGCACTCTGCAGCGCCAGGTAGTCTGGCGTGGCCGCCGTCGTTTCTACAGGCGCGGAGGCGAGCAGCAGCAGCACGGCGATTTCATGCAGACTTAATGCGCGCCACAAGCGCGAACGGGCTCAAGCGCGACGCGAGGAAAGGAGGCAAAAAAAGGTTCTTCGTAGGAAACCGTGGAACTTCTGAGGATGATTGCGTAACCTGAGTCCTGACTTTTATGGAATTCAGGAGGCGGAGTTGCTCGATCGCAAGGCACTTCAGGCGCTGGGCTGCTGGACAGGATATCGGCTGGAACGGGTTGAATGGCCACAAGGTGAAGGCCATACGCTCTCGCTGTATCTGAAGCCGGTGAGCAAGGTCATGTATTGCGAGCAATGTGGAGCGCGCTGTTCGCAGATTCATGAGACGAGCGTGCGACGCGTGCGTGATCTGCCGCTGTTCGAGTACCGGGTGGTGCTGCATGTGCCACGCCGACGCGTGTGGTGCGAACACTGTGGTGGTCCGAGGCTGGAGAAACTGGACTGGCTGGGCCGCTACCAGCGGGTGACCGAGCGGTTTGCCAAGGCCTGCGAGAAGCTGTTGCAGGCGGCCAGCGTGCAGGCGGTGGCCGCCTTTTACGATCTGGGCTGGCATACGGTCAAGTCGATCGACAAGATGCGCCTGCAGGCCCGTGTGGCCGAACCGGACTGGTCGGGCATCCGCTATCTGGCGATGGATGAGTTTGCGCTCCACAAAGGCCATCGCTATGCCACGGTCGTGGTCGATCCAGTCGGGCGCCAGGTGCTCTGGGTTGGGCAGGGACACTCGCGCGAGACCGCCCGCGCCTTCTTTGAGCAGCTTCCTGAGGGTGTCGCCGAGCGTATCGAAGCGGTGGCAATCGACATGACGACGGCCTACGAGCTGGAGATCAACGAGCATTGCCCGCAGGCCGAAATCGTCTACGACCTGTTCCATGTCGTAGCCAAATACGGGCGCGAGGTGATCGATCGGGTGCGCGTCGATCAGGCCAACCAGCTACGCCACGACCGGCCGGCGCGCAAGGTGCTCAAGTCCAGTCGCTGGCTTCTGCTGCGCAACCGTCGCAACCTCAAACCTGAGCAGTCAGTGCAACTGAAGGAACTGCTGCCTGCCAACCAGTCATTGCTATGCGTCTACGTGCTGCGCGACGAACTGAAACGGCTGTGGTTTTACCAGAAACCCGCGTGGGCGCAAAAGGCGTGGGAGCAGTGGTTCGAACAGGCGCAGCAAAGCGGGATCGCTGCCCTGCAGCTATTTGCCCAGCGCCTGCAAGGCTACTGGCATGGAATCCTGGCGCGCTGTCGCCATCCACTCAATACCAGCGTCGTCGAAGGGATCAACGACACCATCAAGGTCATCAAGCGTAGAGCCTACGGGTACCGCGACGAGGAGTACTTCTTCCTCAAGATCCGCGCCGCGTTCCCCGGTAATCCTCGATGAACCCAAAAAAAGCCGTGCCATCGTTATCCGAAATCACCTGAAGTCTACGCCGTGGGCCGTCGCAATCGGACTCGCAATGAACAGGCCCGAGCCCGAGTCCTGCCCCAGCCCGACGGGATGAATCGTCAGACGAAGTGCGCGTCAACGGATCGAAGATTGCCTGCAATGCAGAGGCCGGGATGGGCTCCCCCTTCATTGAACACCGATAAGTTGACCACGCCATTGGAACCGTGGATCGTGAGGATAACCGGGGTCTCGGGCCGGCCGTGATCAAGCGCGTTCTGCAGGAGGTTCGTGACCATCCGTGCGAGCCGCCCGCGGTCCCAACTACCTGACAGGTCACCGTCCACGAGCCACCACGCCGCGCTGTCCGGGTGCATCGTATTGATGTCCGCGATCGCCTGCTGGCAGAAGTTGCCCACGTTACAGGACGCCAGGGTAACCGGAAGCAGGTCACCCAGACGCGTGCGGGTAAAGTCCAGCACATCCGCGATCATGCGTTGCATTCGGGTGCCGCACGCGCCGACACGCAACACCTGTGCGGGAAGCTCGTCTGCCTGCAGCAGATATTGTACGGACATGGCAATGGCACCGAGCGGCGCGCGCAGGTCGTGCGCCAGAATCCCGACGAAGACGTCCCCGGCACGCGCCAGCAGGAACGAATAGCGCGACAGCGATTCCGAGAGTGCCTGGTCCACGGCGATGCACACACCGAGACTGCTGCGGTCTTCCAGCGCGTAACTTTCGGGCCGTCTAGGAACCACGAGATGGACTTTAACTGGCATGACTAAGTGCAGCCCACAGACAGATCCCCGAACCGATATCGATCGCAGCCTGAACACTCGACTTGCCTTCGGCCGCATGTGCACAACCGCGCCTGACATGGCCTCTATTGGGGTTCACTCAATCGTCTTTATGAGCGCGGCCTCATCGGCGATCCCGTCAACAAAGCAAATCTGCGATACTTACTCACGACGGTTCGCGCGAATCCGAACGACTCTTCAAGCCGCTCATCGGCAACGCTGGCAACAAAATCGACTAATGAAACGAATTTTTAACTCGCGATACTGTTTTGTGTGGTCGTCGTGTCGATCGGCTACAACGCTAATCCTGTTTTTCGCCTTCGAATTCGTCCCTCACGCCCACGCTCGTAACGCGCTTCTGCTCAATGTGGAGAATGAGTGTGCTCGCCGCGACGAGTGCTATCCCTATGGTTGTCGTTAGCAACTGTAGCCAGCCGTCAGCCATCCCGCGAAGTATCAGATCGCGCGCAAGCGATGCCATGGCGATGTAGAGTGGAAATCGAACCGGCAATTGCCCCAAGCGAAGATAACGCAGGTCCATTGCCAGCACCTCTAGATAGAGGAACATCAACAAAAGATCGGTAAGCGAAACATCGCGATCCTGAACGATCTTCCAGGCTTCTTTCCCAATTGCATACGCCGTCGCCAGACCAATAACGACTAGGCCGACAAGCTCAATTACGCCAAGGAACCGACCGAAGTGCTGGCGCACATATTCCGTCGCTGACTCGATTATATGATCGGGCTTCTTCGTCACAGGTCCATACCACGCATCGTGAACGCAACAGCGAATACCGCTGCACATCTGGAAAATTCTTCGATAGCCTGAGCAGACTTCAGCCGATCGAGGCAAGCCATCGCGTGCCATGCACCCGAACGTACCTTGTGTGGGCTCACATGATCAAGACGAAGAACACTGGATCTACGAAAAAAATCCCCAGCCGACAACGACCGGGGACGAATGCGCCAGTGTGTCACCGGCAGTCGCTGATCGCGTCTGCGAGTATAGTCTTCGACTTACCGCGGGAAAGCCCCTCCCTGCAAAACACTTTTGATTGCACACCTTGTGCGAAATGGGCAACTTGCCGACGTGGACTAGATATGACGCAAAAGCACAGATGAACTGAAAGGGCCGACAGACGGACCTCGCGTCGCGCAAACCGGCCGAATACTGTCGCGATAGTTGAGTGGGTCGCGACCGGAACAGCGTTCATCTCGTCAACCGACACTATCGAATTTCAGCAGCATGAAGTCCCACGCACGCGCCAGGACGCTTGCCTGTGGAACTGCCTCTAGCGCCACGAGTGGCGCATTCGCCAAGACCCGTCCGTTACGCGAAATGAGTTCGACATTTCCTACTTTCTGCCCCGCCGCTAGCGGTGCTATCAGCGGCGACATCATCGTTACTTTCGGCTCAACTCCCCGTTCATCACCGGCAGGCGCTGTCAACATTAGTGCATCCCGAACGCCAACCCTGACGCTGAGTTCTCTCCCCTCGTAAAGTCGTGAACTCTCAACTACTTGACCTGCCTTATAGAACGGGACTTCCACAAATTCGTTGAAGGCGAAGTCGAGCAGTTTCAGGCTGTCCCGTACGCGATCCGTTCCACTAGGATCCCCCATCACAACGCTTATAACCCGCCGAGTCAGCCCATCGCTGCCGGGCACCGGTCGTATGGCGCTCGCGATAAGGCAGTAGCCCGCAGTTGCGGTATGGCCGGTCTTCAGGCCGTCAACAGTCCGGTCGATCCAAAGTAGTCGATTTCGGTTTGGCTGGCGAATATTGTCGTACGAAAATGTCTTTGTGGAGAAAATAGGGTAATACTGAGGAAAATCATGAACGACCCTGCTCGCCAAGATGGCAAGATCACCAGCCGACGAGTAGTGATTGGAGTCGGGCATACCGTTCACGTTCGCGAAATGCGTATGACTCATTCCTATTGCCTGAGCTTGCGCGTTCATCATGGCGACGAACTGTGATTGCGTGCCGCCCACGACTTCGGCTAAGGCAATGGCTGCATCGTTACCGGAATCTACAAGCAAGCCGTACAGCAGGTCGTGTATAGACACGAGCTTGTTTGCCTCGAGGAACATTCTCGACTCGTCCTTCGCGACGGAATGGACAGCATCGTCAGGAAGCACCGTTTCGTCCATGCGAATTCTTTTATCCTGCAGCGCCTTAAAGACCAGATATGCGGTCATGAGTTTCGTCAGGGATGCCGGCTCCACTCGCGCGTCAGCATTCTCGGAAGCGAGCACCTGATTGCTGGTGGCATCCATCAGGACCCACGCACGCGCATTAACGGGGGGACCCGCAGACTGTGCCTGCGCGCTATTCACGGCAAACAGCATCGTGCTGATTGAAACGAGGAGGACATACCCGCTCTTGACGGATTTCCACAGATTCATACGAGAATTTTGGCATTCAAGGTTGATAAGTCGCGCCTAGGTTGACTGAACCGTCTGCACGAAACCGCGCAATGCAAGGTCATCAACGCCCGGACGATTGCGATCCACTACAGTAAGGGGCAGCCATTGCTACGCGCAAGCACCCATTCGTGAAGATTGATTTGCAATTTAAGGACCAGTGTGCATCACCTTATGACATGCCGCGCGCCATCACAGCTCACCTGGATCAGTTAGTTCGAGAGCGATCAACCGGCTTATTTTTGGTTCATCGAACGCCATAGATCCTGCTGCATTTAAACACACAAAAATTGCAAATCTAATTTGCATACTGGGTCTATTGGCCGGCCAATCTTTCCCATAAACTCGTCCCGAGAGCGACGTCACGCCTGACTTTCCGCACAAAAGTACGCGATTTAAGAGCTGACTCAACTCGCTTCAACAAAGAATGGAGAATTCAGATGCTCTGGGAAAAGAAACTGGCCCAGTGGGTGAACGAAGTACGGTCAAAGACCGAGCTCCCCGCGCGGCTCGCGCTGTGGAACGGCGAGCACTTCGACCTTGGGACGTTTCACCAGCCGCTCGTGACGCTAAGGATCAGGGACCTCTCTGCGCTGCCGTTCCTCCTGCACCCCAGTCTCGACAGGCTTGGAGAGGCCTACGTGAAAGGTAGGATAGATCTCGAGGGAGCGCTTAAGGACATTATCGACGTTGGATACTCCCTTGCACTTACCTGCGTCAGCGGCACGAGAAACGTCGCGCGTGCGAGTCCTTTCATGGCTCATTCGAAAAGGTCAGACAGGCAAGCGATCCGCTACCACTATGACGTATCCAATGCCTTCTACAGGCTTTGGCTTGATGAGAACATGGTCTACTCATGCGGCTACTTCGAGAACGGTGACGAAGACCTCGCGATTGCGCAGCTAAAAAAAATCGATCACGTGCTTACGAAGATCCAGTTGAAGGAAGGCCAGACGCTACTCGATATTGGTTGTGGATGGGGGGCGCTCGTTCTTCGCGCGGCCCAAAAGTTCGGTGCGCGCTGTGTAGGAGTGACGATTTCGCAGAACCAGTTTGATCTCGCCACCGAGCGCGTAAGGGCCGCCGGACTCGAAGACCGCATTGAGATCCGGTTGCAGGACTATCGCGACATAGAAGGACAGTTCGACCGCATCACAAGCGTAGGCATGTTTGAGCACGTCGGACGCAGAAAGCTGCCTTACTATTTCTCACGGATCCGGTCATTGCTCGCCCACGACGGAATCGCAATGAATCACGGAATCACATCGACGGATTCGAACGGCGATGAGAACGGCCTCGGCGGCGGCGAGTTCATGGACCGCTTCGTATTCCCTGACGGAGAACTGTCGCATATCAGCCTTGCTCTCGAGACAATGCAACGCGGCGGCTTGGAGCCGATCGACGTTGAGAATCTGCGGCGGCACTACGCGCGCACTCTCGGCATCTGGAGCGAAAACTTCGAGGCTCAAGCCAAGAAGGCGCGCACGCTCGTGGACGACGAGATATTCCGGATCTGGCGCGTCTATCTCGGGGGGTGCGCGTACGCATTTGAGCGCGACGATTTGTCGGTCTTTCAAATCGTATGCCGGAAGGCCGGCCGAAGCGCCAATACGCTCCCGTGGTCGCGCCGATATATGTACGACAATGCCGTTTAGTTGGAAGGTGCACAAACCTGCTCACGCAGTTCCTCTTCGCAGGACAAACGGTCGCCCTGCTGAGGAGCGCGGCGCTCGCGCCGCTACCACGGTTACCTTTCACAGCCGGCGCAGCGAACTGCCCCAGGTGGGAAGCCAATGCTCGCGCACCACTCCTCTGTACACGGCATGAACGCCTCGCCAGGCGGTCTCACGCGAATCCCTACTTTTCCTCGGAGGTAGCTCGAGGGCGTGGTGACCACACCGCACCGGAACACGGACTGCCGTGCGCGCGCGTAGGTAGCGTTCAGTCTACTTCTGTCCGCGACGGCCAATAACCCGCGGCGGCAGCATACACACTCCAGCCCCGTCGTGATGCTTACTTCACTGCACCGATGCTCGACGTCCAGGCTGCATTAATCCTGATGAGTTCGACACCCGCACGGAAGCATTTCGCCTCGAGTAGCTGCCGGTATTTCGAATAGAGCAGCCCCGAGAGCATGCGGGCTAGCTTCGGGCTGAACTGCGCCATCGCCTTCTACTTGGCCGTAAAGTCTAGTCTCCCGCAACAACCGGCTTGCGGACCTCCGTTGCCCAGTCGACGGTGAACGCCTTGCAGCCTGCGGCCTGAACTGTGCAACCTGATCATGAGATGAAACAGGGGTTGTAGCAGACGGTCTTGCCGATAGGCCCCCGTCCACCGCAAGCCTGGACAGGTGAACCCCCGCTCGGAGCGTCGATGCCCGCCAACCGCACGACCGGCCGGCGCCAGTCGAGCTTGCCGGTGCCAGCGTCGCGGTGTCCCTACTGCCACGCCCAGCTGTGCTGCTACCTTGCGGATTCGTAAGAGTTGCATCCGATATCTCCATTAAGATATCCGGTGTAGTACCTATTTTTTAAAACGCGATGAGCAGGCTTGTGCCGCTTCAATATGTACTCCTAAAACCCACACTGATGAGTCCACAGACCAAAAGGATCTCCGAAGAGATCCCTGGGAGGGTGCACGGGTAGGTGCGGAAAGGCTAAAAAAAACCCAGCCACGAAAGACCGTGGCTGGGGAAAATACCGCCGGTGAAGAACCGGCGGCCGGATGTGAGAGAAACTCAGCATATGTGCCAATCTGCGCGGCGGGCGCTCCCTGTTCCGCAAATCTCTTTTCCACGCGCCGCCTTGCATGCTCGCGAATGCCGATACCTCAGGCGCAGCGACGAGAAATGGAAATTGGGCTCCGGACCGTTTCGTAAAAAAGACTTTTTGGCCTCCGTGTCCGCATATAGCGCAGTCCCTCACAAAACAATCATGTCGTCGAGCCTCGATCCTCGATCCCCATCTGACGAAGCTCAGGCCCCGTAGCCTCCTTCGGCTACTCCCCGGAATGCACGATGCGCAGTCGGCCCCCTTCCTCCATAAAGCGCCGGCCAGTGCGTGCGCCTACCTCCAAGCGCGCATCTAAATTCGGCCTTACGGAACGATAGGCGCCTGAGCGCTGTGGGTGCGTGAGCACTACCTGCCACAGTTGGCCTTGGCGAGATCTAAAGAATCCAGCGCAACAATGCAAATAGTATTTCCACATGCGATAAAACCGTTCATCGTAGCGCGATTTAAGCTCCGGCCACGCGAGGGCAAAATTCTCCCACCAAGACATCAACGTCCGGTCGTAGTCTGCCCCGAAGTTGTGCAAGTCTTCGACGACGAAGTGTCCTTCGACGGCATCAGCAATCTGCCGTACCGACGGCAGCCTTCCGTTCGGAAAGATGTAGTGGTCGAGCCACGGGTCGGTTCCCGCAGATGTTTGTGCGATTCCGATCGTGTGCAAAAGAAATTGCCCACCCGGCTCGAGGAGTTCCTTAACCGTACGGAAGTACGTGTCGTAGTTCTTTTTCCCAACATGCTCGAACATTCCAACAGACGCAATCTTGTCGAAGCGACCGCCTAGTTCCCGGTAGTCCTGAAGAAGAAGGGTTACTGGAAGTCCACGGCACCGCTCGCGAGCGAGAACCAGTTGCTCCTTCGAAACAGTCACCCCGGTGACTCGTGCTCCATAATGTTCCGCAGCGAACCTTGCAAGTCCCCCCCATCCGCAGCCGATATCGAGAAGCGTCTCACCATACTTCAGATCCAGCTTGCGGCAGATCATGTCCAACTTGTCGAACTGTGCGGTTGTGAGATCTTGCGCGCTCTCCCAGTAGCCACACGAATAGATCATCCGATGATCGAGCATGGCCTCAAAGACGTCATTACCGACATCATAGTGGCGCTCCCCAACCTGAAATGCTCGCCGTACGGACTGGAGATTGAAAAGCCTGTGTCGAAGGTGCTCCCCGATAAGTCTAAATCTTGCGAGTCCCGAGGCCGCCGAATCGAGGTCAGCACACAAGATGCGCGTGAAGAACTCATCTAGTCTTTCACATTCCCATTGCCCGTCCATGTAGGCCTCCCCGAGTCCAAGAGACCAACTCGACAGGACCCGGCGATATACCTTCTCGTCAAAGACGCGTATATCCCATGGACGATCACCATTGATCGCAATATCGGCGTCCTCGAGCAACTTTGCGAGTCCTTTCGGTGGCGTTGCCATTGCCGCTTCACAGCCTCGTGAAGAGCCTTGCATATTTTGTCCAAGCTGCATTCCGACTCCGGATATGATATTTCCATCTAACAGTAATAATCCGCCACGAGAGTAACTAAACGCTCTCGACAAGTTCAATTCATTCGAATACCACGAATGCAAAGGATCCAATCCGTCGAAATTCATGTACCATCGTTGTCGTCGGCATGGATCGCACCGGGCCCGCATGCCACACAACTCACAACTGATTTGCCGATTGGATCTGAAATTTCGGGATGAAACGCAGCGGAAAAGTCACCACGATTGCGATGCGTCCGGGATGATTTCGAGCCGCATTTGGCAATCTTCATAGTATTTTGGATCGATTCGCTCAATATGTTCTCAACTCCGATCAACGCTGGCAAATCCATTTGCGCAATTCAGATTTCTCATGCGCGGCGAGGTGCAGTTAGCCGGATTCATGGCAACATGGCGACTAAGATTTCACATTCATCTCGCGCACACTCCAGCGGTGCTCAACCGGATCTCTGAATCATCAATTAGAAGGTGCGTGAATGGGAAAGATACGCAGAGGCCGGATTGTCGTATTTTTAAAACGTAAGTGGGGCGCGCCAATGCGGACAAGCAACCAAAGTGGCACTTGACGTCCCCTGCGCTCCCAGCCTCTGGCGGCCGCGCTGAAGGCGCGGTAAGAAGGGGGATGCCTACTGCTAGACGGCGACGTCTCGCCGCGAAAATGTTGTTCTCCACCGCATTGATGTCGCGATGGTAGTACGCAAACTCAAGGCAGGCATTCCCTTATTCCACGACCTTCCGGGCCCGTCGGGCTCTTGCGCTATTTCAGCAGCTAGAGGTCGGGGTTGACTACGCTTCATCCACTTCGTCGAACCCTACGCCGTCGTCATCCCGTTGTACTGCAGCATGGTCCGGAACAGGACCCCTCGCGCGGCAGCCACAGGCTGATGGCGGGGACGCGCGCGGGGGCACCACTCCGTGTTTTCGATAGGTCGCCAATAGATTCGCCTGTCGGCAGATTCAAATGGATAAAATAGGTAGCTTGCGTTATCCAGAACCATTCCCTCCCCAAGCGATCCTTCCCTCGATACGACGCGAGAACAGTCAATAAGGACCCCGCCAATGGACTATTTTGCTGCCGTGCGTGCATTCCTGCTCGCTGCTGATCTTCGTAGTTTCAATAAGGCTGCTGACCAACTCAAGGTCAAGACCTCGACAGTATCTCGTTACATCGCCGAACTGGAACGCGATCTTGGCATCGCGCTTTTCAACCGCTCAACTCGCGGCCTCACATTGACTGAGGGTGGGCGGGTATTCCGAGAACACAGCACGACCGCCATGCGTCTACTCGGTGAAGCGAGGGAGATGACTTCGTCGTTAAATGCTTCGCCGAAGGGACTTCTTCGCGTAACAATGCCGACATCGTTTGGCCGTCGCCACATTATCCCGCACCTACCCGAGTTCATCGAAAAATACCCAGATATCAGTATTGATGCCGTGTTCAACGACGAGGTACTCAATCTAGTCGATACGAGTATTGACCTCGCCATCCGAATCGGTGTCCTACCCGACTCTCAGTTGATGGCTCTGCGACTCGCAGATCACAAGCGCGTGGTATGCGCTAGCCCGACCCACATCAAACTCTATGGTGTACCTGCTTCGCCTGACCAACTTCAGTCACATCCGGCTATCCGTTTCACTTTGGCTGGTGATGATTCCTGGCTGCTCGTGCGGCGGGCAAGGGGTGGCAAACGCGAAAGGGAAATCGAAATCAAACTCCAAGGACGTCTACGTGCCGACGACACGGAGGCGATACTAGACCTGGCCGCTGCGGGATGCGGTATTGCATTGCTGCCCATTTGGTCTATTGGCCCAGCATTGCGCGCCGGGTCGCTCGCGCGCCTCCTCCCGGAATGGGAGGCACAGGCTACGCACGCAGAACCCGCTATCTGGGCAGTGTATCCACGCAAAAAAACCGTGTCGTCGAAAGTCCGTGCATTTCTTGACTTCTACTCCACGATCTTCGGCGAGCAATCCTATTGGCGGGTGTGACACCGACACTTGCACGCGAACGACAGGCCGGTGAGCGCCAATCTTGGCGAGCTCCCGGGCTCAATTCAGCCGAATCTGTTGACGTCCTGGCTTGCGAACTCGGTGGCATTGCGACTAGGCGTTCGCCCGATTAGCTTTCGTCGCTGCTCGAACACGTCACTCCGGATTTGACTTTGCCCGAATCGTGATCGCGGGCTTGGCCCGTTTTTGCAAAGCTAGGCCCTTCGCAACTGTACTTCGGATTTAACGCACGAACTGTGCATGTGAAGCGCACTAGTGACGAAATATCCTGCGACACGCGCCTGGCGGCCTGTATGCCGATCCGCCCCACACTTACTTACCCGCATGTCACCGGAGGTCACGCCAAGTGCGACCAGATGGAACGCCTGATCCGTCGCCCGTCCGCGACGCTACGCTGGACTTGATCCTCACTGCTATCGCCAAGGGGCAGACGCGTCCGCTGAAGCCTAGGACAAAAGTCACCACGGACTGGCTAGTCGAGCAGACGCAATTGCCGCCCGCTACCGTGCTACGCTATTTGCGTGCACTGGCTGACTCTGGGGCAATCGAGACGTTCCGGTTAGCCTCTCGAGTCGTCGTGATCAACCTGAACGCACAGGGCTTGGAGTTATTGGGCCACACAACTGATAACGCAAACAGGTAAGCCCTACGAGTCTGCATCGGCGGATATCTGGGCGATCTCCAAGCACAGGTCGACGCCCTGCGCACTGAGCGTAGCAAACCCTCTACCCTTCTCGTCGATTGAGAAGTCGGCAAGCCCAGCTGACTTAAGGCGAGTCAACGTCCGTCGAAGCGTACGCATCGGCAAATGCGCCTGCTTGGCGAGCCGTGCAATCGACGAATGCCGGCCATGACGATCGGTAAAATCCATCCAGAGCTGCTCAAGCACAACGGCAATTGAAGGCTCACAGGCGTCGTCTTGAGGTGGTTGAGTCAGACTCATAATCGCCATATCGCGTTTCAGCAATGCCGATTCTAGTACTGTAGCTGTCACGTGAGTGCCTTTCCGGCGGTGTGCAGCACTGTGCTTTCTTCCGCACAGGCGAGCTGTACCTGATCGTACCGAGGTCAGCGTGCGCAAGCCGCTGCAAGCTTACCGACTGTAATCACGGCCTGCTCGATTTCTGCGGACCATCGACTACTGTAGTTGAGTCGAATGAAGTTTCGATAGGTATCCGTGATCGAGAACATGTAACCAGGCCCGATGGTGATGCCCCTCTCCAAAGCAAGCTGATACAGCTTCATCGAGTCCACTTTCGCCGGCAATTCGACCCACAATACGTACCCACCGGCCGGACTGGACATACGTGTGCCCGCTGGAAAGAAACGCGTCACCATCGCGCGCATCAGATTCGCCTGCTGCGCGAAGTTTTTGCGGATGCGCCTGAGGTGATGCTCGTAGCCATCGCGTTCGAGGTATTCGGCAATCGCCAGTTGGGGAATCACTGACGTCGTCAGCGTATTCAGAAACTTCAGCTTTTCGACCTCATCGCGATAGCGCCCCGGCAATGCCCAGCCGATGCGATACGCGGCAGTCAGGCTCTTCGAAAATGAGCCGCAGTGCAACACGATACCTTTTTTGTCGTATGTTTTCAGAGTAGTGGGGTGCGAGTCGCCAAAATACAGTTCGTTGTAGACGCCGTTTTCGATGATTGGAATGTCGGCGTCAGTAGCCAGTTCTACAAGTGCACGCTTACGCTCGTCAGGCATCTGAAAGCCGAGCGGGTTTTGGAAATTCGGCATCACCATGCAAGCCGCAATCGGTTGGGATTTGATGATGTCCATCAACTCTTCAATCTCGATGCCGTACTCGGGGTGCGTCGCTACCTCAATCGCCTTCATTCCGGAGCGTTCGATAGCGTGCAGCATCGCGTAGAACGTTGGCGATTCGACGGCAATAACATCCCCGGGTCTTGCGACAGCCTGCAGGCAAAGATTAATCGCTTCGGTGGCTCCCACCGTCACGATGATCTCGTTAGGGTCCACGACCATGCCGTTTTCGAGGTAGCGCCGTGCGATTTGTCTCAAAAGTGCCGGAGAGCCCGGCGGCAAGGCGTACGCTACCCCCCACAACTCCTTGTTGCGCCCCGCCGCTGACGCGTAACGATTGAGCTTGTCGAATGGAAAGAGACTAGCTTCGGGATATGGCGAACCGAGTGGGATGGCATCGTCGGTGCTGATTGAGCGCAGCGTAGAGAGCACAAGGCGACTCATGTCGACAGAAGCCGATACGGCAATCGGGCGCGTCGGGCGTAGTTCGTCTGTCCGGTGACCACCCTGACCCATACGCAAACTCACAAAGTAGCCGGATTGCGGCCGGCTTTCGAGCACGCCTCGGCTCTCGAGGAGCACATACGCACGAATCACCGTGGTGATGCTGATGCGGTGCTGTTGACTCGCCTGCCTGACCGACGGCACCCGGTCACCCGGGCGATACACGCCCTTGCGGATCATGACTTCGAGGTCGTCCGCGAGCTTTTCATACAGATTCATTTTCGTGATTCCTGGAACCGCAGACAGCACAGATGTTTTACTGTCCTGCCGCTTTTACAACTGTACTCTAGCAAGTCGGAGGATTCTGTGTGCCTCTGAACCCGACCTTTACTTTTACTCTTTCGATAACGACACGCAGTGCGCGGCCGGCTCCAGATAACGGCAGTTTGCGGCGCGAAGTAAACAGAGGCAGGGTCATGAGCAAGGCAAAGTCAAAGGGAAAAATCGAGGCGTATCATCACCCCGCCGCAGGCTGGGGCGCACTGAAGTACGTCGCAATCAATCTGATTAAAGAGCGTGTTTCTGGTGGCAACTATCGCACGTTGTTCAAACAGAACCAGCCGGACGGTTTCGACTGCCCCGGCTGCGCCTGGCCCGATCGCGAGCACGCGTCGACGTTCGAGTTCTGCGAGAACGGCGTGAAGGCCGTGGCCGCCGAAGCGACGACCAAGCGCGTTACGCCGGCGTTCTTCGAAGCGCATACCGTCGAGTCGCTGATGAAACAGACCGACTACGAGCTCGAGCAGCACGGTCGCCTGACCGACCCGATGGTCTACGATGCGCTTACCGACCGCTACAAGCCCATCGCGTGGCGCGACGCATTCACCCTGATCGCGAAGCAACTGAACGAACTCGATTCACCCGACGAGGCCGCGTTTTACACATCGGGCCGCGCAAGCAACGAAGCTGCGTTCCTATATCAGTTGTTCGTACGCATGTACGGCACCAACAATTTCCCCGACTGCTCGAACATGTGCCATGAGGCCACGAGCCGCGGCCTGCCGACAACAGTCGGCATCGGCAAGGGCACAGTCACGCTCGATGACTTCGAAATCTCCGACACCATCATCATCTTCGGCCAGAATCCGGCGACCAACCATCCGCGCATGCTCGGCGAGTTGCGCGAGGCGTCGCGACGCGGCGCTGTCATCGTTTCGGTCAATCCGCTGCGCGAGCGCGGCCTCGAACGATTCACGAGCCCGCAGCATCCCGTCGAAATGATCACGTTCGGCAGCACCAAAATCGCGTCGATGTTCATTCAGCCAAAACTCGGCGGCGACTTCGCGCTCATCAAGGGGGTTGCCAAGCGCCTGATTGAACTCGACGACGAAGCGCTCGCGAACGGCACCGAACGCGTGATCGATATCGACTTCATCAGGCAGCACACGCTCGGCTTCAGCGACTTCGCGGAGGACCTCCGCAAGGAAAGCTGGCCGCTTCTCGAAGCGGAATCCGGCGTGGCGCGCGAGGATATCGAGGGCCTTGCGCGCATCTACGCGAACGGCAAACGCGTCATTGCCACGTGGGGCATGGGCATCACGCAGCACAAGCATTCGGTGCAGACCGTGCACATGCTCTCCAACCTGCTGATGATGCGCGGCAACATCGGTCGGGAAGGCGCGGGCCTGTGTCCCGTGCGTGGCCATTCAAATGTGCAGGGCAACCGCACCGTGGGTATCGAAGAAAAGCCTGCACAGGCGTTCCTCGACCGGCTCGGACAACTCTTCGACTTCGAGCCGCCGCGTGAACACGGCCTCGACGTCGTCGAAACAGTCGAGCACATGATTGAAGGGCACGTCAAAGTGTTCATGGGTCTTGGCGGCAACTTCTCCATGGCAACGCCTGACACGCTGCGCACCTTCGACGGCCTGCGCTCGTGCAAGCTCACTGTGCACATCACCACCAAACTCAACCGCAGCCACCTCGTCCATGGCGAGAATGCATTGATCCTCCCGACGCTCGGCCGCACCGAAATCGACGTGCAAAATGGTGTAGCGCAAGGTGTGACAGTCGAAGACTCGATGAGCATGGTCCACATCTCGTACGGCATGAACCGTCCAGCCTCGCCGAACCTGATGTCCGAGACGGCCATCGTCGCGAATATCGCTCACGCCACGCTCGGCGACGAGAAGGTCGACTGGCTCAGCTACGCGGCCGATTACGCGAAGGTACGCGACGCTATCGAGCAGACGATCGAAGGCTTCGACCAGTACAACGAGCGCATCAAGCATCCGGGTGGCTTCCATCTGCGCGTGGCCTCGCGAGAGCGCGACTGGAAAACCGAAACCGGCAAGGCGAACTTCATCGTGCACGCGGTGCAACAGGACACGCCGATCGCGCGCGCCAAGGCGCAGCACGGCGAACGTCTGATGACACTCATGACGACGCGCTCGCATGACCAGTACAACACCACCGTCTACGCTCTGGACGACCGCTATCGCGGCGTGTTCGGCCAGCGACGCGTGGTCTTCATCAATCGCGCCGACATTGAAATGCTGGGCTTCAAAAACGGTGACTGGGTGAATTTGACCACCGTCTGGGACGACAACCTTGAGCGCCGTGCAGACCATTTTCGCCTGGTTGAATACGACATTCCACGAGGCTGCATCGGCGCGTACTACCCAGAGACCAACCCGCTCGTACCCCTGTCGAGCGTTGGCGACGTCTGTAACACGCCGACGTCCAAGTCGATTCCCGTGCTACTGCACCGCTCGTCCGAGCCGTCGGTCCTACCCGCATTCTGATTCTTAACTAACTAGTCGAGTTGCGCCTTATGCGAGGCGCTTCCTCGTTCTCAATCTGCCTGGTGATCATCATGTCTGTCGAAGCCTTGAATCTGGCGCGGGGCCAGTTCGCAATGACCGCGATATTCCACATACTCTGGCCAATTCTTACCATCAGCCTTTCCGCGTTCCTGCTCGTTGTCGAAGTCCTCTGGGTCAAAACGAGCAATGTGGTCTGGTATCGCCACGCGCGATTCTGGAGCAAGCTGCTGCTCCTGAATTTTGCGGTCGGCGTTGTGAGCGGCATCCCGATGGAGTTCCAGTTCGGGACGAACTGGGGCCCGTTCTCCGAATACACCGGCCAGTTCTTTGGCAATATCCTGGGCTTTGAAGGTGCCATGGCCTTCATGCTGGAGGCCGGTTTCGTCGGCATCATGATGCTCGGCTGGAATCGCGTGCCGAAGGGCGTGCACCTCTTCGCAACGGCAATGGTCGCGCTCGGCTCCACGCTCTCCGCGTTCTGGATCATGGTGGCGAACTCGTGGCTGCAAACCCCGAGGGGCGTGGCCGTTGTGGACGGCAAGCTCGTGGTCACCAACTACGTGAAGGCGATCTTCAACCCCGATATGGCATGGGGCGTGTCGCATATGTGGTTCGCCGCGCTCGAAACGGGGCTCGTGGTGGTCGCCGGAATTTCGGCTTACTGCCTGCTCAAGCGTCGCAATCCAGAGTTCTTCGTGCGCTCTTTCAAGCTTGCGCTGGCTCTGCTCGTCTTCGTCGCGCCCGTGCAGATCTGGCTCGGCGATTCAAGCGGCGTTGACGTGTTCGCGACCCAACCGGCCAAGGGCGCCGCAATCGAAGGCCACTGGCAAACGAACGCACCGGGCACCGGCGCAAGCTGGTCGCTCGTGGCGTGGCCCGATGCCGCGAAGCAACGCAATGATTGGTCGCTCGAAGTGCCTGGCGCGCTCAGCATTCTCGGCACGCACAGCCTTCACGGCAAGGTGACGGGCCTGAAAGACATTCCCGTCGAGAACCAGCCGCCGATGATTCCGCTGCTCTACTACGCGTTCCGCGCCATGGCCGGAATCGGCTTCCTGTTCATGGTGCTCGCCTTCTGGACCGTCTATGCGCTGCGCAAGTCGCGGGGCCGCCTCGATGCGCTCCTCGCGCAACGCAAGCTGCTTCTCGCGTGGGTACTCGCGATTCCACTGCCATACATTGCAGTCGAATGCGGCTGGATCGTGCGTGAAGTGGGACGTCAGCCGTGGGTCGTGTATGGCCTGCTGCGCACCGACCAGGCTGCCTCCGCAATTCCTGCTGGTGCGATCACGGGCAGCATGGTCATGTTCGCGGTCTTCTACGTAGTGCTCATTAGCTCGTTTTTCGTCTTTGCGCGTCGCTGGCTGCGTCGAGGGCCGGACCTCACGCTGATGCCGGCCCCCGAGTCAGCGCGCAATGCAGTTACGCACGCGGTCGAATATTGATCGACGACCTATCCACTGATTCGCATTCGTATGCAGGAACTCATCATGACAGCCGCATCAACTCAGGATCTGTTAAATCAAGCATGGTTCGGGATCATCGGCCTTATGCTTGTGCTTTACGTGGTAACCGACGGCTTTGATCTCGGCGTGGGCATCCTCACGTTGCTGCGTCGCAAGGAAAGTGACCGGGATCTCATGATCCAGTCGATTGGCCACGTCTGGGATGCGAACGAAACCTGGCTAGTGGCGCTCGGCGGCGCCCTGTTCGGCGCATTCCCGTCGGCTTACGCCATGATTCTCTCGGATCTCTACGTCCCCGTGATGTTCCTGATCGCTAGCTTCATCATGCGTGGCGCCGCAATCGAATTCAGGCACGCCGCGCATACGAGCAAGTTGGTGTGGGACCGCGTATTCGGTATCGGCAGTCTGCTCGCGGCGATCTCCCAGGGCATCGTGCTCGGCAAGATCCTCACCGGTTTCGTTCCAGGCCTCTCGAGCCTCGGCTTCGTCGCCGTGACCGCGATAGGTGTCGTGTCAGGCTACTGCCTGCTCGGCGCGACGTGGGTCGTGAAGAAGACGAGCGGCGCAATCCAAAGCTCGGCGCGACGCCACGCTACGGTCGCCGTCTTCACCACTGTAGCCGCTGCTCTCGTTGTGTCGTTTGCTACGTTCAAGCTCAGTCCTGTAGGAGTGACGCGCTGGCAGGAGCACGGAGTTTTTCATCTGCTGATCGCACTCGCGATTCTCGCTGCTCTGGCGTTCGTCTACGTGCTCTATTCGATCCGCATGCACGGCGAGCACAGCCCGTTCGTAGGCTCGACGCTGCTCTTTGTGATCTCGTTCGTCGGACTTGCGATCAGCCTGTTTCCCTACATCGTGCCGGGCAAACTCACAGTTGACGCTGCGGCTTCGGATAGCCCGACGCTTACATTCATGCTGTTCGGTATCGGCATGGTGTTCCCGATCATGATTGGCTACAACCTTTACCAGTACCATCTTTTCCGCGGCAAGGTGGTGCCGGTCAAGCACTAGCAGTCACCACCCATTCGGCCGACAACAGCGCCTTCCGTATGCAAACGGTACGGAAGGCATTTTTTTTGGAGGCGATACGCAATTTGCACCGTTCTGCGCGTCCTCGCGAAACAGCGTCCCGGTAGCCAGCATACGCTCGCATTGCATCACAACATATGCCCTCCGACTGTGCTGGTGGATTTTGCAGACGACTGTGCATTCGAGGTGCGAAGCCGTCGCCCTATACTGAGGGCAAATCGATCAGGGGAGCATCGCCCGGCTATCCAGGCGCGAGCCCGGGCGGTCACCGCTTCTCTCCTCCCATCGCCCGCAACTCAATGTTGAAGAGATCGTGAACGCCATCGCAGAGCCCCTTGCCGCCGACACGTCACCGCGCGATTGTGCGCCGGCGAGTGCCGCAATTCCTGTTTCTGACACGTTTGCACGTCCGTTGCGAGACCTGCGTCTGTCCGTCATCGATCAGTGCAACTTTCGTTGCACTTATTGCATGCCGTCGGACGTCTTCGACGCAAACTATCCATTCCTGCGGGCATCGGAGCGCCTTTCGTTCGACGAAATGGTGAAAATCGCGAAGGCATTCGCGTCGCTTGGTGTCGAGAAGATCCGAATTACGGGCGGTGAGCCACTACTGAGGCGTGGCCTTGAGTCGCTCGTCGAACGGCTTGCCTGCCTTAGGACGGTGAGCGGCAGCGCGATGGAAATTGCGCTCACGACGAACGGCTCACTGCTCGCAAAAAGGGCCCGGTCGCTTCGAGACGCCGGGCTAAATCGCGTCACGGTAAGCCTTGACTCATTGGATGATGCGGTGTTTCGCCAGATGAGTGGCGCCCGTGAACCTGTACAGCGCATTCTCGAAGGCATCGAGCAGGCGTGCGCGGTGGGCCTTACCCCAGTCAAGATCAATGCCGTGATTGAACGGGGCGTCAACGACAGCCAGATTCTGCCGCTTGTGCGTCACTTCCGGCATACCGACGTGGCCGTGCGCTTCATTGAGTACATGGACGTCGGCGGCGCGAGCGGATGGTCGACTGCAAACGTGCTCACTGCGCCGGAAATTCACGCTATCGTCGAATCCGAGTTTGCGCTCATCCCGCTCGGGCCGCAGCCTGATGCAACCACCGCCGTCAATTTTCGTCACGCGGACGGGAGCGGCGAAGTGGGCTTCATCGCAAGCATCTCACAACCATTCTGCGGCACGTGCTCGCGTGCACGAGTATCCGCCGACGGCCATCTCTATACCTGCCTTTTCGCCGCTCGGGGCTATGATCTCACGCCGTGGCTTGATGAGAGCGGACCCGTCGATCAACTGGCCGACGTGCTCCGCTCCCGCTGGCGCGAACGCTACGATCGCTATTCAGAACTACGTGCAACCCGACACAAACCGCGCACAGGTAAGGCATATCCAACCGTGCGCATGTCGCTCGTTGGTGGTTGAGCCGAAGCATGCGCTTTATACAGAGATATTGGAGAACTCGTCATGTCGGCCTCTAGCCCCGCTTCTTCTTCCGTCCAACCATCCCCGCCCTCTTCCGAGAGTCCCGGCGAAGAAGCAACGCTACGCGCCGGCATAGCGTCCGGCTTCGAAGTACGCGTGCAGCACCAGCCAATCGACGTCCAAGCGGAAATCGCACCCATCATGCGCAACCCAAACGTGGGTGCCGTCGTCAACTTCATCGGCGTCGTGCGCAATAGCGGCGATTTCGACGACGTCGTCGCACTAGAACTCGAGCACTACTCCGGCATGACCGAGCAGTCGCTGTGGGGTATCGTCGAGGAAGCCATCGCACGCTGGAAAGTAGACGCTGTGAAGATCGTCCATCGAATTGGGCTCGTTCTACTCGGCCACGCCGTTGTATTGGTGGTTGTGGCAGCGCCGCACCGAGCCGCTGCGTTCGAAGCATGCGAGTTCGTCATGGATTTTCTTAAGACCCACGCTCCTTTCTGGAAAAAAGAGATTCGGGGCGATGGTACGTCAGAATGGGTCAAAGCCAAAAGACGAGACGAACAGGCGACGTTGCGCTGGGGCTAATCCGGGTCGCTTCGAACCCACGGTATCCGGAACGTACAAATGAAGCTCACTATCAAATACTTCGCGAGCATTCGCGAACAACTCGGCATCACTGAGGAAATCGTCGTTATCGACGTACCGCATCTCACAATCGACGGTCTCCGATCAAGACTCGGCTCGCGCGACGCCCGAACAGCGGACGCATTGCGCGATGGCCGACCGGTCCGCATAGCCGTCAACTACGAAATTGTAGCCCCAACCTTCGTCTTGCGCCAGGACAGCGAAATTGCCTTCTTCCCTCCGGTGACCGGTGGTTGAATACCTCGGCCCGTGGGCGCTAGGGCCTTGCGGCTCTGGGAAATTTTGGAGTCGCACCAAGGTCACCTGCGGCATTCTGTGTCGGCTCATCGGGCGCAACGCCAAGTTCATGCATCGCGGCGTACGCGATCTGTGCAAAAGCTGGGCCCGAGACGTCGCCGCCGAAGTGTTTGGCTCCCTGCGGTTTATCTACCGATACTGCGATTACGAGTCTCGGATTTCGAATCGGAATGATTCCGACGAAGGAGGCGCGGTATTCATTCTTCTCGTAGCCGTGCCTCGTTGCGGTATAGGCCGTTCCAGTTTTGCCCCCGACGCTATAGCCAGGAACCTGCGCATCAGGCGCCGTGCCCCCCTTTGAAACGACGCTCTGGAGCATCACTCGCATCTCGTCGGTCGTGTGTTTGGTGAAGACCTGTGTACCCTCGACCGTCGAACCATCCTGCTTGTAGAGCGTAAGCGGGAGAAGCCGTCCATTGTTCGCGAATACGGTGTACGCCTCTGCGAGCTGGACCAGCGACATCGACACACCGTACCCGTATGACATGGTCGCCTGCTCGATCCGCCGCCATCTATTCCATGGCCGCACGATACCGGCGGCCGCGCCTGGAAAGCCAAGATTGGGTGGGCGACCGAATCCCAGTGCGGAGTAAAGCCGCCACATCTCTTCTGGCTTCATGGTCAATGCGATCTTTGACGCGCCAATGTTGCTGGACTTCTGAATGACCCTCGCAACCGTTAGCGTTCCGAAGTTCGCATCATCAGTGATGACCGCACCGTCCAATGAAAATCGACCGTCTGTTTGTACAAGCGAATTTGGTGTGACCCGACCGAGATCAAGCGCCAGCGATACGGTTAACGGCTTCATGATGGATCCAGGCTCGAAGACGTCGGTCACCGCGCGGTTGCGCAATGTGGCGCCGCGCAGTGCAAACCGATCGTTCGGATCGTAGCTGGGAAAGTTTGCAAGGGCGAGAATCTCTCCAGTGTGCCCATCAACGACAATCGCCGATCCGCTTTCTGCATGGCTCGACGTTACCGCGTCTTGCAAGGCCTCGTAAGCGATGTACTGAATGTTGCGGTCAAGTGCGAGTTGGATATCAGCGCCTGGATGTGGGCTCTCTACGCTTCCGAGGTCTCTAACGATATGCCCCACCCGATCGCGCACGACGAGTTCTCTCCCGTCAACCGAGTTAAGCTTGCTTTGCGCCCCCAGTTCGATGCCCTCCTGGCCCTTGCCCTCCGTATCCGTGAAACCAACCAGTTGAGCGGTGAGCGCACCCTCGGGGTATACACGCTTATACTCTGGTATTTCGTGAATGCCCGGAATTGCGAGCGCTTCCACCTCACTGGCAACGTCGCGCGAGATCTGATGCCTCAGATATACGAACGTCTTGTCGCTATCGATTTCCGCATTCAGTCTCTCTTCTGAAATGCCAAGCAATTTCGCAAGCATCGCGAGTCTTCCCGGCTCAACGTTGTCCGGGACATCCTTTGCGTCGACCCATACTGCCATCGTGGGGACGCTCGTCGCCAGTACGCGGCCATTGCGGTCGACAATTCGACCTCGATCGACTTGCAAGTCAATGACATGGTCGACACGTGCGTCACCTTCCGATTGGTAGAAGCGGCTATCAAGCACCTGAACCCAAAGGGCACGCGCGATGCACGCTGCGAAAGCAATCGTGATCAAGCCCATCACGATAGTGGATCGCCCACGGTATCCAGTGGCTTTCAGGAGGGGGCTTTCGTTGAAAGTAACACGACGCGTCATTTACGAGGCACGAAGGGATTGCTCATTTCTGGCAGCAGCCGCCAACGGTCGTGGCGCACGCTCTTGAAGGAATTGGGGTGACGATTGCTACCCGCCAATACCGATGGCGAGTTGTTCGCCGCGCGGTGTAACGGAAAGAGAACCCGGTGCGCCGCGCTCGCAATGTGCAACGATCAGACCGGCAGCCAGTAGATCTTGCAGGCAGGTAGAAAGCGTTTCCGAATCGAGTCCCGTTCGGGCCATTATCAGACTACGTTGCTCGTGAAGCGATTTCCCTTCCCCGAAGACCACGAGGTGCCACATCAGGAGGTTGCCGATAGACTCCGGCGCATCAGTGTTAGAAGAATGAGAACAACCTGGTTCCGGCGGAGGACTATTTGATAAATGCATTTGAGATGACATTCTTGCGTCGTAGAGAAGTGACGAGGCAGACTGTCGAACTAGTGCTTCGCGTCAACACGGTGCGGGCCGACCATCTCCAGCCGGAGGCCGGGGCACCATGCTCTTGCCACTGCGGAGGCCGAGCATGGACGTCAATAACGCGGTGTGGCGACGCTAACGGTCCGTTGAAGGCCGCCCCCCGTCCAGGCAGCCATCTCCGGACCGATCGCCTAGCGCTTAGCGCGCGAACTGGATGTCGAGCGATCGCAGATACGTCTGCAGACCGGCATCTTGCAGCGGGATGACGTGAGCCACGTCATCGGACTCGTTGAAGTGCGCATGCCAGTAGCCCGGCGGCGTGACGAACGCCATACCAGGCGTCCAGTCGACACGCACCGGATCGATAATGTCGCCGTTAGCGTCCACTTCCGTGCCGACGAGCGTATAGACACCCGGCTTGCAGTTGGGGATGAAGTCGAGGGCGATCGACTGGTGACGATGGGGCTTCTGCATCGTTTTCGGTGCAACGACTCCGAACATTGCCCACATCGAATGCGTCACCGTGCGTGTCTGCGGGAAGTGCGTGTTACCG
Organism: Paraburkholderia sp. BR10936; assembly: GCF_040965735.1. Taxonomy (NCBI): domain Bacteria; kingdom Pseudomonadati; phylum Pseudomonadota; class Betaproteobacteria; order Burkholderiales; family Burkholderiaceae; genus Paraburkholderia; species Paraburkholderia sp. BR10936. The sequence goes on from NZ_JBFRCM010000026.1 coordinate 29,166, forward strand.
AGAAGAACGCTCACGCGATTGCGTTGAGCAGCGCCCGGTGCGTTCGAAACGTTTTCAAGTTCCTGCTGAGCTCGCGCGGCTGGATAGAGGGTCGGCGTAAAGCGAGCACGCGAGAAGTCGACGCCCAGATACGAAAGCAGCGGACCATCGTTGACGTAGTACAGGCGCGCAGTGGATTCAGCCGCGAGCACGACCTCGGCGCCACCGGGAAGCGAGAAGAAATCGCCCGCGCCGAAACGGAACGCCGAATCCTTCTGCGCGACCGTGCCATGTCCTTCGAGGACATAGAACACCTGCGAGGTCGCGTTCGGATTCACGGACAGCTTTTCACCTGCAACGATACGCAGGAAGTTTGCCATCAGGGCGGGACCCGTGGCCGGATAGTCGACACCGAGTTCGGTCGAGAGGTCCAGCGGCACGATGCGCGTGGGGCCGTCGTCGTAGAGCGAATTCAGGAACGAACGATACGGCACGCGCGAAATGAGCTTCGCCCCGATCGGATTCGCGGACGACGTGTACTCGAAATACTGCGCGTCTCGCATGACTTCATTATCCTGAAGGCGAAGCGTCGAGAAAGAGGTCTTGTCAAGCATTGGATCATCTCCAAAAAAAATAGGTGGGTTGCTTGAAGGGCGATCCGCTGAGGTGGACGACGATCGACCGTTTCCAGCAGCGTTGGACGCAACTATAGGAGTGCGCCTTGTTCCGCGGAACCACGCTCCCCCGAAATCACCTTTGCACGAAGGGCATAACTCCCGATTCCCCATTTGTCTTACAGTTAAGGGGCGCTATCGTTGATATGCAGGCTTGGTGAACCCCATCGATACTTCGTCATCGCTCTACGCACTTTCCGCTACCATTGCGGCGCCTGTTCAAAAATGGACACATAGAAGTCAACGAAGGCCCTGACTTTGGATGAAACCACTTTTTTTGGAGGATAAACCGCCCAGATTGCGGGCTCGGGTCGGGTCGCTCTCTCCTCCCAATCCGTCAATATGCCTACAAGCTCACCGGACTCAATCGCCGAGTTGATGCTCCACGACGGCAGCAATGCTATGCCTGAGCCGGCTTTCGCGAGATCGCGGAGAATGTCGATATCACTCACGAGAATGCGACTGTGTGGCTTCACCTTCGCCTCTGCCCTCTCGCCCTTCTGATCCCGATTAACGAAGGTCCACTTGGCGTCCGCTGCTTGTATGCATCGCAGTACGCGATGTTCAGTCAGATCTGACGGCGACGACGGAGTACCATACCTCGTAAGATATTGGGGACTCGCGCATAGCATCCGCCTGTGAGCGGCCAGCTTGCGCGCCATTAGTTGTGAATCAGGCAGCGTGCCAATCCTGATTGCGAGATCCATCTGGGTCTCGATGAGATTGACGGCCTCGTCCGACACAACTGCCTCCACCGAAATATCGGGGTACCGCTCAAGGAATATTGGCAGATGCTTCATGACATGGTGCCGACCAAACGATGTCGGCATTGCCACTCTCAGAACGCCTTTCGGCCTGGCGTTGAGCGACGAGGTAGCTTCGCGGGCATCGTCCAGCGCCTTCATCGCGACCAGCGCTTGAGCTTTAAAGATCCGCCCCCCTTCGGTAAGTGCCTGTCCACGTGTCGACCGGTTGAACAACGCGATGCCTAGATCACACTCCAGATCAGTCACGTACCGCGACACCGTCGACACCTTGAGATCCATCTGATGTGCTGCCTTGCTGAAACTGCCCAATTCAGCGGCTTGAAGAAACGCGCGCACTGCGGCGAAATAATCCATTTCCGATACTCGAAACTTGCAGACGTCGTTTGTGGAGCGGACGAGGCATGACTCCCGTCTGTGGCCAAGGTCGTGGTCGGGCAACACTTTCACATCAGTCGGCTGCCTCTGCGCGCTTGCAGTTGCGCTGCCAGGGCCCCGCGCGATGGATTCGTGCCCAACGTACGTCGATACGACGAGGCCATCATCTGCCCAGATCTGATCACGAAAGGGGTTCGGGAAGTCCGCAGAGCCGTCTAACATTCAACAACAACGAAATCGTCCTTTCCAACTTGGCACAGAGGGCATGTCCAGTTGTCCGGAATATCCGAGAACCGTGTTCCAGGCGCTATGCCGTCCTCTGGCAGGCCAAAGCGCTCGTCGTAGATCCAGCCGCAGATGACGCAGACCCATATCTTGGAGTGAGACGCCGCCTCCGACGATGCTGTGTCTGCTGCACGTTCATCCGCAGGCGAAGAGGTGATATTCATGATTCGATTCCAGCGCTGAATTGCGCAAGCTTGCCAAGTGCGGACCAGTCGAGGTCCCCCCAGCCGCGTGCTATCGCGGCAAGCATTCTGTCGCGGACAACGCTCGCAACAGGCATAGGCGCCAAAACCGTTTCAGCTTCGACCAGCGCGAGGCGCAGATCCTTGAGCCCCAATCGAGTGGTCATGCCTGGCGGAAGATAGCGCTGCTCCGCAATTCTTCCGCCGTACGCCTTATGCACCTTTCCGTCAAAGAGGGACCCGGTGAAAACGGTGAATGCAACTTCAGGCTCGATACCCGCTTTCTGCAGAAAAGCAAACACCTCACCCATGCTCTGCATCGTGGATGCCGTCAACACGTTCGCAGCGAGCTTCACCGTATTTGCGAGCTCCGGGACATTGCCAAGTAAAAAAGTGCGCTTTCCCAGCCTGTTCAGGATCGGTAGCGAGCACGCCAGATAGTCCTGCGTCCCAGCTGCCAGTACAAACAGCTCGCGAGACGCTGCAAGGTCCGGACTACCGAGGACCGGCGCAGCCACGTAACCCTGGCCGAGATGATTGTGCAGTCGCGCGATCCGCCGTGAGGCACCAGGACTGATCGTGCTCATCGAAATGTGAATGGCGCTCGTTGGGAGGACGTTCGCCAGCGACTCAGCCACTGATTCAGCCGCATCGTCGTCTGCCACCATACTGATGACGATGCTGCACTGCGCGAGATCCCCCCACCCGGCTGCGACGGTGGTGCCCCGCGTCTTCAGGGTGGCCAAGTTCTTTCCACTCCTGCTGTAGACAATTGTTTGGTAGCCGTCCGTAATCAGATTTTGGGCAAACGCAAGACCCATGCGTCCCAGCCCAACTACTCCGACCTGCTGCACTGCCGCCACGTTAGGGACAGTTTCGAGTTCGTGGCTCAGTCCAGGAGGAAGCGAGGGTGTCATCGCGTTCATGTTGCTGTCATCCGGTTAATAGAGTCCGGCTGCGTTACGCCTGGCGACTATCCTGTATGACGGCGAGCCGTGACTGAGTAACGGCCGCCGCAGTATTCAAATACTTGGCGGAAAGACGGCAGAATAGGTGCCCGACACGGCGCGGAGAAGTACTACTCTGGGAAGTCTGTATTGCGTAAATGGGCATGCTTTGGTCGTAGTAATCCGGGAGCTACCGCTTCCAGATGAGTGCATTTGACCGCTGCGCCCCGCTCAATGCTTTTGAGGTCATAAACCAGACAAGCTCTGTACCGCCCCAAAGTCAGATGGTCTGTACGCCCGCGGTGTGCATGCCAACGGCTAGAATCGCGCCAACCTAACTCCCCGAGTCCATGTAACGACGGACACTTCTCGCGGAAACGATACTGAGAGCGTGATGATCTTTTCCAGGTTTCACCGATTATCGAGTCGATACTGGTCTCTCCTTCGAGACCTCGCCCGTCGGCGCCCCTCCTGGATGGTTTCGTTTGCGATGGAGGAAGCGAGCCTATCTGAAGGAATGAGAGCAGCTTGTGCTGCAACCGCGATGCTCATCGCTGGCGAGTTCCTGCACAACCATCACTTTTCGTGGGCGGCAATCGGTGCGTTCTCGACCTGCCTCGCCGACGCTGGCGGTTCACCACGCCGGCGCTTCTCTTCGATGGTCGGTTTCACCGTGCTTTCGACCGTCTTCGGTGGACTAACCGCACTTGCTGCGGGGTCGGGTCTCGTCGCCGCGTGCGCCGCCGTGCTGGCGATCTCGTTCTCGGCGGGCCTCGCCTCGATATGGGCGCCTGCGGCCTATCAGGTTGCACTGGTCAGCGCGACCATCTGTATCGTCATGGTCGACTCTCCGATTCACAGCGTTCAGGAGGGTGCGCCGCTCTTGGGCATCTACGCGACCGGCTGTCTCGTTGCGACTCTGCTCAGCTTTAGCGTCTGGCGGATCCATCCGTCTGGGCCCAGCCGCTTTGCGGTACGGCTCGTTTATCAACGCCTTTCCGACGCGGCTTGCGATATTGCGGCGCTCGCCTCCAGCCCTGGCAGCCCCCAGGACGACTGGGATCGATGGGCGACCGATTTCCGGACCCAGGCCCGGCAGTCGCTCGAGGCGGCCCGCAGCGCGCTAATCGGGCCGCCACCTTCGCGGGTGGAAGGGCGCCAACTTCTCGGCGATCTTCTACTAGCACTCGACGACGCAGAATGGATCCTCGTTAGCCTCATTGTCATCGCCACCGCACTGGAAAATGCCTCGCTGGCAGGCGCTGACCGCCAAACGATGCGCACGCAAGCCAGACGTGTCGCACGCTGCCTCGACGCGCTGGCCGGACTGCTAACCCGAATTTCCGAGGCGCTCGCGAAGCCAGCTACACCGTTTCCCCATGAGTTACGCGGACGCTTGCCGGCATTTGCACGTCGCATCGAAGGCGCACTGAATCACACGCTGACGATCCGTTTCATTTCATCAAAGGTATCGGATCTCGCGTTGCGCATTCCGTCCTCCTCCAAAGAGACGACCTGGATACATGCGTTGACGGATGCGACCCGTGACGGGCTCCAAACGCTTCGCGCAAATCTTCGCCCCCAATCGCCCGGCCTTCGGCATGCGGCACGCCTTTGCGTCGCAACCACATCTGCCCTTGTAGTCGTTCGAAGTTTTCATATACCGTTCGGTTACTGGGCCACGATGGCGACACTTTTTGTGCTTCAGCCGGCGGGCGGAATGACACTGCTCAGAAGTATGGAGCGGGCAGCCGGCAGCACCGCTGGCGCATTGCTGGCCGCGGTGATCGGGCTCGCGATCCATAGCCCGCTCGCGATCTCTCTTGCAGTGTTCCCCTTGATCTGTCTCACAATGGGGCTCCGGCGAGTCAGCTACAGCCTGTACGTCGTGTTCCTGACACCCTCGTTCGTTCTTGTCGCCGATTTCGCAAAGCCTTCGAATGAATTCCTGTACGCGGTTGATCGGCTGGGGAACAACGTGCTCGGCTGTCTAGCCGCTTTGCTAGCCACCTGGTTGATTCGATCGGTAGGAGATCGCGACAAGCTTGAGGGCGCGGTCGAGCGCGCCGTCGACGCGAATCTCGCGTACCTCGCCGCGGCCTGCGCATCTCCGGGAAGTGACGCAGACATCGAAGACTTCCGGCGCAAGGCCGGCTTAGCTAGTTCGCATGCGGAAGCAATGTGCCGGTTCAACTGGACAATTCGAAAACGTCAGAGAATCAAGATTCTCTCGACCTTATCGTTGTTGCGGCGAATACTGGGCGTGGGCGCCGTGATACAGAATTCACCTGCATTCGCGGATAAGAATGCAATATTCCACCAGGTCCTATCGACAGCGATTGAGCAAGTCCGCGCGCAAGGTCACGGAAACATCGGCCAGCCGCCGACCATACCACGTCATTCTCGGTTAAAGCCTATCGAGAATGAACTGCTCCAGCAGTTAGTGCAGCTCCGGACGTTGCGTCAAAAGGATAACCGAAGCACTGCCGACCTCAGCGTCGCCGTCTCGCAGTAGGAATCCGCGTCCTTCCCACGCCTTGCGGTGCAACCGCAGGCTGAGGGCGGGGAAGACGTCAACAGGCGGCGGATACCTGGCATCGGTCCTTTCCGCATGTACGAGCAGCCATGATGTCCGAGGACCAAAAAACGGCGCGAAGCGCCTTCCCCACTTTTGCAACACACACTTCCCTGGATGGGATTGCGCGCAGTGTCCGCATAAGTGAACCTTCGGAACGGCGAGCGCTGTACGCGCGGTCCGGCATGACTGGGATACTCCTCCGTCGGGGCGTGCGCTACAAACGTTGCCCCGATAACTGAGCAGAAACGTGATGGATTGCAATGAAGCTTGCGGATAAAGTGGAACTGCGTGTTCTGGGACTGGCGCGCATACTATGTCTCGTCGCACTTGTATGCATCGTGCTGGCAATGATAGTCGTGGTCGTCTCGCTCCTGACACCTGGACATGCGACTGCGAACGCTAACCTTTCGGTGACGGCCAATGAGGTGCTTTCCTCCATCCCTGGCCTGGAATCCGAAAATGACGCTATTCCGGACGACGCCTCACCTTCGATTAGCGTTCCACGAGCTGCGGGACTCACCGTGCCAAAGGCACTCCTTGAAATGCTGACGGGTGATGATGCGAACCAAGCCTCGCTGGACGCGTGGTTAGGCAGCGTTCCCTTCGCCGACCGCCAGCAGTTCCTGAACGAGCTTTCCGATGTCGTTACCGAGGCTGATCGGCACGCAGCGACGTGGGAATGGGATGATCGCGAGCACTATATTGCAGCAGCTATGAATCGGTACGCCCAGGTCAAGATTAAGCGGATAACGTCGACACAACAGGCCATTGAGGCAGCCAATGCCCGGAGCAATCAGTTCCGGGCATCGCTGGGAACGCTTCTCGGTCTCGCGAGTGTGCTGACGCTGTTGCTCCTCCTGAGCTCGATCGAACGCAACACACGCCGTTTTCATGCAACGAACGAAGCACGTCCCGAATCAAAAACATAGCAATTTCGACGGACAATGCCTGAGATAAGACATTTGGTACGCAACGTGCCGTCGCTGCCATGCGCTCAGGCGAGTTGCCAGTCCGCGTGGCGATCGCGCCAGACAGCAGCCCGCCTGATTGGAGCCGGTACGTCAACTCATCCGTGAGTGGCTGAAGCCGCAACCACCGCTTCTCCAGATCGCCCAGTATGTGCAATGCGCGCAATCTGCAGCAGATTGGTTGTCCCCGATTCCCCAAACGGCAAGCCGGCGGCGATGGCAACCAGGTCGCCCTCGCGACCGAATCCCTCGTGGACAGCGGACTGGCACGCCAGGTCGATCATTTCGTCCACGTTGGACGCCTCCACGAATGGTACAGCGTGGATACCCCAAGCCAGCGCGAGTCGCCGTGCAACCACGCGTGAGGGGGTCAACGCGACGATACGCGTCGCTGCACGCTCACGGGCAGCGCGCAGGCTCGTGAAGCCCAAGCTCGTATAGGTGACGGTAACTGCGGGCTCGACCAACTGGACCGCCTTGCGCAGCGCGCAGCATATGGCGTCGGCGACCGTCGAATCCGCTCGCGTATGCGACGCGTCGATTTGCTCCCGATACGCAGGATCGCGCTCAACTCGCTCGACAATCCGGTTCATCGTCGCCACCGCTTCGAGCGGAAACTTGCCACTCGCCGACTCTGCGGACAGCATCACGGCGTCGGCACCCTCGTAGATGGCGCATGCCACGTCGGACGTTTCGGCGCGGGTCGGCACTGGCGAGTTCGTCATCGACTCGAGCATCTGTGTCGCCACCACCACCACCTTACCGACACGTCGGCACTCACGCACGATACGGCGCTGCAGCTCGGGAATCTGCTCGGCAGGCAGTTCGACTCCGAGGTCGCCGCGCGCCACCATGATCCCGTCCGCCCGCTGGACAATCTGCTCAAGATGGTCAATAGCGAGCGGCTTTTCGAGCTTCGCCATGATCCAGGCGCGGTCCCCAATCAGTTCGCGCGCTTCGTCGATGTCTTCCGCGCTTTGCACGAAAGACAGTGCGACCCAGTCGACACCCAGTTCGAGCCCAAATGCGAGGTCCTCGCGATCCTTGCGGGTGAGCGGCGAGATCGGCAACCGCGACCCCGGGACGTTGACACCCTTACGATCGGAAATACGTCCGCCAACCTGCACGACAGTTTCAGCAAAACCATCTCCCACCTCCTGCACGCGCAGGCGTACTTTGCCGTCATCGAGCAGCAACTCAGAACCGCTTCCAATTGCGCGGAAGATTTCCGGATGCGGGAGCGGCGCGCGCCTTGCGTTACCGGGCGCTGCGTCGAGATCGAGGCGAAAGCGTGCCCCTATTGCCAACTGCACGCCGCCGTCCTCGAACGTGCCGAGGCGAAGCTTCGGCCCCTGAAGATCGAGCAGAATGCCAACCGGCCGGCGGAACTCTTCTTCCATCCGCCGAATCTCCATCAGGCGGTTACGATGATCGTCGTGCGTGCCATGGCTGAAGTTCAGACGAAACACGTCGACCCCGGTCTCGAAGAGTCGCCGTATGGTCGTCGGGTCAGAGCTGGCCGGTCCGAGCGTGGCGATGATCTTGGCATTACGGTCGCGCTTCATGCGATATCTCCTGATTAGAATGAGCGATTCCCTGCAGTACGAGAATCGCCCGGAAGTCGTTCACATTTGTCAATGTTGGCCCGCACACGACTGCGTCGCCCAACGCGCCAAAGAAACCATGACCATCGTTATCGTCCAAGCTAGTCCGCGGACTGACGTTGAGCGCCCATGCCCGCGCAAGCGTGTCCGGCGCGAGCACTGCGCCGGCGACATCGTCCTGGCCGTCGACGCCGTCGGTGTCGCACGCAATGGCGTAGACATTGGGCGTGCCGCTCAAAGCGATGCCGAGCGAGAGCAGGAATTCGACGTTTCGGCCCCCGCGCCCGTTGCCCTTGACAGACACAGTCGTCTCTCCGCCCGATAGCAATACGCAAGGTGCTGTGAATGGCTGGTCGCGATGCGCGACCTGGAGAGCGATGCCCGCCATGACCTTTCCGACATCACGCGCTTCACCCTCGATCTGGTCGCCCAGAATATGACATCGTATGCCGGCCGCGCTGGCGACTTGCGCTGCAGCTTCGAGTGCGAGCTGTGGCGCTGCAATGATGTGATGGGTGGCGGCGGTAATCGACGGATCCCCGGGTTTCACTGTCTCACCCGCGCCGCTTTCAAGCAGCCTAAGCGCTGCCTCCGGTACGTCGACCTCGTAGCGCCGGATGATGTGAAGCGCATCTGCGCAGGTCGATGTGTCGGCGACAGTCGGTCCAGATCCGATGTCGCTTGCCGAATCGCCGGGTACATCGGAGATCAGAAGCGTGACAACACGTGCGGGGTGACACAGCGCTGCCAGTCTTCCGCCCTTGATCGCGGACAGGTGTCGCCGGACGCAGTTCATCTCGCTGATTGTTGCACCGGACTCCAGTAGCGAGCGGTTGATTCGCTGTTTATCTTCGAGCGAAAGTGGTTCGAGTGGGAGAGCCAGTAAAGACGACGCGCCTCCCGACATCAGGCAAATGACCAGGTCGTCGGAATTCAGCCCACTGACCAGTTGCACGATGTCTTGCGCCGCACGCTGGCCTGCCGCGTCTGGCACAGGGTGTCCGGCCTCGACGATAGTGATTTGCTCACAGGGCACTGCATAGCCGTATCTCGTCACAACGAGCCCCGTCAACTCGCCCTGCCACGCCAGTTCGAGCGCACGCGCCATCGACGCTGATGCCTTGCCAGCACCAATCACGATCGTTCTTCCCGCGGGCTTAGATGGCAAATACTGCCCGATGTGACATGACGGCTGTGCGGCTGCCACCGCCGCATCGAACATGGCACGCAGTAGCGCGCGCGGATCGAGAAGCTGTTGCTGGGGGACTTCCATGAGGCTCCCGGAGGTTAATGTAGAAGATGCATGCCGACGATCAAGACTGCGAATCACAATGAGCACGGTGCAAGCCATCGACGATGAATCACGTTAGCAAAAGCATCCGAGTGTCACCAAGCACCTTTTCGTATTTAATGTCGAGACGAAATGTATTGAGCGAGAGCGTCTGCCGTCGCCGTGTAGCAGTAGGACTCTGCTTCCTTTCCGCGCGTGGCGTGGCAGCCACAGACTGAGGACGTGGAGGACATCAATGCGGAAAGCACGGCCCCCCCCTTCCGGAGCGCACCTGTTCACGCTGAACTTCAGTTGCGTCACGCGCCGCACTAGAATCTTCAACTAGCAACTGCAAGTCTGAGTTGAATGGACCTCATCGATCTCATCGAACCATACTGCCGCGGTCATCACACATTTGTCCCAGGAGGCGCCGCTCGCGCTGCCAGACCTGGAACGCAGCTCGCTCACGTAGTTCCAGCCGAAGTTCATCTCACGCGCAATTTCGCGCAACAGCTTTGCGTACTTGTCTTTCAGCCTGAAGCGATGTCCGGCGGCCGACGAGCCGATCGCGACACCGCCGTAGCCACCGTTCGCAGCGACTTGCTGTGCGGCAACCTTCGCCTCAGCAGCTTCACCTTCTCGCAGGCAGGACAAGACTGCATCGCGGCATCAATGCGGCAGGGACGGCACGCGGCCGTCAAGCCGTAGAAGCCTCCGTCCTTCCCGCGCCCTGTGCGGCAACCAAAGGCTGTGGGCGGGACGGACTTCAACGCGTACATCTGCCTGCGGATTTGGAGTGAGCGGCCCACTAGCTGGACGAGGAGCCACCTTCCCGCCGCATCACCAAAACTGTGTGAAAATTGAGGAAAACGCCGCCACAGCGCCCGACCCGCAAGGCTGTGACGGCATAACCCAAGGCGCGAAGAGGAAGAGAGGCCGATGTCCTATACCCCCATAGTCCCCCCGGCACGGTTCCGGCTGTCGGACGCGGTCTGCGATCAACTGGAGCAGCTTATCGTTGACGGCAAGCTACGCGCGGGTGAATCATTGCCGTCTGAGCGGGATCTCGCTCAGCAACTCAATGTCTCGCGGCCGTCGTTGCGCGAAGCGCTGCTGCGGCTCGAAGGCAGTAAGCTGATCCGGGCGAAAACCGGGGGCGGCTACGTGGTTGCCGACCCGAGCGCCCCACTGATAGCCGAACCACTCGCGCATCTGATGGCTCGCCATCGCAAGGCGGCAGGTGACATCCTCGAAATGCGCGAAGGCTTGGAAGCCGTCGCCGTCGAGCTTGCTGCAGTGCGGGCCACGAAATCGGACATCAAGAACATCAAGTCCGCACTCGACTCACTGGACGTCGCGTTCCAGCAAAAGGACCCTTATGCCGTCACCTCAGGCCAGCGCTCGTTGCCCCTGCTCGACGCGGCATTTCACCTGCAGATTGCGGAGGCCACGCATAACGTCGTACTCATCCATGTGATGCATGGACTGCACAATCTCGTGCAGCGTTCGATCGAAGAAACCTACTCGGCCTTCGAGAAACACGACGCGGATCTCTCCCACTTAATGGCGCAGCATCAACGCATCTACGACGCGATCCAGCAGCACGACCCGGTAGCCGCGCGCAACGCTCTTGTCACGCACCTTGCGTTTATCCGTGAGAACGCCACGCGCTGAATGAGGCGCGGTTTCTCGCGCCCCCGTTGACAATCACTGGGGCAGCGAGGGGATCATCCACGTCAGGAAGTGCTGCTGCAGAAAGACCAGAACACCCAGCATCACGGTCAACAAGATGCTGTGCCAGAAGGTCCGAGCGAAGACCAAACCTTCCTGGCCTTTCAGCTCGGTCGTCGACACCCCAGTTGCGATATTTTGTGGCGAGATCATCTTGCCCATCACACCGCCCGACGAGTTTGTCGCCGCCATCAACACCGGGCTAAGGTTGAGCTGCTTTGCCGCGACGACCTGCAGGTTGCCAAACAGCGCGTTACCCGACGTATCGCTGCCTGAAAGGAACACCGCCACCCATCCGAGCGACGCTGAAACCAGTGGGAACAGCGCACCGGTCGATGCGACGCCCATGCCAAGCGTATAGCTCATGCCCGAATAATTGAGCAGATAGGCAAGGCCGACGATCATCATCACGGTCAGGATCGCGATGCGAGTCTGCCGCCACGTTTTCGCCACGCAACTCAAGAAGTCAGCGATACCGACACGTGCCCAAACGGCCGTGATGATAGTGGCAACCAGAATTGCCGTACCGGTGCCGAGCGGCTGGAAGTCCCACACGGCAGCGTAAGGCTTGTTATATAGCGTGACAAACACGGCATTGTGCAAACCGGGCCATTGCACTTTCATCTCGCCGAACGACGAGATCTGCGCGTGTACCCATACGATCACCACGAACGACACGACGATCCACGGCATCCAACCGCCGAAGCCAACGCGCGCGCTGCCGTGAGCGGGCGCAGCCGGACGCGACATCGCAAAGGCAGGATCGCACTCCGGCCGCCAGACCTTGAGGAACGCGATGGTCACGATCAGCGACGTCATTGACGACAGCACATCAGTCAACTGGTAGCCAAGAAAGTTCGACGTAGCAAACTGTGTGATCGCGAAGCTCCCGCCCGATACTACGAGCGCGGGCCACAGCTTCGGAATCGAGCGCATGCCGCCATAGATTGACACCACGTAAAACGGCAGCAGGAACGCAAAAAACGGCAATTGCCGTCCGACCATCGCACCAAGCGCACCGGCGTGAAGCGAGGTCACGGCACCGAGCACGGTGATTGGCGCGCCAAGCGCACCGAACGCCACCGGCGCCGTGTTGAAGATGAGTGTGAAGCTCAGCGCCTCAAGTGCCGGAAAGCCAAGGCCGACAAGCAGCGCGCTGGTAATAGCCACCGGAGTGCCGAACCCCGAAATGCCTTCGAGCAGGCAGCCAAACGAGAACGCAACGACGAGCAACACGAGGCGTCTGTCGTCTGGCAGATGATCAAGCATCCACTGACGAAACTGGTCGAAACGACCCGACCTTACGGCTATGTTGTAGAGCAGGAGCGCAGTGAAAACGATCCACATCACTGGCATCAGAGCGAGCGACATACCAGCCGCGACTGCATTGAGCGCGAGACCGGCAGGCATGCCCCATATGCCGATGGCGATTGCGAGCCCAGCAATCAGGCCCACAAGAGCGGCCTGCCACGCCGGGCGCCGCAATACACCCAGCATGACGAGCGCGACGCCAATCGGCACGGCGGCAATCAGAAACGACCATAGTAGCGAGTGCGCCACGGGAGTGAGAGGCTGTGCGTAGACCACACCAGAGGGTAAAGCGGCTGCCGGATTCATTCTGTCTCCTGCGCCCGTGCCCGCCGGGCTATACGTATTGATGTGGCGGCCATGACGAACGGGCGCAAGGACAAGGCCGCCGGTCTTGTCCCGCGTTAGATTGGGGTTTGCCTTTGTGAATGTGGAATAATCGCGCGCCGCGAGGTCTGCGGCAGTGTTCCGGTTGATGCCCGCGATGGGCGCGAGGTTCAGGCCGGCCCGTCCAAAGCCGCCTCCACGAGTTCGATCCAGTGCTGCACCTGCTTGCGGCCTGCGCTATTCAAGTGAGTCTGGCATCCGATGTTTGCTGTCACAATCGTGTCGGGGCGACCCGCTTCGAGGGCATCAAGCTTGTTGTCGCGCAGCCTGCGCGCCAGTTCGGGTTGCGTAATCGAATACGTGCCTGCCGATCCGCAACACAGGTGCGCGTCTGCCACGGCGGTCATGTCAAAGCCCAGCCGACGCAGCAAGGCTTCGACGGCGCCGCCGAGCTTCTGTGCATGCTGTAGCGTGCACGGACAATGAAACGCGATTCGGCGCGGTGCGTGCCCCGCCTGCGGCGTCAGCGTATCGAGCGGCTCGGCGCCCAGTACTTCGACCAGATCGCGTGCGAGCGAGCTTACGCGCTGAGCCTTCTGCGCGTATGCAAGATCGTGCTTAAGGATGTCTGCGTATTCCTTGACGAACGCGCCACAGCCGCTCGCCGGAATCACGATCGCTTCGGCGCCCGCCTCGATCGACGGCCACCACGCGTCGATATTGCGGCGTGCCCGGTTCAGCCCGGCTTCGTGCGCACCCAGGTGATAGTCGGTGGCGCCGCAGCAGCCGGCCCGCACCACCGCGGCCACACTGATGCCGAGCCTGTCCAGTACGCGCGTCGCAGCGGCATTTGTATTTGGTGAGAGCGAAGGCTGCACGCAACCTTCGAGCATCAGCATGCGCCTCGCGTGGCGAACCGGCGGCCGCGCCTTCCCTTTTGCTGGTGCCGCAGGAATCTTCTGCCGAACCGCCTCTGGCATCAGTGGCGTTAGCGCGCGCCCCGCTTTCAGCGCAGTCGCAAACAGCGACGAACGAGGCACGAGGTGCCGCAGGCCTTCACGCAACAAGCGGTCCTTCGCGGGCCGCGCGACACGCCGCTCGACCTCTGCTCGCCCGATATCGAGCAGCGTGTGATATTTCACGCCCGACGGGCACGTCGTCTCACAGTTGCGGCAACTGAGGCAGCGATCCAGATGCAGTTGCGTCGTCTCGCTGACGGCCTCGCCTTCGAGCACCTGCTTGATCAGATAGATTCTCCCGCGTGGACCGTCGAGTTCATTGCCGAGGAGTTGGTACGTCGGACAGGTTGCATTGCAAAATCCGCAGTGCACGCAGGAGCGGAGAATCGACTCCGCTTCATCGGCGCGAGCGAGCGTCTTTGCTTCGGTACTGAGGTTGGTTTGCATGGCGGAGACGCGTTGACGTTCAGAAGTCCGCGTAGAGGCGGCCCGGGTTGAAGATCGCATGCGGATCAAGCTGCTGCTTGAGCGCGCGGTGATAACGCAGCAGCGCAGCCGGCAGTGGATGGAACGCTTCGCCCGAAGCGACGTCCGTAAAGGCGGTTGCATGGCCACCAAGTCGCTGCGCGGACTCTCGCATCACTGCGGCGGGCGCGTCGCTCTTCAGCCAGCGCTGTGCGCCTCCCCAATCGAGAAGGCAGGAGCCAGGCAGTTCAATGAGCGGTGCCGTCGGGGGCACGGAAAGGCGCCACAACGGGCGTGGATCATCGAAGAAAGACAACCGTTGCTCGCGCAGCGCGCGCCAGAACAAATCGTCGACGCTGGTGCCTCCGAGGCGCGCATGCGCGGCACGCACGGATTCCACACCACCTTCGAGACGCACATGCAAGGTCTCACCATCGTGGCATGCGCCGGCGATCGGCAGACCCGCCCGCCGCCACTCGGTCAATCCGGCCAGCGCGGCAGCAGCCGGGATTTGAAGTTCAATATGGCGCGTCGCGCGCGGCTTCGGCAGTACCTTCAACGACACTTCAGTGAGGAGTCCGAGGCATCCAAAACTGCCAGTCACGAGCCGCGAAACGTCGTAGCCCGCCACGTTCTTCATCACCTCACCGCCGAAGCGCAGGTGTCGGCCCTGCCCTGTGATCAGCCGACAACCGAGCACGAAATCGCGCACTGAGCCGACCCACGGTCTACGCGGCCCGGCGAGCCCGCTCGCGACCATGCCACCAACCGTCGCGACTCCGCCGAAGGTTGCTGCCTCGCACGGCAGCATCTGGCCAGCTGAGTCGAGCGCCTCGTCGAGTTCAGAGACTGGCGTGCCCGCACGCACCGTTATGACGAGTTCGGTCGGATCATAGTTCACGATGCCGCGATGCGCACGAGTGTCAATCGGCGCCGCTTCGACTTTCCGGCCGGGAAACGGTTTGCTTGCACCGCCACGAATGAAGAGCGGAGATTTGACCGCGACGGCCTCGCGAACCTGTTCAATTAGCTCGACACTTTTGTCCTGGGCTTGAAACTCGCGTTGCATCAGAATCGCTCCAGTTCGGGAAACGGCAACCTGCCGAGATGCACGTGCATTGCGCCAAATTCGGCACAGCGCTGCAATGTCGGGATGTTCTTGCCAGGATTGAGCAGACCATTCGAATCAAATGCGGCTTTTACCGCATGGAAAAAGCGCAGCTCGTCGAGATTGAACTGCGAGCACATCTGGTTGATCTTCTCGCGTCCTACGCCGTGCTCTCCTGTAATGCTGCCGCCAACGGCCACGCACAGCTCGAGGATGCGGCCGCCGAGCGCTTCAGCGCGGTCCATTTCACCGGGCAAGTTCGCATCGAAGAGGATGAGCGGATGCATGTTGCCGTCGCCCGCGTGAAAGACGTTGGCAACACGCAAGCCATATTCCGCAGAAAGATCAGCAATCCCCTGCAGCACGCGCGGCAATTCGCGGCGCGGGATTGTGCCATCCATGCAGTAATAGTCGGGGGAAATCCGGCCCACCGCCGGGAATGCATTTTTGCGACCAGCCCAGAACTTTTGACGCTCGCCTTCGTCACGCGCAAGGCGCACCTCAGTTGCGCCCGCCTCGCGCAGGATCGCGTCGACGCGTGCGACGTCCTCGTCGACGTCGCTTTGCACGCCGTCCAGTTCGCAAAGCAGGATCGCCTCAGCATCGACGGGATAGCCCGCCTTCACGAAATCTTCGGCTGCACGGATTGCGAGGTTGTCCATCATCTCCAGACCACCGGGGATGATCCCTTCTCCGATGATGCTCGCGACTGCCGCGCCCGCCCGCCCGACATCGTTGAAGCTCGCTAGTAGCACCTTCACCGCCTGAACCTTCGGCAAGAGCCGGACGGTCACCTCCGTTACGATGCCGAGCATGCCTTCCGAGCCTGTGACCAGCGCGAGGAAGTCGAAGCCTGGCGAATCGAGTGCGTCGGCACCGAGTGTGAGCCGCTCTCCTTCAATGGTCAGCAGTTCGACCTTCACGATGTTGTGGACCGTCAGGCCGTACTTCAGGCAGTGGACGCCACCAGCATTTTCCGCAACGTTGCCGCCAATCGAGCACGCGATCTGCGATGATGGATCAGGCGCATAGTAGAGTCTATGCGGTGCCGCCGCCTGCGAGATGGCGAGATTGCGCACTCCGGGCTGCACGCGCGCAGTGAGCGCCGCCACGTCGATGTCGAGGATCCTGTTGAATCGCGCCATCACGAGCAGAATGCCTCGTTCGAGTGGCATCGCGCCGCCGGAAAGGCCAGTGCCAGCCCCGCGCGCGACGACGGGCACACGGTGCCGATGTGCATATTTCAGTAGCGCTTCGACCTGCTCAACGCGGTCAGGCAGCGCTACCACTTGCGGCGTGCAGCGATACGCGGACAGTCCGTCGCATTCGAAGGGCTTTAAATCCTCGCTCGCATGCAGCACCTCGAGATCAGGAATTGCTTTGCGCAGTTCCGCTACCAGCTTCTCCTTGTCGATCACCGGCAGGGGACCGTCGATCTTTTCGTCGTAGAGATAGCTCATTGCGCAGTCTCCACCAACCGGTAAAGCAGCGCCCTCGCGCCATCTAAACATGGGCTCGTCTGCAATGACATAACGTCTCCTCCAAGCCATGCGACAGCACTTTCCGCCGCGATTCGGCTTACTGATTTTCGGTACGTTGGTCTACTGGTCGACCATTCGACCAAATCTTAGGCGCGCGGATCGAGAGGGGGCAACAAGTGGAAACCCCCAGTCCATGCTTCCAAGGTCAAGCTGAGGCGAACGTTCGAACAACATCAATTTGCGGAACACCTGACAACCCGCATGCGTCCCGCAGGAGACGGGCTTTTCGCTCCATGCCCCCTCGGACAGAGATCCTCTTTATGCAAATCTGTTTTGCTTTTTTGGGGTAACTTCTCTGAAACGCCCCACGACGTGATACAGAGATGGCACGCGCATCTACCAAGGTCATGAAGCAAGCTGCGCAATGATCGCCTTGGTGACTAAGCCAGGCCAGACGAGGATCATGCAAAACGGTCCGGTGTGGCGCGGATGATGGTTCATGTATGGGACGTCAAATGGATCGACGAAATGCAGCCGGACGCGATCATTGCGCTAACGCGCCGATAATCAAACGAACCGCTACGTCTACTCTAGCGGAGACAGACACACTACTGGACGCTCGCATCGCTCGTCTCGTCTGGTTGCGCGCACAAGCCGCTCTGGGCAACGGAGTGAGCACCGGCGTGACGATCGTCGAGGCAGCGAATTGCGGCGTGGCCACGGCAACAAGGGAACCTGGCGTTCCGTTCCGTTGTTAACTGATCTATGCTTGCGTAGCATGTTGATGTCAATGAAACCAGAGACATCAACGTGACGATTGAACTTTCTGGAACAGCGCATCAATCCACGAACCCAGTGCACGTGCGTATGCTCCAGTGCGTAGAGCAAACCAGGTCGAACGCTTCTTCGCGCTGATCACTCGCAAAGCCATACGCCGTGGCTCGTTTGGTTCGCTCAGGCAACTGGTAAAGCGTATCGATCAATTCGTCTCTCACTACAACCAAGACTGCAAGCCATTCATAAGCATCGCTACCGCTGATTCGATCCTCGCCAAGCTACGAAGACTATGTACGCGAATTAGCGGAACGGAACGCTAGCACCGGTTGCATGAGCTTGTGCAAGCCGTTCCTCGGCACGCCTTTTCGCAATGTGACGTCCCACAATGCAGCCGCTGACTGCTCCAACGACTGCGTGGTGACCGGCGTAATGACCGGCTACACCGCCCACGACCGCGCCCTTCAGGCAGCCCGACGCATTTGCTGTTGCGGCTTCCGTCAGTCCTAGTGCTGCAGCCGCCGCGAGCATCCTGATTCGGTGATAGATATTCATGACATTTCCGTAGTATTTCAAGACCGACTACGTTCAATAGCGCTAGTTCGCGCGGTCGTGTCACCCGTTCGCATGTTGATCCCTGCACCTCTCGCTTCCACCACACCGATAGCGCCACGGAGACGTTACATCGCGAAGCAGTTCCGCTAGTAGTGCCAATGAAATCGAGTTCAATTTCTACAGTGGCGATGCATAACAAGTCACTTGGGTCAGGGATGGAGCCTGCCTCATGTCTTGCGTCGCCGCGACCTCGAGCGACGCCATTCCTGAGCGAAGAATTGCAGCCCGCCTAGCTGCTGCGCAAAATAGCCGCCCGTAGCCATCGACTCCGGTGCTCGTCGATCACCCGTCGGCGGATATTCGTCGGAGAAGTCGGCAGTGCGGAATACGATGTCCCAGATTGGGAATACGGCACCGTAATTGCACGAATTTCTTCCGGCGGCGCGCAGGCCGTGGTGCAAACGGTGAAATCGCGGGGAGACGATCAGACGGTCCCCGAGCCATCCGAACGAGAGCTTGATATTGGCGTGGCTCAGACTTTCGATAAAGCGCATGATCAGAAACAGCAGCGGGAACTGCAGAGGTGGAATGCCGATGGCGAGGCCCACAACGCCAAACCAAATGCCAGCGACGATATCGTCTAGTACATGGTTGCGGTCGTCTGACCAGAAACTCATCTGTCGTTGGGCGTGATGCAAAGCGTGGAGCGCATAGCTGCTACGCGAAATATGCGACAGGCGGTGACGCCAGTAATCCGTGCAGTCAAGAATCAACGCATATGCGATGAAGGTGATGACAGGATGCCCGAGAAGCGGCGGGATGAGTGTCTCGAGCATTGGAGGAATGTAACCATGGGCAACCAGGAACGCGTTCACCCATACCTGAACTTGATAAAACAGCAAGAAGCTAAAGACAGGTAAGACACCGACCCGATTAAAGATAGTGTAGAGAGCATCGATCACGACGGTCTTGCGGTTCTCCCAGCGCTCGATCGGGAAAAACGCTTCGAGCGGCCAGCAGACAGCATATGTGACCACCACGGCAAAGAAACCGTAGACGCCGATCAGTACCCAGTCAAAGGACAACTCCTCCCACTCCATCCAGCCGAAATGATAGAGCACGGGCAGCATTATGTAGGTGTCGATGTCGCCGGCAATCATACTGAACCAACGATCGAGAAATACAAGCATGAAGTGCCTCAGAGGAGTTCGGCCGTAATCAGCCCGGGCTGGCTCAATTGACTGGTGAGGAAGATACCGTGGGGTGACCGACCCACGTCGATAGTTGTGTAGTCGCCGCTGACAGGATCCAGGACTGCAACCTGCTCGCGGAAGCGCAGCGTCACCCACACTTTGCCATCCGGTGCGACGCTGAGGTCGTCAGGGCCACCAGCGTGCAACGCATACGTGCGTCGAAGCTTGAGTGTGACCGCGTCGAGTGCGGCCAGCGATCCGCCTACCCGGTTGGTGACATAGAGCGTTGTGCGATCCGGCGTAACGAAGACGTTATGTGGCCCGACCCCTGTCTTTATGCGTCGAAGTACTTTGCCCGTCGCGGGATCAACTTCGGCGACATGGTCTTCGCCCATCACGCAGACAAGCACCTTGCCGTTATGCCAGAGCACGCCTGCGGGCGTTGCGCCGACATATGCTTTCCAGCGAATCGTCATATTCGTCAGGTCAAACGATACAAGCGTGCTCGACTCCTGCATCGAATTGAAACTCCAGCGGGAATCCGGCGAAAAGTCCAGATGGCTCGGCATTTCGCCGGGTGAAAAGCGCTTGACCAGCGTCAGGTCATCCGCCCGATAAACGTCCACGTAGTTGATACGCAGCGCATTAATGACGAGGTACCGGCGATCGGGTGTGAATCCCAACTGATACGGATCCGCAATGATCTTGTGGCCCAACGACGTTCCGGTGTGCGGATCGACGATGAAGAGTGCATTGCCGCTGGCATCCGCAATATAGAGCTTGCTCCTGTCCGGCGAAAGAGCCCAATGACTCGGTTCCCGCATCGTCGGGAGCGTACGGATCACCCGAAGCGAGTCCGTATCGATGACAGAAACACTCGCTTCCCCAGAATTCATCACGATTGCAAGCGATGCTGGCGCAGCTTCGGCCTCGATCGTTCGGAGTGCGAGAAGGGGGGAAAGTCCCGCGCTCAGCGGGAGAGCCAGGCTATGACGAAGTAAGGCGCGACGGGATAATTTCATAGATGACCTTCATGTTGCGTCCCGGCTGCTGCTGCTCGTGGCAAGTCCGCCGAAGTGGAATGGAGCTTGCCTCGATCGCGAGTGTTCAAATGTTGCGTGACGTACGAGACCATGACCGTCAAGCCACTCATAAAGACCACGCATCCGACTATTTTTTGCACAAGTCGGCGCGGGTGCGATCTACGGTTCACCCGATGATTCTTCATGGGATGCTCAGCAATGACTTCGCGTCGCCATGGCGCACGACTTCGGCGGAACACAGTCACGAGGCACGTAAAGGCATCGTTGGACGGTGTTACCGCCGCGGGAAAAAGGTTTGAGGAGAAGCCCTCAGTGGAGTGTACGAGCAACGTCCTGCGCACCCATATACCCACGGCGCAAAGCAGATTTGTCAAGATCGACAATCACTGTTCGTTGGTCGTGGCAGGACCGCCCGCTGCTTCGCCCTTACTCGCGCCCGGTGCCGTGCGCCAGCTTCAGCGCGAGATCGAGCCGCGCGATCCACTGCGCGTCGTCGAGCGAAGCGCCGAGCATCTTTTCAATGCGCTCCAGCCGGTAGTTGAGCGTGTTCAGATGAATGCCGAGCGCGTCCGCCGTAGGGCGGCGGCGTCTGCCGTTGGCATAGAACGCGGTCAGCGTCGCCAGCAGATCCGAGTCGGCTCTGATCTGCTCGATGAGCGAGACGAGATAGCGCGTCACATCGCCTGCCGTGCGCACCGTTTCTTCGAGTGCGATGTCGGAGTATCGCGCGACCCGCGCCCCGTTTGTGCAGCGCAGCGAAACCTCCACCGCGCGAATGGCCTCGTTGGCGGAGGCCGCCCATCCCGCGGCTCCTTCGTTCAATAAGCCGACGCCGACCGCACGAAGGCGCTCTTCCGCGTCCACAAGGTTTTGCGCGCATTGACTCGCTGCGAGATCACTTTGCGCAGCCAGATCTCCGCGCTGGCCCGGAAGCCAGAAGATTGCACGTCCACGATGCCACACGTGAACGATCGTCTCTCGCTCAATCCGGAAGTGACGCGACACGGCAAGCGCGTAGCGCTCGGATTCGCGGCGACGGATTTCTGACGTGAGCGCTTCGAACCCGGCATCGAGCGCGATCGCGATTCGCGGCACCGAAGCGTCGAGCCCCAGCGCGCTCATCGCCATTATGAAGCTCGCGTGATCGTCAGGAGAATGGAAGATCGCAGCATGCAGCTGGTAAAGATTCGCCTCACGCCAATTCGCGCGGTGGAGTTGCTCCTCAACATATGCTTGCGCGAGGGTCTGCGCGATACCTTCGAAGAACTCGAAAAGGAACGGCGCCACCGTCAGCGCCAGCTCGCGCGCGAGGTGTACTTCCTCACCGGCCACTTCCACGCTGGCTTGCCAGACTTCGCGCGCGCCAATCTGGGTGGCGCGTAGCAACGCCTGCAGTGGCACGCTTTGGTGAACGCGTCGACGGGCTGATTCCTCGATTTCCGCGTTCACGGGTTCCGCGGGCTGGCTCCCGGTCAGCAGGAGCCGGAACCACAGCCTCGCCAGTTGCTCGACGGACTGGAATATGTCGTCGCGGATAGCGGGTGGAAGCGCCTCATAGCCCTCCAGTTTCATGAGCGAAGCGTACACACGCTCGATGGGCAGATGCGGGTCGTTAGCAAGGGCTGTCAACCCTTCGCGCAGTCGCGGGCTGATCTGGGGAGCGGTAATGAGCAAAGGGGTTCCTGCCATGAGTCGTCAGTGCATGCGTACCACAGGGACAGAATGAGGCGGTAGGCCGTTTCGTGAAATGACCCACCGGGCCTGTGCCGTTTGCCAATTTACCACGCACCTTTGTCCGCCTAGGATAAGCGCTCGGGACAAGAGGCTTCCCGCCGATGTCCGCTTTTGTTGAGTATCGGCCTGCCGGCCCCCGCGCCCGCAGCGCGACCAGCACACGGGGTTGCTTGCGCGCCGGCCCGCCCTTCACCGCGTTTGCATCGTCTGCGATGCCTGTGATTCATTCATGACCCTTTCCACTGCAAAACGGCTTGCCTGGTCGGCGTGCGCATCGCTGTCATTGGGCGGATGCGCGATTTCGCCATCCTTACCGCTCTTTGGCGCTGCCTTTCCCGACTGGCTTTTCTGCATCGTGGGCGGCGTCGCGGCAACGATCATCGTGCATCGTGAGCTTGGCCGCCGCGACTTGCGCAGGGCGCTGTCGCCCGTTGCCGTGAGCTATCCGGCCCTGACCGCCATCTTCGCGACGGCAGCCTGGCTCATTTTCTTTTCCCGCTGAAGGTGCGCTCGCCCATGACACCTGACGCCCGCTCCTTTCGCAATACCACGTGCACCGCAGCCGCAATCGTCCTCGCCGGCGCCGCAGCATCGCTGTTAGTGCTGTGGCGGCTTGACTGCGTCCTGGGGACCGCCTTTTCGTCGCTCGCATCGACGGTTTTTTCTTTTCTATGACTGCGCGTATCGCATATGACTGACAACGCTCGCGCACCGCTGCGCACGAAACGGCTGCCCGCGGCGGTAATCGCACTTATCGCCATCGCACTGCTTTGCATCGTCGTCTGGCGCAAAGATCACGCCCCCAGCACCGACGACGCATATGTGTATGCGGACACTATCGACGTGGTTCCAGAAGTCAGCGGACGGATCGTGGACCTTCCCGTACACGACAATCAGGCCGTCAGGAAAGGCGATCTGCTTTTGCGCGTCGATCCTCGTCCTTATCAAGACGCACTCGCTCAAGCAAGCGCGCGCCTTGTCGCGCTCGACAAGCAGATCGAGCTGACCCAGCGCTCGGTAAACGCGCAGCAATACAACGCCGAATCGGTGAAGGCTGCGGTCGAGCGCGCGCGCGCCGTGGCAGCCCAGGCTGCCGACACGCTGCGCCGGACCGAGCCTCTGCTCGGACAGGGTTATGTTTCTGCGGAAGAAGTCGATCGCGCACGCACGGCTCAACGTTCCGCGCAGGCGGAACTCGACGCCGCGGCGCTGCAGGCCCGGCAAGCCAACGCCGCGGTGAGCGGCGTCGATGCACTGGTCGCGCAGCGCGCCGAGGTCCAGGCGCAGATTGCGATTGCCGAGCTGAACGTCGCGTTCACCGAAGTTCGCGCGCCGTTCGACGGCCGCATCGTGTCGCTGCACACGACGGTCGGCCAGTACGCCTCGCCGTTGAAGCCTGTCTTTACGCTGATCGACACGGAACATTGGTACGTGGTCGCCAACTTCCGCGAAACGGAACTCAAAGACGTGCGCGCAGGAACGGCAGCCGCCCTCTACCTGATGACCGATACCAGCAAGCGCTTCTCGGGTGTCGTGGATTCGGTCGGCTACGGTGTGCTGCCCGACGACGGCGGCCTCGTGCTCGAAGGGCTCCCGCGCGTCCAGCGCAGCATCAACTGGGTCCACGTTTCCCAGCGATTCCCGGTGAAGATCGCCGTGCGCAATCCCGACCCGATGCTGTTCCGCCTTGGCACCTCGGCCGTTGCCACGCTCGAGCGCACCCGTGCGGTAGGCGGTCCGGCGCAATGAACGTCGCCATGGATGCCGCCGCCCGGTCCCCGACAGGTTTCGCGCGACTCGCCCGCTTTTTCGCGGAGGAGGTTCGCGCCTACCCGGGAAGGGCGAACTTGATGCTGCGTTGCATGCTGGCCAGCGCAATCGTGATCACCGTGTCCATGGCGTTGCAGGTGCCGTTTCTCGCGCTCTCTCTCATCGCGGTGTTTTTCGTGACGCAGTCGAACGTGGTGATGACGCGCCTGATCGGCATCCTGTTTATTCTCGGCACGACGCTCGGCATCGGCTGCATCATTGTCGTGCTCAAGCTGACGTACGACTTCCCGCTGCTGCGCATCGTGATTTCGGCGGCCCTGTTCTTCGCAAGCGCTTACCTGATGCGCGTGGCGAAGGTCGGCGCCGCGTTCATGCTGGTTGGCATCGTCGTCATCTACGTACAGTCGTTCGTCGATTTGACCGACCAGGCCGAGGCGCTGGTTCGCGTCTCACTATGGGTGTGGGTCGCCAACACCTATGCCATTGCCGTCACGCTCGTGATCAACACCCTGTTCCTGCCCGCGGAGCCCGCGCGCCAGCTCGAAGACGCGATGCTCGGTCAAATTGAGGCGGTCGACGGGCTCCTCGCAGCGCTCGAACGCGGCGACATTTCGGTGGCCCGCCCCAACGCGAGCCGCGTCCAGAACGCCGCGCTTACGCTGCAGAAACTGCTGCGCTTTTCGACGATGCGCGATCCGGAGTTCAGGCGCCGACAGGCCTTTCACCTGGCCCGCGTGGCGACCGTCTCGCGACTGTTCACAGCGGCGGCGCATCTGGACGGCAGCGCCGGGAGTGCCGGAGCCGGAATCGTCCCCGCGCTGCGCGAGGGTTGCGCGCGTCTCGCGGAGTCCATCCGCTCGGGCGAGCACTTCGTATTCGCCGGCGCGGCGCCCGTTTCCCGCGCCGCGCCCCTGCCCGGCGCGCTGTTCGAAATCGGCAATGCCCTGCGGGCCTTCGCCGACCGCTGCGCAGCGCCGGAGCCGGCAGAGTCGCCCGCGGAGAAAGAGCGGATGCTCGTGCAAGACGCCTTTTCCAATCCCGTGTATGCGCAATTCGCACTGAAGACGTTGTTTGCGGCATTGCTCGGCTACCTCTTTTACCGCGCCACGGACTGGCAGGGCATTCACACCGTCATGCTGACGGCGCTGATCGTGGCGCAGCCGAGCCTCGGCGCGACGGGCCGGCGCGCGATATTGCGTATCGCTGGAGCCGCCGCGGGCAGCCTGCTCGCGCTCGCCATGGTGATCTGGGTGGTACCGAACATCGACGGGCTCACCGGCTTGCTGCTGATCTCACTGCCCGTGATCGCGCTCGGCGCGTGGCTGGCTGCCGGATCGGAGCACATCAGCTATGCGGGCACCCAGCTCATGTTCACGTTTGCACTCGCCCTGCTCGAGCAGTTCGGGCCGACCACCGATCTCACAGAAATCCGCGACCGCATGCTCGGCATTCTGCTGGGTGTGGCCATCTCCGCAGTCATCCACGCGTCGCTGTGGCCCGAGGCGGAAGGCGAGGCGCTGCGCCAGCGTGTCGCGCGCCTGCTGCGCCACATCGCGGCGCGCCTGCGGCAACCGCAAGACGCGATTCCCGCCCTGCTGTGGGCCGAACTCGCCGACTGCGAGGCAATGGCGGCCCGTGTCGCGCTGGAACCCGGCTGGCAGCCGGGCGAAGCGCAACACGAGATGTTCCAGCTACATATGCAGGCAGTGCTCGCGCAGACCCGCGAGATCCTGCTGGCAAGCGACGCATTCGAGGCAGAGTGGCGCGCGCTGCCCATACAGACACCCGACAGCCTGGGTACCACGACCCAGTTCGGCGAAACGAGCGCCGCCTCGCTGGAAGGCTACGCAGACGACTTGACTGCCCGGCCTGGATCGGTACGCGCGCCCGCGCTCGTCGTTCCCGCGCCGATCGCCGAACCGCACAGCGCCGATGAGCGCATCGTCGCAGGCGCCACAAAACTGGCCGCGCAGATTTCGACGCTGCCCCACTGGGGCGTGGCTTCGTCAGACCGCGCCTTCACTACCCACGCATCGCAAGCATGACCCTATCCTCCGTTTCCGTTGTGTCCCGCTGTCTGCGCTGGGGCGCAAGCGCCGCCATGGCCTGCGCCTTGTCCGCTTGCGCATTGGTCCACAAAGACAGCAAAGCCCCGGCGCCTGTCGCCGCGGAGCAGATCCGTCTCGCCAGCGACATCCAGCTCGCGCACGGGAACTGGCCCGCCGGTACATGGTGGAGAGCGTACGCGGACCCGCAGTTGGACGCTCTCATCGAGCGCGCGTTGGCTTCCTCGCCGTCGATCCTGATCGCGCGCACGCGCGTCGCTCAGGCGAAGTCGGACATCGATCTGGTACGGGCGGGCACCAATCTCCAGATCGCGGCGCTGGGAGCCATAGATCGCCAGCACGTGTCGTCCAACGGGTTCCTCGGCGCGTACTCGGGCAACCAGCCGCTAATTGGCGCCACGGGGCCGTGGTACACGGAAGGCATTGTCGGCCTCGGCGCCAGCCTGAGCGTCGACATCTGGGGCAAGCAGCGCGCCCAGGTACAAGCCGCGATGGGCGTGAGCAATGCGCGGCGCGCCGAACTGGTGGCCATGGAACTCGAACTGTCCACCGATGTGGCGCAGCTTTATTACGGTATCCAGACGACATTCCAGCTGGTCGACCTGCTCGACCAGCTACAGGACGAGGCGGCGTTTTTTGTCGACGCTCACGCCGCCCGCGCAGCACGCGGCCTCGAGCCCAAAACGCAGACTGAACTCGCACGTGCGCACCTACTGGCGACGCAGCGTCAGATCGTGGCGGCTCAGGCCCGGATCATGCAGTTGCGCGAATCGCTGCGCGCGCTGCTCGGCGCGGGGCCAGACGATCTCCCGCAAATTCGGCCCATGCCGTTGCCCCTGCCGCAGGCCAGCTTGCCGCCTACCCTGTCGTACGAGCTGTTGGCTCGCCGCCCGGATCTCCAGGCCATGCGCTGGTACGTGCAGTCCTCGTTCGACCGCATCGACGCCGCCAGGGCAGCGTTCTACCCGAGCTTCGACATCAAGGCTTTCTTTGGCGTGAATGCGCTGCATCTCTCCGACCTGTTCACGCATGCGAGCCAGCAGATCAACCTGATCCCGGGGCTGTATTTGCCGATCTTCGAGGGCGGCCGCCTCAATGCAAACCTTGATGCCGCGCGCAATGCGCGCAATGCGCTGATCGAGCAGTACAACCAGTCCGTGCTCGATGCGGTACGCGACGTGGCCGTGACGGGCAACAGGTTGCAGGACCTCGAAGAGGAGACGAACCTGCAGACACAGAAGATCGAGGCGGTATCGTTCGCCGAAGCGAGCGCGCAGGCGCAGTACCAACGCGGCGTAGCGAGCCGCCTCGCGGTCACGGACGCGCGCCAGGCGGTCGTGCTTGAGCGCATCGCCCTGCTCGATATCGACGCGCAGCGGCTGAGCCAGAACATCGCGCTCACGAAGTCGCTGGGCGGTGGCTACAACGCCAAGGCGGTTGCCCTTGTGGCTGATCACCCATGACGACGATCCTGTGGGCAACGTTCGGTACGCCCCCTGACCAGGGCCATGCCATGCTGCGCGACCAGTGCGCCCCTTCGAGCGCCATTGCAATCGTGAATCGCGCCGTGGATTGTGATGTGTTCGTCGTAGGTGAAGTTGATGCAGACTTGTCGCTTGATGTAGTGACTCGTTCAGTTGTGTGTGACAGTGCGTGAACCTTCAAACCGAACGGCATTGCAGGCTGGCTGTAATGCAGGCTATGTCGAAATATCACCGCTTGGGACACATCGCCGTAATTATTGGCCGTTCCGCGAATGTGTTGTCCGAGACCACAGCGAAAAGGGATCGCTGTTTGGTCTGCGAAGCGAATCGACGCGCCTTCGTCGTGCACGCGCCGTACGAAACAATAACTTGTTATACGTCATGCCGCACGGCTGAACGTGCGGCACGTTCCATGACAGCTTAGAACTGGTGACGCATCCCGATACGAGCGATAAACTGGTTGGACGTCGTAGCCGGCGAGTCTGCGCCAGTAATGAAAGCTGTGTTGAGCGGCGCGGCCACTGCACTACCACCCGCCGTATGCTGGTACATGCCTTGGATGTACACGTCGGTGCGCACAGACAGATTGTAGTCAGCCATCAGGCCGATCTGATGCCATTTCGGCGTCGAATCGCCGGCGGTACTTTGGAAGTGACCGATGGTGTAGTTATACATCGCGCCAACAAAGGCGTTTTTCACTAACTGATACTTCGCATTCACCTCGAAGTTGTCAAACTTAAGGCTGCTGGCCGTGTTAGCGAAATTGCCGACATAGGCTGAACCCGTCGCATCGTTCAGGCTCGTGTGGCTATAAACAAAACCAAGAAGCGCCGATCCGACCGTATAGTTTATGCCGGCGCCCCAAACTTGCTCGCGGTTCGCAAAGAAGGCAGTATCGTCGGTCGCGAGCGAGCCACCCTCCGTGCTACCCGGTTGATTGATCTGCATGAATGCCGCCGCAATCGTTACAGGACCGCCTACATATTGGGCGCCGAGACTGTACGCGCGGTTGTTCGCAAAGCCGCCGGCCTGATTGCTAAAGCCATAGAGACCACCAAACGAGAACCCGCCATAGGTTTTGCTGGAATACTTGATGCTGTTATTCAGGCGAAACGAGTTGTCGGTGTTGTCGTTGTCGTAGGGGTGCGCCATCAGATAGCCGGCCCAGTTACCGTTGGCCGTAAGCGGCGCGAGATAGTCGACGACAGAGTCGTACTGTCTGCCCATCGTCAACGAACCGAGCGTTTCCGAAGCGATACCAACGTACGCCTGCCTGCCAAACATGCGACTGCTTTGGCCCAGTGCGCCCGAGTTCACATCGAATCCATTCTCCAGTTGAAAAATAGCCTTGGTACCGCCGCCCAGATCTTCGGAACCCTTAATGCCCCAGCGGCTGCCTTGCGCGAAGCCGCTCTCCAATTGTACTGCCGAATGACCAGCGGAATTGTTAGTGTAATTCAGACCCTCATCAATCACACCGTACAAGGTCACGCTGTTTTGCGCGAGGGCTGCAACAGGGGCAACGACGAGACCAAGCACCGTTCCGGCGGCAAGCATTCTTTTCATAGATATAAGTGTCCTAAATGTATGGGATTTCCGAACCGATTCTCACGTTTGTCGAGTGAATGTATTCGACATGGGATAGTAGGCATCGGTCCACCGCACTTTATGACCTACAAAAATCACCGGCACAGCAATTCAGTATTGACTGGTTCCGTGTTGCTTGAATCGCGACGGCGTTGCCGTCATGGACTTGCGTCCCTAGTTGTTTTTGCGGTAGTGATCTACAACAAAATCAATGAAGCCACGTACTGCAGTAGCCATATATAGCTGTCCGGAGTACAGAATCCAGAACGTACGCTCGTCGCCACAGAGCTCTGCGTCGTGCAGCAAGATTTCTAGCATGCCGCTATGGAGCTCCTCTTTTATCAACGAGATCGACAATCGGGCTATTCCTAAGCCGGCCAGTACTGCGCGCTTTATCAAAGCTGGGCTTTGCGTGTTTAAGGCAGGGCGAACAACTACGCGGTGCGTACCGGATGTGCTGCGAAATTCCCAGTAGCGACTTGGCGCATCCGAAGCGAGCAGAATGTCATGAGCGGCCAGATCAGCCGGGGTATGAGGAGTTCCTCGCCGGCAGAGATAGTCGGGACTTGCGACAATCACATCGCGAGCCTGCGCGAGCGAGCGACAGATTAGCGAAGAGTCGCGCAACCGACGTTCCGCGCTAAAGCAGACATCGAAGTCCGCGACTGTGATGTCAGTCATGTCTTCGAACACCGTCAACTCAAAACTCGTGTGCGGTTCCCGTTGACGATAGGCGGCGAGCACGTCGGGGAGATCCGAGTTGGCGTAAGCCGATGACGCCGCAATCTTCAACAATTTTGCAGGTTCGTTGCTTGCCGAGGCGACACATTCATCCATGACGTCGAGCAACCCGATCAATTCCACGCATCGCTTGTAGTACAGCTGGCCGGTGTCGGTAAGGGACACACGGCGGGTCGTCCGGTTGATCAGGCGTACGCCGAGTCGCTGCTCCAGTTTTGCAACGCTGCGCGTGATGACGGATGCCGACACGCCCATGTGCTTTGCCGCTTCGGCAAAGTTCAAACGCTCCGCTACTTTGGCAAAGATGCGTATCGATGCGAGCTGACTCATGATGCCACCCCAAGAATGGGCGGGCGGTTACTGCGCAGCGGCACCTCTACAACGCCACTATGCTGTTGGCCAGTTCCACCGTGAGGAACCGTTCGGCTGCCGTTATGCTTGTGCGCTGCATGTAGGCCTTTATGTGATGTTCGCATTGTGCAAAACCGGTAGTCCAGAAAGCCGTGCGAGGATAGCAGGCGCCCCGTTACCGCACGCGGTCCGGCTCATTACGATCTTGTTATCTCCAAGCGAGAATTGGGATAGGGGACCGAGAGGCCACAACGCACCGGAATGGGTCCATAGTTACAACTGGACGAAATCGGCCGAACCCATCCTCCCGAGCGTTAAGCAATTTGGATTACAGATGTCTAAACCAGGACTCTGGCAAGAGAGCGGAAATCCGAACGTGTTTGTTCTATGGGTGGTAGCAATGTCGCCAACAAGCGGTGCGCCGCCCGCGAGGAGACCGACACCCCGGCCGCCAACCAGGTCGCGTGCCAGCCGACGTCGGTCAGTCAGCGTGGCCGATTGCGGGATGCTCGCGACGGACAGCGCGCACGGGCAGACCGCGAACGGCGTGCACATTCTCCCGAGCGACCTCGCGGCACGTTGCGCGGGTTGCGCCGTCATTGCTGTGCGGCGTGGATTACGGCTTGCACCGACGGCGGGATCGAGTGGGTCTGGCCACTGACGGCAGGCTTCGTCACATCCACGCCGTGCTCGGCGAGCAGCTTGCGGCCTTCTGCCGAGAGCAGGAAGTCCACGAAGCGCGCGGCGCCGGCGCTGTTGGGCGCGTCGTTGAGAATCGTGAGCGTGTAGTTCGCCTTGATCTCCAGTTCGGGCGCTGGGTGGATCGCCGGAATCTTCAGGTCGGACATTTCGGTCGAGTAGAAGAAGCCCGCATCGAGTTCTCCCGACTGGAGGCGGCCGACGAGCGTTTCCTCGGGCAGCACCTGCTCGGGATTTTCGGGCGCACCCAGCGTTTTCTCGACAAGATCAGGCTGGTTGTACATCTGCGCGGCCTTCGTCATGAGCGAGACGATTAGGGTGCCCTTCGGGTCGAGCTTCGGATCGGTGCGGCCAAGGCGGATGCCCGGTTCCTGCAGCACCTGCTCCCACTGCTTCGTCTTGAAGTCGTTGGCGAAACGGCTCTTCGGGTTGTAGCCGATCAGGAGCGGCGATTCGGCGAAATTGACGTACCACGTAACGTGATTGCCGTTGGGCTCGCCCATCAGGCTCGCGTTGACCTTCGGGCTCGCGCTGATGAACACATCGCCGCGACGCAGCTTGCCCTTGATCTCATTGGCGATCTTGTTCGAGCCGGCTGCGTAGCCCTTGAAATGCAGGCCTGTTTCTTTTTCGAACGCTGGGCCCACGCTCTTTTCCATGAGGTTCACGAGCGAGCCTGCATAGAGCACGTTGACATCGGATTCGCCGGCGAATGCGTTGGCGCTCGCACCCATCGCGCCCATCACACCGCTCGTCACGACGACTGAAGCCACCAGCTTGCGAATAAACATGTTCGATACCCTGCGCGTTATAAACGTCCATATACTACGACGAACTGCGGCACTCATCGCCTCTTCCGAACGTCCAATTTTCGGCTGCGTGTCTGGGCGCCTCACACTCACACGGCTAGACAGGGAACGAGCTTTACAGTAATTGCTGATGCCGGCGCATTATGCGCTGGTCAAACCGTGGAGGCCTAAATGCGCACCAGTGCCCGTAACCATTTCTCCGGCCAGATCAGCGCGGTCAAGGCCGGCGCTGTCAACGACGAAGTCACGCTGCGCGCCGACGGCGGCCTCGAGATCGCCGCGATCATCACGCATGGCAGCGCCGCTTCGCCGGGTCTCGCCGCTGGCAAGCCGGTCTTCGCGCTCATGAAGGCATCGTCGGTGATCTTCATGGTCAACGGCGACGCGAGCAAGGTGTCCACGCGCAACGGCGTGGCGAGCACGGTTTCATCGCTCACGAAGGACGCGGTGAATGCGGAAGTCGTACTCGCGGCCCCGGGCGGTGCGCACATCGCGGCCATCGTGACGAACGACAGCGTCGATCGTCTCGGCCTCGCGGCCGGCAAGCAGGCCGCGGGCTCTTTAAGGCTTCGAGTGCGATCGTCGGGGCCGACGACTGACGGCCCGTTGCGGTCGTATGTGAGCGGAATCTCCGATTTCGATGGGCTAGCCGCCGCGCGCTGCGGCGCCCTGACGCGTGCGCCGGCTGCGCCTAACAGACGCGACGCCGAGTTCTTCGCCCGGCTCGCGAGATGAGCGCCTACTGTCGGCTGGCGCAGTCGCGCAACCAGCGTGCCGGCGACACGGTCTTCCGGCTCCCTCGCCTGTTACCCGCGCCCCGATCTGCGCGACTCCTCGCAGGCTTCATGAGCTTAAGTTTTTCTGGAAAATCGACACTCAATGTAATCCTGCTGAGTAGACTCGAGGAGTTGCACCTCGAGTCTCTCGCAGAACCGTACGTGAGACTCTCGCCTCGTACGGCTCTCTATGAACGCGTCCCGCTTTGCAACAGCTTTCGCGCGGTCTGACTGACAGGATGGGGCTGCGGCTCTCTATCAGGCCTTGTTGCAGCCGGTAACTCTGCTGCGGGCCTCTATGAAATCCGCTGACTCGCACCTCATTCCTGTCGCGAGCTCGAAGCTCGGAGCCGTATACAGGTTCATGAGCAGCGGGTAGGCGTAGGCCGAAGTTGGCGCTTCCTGTGCGTCTTCCTGCATCAGAGTCTCCTTGTGTCCCAGTAACTACATTATTGACACAGACCACCATGTCTATTTCAACTGGACGGCGGCCTCAGAAGCGGTAGTTCACCGACAACAGAGTCACCAGCGGGTCCAGCGTGATTTTCGCCACGCTGTGAACGCTTCCGCCATTCGGCAGCGTGGTGGTCAGGTGTGCCTTGGTGCCAAACGGCAGGTAGGAGAATGAGAGCGCGCCCGACCAGTGCTCGTTGAACTTCAGGGTGACGCCGGCGTTGAGCACGGCAGACCATTCGCTGTCGACCTTCGCGCTTGTGGGCAGGGACATACTTTGGCCACGCGAGAACTGAGCGCTCAGCGCTTGCTGGAAGCCGGTGCCCACATGGGCGTTGGTGAACCAGATGTAGCTGAACCCCACGCCCGCATAAGGACGCCATCTCGATTCCGCCGGAAGGAAATAGTATTTCATGACGACGGCGGGACTCCACTGCTTGACATCGCCGAGGGGATTGATTGCCGGAGAAGAAAGGCCGCCGGTCCCGTAGAATTTGAATTTCGGCGGAATGCCGGCAACCGTTTCCACCGCGATGTGGTCGGTGAAGAAATGAGTGATCGTTATGCCAAGCGTATCCGCATTGTCGACCGTCGCGCCCGTGCCCGGCACGGGCATGCCCTCTACATTGAGCGGATCGCTCGATGTCTGAGGCGCGATGCGCAACCAGCCTGCGCCAACCACGTTGCTTCCCGCCGATTGGGCACGAACGCCCGCGCTTGCCAGTGCCGCGCCAAAAAGAAGAACCAGATGCTTGAGCTTCACGGTTTGTGTTGTCCTGATAGTTTTTGAAGTTTTGAGTATTCCTGTTCCCTCGATCCGTGATGGAATCGATACGACATCTCGCTGCGCGAAGCTCTGCGCGCTCGCCGTTGTGTCAGATTGTGTAGCGGCTTGGACGGAATGCCTTGAACGAAACTCTTACGGTACCCCCATGAAAACCCTTAAACTGTCGTTTCCGGTGCGCACGTATTCTTCTCGGTGGCGCCGAGGTGGCCCTCCAAGGGGCAGATGAAAAGAAACGGCGCCCGACAAACTTCCCCAAAGCGGTTCTATTCGCTTGACGAATTAGTAATCCTATCAATATCGGAATCCGCAGAACCTTCCCAACGGATGTATCGGATGAAGATTGGCACTTCGCCGCTCCACGCGAGCGCGCCTCGCTTCAGTTGCTCGCTCATGCAAGCCCCACCTCCCGCCTCCGGTCCACGTCGATCAAGCCGCCGACAGATACGCAGGAAATTTTGTTTGCAGCCGACCATCACCCCGGCGTCACACCGACACCCGTCACCCACGTCATGACACGCAACCGGTCCGCTATGGTGTGAAGCGACGCCAATGGGACACACCCGAACGAAACGGTGAAATCGGCATGGTGGCGAGTCCGTCCGGTCGTGATCTTCACATTCCTGATCTCGCCCGCGTCCCCGCACCATGACCGCATCACCCCGCGCAATAGACGGATTGCCCTGCGTAAGCCTTCACCGATGCGGATCCGTTGACTCCACGCGAGGAGACACCTCACTCCTGAGACTCCTGAACACCCGCGCCCGGTATCTTTCGTGCCAGCTGAGAGCAAGCGCCATGGGCAGCGCGACGGCGAGTGTCGAAATGCCGATCGCAAGACCGATCCACGTTTCAGCCATCCCCATTCCCCAAGTTAACAGCTGTGCCTGTGTAATTACGCCGCGCGCAAGGGGACATCATGAGGCCGTGCGAATGTGCGCAACATTGAAAAGCCAGCCTTGACGTCCTCTCTGACATCAAGGCCGGACACCCGTGATTACTGCATGTGCTGACCGCCGTTGATGGGGATATTCGCACCGGTCAGGAAGCCCGCGTCCTCCGAGCACAGGAACAGCACAAGCGCGGCGACTTCCTCCGGTTTGCCGAGGCGGCCCATCGGGATCTGCGGCAGGATCTTCGTATCGAGGATGTCCTGTGGGATCGCGGTGACCATCTTCGTCGCAAGATAGCCCGGTGAGATCGTGTTCACCGTCACGCCCTTACGGGCGACTTCCAGCGCGAGCGACTTGGTGAAGCCGTGCATCCCGGCTTTCGCTGCCGCATAGTTGGTCTGGCCGACGGAACCCTTTGAGCCGTTCACAGACGAAATATTGATGATACGCCCCCAACCGCGCTCGACCATACCTTCGCACATCGGCTTGCAAATGTTGAAGACCGAATCGAGATTCGTGCGCAGAACCGCATCCCAGTTGACCTTGTCGAGCTTCTTGAAGGTCATGTCGCGCGTGATACCAGCATTGTTGATCAGAATGTCGACACCGCCGAACTCATTCTGTATCTTCTGCGCGCCGCGCTGGCACGAGTCGTAGTCGGCGACGTCGACGGAGTATGCGGTGAAGTCGCGGCCCGTTTCCTTCATTCTGGCCAGCCACTCCTTTGCGCCTGCGTTATCCGGCGAGTGCGTGACGACGACTTTGTAGCCGGCGTCGTTCAACCGCACGCTGATAGCCTCGCCGAGACCACCCATTCCACCCGTTACCAATGCAATACGAATAGTCATCGTTTTTATCCGCGAGAGAAAAATTACGACAAGTCACATGGCACCCAGTTCTGCGGCGGCCACGTCCCAGATGGCCAGGCGTCCTCGCACGCTGCGCGAAGACGTCGCGACCAAGATTGCGCTGCTTGTTGTGTGCGGCTAATCTGCGCGAATCTGGCGGGCAAACCCTCCATTGATCCAAAACGGCTCAGTCGTGCTCGAGCGCGAGCGCCACGCGCATGTCGCCGTCGATCCAGAGCGAAGCTGGAAAAAATCGTATGCACCGCGTACCAACGTGGTTGCTCAAGAATCCGTTCGACGATGAAAAAATCGTATCAAGTAAAAAACCTTGCTTTATGCGTCTTTTATTACATTGACTAACCGGTTAAGGCGCCATGCAAATCGCTTGCAGCGGACCCAATTATCAAGATTTCCGAAAACTATGTGACATAGCGTCTTACGGGCATTCAGGCTCCCGGCGCTGGATGCTTCCCGTGCGAATAAGGGCGACTTCGCAAAAATAACTATTTCCGACGCCAGTCAGTAGGCCCTTAGTCGCAAAAGACAATTGCGCGAACGGGGTAGGCGAATTCTTATCGAATCGAAAGGACCGCATTGCAAATTACGGGTGCAGCGGAATTGTTGTGGCCGAGCTTCTCGAGGTTGAACTGGTCTTCGCGAATGCGTTGCATCAACTCGATGCCGACCGCCACAATCGTTGCGCTTCTGAAACGTTCGAATCCGAGCATGACAGACATCCGGGACTTGATGTTGTGATGGTCTTGTTCAATCAGATTATTGAGATACTTCGACGATCCAACCTTGGTGTCTTCAGGCAGGAGGCCGTCTTCCTTCATCTCACGCACCGCGCGGTGTGAGGTGGCATAGCCGCGCAGCGTGATGGCGCGCCACCCCCACGCGCGGCATGCATGGGCTGTTCGATCGCCGTTGCGGGACCGCCTTCGAATGGTCGGCACGCTCTATGCCGACATCCCTTTCAGCCTCACGGCGGTATATGTCAAAGCCACCGGCAGGCATTTGGATCGAGGGCGGCGAGACGCAGACAAGCTCACAATTTGGGAGCGTGGGCGCATGAAACAGCGCAAAACGCAACTTCACGATTGCGTTTCCTGCGTCAACCTCGACCGACGTTTCGGCGCCCGCGGCGCTACCCGAGTCACGTACTGCCACGCGGCAGGGCACCGAATCCGTTTGCAAGGTACCGTTGCAGCGACCGAATCAACGGACGCCTGGCGGCACTCCCATCGCTACAGAAATACGTCGGGAAATGCTGAGTCGTTTGATTAACTGGAATATGTTGTTACGCGCAGCCGCATTGCTCGTGCCGATTTTTGTCGTCGAGTGGGTGACGGGTGACACCAAATGGCTGAGCGTACTGGACGTCACTGTGTCTGCGTTTGTGGCGGTAGAGCGCGGACGTCTGGCGCCGCTTGGTGCCGTGCTCCGCGCGTTCGCGATTGGCGTGGCCTTCGTGGCCGTGAACGCCTCTTATGGCACACCCGCCGCGTATATCGGCGTCTTTGTGCTGCTTGCGGCCGCATGTGCGAGCTTGCTCGCCGGTGCAGCGAGATGCGCTGGACCGGCTTTTTTTGCGTCTATTCCTGTCATGTACTTCGACTGCGAAACGGCGCGCGAGGCGCATGGCCATGCGTATCTGAACGCCGGCATAGCGGCCATGCCCTACGCGCTGGCGGCAACGCTGCCCGTCATTGTCGCCTCGATCGTCAGCTACGCCATGCAGCGTGAACCACGCTCCGAGCACGGCTGGCTGGCGCTATGGTTGGTCAGCGAGCCGCCTTCACCGGGGCGGCGTGAGGCGATCGTTGCCGGGGTGCTCGCGGTGGGATTGGCGTCCGCCTTGGTGGCATGGCATCCGATGCCCTATCAGGAGTGGTTCGTCTGTCAGCCTTCAGTGTTGTGACAGGTGACTGGTAATCGGCGCGCTTAAAGTGGCGTGACCGCCTGGCGGGCACCATTGTCGGTGTACCGGCGGGCGTGCTGGTGGCGATGCTTTTGCCGCATAGCCACGCGCTCGCCAATGCGATCGAGATCGCGATCGCACTGGAGCTCGTTGCTTTCCATCGCTACGTGGTGGCGTTCGGCGTGCGGTGTGCGATGCATGCGGCCGCGATCGTCATTTCGGGCCACGCCTGGCTCTGCGCGGATGCACGCCTCATCGATGTCGCGCTCGGCAGCACCATCGGGATTCTGTTCGTGCTCGCCGCGCGTCAGGGGGCGCGTTCCCTGCGGCACAGCAACATTGCGGTGTGACGGCACAAGCGCGTTGCCCAAACGTGGAATCACCTGTCGATAAACGTCGCTGCTAGCCGGATCGTCTCGCAACGCTTCCGCTTCCGCAATTTGGCGCGAACCTGATCGATTCCATTGATGGCAAGCACCCAGCCGCAGATCATCCAGACCGACTTCCGCACGGCCAGCGGGTGCGCCGGGCTTCTCGTATCCATGATCTTGCAAATTCGTTGGAAGCATCAGTGCCGCGCTGTTGGCTGCCACATGCCCCTCACCCGCGTTCGTGGGCGGGGCTGCGGGGGGCAAGCCGCACGGCGCCGCCCCAGCCGTCGCGGGTGCGAGTCGTGCGGCTGCCACACCACAGCCCGCGGCGTCGGCTCAGAGGCCGGCGCTGAACGCAGCCAGCTTACCGAGCGCCGACCAGTCGAGCGCGTCCCAGCCGCGCGCCGAAACCGCCACGAGGCGATCGCGCACGACGCTCGCCACGGGCATCGGTGCCCCCACCTTTTCGGCATGGCTCAGCGCGAGGCGCAAATCCTTGACTGCGAGGGGCACGGTCATGCCCGGCGGGGAATACCGCTCATCGACGATCTTTCCGCCATAAGCCTTGTGCACTTTGCCGTCGAACAGCGACTCGGTCAGCACGTCAAAGGCCGCTTTTTGATCGATGCCCGCTTTGCGAAGGAACGCGAGCACCTCGCCCATGCTCTGCATCGTGGCTGCGGTCAGTACGTTGCCTGCGAGCTTAAACGCATTCGCTAGCCCCGGTTGCTCGCCCAGCTGAAAGACGCGCTGGCCGAGCCGTTCGAGCAGCGGCATGCAACGCGCGAGCGTTGCGTCTTCACCAGCGGCGAGCACATAGAGCCTGCGCGCCTTGGCGAGATCCGGGTTGCCCAGAACGGGGGCCGACACGTATCCCTGACCGTGCTCGCGATGCAGGTCAAAAAGCGCGCCCGCCGCGTCGGGGCTGATCGTGCTCATCGAAATGTGCACGGCTCCCTTGGCGAGCACCGTCGAGAGATGCGCCGCCACTTCCTTCGCCGCATCGTCGTCAGGCACCATGCTGATGACCACGTCGCATGCCGCGAGCGCTGCCCAGTCGTCAGTCGCCACAGCATTGCCGCGCACCGCCGCCTCGGCGCATGCCCGGTTGCGGTCGAACACCACCACGGACAAGCCGTCCTCGATCAGATTGCCGGCGAACGCCGCGCCCATCCTCCCGGCGCCCACCACGCCCACCGTGGCCGGTGCGCTCGCTGCGGACTCGACGTTTCCGTCTTGGGAATCATGCTTTGAAACCATAATCATTTCATACTCCAAAACAAATTGAGGTCGGCTCGTCCCGCGGGATTCGCCCTGAACTCCACCGCCCGTTCGCGCGAATGTCAGCCGCATCGTGCCGCTACGGAATATGTTGTCAAAGGCAGGCCGCGTCCGAAAGTCCGGCCCGACAAGACTGTT
Organism: Paraburkholderia sp. BR10936; assembly: GCF_040965735.1. Lineage (NCBI taxonomy): Bacteria > Pseudomonadati > Pseudomonadota > Betaproteobacteria > Burkholderiales > Burkholderiaceae > Paraburkholderia > Paraburkholderia sp. BR10936. The sequence continues at coordinate 68,445 of NZ_JBFRCM010000026.1, forward strand.
TTGCAGGCATGGGAGAACCGGCGCCCCCCGAGCGGATGCGCATATGCGCCGCCCTGCTCATTCGTTGTGAAGCACAGGCGCCTTTTCGAGCGCGGGCTTCGCGCTCGCACCCTGGCTATTAGACGCCGGACTCGCGCTCCCGGCCGGCGCTTTCGACATCAGTCTGAATGTCGATACCGAGCCCGCGATGCACAGGAGCATCGGAACCAGCGCATCTTGATTCACGCGAGTGAACTCGAGCATGAGCACGATTGCCGTAAGCGGCATTTGCATGGAGGCGGCGAGAAAGGCGCTCGCTCCGACCATGGCGAAACTGCCTGCGGAGGTTCCCGGCCAGAGCATGTTCCACAGTCCGCCCAGCACGATGGCAAGCAACGCGCCATTCGCAAGCCCAGGCGTGAGCAGGCCGCCCTCGGCGCCCGCGCGCAGACTCGACGCTTCGATTGCCACTTTCAGCACGAGCAGCGTGGCTGCCAGTCCGATGGCGAGATGGCTGTCGAACGCGAGGGCTGCCGGGCCCTTGCCATTGCCCGCCAACTGCGGGTAGTAGATGACGAGAACACCGATCACCGCGAAATTGAGCACCGAGAGAGCAGGCAGACGCCAGTCCTTCGGCGCGTGGGCACGCGCAGCGCTCGTGAGCTGGACAAAGCCCCATGCCGCCGCCCCGAACACCGGCCCTGCCATCGCGGACCACACCACGAGCGGCGCTCCAAGCGTCAGTTGCGCAACGCTGTACTGCTGTTCATTGCCGAGCCCGACCCACGCCGTGACCGCGGCCAGCGAAGAAGTCACGAGGGCCGGCACCGCGAGCCGCCATTCGAAACTACCCAGCAGCACTTCGAGCACAAAGAGCGCTCCGCCCAATGGCACGTTGTAGACCGCTGCGAGCCCGGCGCCCGCTCCACATGCCACCAGAATGCGCTGATCCGCGAGCGACAGCCCCGCTCGCCGCGCGAGCCAGCCTCCCCACAGCGCGCCGATCTCTCGCGGTGCGACTTCCCGCCCGAGAGGCGAGCCCAATGCGACCGTCACGATCTGCAGCAAGGCATGCACGATGGTGCTCGGAACCGGCATGCGTGGAACGCCGGCAGTCAGCGCCTGCTTGATGCTGACCAGCGGGCGTCCCCAGCGGTAGAGCGCCCACCAGCCGAAACCGGCCACGAGGCCGCAGAGCACGAGCGCCTCGAAGCGTCGCGCAGGCGACGCATCAGCGACACCACTTAAAAACGATTCCTTACTTACTATTCGACAGACACTATAACCGTATGCCAGATGCTGGATTTCATGAAGCAACAGCGCCAGCATCATGCCACCGAGCCCGGCGCCCACGCCGGTGAGCGCGCTAGCCACGACAAGCCTCACATAGCCACGTAGCGCGTTACTGGAACCTGAAGTCATCACTGCAATGCGTCGGAACGAAGGAATGGTACGAGCCACGCAAGGCGGGCGCGATGAACATCTCGTCCGCTTGCGTCACGCCTTAGCGCGCAAAGCGAATGTCGAGCGAGCGCAGGTAGGTCTGCAGACCGGCATCCTGAAGCGGAATGACGTAGGCGACTTCGTCCGACTCGTTGAAGTGCGCATGCCAGTAGCCCGGAGGCGTGACGAATGCCATCCCCGGCTTCCAGTCAACGCGTACCGGATCGATGATGTTGCCTTCCTCGTCGACTTCCGTGCCAACCAGCGTGTAGACACCGGGCTTACAATCCGGAATGAAGTCGAGTGCGATCGACTGATGGCGGTGCGGCTTTTGCATGGATTGCGGCGCTACCGCACCGAACATGGCCCACATCGAGTGCGTAACCGTGCGCGTTTGCGGAAAATTCGCGTTCCCGAGCAGCACGCTGACGCGGTTGCGCTGGCTTGCGCCGGGGGCTGCCGCGACCTTGTCGAGTTCAGCCTTTGCGCGCGCGGCCGGATAGAGCGTGGGCGCGAAGCGTTGGCGCGACACGCGGGTTCCCAGGTAGCTGAGCAGCGGGCCATCGTTGACGTAGTAGATGCGCGCCGTGGCATCCGCGGCCAGCACAGCCTCGTCACCGCCGGGCAGCGCGAAGAAGTCGCCGGTGCCAAAGCTGAACGCCGAGTCGCCCTGCGAGACCGTGCCACTGCCTTCCAGCACATAAAAGACCTGCGACGTGGCGTTCGGATTGACCGAAAGCTTCTCGCCCGCTTCGATGCGCAGGAAATTCGCCAGCAGGCCGGGGCCCGTTGCCGGGTAATCGACGCCCAGTGCCTTCGAGAGATCAAGCGGCACGATACGCGTCGAGCCGCTGTCGTAGAGTTCCGAGAGGAACCAATGATATGGCACGCGCGAGATCAGTTTCGCGCCGATCGGGTTGGCCGAGCTGGTGTATTCGAAGTATTCGGCGTCACGCGTTGCGGCCTCGTCATCGAGACGAACGGTAGAAACTGCGGTTTTGTCGAGCATGGTAGGCACCCTAAGTAACGTTGAACTACGGTTCGGGACACAGCGCGCCGCGTCCGGTGCGCGACAGAAGAATGCAGCGTCAACGTCACTATAGGAAGGTTGACGGCCAGCCAGAACCGCGGCGAAGAAAAATCAGCTTTGCGCAAAGGGGATAAGGCCACGGGCGAGCCGGCGTTACGCTTTGTCAGAATCGCGTTCTGCCAAGGCCAGTTCGAGCGCATCACTTCGTTGCACGCTGCGCAGCACCAGGCACGCGTACCGCAGCCTGTCCGCGCGCGGCGCGGCCGTCGTGTTGAGCGCCAACTGAACATCAGAATCGATGATCGGCGGCGGCTATCAGGCTCAACAGATCGGGGGGACTGCAGGTCTTCGCTCACGAATGACGTCGCGCGAGCAAGTCGCGAAGACGCATGTGACGAGGCCCATTCAACGCTGCCGGGTCCTTCGGTGCACCGCCGATGCAATAATCCACCGCCCGAGCGTGGCGGCGCGGCTCAAACCCCCCAGTAGCTTTCCTTGCTGAATAATTCCGCATAGAAGTCGATGAAGGCGCGCACCTTCGTCGACACTGTCTTCTTGGGCGGATAGACCGCCCAGATAGCGGGCACCGCGGGCGTGGGTTGGACCTCCCACTCCCGGAGCAACCTGACCAGTTGCCCGGCTTGCACCGCCTCGCCGATCGCCCAGGTTGGCAGCAGGGCGACGCCGCAACCGGCGACGGCGAGGTCGAGCAGCGAGTCCGTGTCGTCCGCGCGGATTCGGCCATCGATACGAACCGGGATTTGACTGGCGTCGGGTCCGGCGGACCGGTCGACGAAGATCCAGCGGTCGTCCGCCGCGAGCGGAAAGCGCAACGTCACGTGCGTCGACAGCTCCTCGGGAGAAGCCGGCGCGCCATACCGCGCCACGTACCGCGGACTGGCGCAGACGACGCGGCGGTGCTGCGCCAGCCGGCGCGCCATGAGCTGCGAGTCCGGCAATGCACCGATCCGGATCGCCAGATCGATGCCTGAGTCGATGATCTTGACGACGTCGTCGGTCATCACGGCGTCGACGTCGATCTTGGGGAAACGCTCCATGAACTCGGGCAGATGACGAATGATGTGACGCCTGCCGAACGCAGTGGGCATGGTCACCCGCAAGAGGCCGCGCGGCGAACTGTTCAAGGCCGCCGTGACCGCCCGCGCCTCATCGAGGCTCTTCAACACCTGCAGCGCCTGCTCGTAGAACACACGGCCGCCTTCGGTCAGAACCAGGCCGCGTGTGGACCGGTTGAAGAGCGCGACCGCCAGATCCTGCTCGAGGTCGGTGATGCAACGGGAAACGGTGGAGGTTTTGACACCGAGCTTCGCGGCAGCCTGACTCAGGCTGCCCAGTTCGGCTGCGTAGCGAAACGCCCGCATCGCGGAAAAATAGTCCATCAGATCGGCGTCCAAAAAACGGGGCGCACCGAGGCAGGCGCAACGCAGCTACCGTCTGAAATGAGCGATAGCGGCCTGCCGGCGGTGCCTTGCGAGCCGAGTGTACGACGCCGCGCGCACCGAGGCTATCCCTTTTTTGCAAAGCTGATTTTTCCCCGAGGGCTGACCTGACCGGTCAGCTACGCAGGCTCGACTTCCATCCATATCACCGCGCACGGTCTGAAACAGCGCGACGAGCCTCGCCGACGCCGCGAAAGGCAACATTCACTCGTTCTCTGAACATAGCGCCACTGTCGGTCAGTTCGACGCCCCGCGCGGAACGATAGAAGAGGACGATACCCAGATCACTTTCGAGGTTGGCGATGTAGCGGGAGACCGTGGAAGCCTCGATGGACAGCCGCTGTGCAGCGAGATCGAAGCTGCCCACCTCGGAAACCAGCAGAAAGGCTCGAACCGCTGCATAGTAGTTCATCTCATGCGTCCTCCAAGCTCGCATTGCTCCCCTGCGGCGATAACTACCTGCCTGAACGGCGCAAACACGGCGGCCAACACCTGGCGCCAAGCTTATGCTGGCACCCGTGCGCCGGACTCGCCTAGTCCCCTTGCCGCAAATCTCCTTTTTTGTTGCGGGCATTCCGCGCCCGGCCAACGCTGGAAACGCAAGCCGAAATCCGAGGTACGTCACGCAGATGCGAATCATTTTCGCGGCAATCACACCGCGCCGCGTCGTGCATGAACGCACCATCCACGTGTGCGCTCCTTTCGTGGTGCACGCCGACGTAAGGCCGGGGAACGCCGCCATAAGTCCCGCCAATTCTCTCGCGAACTAAAAAAGGTGATGAAGCATGAAGCTCAAGATTGGTGCACGACTATTGGCCACATTCGGTGTGGTTCTGGTTTTTCTGTTCGCGATTTGCGTGACAGCCACCGCGCAGATGGCGCGCATGAGCGCAACGACACAAACCATCGTCAGCATTCGCGCCCAAGAGCTGAAGCTGGTGAACGCGATTCGAGCAGCGACGCTCAAACGAACGGTCTTGCTTTACGCAGCGCTCGACGAACCCTCACCTGAAGCACAACAAGCCGCGCTCGAACAGGTGCAGGAAATTTGCGATCAGCTCACCCCGATCTATCAAGCCATCCCTCGTCTGCTCACGACGGCCGCCGGCCGCGCTAGCTTCGACCGCCTGCTCCAGGCGCGTGAGCTTTATCAGGAAGCAACGAAGCCCGTGTTTGCCCAGTTGGCGGCGCACGACATTGCGGTGGCGCGCGCCGCACCCGCGAAGGCAAGGTCGGCCCGAATCGCCTTTTTTGCAGCAGCAAGACGAGTTTCTGAATTTGGCCCAGGGCTTGATGGACAGCGCCGCGAAAAGCACCAGCGACGCATATGACATGGCGCGCGCCATCCTGTGGGGCGCGGCCGCACTGCGTTCGTCGTGGCGTTGGTACTGTGCACTATGGGGACGCGTTCGATCGTTCGCCCCTTACAACGAGTGGTCGACGGTGCGCATGCCTTGGCGCAGGGTGGCCTGCGTATGCGGATCGATGTGAAGAGCCACGACGAACTCGGCGATCTGGCCGAGTCGGTGCGGGCAATCAGTAAGCTGGCAACGCTCGTCGGCGGAGTCAAGCAAGCAGGGTTGTCGATTGCGGCCGCCACCGGGCAGGTGGCGGCAGGAAACACCGACTTGTCGCAGCATACGGAAGACCAAGCGGCCTCGCTCGAAGAAACGGCATCGAGCATGGAAGAGCTGACCGCGACGGTCCGGCAGAACGAGGACAATGCTCACCAGGCGAGCACGCTTGCGAGCACCGCATCGGCGGTCGCAGTGCGCGAGGTCGGCCGCGTGGTCGAGACCATGCGCGAGATTTTCGGCAGTTCCGCCAAGGTCGCCGATATCGTCAGAGTGATCGAGGGTATCGCGTTTCAGACCAATCCTCGTGCTCAATGCAGCAGTCGAGGCTTTGCCGTGGTGGCGGGCGAGGTCCGCACGCTAGCGCAACGCAGCGCGACGGTCCGCTCGCGAGGTCAAGCAACTCATTAGCGAATCGTGTAGCGCGTGGATGTCGGCCCGCAACTGGTTGAGAAAGCCGGCAACACGATCCAGGAAGTCGTTCAGTCCGTCAAACGGGTGACGGACATCATGAGCGAAATCGCCGCTGCGTCGCATGAGCAAAGCACGGGTATTGAACAGGTCAACCTGGCTGTGAGCCAGACGGATCAGGTGACGGAACAGAACGCCGCGCTCGTTGAAGAGGCCGCTGCGGCCGCGCAATCGATGGTTGAACACGCTCAGCCGCTGCGCGACTCCGTAGAGATGTTCAAGCTCGACAGTCGGTAGTGCGCGAGGCGCTCATTACATGAGATAGCGTGATATCGGCGCGTTCGCAAAATGGGGCAGGCATGCGCCTGCCCTATTCGCTCTAGTGAATGGCCATCTGCACGACTTTCACGATGACGAGCCCCACTGCGACGATGAGGTAGGTGCGCAGAACGCCCATCCACACGCGCGTCGACAACGTCAAGTGCCGCGGCAGCGGTAGCTCTTCGAGCGGCACCATACGCCACGAGTCGCGCAACTCCTTAAGGGTCGGCTTGTTGAGCGGCAAGGCGTCGTCGGTGACAGGCTTACCGCATGCCTCGCGCGAGATTCCCACCGCGGCATACACAGTTACTTACGGCAAGCCCGCATCCGCCCACGTGAATATTGACGAACGCCGCACCGCTGATGTCCGGATACCGTCGCCAGGCCTGGCGCGCGCCCGCCTGCTCAGTGCCCCGCATAAATCGACCGGCCGACAGCGCTAGCCAGACCCGGCACGCCCTAGTCCGAGCTGCCCGTCATCGCCACGCCGCCAACGGCGCTGTTCGCCGGTGCGGCGTGCTGCGCCGTCTGTGCGTCTTGCTGCGCGACGATCGCCTCCGCGCGCTGGATGTCGTCGGGATAGTTGTTGTCCTTGGCCACCGGACGATACCCCGCCTGCTCCAACCGCACGAGATCGTCGATCACCTGGGCGCGCGTGACCGGCGCGTTGGCCGGGTCGGCGGGGGTGGCGGTCTGTGCGAAAGCGGCAGCGGGAGCGGCCAGGGCGCAGGCAACGAGCAATGTGGAAACGAGTGCTTTCATGGTGTTCACCTCTCAATGAATGGCCGCTGCATCGGGAA
>NZ_JBFRCM010000027.1:0-73681 GCF_040965735.1 Paraburkholderia sp. BR10936
GAGGGAGGGATGTGGTGGTACGAAAGTTGCAAGTGAAACTCCATCCTTCTTGACCGATTGCGAACTGTCACTGCCAATTCACAAGTTATTCAAACTTAAGAGGAGAACCTAATGAACGATATGACTATTGACAAGGAACTTGACCAGACCGTTTTCGCCCGCTTGCAACTCGAGGGCCGTTTACTCAATGCAGTGTTCAAGGGTCCCACCAGTACACCTCGGCGCATCGGTTTTCGCGGCGAACTCGCGCTGCGCTTCGGACCGCAACTCGCTGATGAAGCGCGCCCGCCAGAGCTGTCTTGCGAGCAGGTCATGGCAGTGGCCGACGTCGGCAACCCGCATCTCATATTTTTCGCGGGGTGGTTATTGAGCTTCGAACATCTGAAAGACGTCGCCGAAGTGTTGGGAGACGCACTCTCGCCCAACGGAAAGTACTTTCTGTTCTGCGACAACATCGATCTCTCGAGCCGCTATCAGGCGCACTATCAGGGCGCAGTATTCTATGTCCTCCCTATCGTGGAATCGACGGTCTACAACGAAATACTTGAGCTCCTGTATCTCGACAAGGCAGAGCTGAAGAAAAAGGACACAGCGGGAAAACTCGACGCCGTCGCCGACGCCGGGTCGAAGTTCGACTTGTGTTTCGATCCCATCAGTTACGCGCATGGACTCGAACTGATGGGCCCAGTCCGTGATCCTAACGAAAACAGACCGGTCTAGGTTGCATTCCGCAGCGGTGCTTCCTCATGAAGAATCCACCATGCACACAAGCTATCACAACGCTCACGTAATCTAACTGGAGAATTTCCATGGCACTGCTAATCGATGATGCCGCACGTCGAAAAGGGAACGCTCAAAGCCTCCCGCACGCTGATGAGGGTCTGCAAGCTCGTGCACGTTCGTCAGTCGCTAGATGGCTGTCGGCACACGACTTTCCGGATGCCCATTCCTGCAGCGTTGACGGAATAACGCCGTTGATGCTCGCAGCGATGCATGGGGAAGACCGTATCGTCGCCGCGTTGCTCGACGAAGGTGCACCCGTCAGTGCGCTCGACGACAACGGAAACGATGCGCTATGGTACGCATGTCTATGCGGAACGCCCGGACCGATTCTACGGTTGATCAGTGCCGGTCTTAATGTCGATCATGCCAATGCGCACGACGTCACATACCTGATGCAGGCAGCCGCCAACGGCAGAGTCGACGTCATGTGGTTGCTAATATCCCTTGGTGCGAGTAACAGCTTGGTCGCGCCAGATGGGCGAACCGCTTTCGACATGGCCACGGATTTTGGACTACAGCTGCTGCTAACGGTAGACCGACTCAAAAACGGCATGTGCGAATCGTCGCGTTTCGCCGATGATGCTCCGTCGCACAACCTTGCCCATTGAGGAAAACTTCTCATGCCGCTTTACGACTATGTATGCCGCAACTGCAATTTTCGGTTCGAGACACTTGTACGCACCAATTCGTTGGCGTCTTGTCCGCGCTGTAGCAGTAATGCGATGGATAAGCAGGTCAGCGCACCGTCCGCCCCTCCACGCAACAAGGCACTCATTACGGCAGCACGCCGCCAGGCCGCTCGTGAAGGGCATTTGAGCAATTATTCCGCGGCTGAGCGCATGCAATTATTGAATCGACCTTGAAACGCCACAATGAGCCGGCGCCTGTCATTCCATATCTGGCTTGCAAAAAAGTTAAGTCCAAGGAAAATCATATGTCGCCGCAGTCTATTTACCTCTGTGCACAAGAATTCCTCGTTGTAAATCCTCGCAACGGGAAACAACTCGGTAGACTTGCAAACACAATTCAATATGTCTCTTCTGCGTTCCTGATCGGGATATCAACATGGACAATGCCCGCATACTCGCAGAGCATGGATTCCCATATGGAATCATTTGACAGATTCATGGCTGACACGAAAGCTGCCGCCGCTCAGGATTTTATTGGCCACCCTTGGCGAGGGTCCGGGGCGCATCTTGAGTCAGACAATCAGCCTCCAATATCGCGCACCTACAAAGTCAATGATCCGTCTGCTTTCGAAGTGATGCGCCAAGCGATTATTGAACGTTACAACGGAGTACACGTCTCAGGGAGCTTTATTGCGAACGGCCAAACCTATGACTGCGTTCCGGTGATGGAGCAACCTGCTGTCCGGAGATATCAAATAAGGAAAATCGCAACACCTCCACAGTTAGCGTCAGCGACAAACCTCAACGGTGACTTATCCAGCCGATCGGTAGGGTCGTCGGAACAGTTGCAAAACGGCGTGAATACGCCAAGCTGTGGTACGGGCAGCGTCCCCTTGAATAGAGTCACACTGGAAGAGCTTAGTCGATTTCCGACAGTAGATGCATATCACAGAAAGGCGCCTCCACCGATGACCAGGCTCCCGTCAAGCAGCGAATCAGCGAATGCACCCTTTATCGCGAGTCAATTACTCTCCGCGGATACCTATACACACAAATATGCGACATTCGAGCAAAACGTCGAGAATCTCGGGGGCAACGTCACGTTCAATGTCTGGAATCCGAAAGTGGATGCTGCGGCGGGTCAGTTCTTTAGTTTGTCCCAGATCTGGATTATTGGTGGAGACAGAGCCGGCGGTGCAAACCCTTTACAGTCAGAAGAGACTGGCTGGGTAGTCTCGCCTTCCAAGTTTGGGGACAATCTGCCGCACTTCTTCATCTACAGCACCGCCGATAACTACGTGAACACCGGATGCTGGAACAACAGCTGCGGGGATTTCGTGCAGGTTTCGGAGAAAGCGGTACTCGGGGGCGCGTTAGTTGACATCAGTTCTCCCGGCGGTCAACAGCACGAGTTCAGTGCCGGATATCATCGCGACGCACACGGGAACTGGTGGCTCTTTCGTGACGGCGTGGCGATTGGTTACTACCCCGCGGAGTTCTATCAAGGCGGACAGAACAGTCATAACGCGACCTTGATTTCGTTTGGTACAGAAACAACTGGGCTTACGTCTTGGCCAGGCGCCGGTAGTGGTAATTGGGACAGCCCACTATATGGCCACGCAGCTTATCAGCGCAACCTCTACTACTACAACCTCGCTGACACTGCTGCCTGGGATGATCCGCACTTGTCGGTGCGATCGACCTGCTACCACGCGGCCGGTCCATTCAGCAACGGAGATGGCGGTTATATTTCCGCCGATAACCACAATCCAAGTTGGTGGACCCGATACGTCTTCGTTGGCGGCCCAGGCGGAACACAGTGCAGGTGAAGACGGCATAGAGCGCGTGATTCCTATTGTTCTATGATGCATAGCCCCGCCTAACATCCCGACGCCTCGCGCTAGCGAGGTTTCCACATGTTGCGTTTGGCAGTTGGTTCATCGAGGCATCCTACGTGCGCGATGCCGAACGAGGCGGCGAGCTGACCCGGAGCCAGCCTTAAACGGCACACGAAAACCGCGAGACACCGACGGTCAACCCACCTTCCCGTGACCGAAAACCGGTATTGCAATTCGTAGGCCAAGCGTTCGCCGTCACTGACTAATTGCGTACGTCCGCTCACCGATATTCTGCACTGTCCTCCTCACGTCGAGGCAGTTGATATCGGCAAATACATGCGAGGCCCTAAGCCGGCCAAGATAATCCATGTGCAATCTATGGGATGAGATGTGCAGGGTGCGCTGGTAATTGCGTCACCCAGCCCGATGCCCAGCACACGCAGGGTCATCGAGCTGCCGAGCGTCGATTCACCGCGACAACGGCATCGCTGCGCCGAGCGACCGTAAGCTCGAACGAATCGAGCGTCGGACCACCGCTCCAACGACTCAAAAGCCCGGGAAAACACTAGATCGCCGTAGTGTGGTATGCAAGCTCGCAAAGTGCGAATTCTTCAGTCGCCATCGCAAAACGCCTCTTCTGCCAATATTAGCATATCCGCTTGCGCTGCCTCCGTGGTCACATTAATGCAAAAGCCGGTCCATGTCGCTAGATAGACCCGGCGACCACGGAACTCGAGGAAGGGCTTCTCATCGCTTAGCTCGACTGCGGTGATCCGAATGATACGCACATCGGGATAGCGCTTTCGCCAAATTACCGCGGCTTCCTGCAGCGTCGGTTCGGTACAAACCAGCTCAGTTATCGCATGAATCTGTTCCACAGTAAGGCCCATGTCATTCCCACCCGCCTGACACCCGCCGCGCCTCGACAGTTACCGGAAGCGAGGTGTCGCTCGCAAGTTCGGGCAACTGAAACTCCCAGCCGTTAGCAAGCGTAATACGTCCACCCCAAAGCTGCGCTCCATCGATGTAGACGATTGGCTCCTCGACATCCTTCTTCGGAACATAGGCCCTGAATACGCCATTGTCATCCTTTCGGATTGTGACCTTCACGTTGATATCTCCCGGGTTGGTTAAGCGATTCGCGCCACCAGACGTATGGCTGCAACAACCGGCGGACATGCCGCACGTGCGCAGTACGATCCCGCCTTATCCCACACAAACTGGCTGAGTTAAGGGAGTCCACCATCATCGAACGGCTCGCTAATGCGCTCAGCGCTTAGCGTCGGCATCTGCGCGCAGTTCTCCTTCTCCATATCGGCGTGCCACGAACCGATCCAGCGAAGCGCGTCGGCGCGCCTCCCCAGTTGGGCGAGCACGTCCTGCGGCAGGCGATCGAGCGTGCAGAGCTCCTTCGCGCGCATTCCAACGCGGCGGTCTCCTTCGAAAAAGTGAACCGCATAGACGTAGAACCGCTGCAGAAACGTGCCGATTGCAGTGACATAACCGGCATCGCCCTGGCTCACGAGCAGCTCCCCCATAGCCTTACCGTTGTATGTACCGTCGTTACGAATCACGGCACGTGCAATCACTCGCTCGCCAACGGCGAACCGTGGTGGAAAAGCAAGTTCGACTGCATCGTCGCTCTCGACGTCCCTCACGCCCAGCTCATTTAAATACCGGGATGCACGCTTCATGACACCTCCCGTGGCAATGAGTTACGTCGGCGTCCGATCGATGCGCGAGACGCTCAACTCGCCTGCGCCGCCGCGCGCGCGCGGCGGCGCCAAATGCATGATTGCCACTCTTGAATGCAAGGCCACACCTGTCTTGTGTTTCGACGAAGTCGACGGTAAAGCCGTCGAGCAACAGCCGAGTTTCTGCCGGCAAGAGAATCCGCAGTCCATTGATCTCCGTAGTCTCATCACCGGGCTGCGCATCGGCCGTGGCGCTCAGTCCGGCTTCGTATCTGGAGCAACCGCAAGTACTCACACAAATACGAACGCCCGCACCGGATGGCAGACCGGAAAAGCGCACGATACGGTGAAGGAACTCTTCGGCGGCGGGTGTCACTGCAAAATTTGGCAACATGATTTAAAAATCGTCGAATTGAACAATCGTCGGGTACACTGCGCAAGGCAAGCGGAACAGAGCGCTAGGCCGGCACGATGCACCCGTCCACAGGGCACGCCGCCACGCATTGCGGACTATCGAATTGCCCCTCGCACACGGTACATTTTCTCGGATCAATTGCGAAGACGCCGCCTTTCTCGATGATGGCGACGTTTGGGCATTGTGGCTCGCAAGCCGAGCAGCCAGTGCAGGCGGAGGAAATGATCTTTAGGGCCATACCATGCACTCCTTGTGATGATTTTCGGTGTAACCGAGCACGTCAGGACGACTGCGCTACCTGCCGCTCAAACAGGGGCGTCTTCTCCCACCCTAGTCAACCCGATCTGTGGGATTGTCGCGTCGCCGCGGTCCGCGTGGTCAATTTCGCCAGTCGTGAGACGGCCACAATAATCGGTGAGCCATGCAAGCGCGGCTTTTTCGATTGGTTCGTGGGCGTACATATCCACGGGTTCGATTCCCGCTTCTAATAGCGACTTCCGTGGGCACAAGCCAATCTTTGCAACCAGCACAGCATGGCAATCGTTGATCGCGTGTACGATCGGCCGCAAGTCATCCTCATCGCCATCGCCGCCGCGGCAATAGGCGCCCACGCGGCGGTGCGCGACAAAGAGGGCTCCAGCGGCGCTGACCTGGAAAATCTGGAACTCGGAAGCGTGGCCGAAATGTGCGTTGACGAGTCCATCTCCCTTCGTCGCAACGGCAATCCGCACCTCGACATCGCCTAGCACCTGGGTCGCTCCTGACAAGCTTCGTGTCTTATGTTTCATTTCGCGCTCTCCATCGCTTGCGGCGTCCACGCGGCGTTGACGTGTACTGCCAAGATCAAGCTTGTCCACGGCGTCCATGTGTTCGATGCTTGCAAGCGAAAACTCGTGATGGCGGTCTTCGCCCAGAAGGCCTACGGCATCTGCACGACATTGCCGGCAATGGCGCATTAGGGCCGCGCCGCCCATGCAGGCGTCCTGCACGGCCTTCAACTCGCGAGCGGTAGGCTCGCGCTGGCCACGGCCACCGAAATACGTGCCGTGCGTAGGATCCGAGATCAGCGGCATGATGTTGTGCAAAAACGCACCCCGCCGCTTTACTTCACGATTCACTTCGACCAGGTGCTCGTCATTGATGCCAGGGATGAGTACCGAGTTGATCTTCGTAAGTACGCCACGCGCGCTCAACATGTCGAGCCCTAGCATCTGCCGCTCGTGCAGAATTCGCGCGGCCTCTTCGCCCGTGACTCTGCTGTGATCCCAAAAGATCCATGGATAGATCTTTTCGCCGATGACAGGGTCGACCATGTTGATAGTGATCGTCACGTGATCAATGCCGTAATCGCAAATTTCGTCGACATAGTCAGGCAGAGAAAGGCCGTTCGTCGAAAGACATAGCTTAATTTTCGGCGCGAGTTCGCGAAGCATACGAAAGGTGTCGAACGTTTTGTTCGGATTGGCCAGTGCATCCCCCGGGCCCGCGATCCCGACGACAGTCAATTGCGGAATCCTCGAGGCGACGGTCATCACCTTTTTCACGGCCTGATCCGGCGCGAGCTTCTCTGATACCACACCAGGCCGCGACTCGTTCGAGCAATCATACTTTCGGTTGCAGTAGTTGCATTGGATATTGCAGGCGGGCGCCACTGCGACATGCATGCGCGCATAATGGCGATGCGCTTCCTCCGAATAACACGGGTGATCTCTGATCCTTTCCCACACCTCCGCATTGATGTTCTCTGGTGCGTCGGTCGAACAGCAACTTGACCCGGCTGGTGCGCCATTTGAATCGGGGCGGCCGTATCCGGCAAGTGGATCCGCGGCCGACACCGATGGCATGATGTGTGTGACTCTGGCGCCGTCGGCCAAGATCAGAGCGCCGGCATTCGCGCAGTCGTGCATGGTATCTCTCCGCAATGAACGGTGGGTGTGCCATTGCTCCCAGCGAAATCCATGCCATCGCGAAAACGCACGATGTGCGAGTGGACGATACTTGAAGCCGAGAGCATCGCCGTGTGCTCCGTCACCATGACACATGGGTAGTCCAGCCACGCTGGCGCTGTGTCTCAGTTCTTATTCATTTGAATTACTCGCGATCAAAGCAACCGCTTTCGCGTTCGCCGATAACCCGATCGGCCAGATTCAAGCGCGACACTGTTGGGAATGGCACATTCCCGACGCGACTTATCACACCAAGTACTCCGAATCCCGACATGATGCCTTTCAGGTTCAAACAGAACCATACTCCGGCCGGAACGTCCCATTGGCACGATGTTTGCGGCGCAATCGACACCTCTGGAGAGACTTGACATGCATCTTCCAATTATCAATGACACGACGCTCCGCGATGATGAGCAGACTGCAGGAGTCGCATTTCGCGCCGAGAAAAAATGCGCGATCGCGAGCGCCGTGTCTCAGGCCGGCGTGACGGAACTCGAAGTCGGGGTTCCCGCAATGGGCGACGAGGGAATGGCGTGCATAGCGGAAATTTCCGGCTTAAGTCTCGACTCTCGTATAGTCGTTTGGGGACGCCTCACCGAAGGCGACCTCGCGGCGGCATTGCGTTGCAATGCCGATATCGCTCACCTCTCCATCCCTGTTTCGGATATTCATCTGCGCCACAAGCTGCAGCAGTCCCGTACGTGCGTTCTGCGTCAAATTGACCGCATAGTCGACATAGCAATCGGAAGTCGCGCAACCATTTCTCTCGGCATGGAAGACGCCTCGCGCGCGGATCCTTCCTTTGTCATCGAAGTGGCTCAATGCGCACAGCAGCAAGGGGTTCAGCGCTTGCGTTTCGCAGACACGGTCGGCGTGCTGGATCCGTTTAAGACATACCAGGCGATTGCGGCGCTGCGCGTTGCCGTGGACCTCGAGATCGAAATCCACGCGCACGACGATCTCGGGCTTGCCACAGCCAACACGTTAACGGCCCTTGCGGCAGGCGCAACACATGCCAGCACCACCGTCAACGGTCTAGGCAAGCGAGCCGGCAACGCGGCGCTAGAGGAAGTCGTGATGGGAGCACGTCATCTTCTGCGACGAGATACCGGCGTCGACACTAACGCGCCGCCCGGTATTTCGTTGCTGGTCGAACATGCGTCGGGCCGAGCCGTCTCCTTTGGAAAAAGCATCATCGGTCGAGGCATTTTTACTCACGAAGCGGGAATTCACACAGACGGCCTTTCCAAACACGTCGCAACCTACGAAGGATTCGATCCTGCAGAGGTCTGCCGGCAACGGTCTACAGTGCTAGGCAACCATTCTGGGTCTCAAGGCGAACGTGACGCATATGACGCTTCGGGCCTGAAGGTATCGGAGCGGCTTGTGCCGCTACTGCCGCCGCACATCCGCGCCTTCGCCACGCGACATAAGAAGGCGCCTAGCGCAATCGATCTCCGCCGCTTTTTGAGTGAGGTACGGAGCACGCGAGTCAGAGCGTCCTGGAGGCCGCTCATAGCGAGAAACGGACTTAGGAGGAGCAAACCCATGGAAGGACTTATCCGAGACTTCGTCCGTTTTCATCTATGGAGGATTTCCGCGTCTCTTTTGCATTGCCCTCGACAAAAGGATAGTGAAGTTGAACCGCCTGCACATCATGAAACGTTTCTTTCGGTACATCGAACAACAGGACGACGCGCCGCCCTCCACGACGGCTGATCTATCACGGCTTGCTGCGGAAGGCCTGCGACGACTTCGTTGTATCCGCGCCCCCTAAACAACGAGTGTTTAAAGTCTTTAGAAGGCCGCCGACCGCCATGTCGTCTTCCTGAAAAGCCTGTGCGCGTCGCAGTCGGCACCCAGCGGCGTCTGATTAGGAGAATCTCAATGCATATTGTCGTTTGCATCAAGCAAGTACCGGATTCTGCCCAGATTCGGGTTCACCCTGTGACCAACACCATCATGCGGCAAGGCGTGCCGGCAATCGTCAATCCTTACGATCTCTTCTCGCTAGAAGAAGCGTTACGGCTAAAAGACCGCTTCGACGCATGGGTCACGATACTTTCTATGGGACCACCACAGGCCGAGGACGCACTGCGTAGATGCATCAGCTACGGTGCAGACGACGCCGTGCTCATCACCGACCGGTCGTTCGCCGGCGCCGACACGCTCGCCACTTCTTATGCGTTGGCCGCCGCGATCCGCCAGATCGCGAGTGAACGCTCAGTGGATATGATCTTTGCAGGCAAACAAACGATCGACGGTGATACAGCCCAAGTCGGCCCGGGCATCGCGACGCGCATGGACATCCAACTGCTTACCTACGTGTCGAGAATCCTCGAGATCGACCTCGGCAGACGCACGATCATGGCCGAACGCCGTGCTGAAGGGGGCGTTCAGGTACTCGAGACGGCGTTGCCGTGCCTTGTCACGATGCTTGAGAACACGAACGATCTGCGTTTCGCAACACTGCCCAGAGTAATCCATGCCGCTGGCTTCCCCGTGCGCAAGTGGAACCGCCAGCAGGCCGGGATCGATGACGCCAGCAAGATCGGGCTGAAGGGTTCACCTACCGTCGTACGTAAGGTGTTCGGCGCAACGCCGCGTGCAGAAGATACCGAGATGATCGAATTCGACGAGTCGAGTCTCCAGGACGCGGCGGCTCAACTTGTGCGTAAGATCTTTACTCGCCATCCGACGCTAGAGATGGACCTGCGGCTCACGGAGAGGAATGCATGAATTCGCTTGTTGCTTGGAAACAAAAACCGGCCGAGCCGATCGCACACGCTAACGGCTGCAACGTAGAACTCCGCGACCGTATGAAAGACTATCGGGGCGTGTGGGTCTTCATCGAGCACGATCGTGGCCGTGCGCACAGCGTATCGTGGGAACTGGTCGGTGAGGCTCGCAAGCTCGCCGATAAACTCGGCAGCGACGTCGCTGTCGCGGTACTCGGTGGTACTGAAGAGCCACTCGAGCAGTTTGCCGCTGAGGCGTTCACCTTGGGTGCGGACAAAGCGTATGTCATCCACGATCCGGTGTTGCGCGGTTATCGCAACGAACCGTTCACGAAAGGCCTGTCAGATCTGGCTAGCAAGTACTGCCCCGAGATACTGTTGCTCGGTGCGACTTCAATGGGCCGAGATCTCGCGGGCTCTGTCGCAACACGGCTTCTGACTGGCCTTACAGCCGACTGCACTGAGTTGAATATCGATCCCGCCTCGCGTGTACTAGCTGCGACGCGGCCGACCTTCGGCGGCTCTCTGCTTTGTACGATCATGACGCTCGAATCCCGCCCGCAGATGGCGACTGTGCGTCCACGAGTCATGCCCATGCCGCCGGCGCAGCAAGGCCGCAGTGGCGAGATCGTGCAGGAAACGCTCGGGATGATCGAGGCCAATATAGTAACCAAATTGCTTGACTTCATCCCTGACGAGACAAGTGATCAAATCAACCTTGCCTACGCGGACGTGATCGTAAGCGGCGGCAAGGGACTCAAGAATCGCGAGAACTTCATGCTGCTATTCGAGCTGGCGCAGGTGCTCGGTGGCGAAGTCGGCGCGAGCCGCCCATGCGTTCAGGCGGGTTGGGTCCGAGCCGAACGCCAGATCGGACAGACCGGCAAAACTGTCAGGCCCAAGCTTTATATCGCCGCGGGAATCTCTGGTGCGATCCAGCATCGGGTCGGAATGGAAAGCTCTGACGTCATCGTCGCGATCAACACCGACCCAAACGCACCGATTTTTGATTACGCACACTACGGCGTTGTGGGGGACGCAATGCGCGTACTACCGGAACTAACACAGGCCTTTAAGCAGCACCTGATACCGCAGCGGCTAGACTCGTAAGGAAAACAAACATGATAACCTCCCCCAAATTCGACGCCATTGTGGTCGGAGCTGGACCATCAGGCAACGCCGCAGCCTACGTTATGGCGAAAGGCGGCCTGAAAGTGCTTCAGATTGAACGCGGCGAGTATCCCGGAAGCAAAAACGTTCAGGGCGCGATCCTTTACGCCAATGCACTGGAACAGATCATTCCGGACTTCCGTGACGATGCCCCTCTCGAGCGCCACATCATCGAGCAACGCCTGTGGATGCTCGACGATACCTCGTTTGTGGGCACGCACGCGCGCAGCGAAGACTACAACAATCCCCCATATAACCGTTACACGATCATACGGGCACAGTTCGACAAGTGGTTTTCGTCGAAAGTACGTGAAGCAGGCGCTTTGCTGATCTGCGAGACCACCGTGAATCGCCTGATAATGGACGGAGACCAGGTTGTCGGCGTGCAATGCGACCGCCAACACGGTGAAGTTTATGCGGACATCGTGGTCCTCGCGGACGGCGTCAATTCGACATTGGCGCGTAAGGCAGGTTTTCACGGCGAAATCAAGGCGGGCAATGTCGCGCTGGCTGTGAAGGAGATTCTCTTTATGCCTGAGGAAACAATTTGCCAGCGGTTTAATGTTGCCGATAACGAAGGCGTCGTCATTGAGATGGTCGGCCGAATCACCGATGGCATGGCTGGAACCGGCTTCTTGTACACTAACAAGGAGTCGCTGACAATCGGCGTCGGCTGTATGCTGAGCGACTTCAAAAACAACTCGAACCGTACAAGCCCATATGTGTTACTTGAAAAAATGAAGCGTCATCCGTCCATCGCCCCGCTCATCGCCGGCGGTGAAATGAAGGAGTACTGTGCGCATCTGATCCCCGAGGGGGGCTTCAATGCAATCCCGGAAGTGTACGGGAACGGCTGGATGATCGTCGGCGATTCCGGTGGCTTCGTCAATTCCGTACATCGCGAAGGTTCTAATCTTGCCATGACGACAGGACGTCTCGCCGCGGAGACCGCGATAGCCACAAAAGCCTCCGGAGGCCACAGCTATCGGGCTAGCGCCCTCTCCGGGTACAAGGCCGCGCTCGACAAGAGTTTCGTGATGAAGGACCTGTTCAAGTACCGAGACATGCCGAAGATCTTGCATCACAATCCGCAGTTTTTCACGACATATCCTGATCTAGTCGCTAAAGCGGCTCGGACAATGATTACGGTCGACGGCGTGGACAAGCAGACAAAGAAAGTGGATGTCATGGCGAGCTTCCGCAAAAGTCGCTCACTAACAGGCCTGGTGGGCGACGCATACAAACTCTGGAGGGCCTTCCGATGACCAGACTTACTGTGAACATCGACGAGAAGCTATTCCAAAACCGTTACCGCGTTGACGTTGGCCGGCCACACGTCCAAATAAGAAATCCCGAAACCTGCATTAATGAATGTAGCGATAAAAGCTGTACGTTCGTCTGCCCCGCTTCCTGTTATCGGAATGAGAACAACGGCGCCGTGACACTAATTACCGACGGTTGCCTTGAATGCGGCAGTTGTCGCATTCTATGCGGGGAACACCACAACCTTTCCTGGGAGTATCCGAGGGGTGGTCACGGAATCCAGTTCAAGTTCGGATAGACGAAAACGACCTCGTCATTTCGGCTTCCGCCTACCACAGGAAGGTGCAGAAGGCTTATCGCTTCGGAGCAAATCAATGAATATCCTTACTGGCATTGAGTCGGCAGATCTGTTTGGCGGCGCCGTGCCTCCTTCCGTATTGCGCTTAATCGAGGACACACGTGGCGGCCGCTGGGACGATGTGACCGCTGCATTGTGGACCGCCGTTCTTTCTCACCCGCGCTGCCTGCCACCCTACTATCTGCTATACAAGTTTCACGCGAACCGGGGCGAACTTGGCGAGGCGAAGGAAGTTGCAACCAAGGCTTTGACAGCTGCAGCCCGGGAAGCGTCAATTGACATTGACTGGTGTGCCGTACAGCCAGGCGACACAGATTTCACGATTCCTGGACCGGCACGCTTTTGGCTCTTCACGCTGAAGGCGCTGGCCTTTATCAGCGTTCGCCGCTGCGAACGCGCGGTTGCCCTGAGGCTCCTTGCGAAGCTGCGCCGGCTGGATCCGGCCGACTGCGTCGGCTTCAACGTGGTGGAAGCCCTTCTCGCGCAGTCCGGGCGTCGATAAGCCCTACCGGCAGGCCAGCCGTCGGCTCTGATGTGATGGACGACCCCCGCTACCCAGCGAGGGGTTTATGCCAAAGTGGAGAAGTCGTGGCGTTCACGGCAAAGGAGCGTTCATCATGAATATAGCGACTGTTGGACTGGATCTGGCCAAGAGCGTGATGCAGGCTCACGCAGTGAATTCGCAAGGCGAAATCGTTGTACGCAAACAGCTAAGACGCGCGAATGTACTTCGGTATTTTGCTACGCTCGAACCGTGTGTAATCGGCATGGAAGCGTGCGCCTCGTCGCACTACTGGGGCCTTGAGCTCACCAAGCTCGGACACACCGTTCGACTGATCGCCCCGCAGTTCGTCCGGCCTTACGTAAAGAGCAACAAGACCGACGCGGCCGACGCCGAAGCAATCTGCGAGGCGATAACGCGACCAAACATGCGCTTTGTACCGCTCAAGACGCAGGCGCAACAGACAGTGCTGTCGCTGCATCGCGCACGCGCCGGCCTAGTCAAATCACGCACAGCACTTGCCAACCAAATACGCGGGCTTCTTGGCGAATTCGGCATCGTGCTGCCACAGGGTATCCAACTGCGTGGCCAACGGGCCATGGCCGCTCCTTCCACACGTGATGATGGACATTCTCAGCCGTTCCGGGCGTTAATCCAAATGCTCGTCGAGCACTTGCGCGAACTTGGCAGCAAGGTGGCTGAGCTCAAAGGTCGTATCCGCGCGATCCATCGCACGGATGCGCCCGGTCGGCTTCTCGAAACAATACCCGGGATCGGGCCACTTACCGCGTCGGCCCTCGCAGCCTCGATCGGCAACGCCGGATCTTTTCGCAGCGGCCGCGAACTTGCTGCATGGCTGGGTTTGGTGCCGCGTCAGCATTCGTAGGGCGGCACGCCGCGTCTGCTGGGCATCAGCCTCGATCCGTGCACGCGCGCAGGTCTTCGTCGATCCCCGCTCGATCGAACTGCTTGAGCGGATCCAGCTGGTCGCGCCCAGCGACGCAAATATCCTGATCATCGGCGAGACCGGCACGGGCAAGGAACTGATCGCGCGCCACGTCCACAGCCTGAGCGGGCGGCGCGACAAGCCGTTTGTCGCGGTCAACTGCGGCGCGTTTTCTGAAACGCTGGTCGAAAGCGAACTGTTCGGCCACGAGAAAGGCGCCTTCACGGGGGCGTTCAACGCCAAGCCGGGCTGGTTCGAGGCGGCCAACGGCGGCACGCTCTTCCTCGACGAGATCGGCGACCTGCCGCTGTCGATGCAGGTCAAGCTGCTGCGCGTGATGCAGGAGCGCGAGGTCGTGCGGCTTGGATCCCAGCACGGTATTCCGATCGACGTGCGCGTGGTGGCGGCGACGAATGTCCACCTGCAGCACGCGGTGGCGGCCGGGCATTTCCGCAGCGACCTCGGCAATCGCGCTCTGGCCGCGTGCGGAATCCAGTTCGGCGTCGACGTTCGCCTCGTGGCTGGACCTGCGGATCTTGCGCGAACGAAGGCGCATTGCCATGACTAAAGATGCGCCGGCGCGAACGCACCTCCTGCGAGATGTCGCGCAGCGCGGCGCGGCCCGTGCCCGCGAGCACGGCGAGCAGCACCAGCTGGTAGAACGCGGTCTGGTATTTGAAGCGCGTCGAAAAATCGATGATGTCGATCTCGTCCACCTCGGCGGCGACAAACGTGGTCGTGCCGCTGCCCGTCGTGCGCTGGCCAAAGCCATCCCAGTCGTCGTGATGTGTCACGCCGGGCTGCCTCGCGCGCACGGCCGCGATCACGTCTTCGCCCGTGTCGTCGCGGCGCGCAAACACGTCAATCCAGTCAGCGAAGATGCTGCCCGTGCTGTAGTACTTCTCTCCGTTCACCACCCAGCGTGCGCCATCACGTGACACGCGCGTGATCACGTCGCCGATCGCCACGCTGCCGACTTCGGTCCAGGCGTTTCCCACCAGTTCGCCGTCGACAAATCGCCTGAACCAGACGTCGCGCGCCGGGCCTGGCTCCGCGTTGAGCCGGTCCTCGACGAACGCGAAGTGGCCGCGCAGTGCCTGCGGCAGATTCGAGTCCGCCTCGGCCAGTTCGATCAGCAGCTGAATCAGTTGCGGCAGCGAAGCCCCCGCGCCACCATGCTCGACCGGCACGCGAACGGCGCCGAATCCGGCGGCCTTGAGCCATTCGATCTGCTCATAGGGCAGGCTGCGATCGCGCTCACGCTCGAGCACGCCCTCTGCGATGCGGGCGAAAACGGGTCGAAAACGTGAAGCGAGACGCTCGTAATCCGTACCGGGAGAAAGAACGGGAGCAAGTGCCACCGTGCTGGCGAGATTCAATGCGGTAATAGGGGCTCCAGGTACCGGCTTGATGGGTGGCCCGTGTTCGGGCCTCGTTCCTTACCGATAAAGCAGAAGCCATGCCAATCGTTGGCCGGGGATCAGGTGTGCGCAGGTCGGGAAAACCGCATGCGTGTTGCTGGTTCAGCAACAGCATGCAGCTGATTCACTGCTGGATTTGCAGCGATGCCTGAGCGATCTCGTGATGCCCGGACTGGTCACTGGCGTCATCGCTGCCCGCCTGTTTCGCGACAGTGCGGCCAGCCGCCAGCTATGGACCAGAAATGTAAGCGCAAGCTTCCCACGACGGTATAATTGTTCCATTCGCTTTTCCTTCCCCAATCATAGCTGACCCGCGCCTTCGCGGCGTGCGCACCCATCGCGTATGGGCGAAAGCAATGAAACGACCTGCAGACATCTATCTTCGTTTCCTGCAACTGACTGAAGCCATTCGTGGCTTGCCCACGCTGCCAGCGCTTGATCCGCTTGAAGAGAAGATTCTCGAGTTCGTGGCTCGCGCGTCACAGAACAAGGACCGGTTGTCGGTCCGGGACATGATTGGACACGGTGAACTGGGCTCTCCTGCGACACTTCACGGTCGCATCGCGTCCATGCGCGAGAAAGGATGGCTCACCCTCTCCGACACCGAGGACACCCGGCGCAAGCAGATCGAACTCACGCCTGCCGCGCTGCGCTACTTCGACAAGCTCGCCGAAGCGCTCTCGAAGGCAGCGAAGGGCACCTGAGCCGGCGGCATACCCCGCGATCCCGAGCCCGCCAATAGAGGGCGTTCTGCCCGGATCGGCTAATCAAGGCAGTTGTCCCCGTTCAGCCGTGCTGCGTGATTGCGAGCGGCCTTCCCAATCGCACAGAAATCGTTCGCGATCCGAAGTAACCAAAAAAGAACCCACGGACCATATCGGGCAGTGGGTTCGCAAACACACGCCAAAAGCTCGGGTTTTCACAAACCGTCATAACTTTTGGAACAGTAAACATACCGGGTTTGCGAGGCCAAGGCAACCTGGCAGTGGCTTAAAACAACGCCCAGGGGAAGCTCAGTTCGGTATTTTTGCGCCTGTCACAAAAAGGGCCCCGCTACCGTCTCGAGGCTGCGGTGAGCCGCCAGCAAGTGCATCTGGTTTCGACAAAAGCAGGTTCCAGAACATCCAGACCCGATGTAACGCCTGCAGGAGCGCCCACCGCCGCGGACCAGACGTAGTTACGTCGCCTCACGCCATGCAGAAAAGCGATGGCCGGATTTTCGCCGCGGCTTTGGCGCCGTTGGGCGGATCGTCAGTCAGGCGCCCATACAGGGCCTGCCAGTCGACGGCAAGCAACGGGATCGTCCTGTCATTGCGGGACCAGTACGCGAGAAAGCGCGCCCAACCCTCGAGGAAAAAGCCCACGCCGGGACTGAGCAGGCACGGAGGTCTCGCCACAAGAGGCACCCGGGCCGCAGGAAATATCGAACAGAGCGTTTCAAGTTCGTCCGCGGCTTCATTGGCAGTCTCCGGTTTGTTTGCACCGGCCAACAGGTGATCCCGCACGACGTCCGCAACACAGGATGTACAGAGCTCGATATAGGAGACGCGCACCCCACCCAGATCTGCCCACCGGGCAGACGACGCATCCGTCGGCTCCGTCATCCTTCTCGGAACGGGAAGCCTGACGTACGACGGCAGTGCGACAAAATCCGTTTCCTCGCGTTGCAGGGCGTCGCGAAACATCGGGTAGGACAGCAGCCATGAACTGACTGACGGACTGCCACCCTGACGCGAAGGCAGATTCAATTCCGGAAGGCCCGGGTGCAGCGTAGCCATGCTGATCTCCATTCGTTATAAAAATAATAACGAATGGCTGCGCTGCGTGCAAGGGTCTGCCATGGGGATGAAGCGACGCGGCCCTGTCCGTCACACTTGATCAGGCGCCCGGGACGCGGGGAAGCGCCATACGGACATGCCAGGGCGCTTTGCTCCCACTGACATTAATGAGACTAAATTCCTGCACCGAGCAACTCGAATATGCGTCTCATATCTTTCCGAATCGTGGCGGGTGGGCCCGCAAACAGGAATGGCTTTTATTCAAGTATTGGCCGCGGGCATGCAATTGTTATCGATGCCCGCCGAGGTGATCTATTTGTAAATCAGGAACCGGTCGCGATTCTTCGCGTCCTTGATCCATGCATGGACGCCCCCAGTTTGCCAAGCGCTCAGTTTGTGACAGGTTATAGGTCAAGATTGCAGCCATGCATTCGGACTTCGCACGGCACTCGCCGGCGGTCCCTGATGGAATTTGCTGGTCAAGGTCTCATCAGTTTGGCGTGCTCTCGCGCACACTGGATCAATCAGATTTTCTTGACCACGGTCTTACCTATCTCGCCATCACATCTTGATAGCCTGTGCAATCGGCTGAAGTCTCCTGCTGTTCGTTACAATTTATAGGTGCATCGAAGTTTATGCCGCACTCGCGCTCGCCATGTAGTCACTTCGGAACTCGCGTGCATGAGTCAATAGTGCCCACACGACGCGCACGTTCTTGTTTGCGAGTGCTACCGCGGTAACATTCGCGTTGCGCCGCTGCAGCAAGTTATGCAACCAGCTCTCCTTATCTTCTTTCCGATTGGCCGCGTAGATGACTGAACGCGCTCCATGTATCAACAGCGTCCGCAAATAGGTGTCGCCTCGCTTGCTTATGCCCAGCAGCACATTCTTGCCGCCACTGGAGTTCTGTCTGGGCACCAGACCCAGCCATGCAGCAAGCTGGCGCCCGTTTGCGAAGCTCTTGGCATCACCGATAGAGGCCACTAGCGCGCTCGCAGTAATCGGACCAATGCCCGGCACGCGCGCGAGCCTGCAGCTGACTTCGTTTTCGCGGTGCATCACCCGGATTTGCGCTTCCAGCTCACGGACCTGGCGGTCGAGTTCCTTCACGTGTTCCAGGAGACGCTCAATCAGCTGCCGAAAGGATCCTGTCAATTCGTTGGTCGCGTCTTCGAGCAAGCCGGGTACTCGCCCGGCGAGGTGTGTGATTCCTTGTGGGATAACAAGCCCAAACTCACTTAGCAGACCGCGTATCTGGTTAGCTTGTGCGGTGCGCGCCCGAACGAAACCTTGACGGACGCGATGCAGCGACAGCACCGACTGCTGCTCAACGTTCTTGATCGGGACGAAGCGCATGTTCGGCCGCGCGACGGCCTCGCAGATAGCCTCGGCATCCGCGGCATCATTTTTGTTTGCCTTCACATACGGCTTCACGAACTGCGGCGCCATCAGGCGCACAGTATGTCCCATGCCCTGCAGCTTTCTAGCCCAGTAATGGGCGCTACCACATGCCTCCATTCCTATAAGACACGGCAGGTTGGCAAAGAACGCCGCCATCTGATCACGCTTTAGCACTTTCTTCAGCACGGCTCGACCGTGCTCATTCACGCCATGAATTGCAAAAACGGTTTTTGCCAAATCAATGCCAATCGTCGTAATCTTCATGTTGGGCGCCCTCCTCGATTAAGTGGTAGCTTCGACACTTCCACTTTGGCACACCGATGCCGTTTCGGGTGGGGGCGCCCATTCCATTAGTTTGGCGCGCGTCCCCGCCCGGACCAGGTAGCAGGATCGCGATATTTCGCAGTCAGTGGACCGTGCGCGACCCTTGGTCTGCCGCGTCGGCTCCCGAAGATATCCCGCTCGGTATATCCGAACTCCACAACCTTTGCACGTATATCGGCAAGCACCGTGTCGAACTCCTGCTGCCGCATAGCGGTCGCCTGACTTTTGAGTTCGTCAAGTTGTGCTTTCAGTTCCTTGTACGTTGCCACGGACTTCCCCCATGTGGACACCTCGCGGTCATGATAGTGACTTTCTCACGGCATTGATCCGAATCGGGATGACCGATCGACGAGTCCGGCCTTGGGCCTGTGTCCGCGAATTCGCAAATCACGGGCAATATTCGGCGGCCGTTCCATGACGAACGTTCACACTCTTTTGCAGGGATGGACTGACGCGTGGCCAGTTCGTTCCAGCGCTTTTTACGAGGGTCGGCGGACACGACGGACCCTTGAAGCGGCGCATCATGCAGTTTTGAACACCGCGCACACCTTGTCGGCCACGCGAGCAATGAACAGGACAAGGCGGCAAAGGCTGCGCATTGCGTTATCCTGAAGCGTCCGCCCAAAGGGAACACGCATGAAGCTTTCGAAATTCCTGTTACTGATGGCAGTGCCGCTGTCCACCACCGCTTACGCGCAAGCCTCGCAGACGTTTCACTTCGGCGAAGGCCAGGACTCGCCGCAACGTGCTCGTACCACTTCTCCTCCGCCACTGCCCGCAGCCCAGACTACGGAGCCGCTGCCCCAGGGTGAGCCGCATCCGCACACGAAGCCGACGTTAGAGTCCCAACCAAAGGCGAAATCGAAGTCGAAGCACCGGCAGCACCATCGGCACCATCCAATCCACCCGTCACCGCTTCAGAATCCGTATTCACATCCTTGAGCCGGGCAGCACGCAAATCGTGTGTCAGCCATGCAGCGAATGATTGGACTATCTGGCATTCCTCGCCGGCTGTCGCACAATTAATTCGCTATACGAATTGATATGAGGTGACGACACTCAGTGACCAACGATGAAGTTTCACCAGAGTCGACATTACAGCTCGAATGATTGCAATTTCAACGGCCGCCCAGACTGTTTTGCGTAATCTATTGAACGCGTCCGTAGTCCAGCCCGTACTCATATTCGGTGCACGGTAGCTGGCTAAGGATCCGACGCGACGCCATTGAAGGACAGTGCCTGTGGGATGCGCGAACAACCGGAATGACGGCATCCACACACGGAACGCGCGGTGACGGGATGGCATACAGCACGGGGGTTGATCATACGT
Organism: Paraburkholderia sp. BR10936; assembly: GCF_040965735.1. Taxonomy (NCBI): domain Bacteria; kingdom Pseudomonadati; phylum Pseudomonadota; class Betaproteobacteria; order Burkholderiales; family Burkholderiaceae; genus Paraburkholderia; species Paraburkholderia sp. BR10936. The sequence goes on from NZ_JBFRCM010000027.1 coordinate 20,537, forward strand.
ATTCCGGGCCAGTCGGAGCGCGACATGGCCCGTCAGGCGGCAATGCTTTCCTCAAATTCGAATAGCGCTCCCTCGTGAGCCTCGAGCATGGTGCGTATATCGGGCAGCGCACGGCGAACCATTGGGCGCGCAGACCTCGGGAGATTCGAGCAGGCGAGCTCGATATCGCCGCTTCTGTGCTCGCCGAGCATCGCGAGCATCACGCACGCCTGCTGGATATCTTTCTGCGACTTGACCAGCATGTTGGTGCGCAAGCGTGAAACGAGGATCTTGTGGATCGCGAAGCGTGCGGGGTCCGGCACACGAACCGGCACCGCGCCGTGCCTTGAAAGCAGCGTGCCCATGTGGGACTGGCCGAGCAGGTAGGCGAGATAAGGCATGCCGCTCGCATGCGCACCGAGCTCTGGAACAGCGACGGTCGGAAATGTGTTGTCCTTCGAAGGCACAAGCAGATCGACGTGAAAACGCGTCCGACCCGCCTGCTTGAACGACGTGGACGGATCGCCCCTGTTGAACCCCGGCACCGGCACGAAGTCGATTCCGGTTTCTTTCAGGATTTCGAGCAGGCCACCTGACGGCACACCCTGTAGCGCGAGCTGGCGGGCGCGCGCGATATCGATGTCCTCGGTCTCGTAGGCAAGCGCCTTGATGCCAAGGCTGTTGAGCAGAACCGCGTACGCGTGAGAGCCCACGAGCACCGCGCCGGCCTCGAAAAGTCCGTAATTGTGGAGGACCGCCATGGTCGCGTAGGTCTTGTTGTCGGCAATCTGGAAGCCGAGCTTCGCGAGCTCCCGAATGCGGCTGATGAGGTCTTTGGACTGCTCGATCTGTGCCATCACCGCAGCGACGCGCTCCTCGGCCGCCGGATCGCCCTTGGGTCCGCCAAGACTCTCCTGCTGCCGCTTGCCCTCCGCGTTCATGAACTGCCGATAGTAGTAGACAGCGTTCCCGCGATGGTGCTCGGTGATCGTGCCCGGCGCACCCACGAGAACCCGCCCCTGGGCGGCGACCGCCTGCTCGACGTTCGCGTACTGGGAGCAAAATGCCTGATCGTGTCGCTGGTAAAGAGGAAGTCCGTGCATGCCAGAAAATTGCAGTAATTTTTTGGATTTTACTGCAAAAGGCGAGTTCGTGATTGCAGTAATTTTATGAAAATTACTGCAATCAACTTGGAATCCCTCAGGCCACCAACCCCTCGCCTGTCCGATACCCCAGGCGAACGGTACAAGGTTACCCGGCGGTACCGGGCGCATCGGTTAGGATTTGTTCGGGCCATGCCCGGTCCGCGACCTCATTGTCGGACTTCTCACCACGCACCGGCTGACGAATCGCCGACGTCTCGAATTCATGTTCCGGCGCATCGCTGGGCCAACGTCTGTGGCCCCGTCCGCGTGCTTTAGCACGCCGAGGGCCACCCAATGCCTGCGCGCGGGCATCGGGTCTCACCAGATGCAGGACTTCGAAGCCTGTTAGCCGATTGATGAAGAGAATGACGCAAACTTACGTTTTTCAAATTCCGGTTGCGGCAGTCGATCGCGCACGTCCATGCAGAACGTCGAGCCACGATTCTGGCTTTCTATCAATCACCTTTTCCCGGTTTCCGACATGAGCTCGCCGCACGTCTTGCATGTATAAGAGGCGTATCCGTGCGAGTCCCTGCCGTTGTTCACCAGTCCGGTCGTGCGAATCGAGTCCCACTGAGAAGAGTACGGTTCATCGTCATCGCACGCCACCTCTTCGCCGTCGTGTCCGTTGACGCACACGAAGTATCTACGTATCAACGTCGTCATCGCTGCCCTCCTGCGGCTTACGGTTACTGCGAAGCGGCGCTCCAGCCGCGCGAGCTGGCCGTACAGGCCCATTCGTGCAGGTTCGCGTTCCTGAAGAGTCGTGTCCTGCACCATCCGCTCCGTATTGCGCTGTCCATTCATCCCGCGACTGACGTGAGCGCTAGCGAATCGCCGTCCACGAGATGGCCAGGCTGGAATCCCGGTCAATTGTTTGATAATTTTCAATGCCGAGGCCTGCGGAAAAAAGACGCCGCGCAAGTGACGCGCCGCATTGCCCGGCGCCAGCTATCCGATGGCCCTTGCATGACCGTCTCCGTCAAGGACCGGCACACGCAGCGCGGCGCCGCAGCCTGGGTGACAAAGCGGCACGCCAACGTGGTCGGCACGTCCACGGTCCGGAACGGAGGGATGCATCCCTCGAAAGCGCGAAGATGTCCGGCGCAGTGTAGATCCCGTGGTGCGTCGCGCAACGATGCTGGAGATAATCGTCCAATACTGGCTCAGCATTGCGGTTCGGGCCGGCTCAACCGCGTGTTCCCATTAGAGCGAAGCGCGCCAGGCTGCCCGCCTGCGACCGCAGTTCCACCCGCGGAGCAGGACACGACGGGCAGCGCAAGTCGCGCAACGGCGCGTCGGATAACAGCGTCGACTTTGGGAGTCCTGGCCTACGGGACAGGCCTTAAAAATATACGACTCCAGCATTCCGCTACAGGGAAGTATGGTCGGTCCACACCGGTTTCACAACATGCAGTGAGTTCTTCTTCCCCGTTCCGCTAAACGCACGCGCACGTGCCGGGCTTTGGCCTGTCGCGCGCCCGTCGAAACGTCCGCGTAGGTTAGCGACGAGTCATTCGCCCGCTCGCCGACGCGAAACTGTTGAAATGCCGGATCCCAGGACGCAGTGTGACTCTGGACTTCGGGAATCCCCGCGGCGCAGAAATGTTCTTTGGCGGTCGGTCAGTCTGGTGACGCAGCTGTTGTGACAGCGCACGCGCCTCACACGTCGAATGCATGCAGTGCCCGCAGGCAGCTTCGGGCAGATGCAGGCCGGAGCTGATCGCGACGGCTCAGGCATCACACCGCCCACTCACGCGCCACGGTATCAACGTTTCAGTGCAGCCGAGCGAGGGTACGAAGGAGCGAATCGCCGTCCCGCGTAACGCGAGGCCGTATGGCCCCGCCAAGTGTCTCCAGGGCAACCAGCTGGCGTTCGAGCAGGGTGTGGCCACGCTTCTGGCCACGGCGGCGGCGGTCGAAGGCTCGGTACCCAGTTGCCGGGTGACGCTACGCATCATCCAGATGCCGATACCGAGACGGACAAGCGGGTTCGTGCCCAGTTCGACGCGGTATCAATCCCGAAAAGGCCGGCAACCCTGTATCGATTAAACGAGCACGTGCAAGTCAGGTTTCATGGTGCGATGGATGTCTGGCCCTGACGCCCGGGCACGCGAACAGCGCAGTACCTGACTCGGTTATCGGCGGCATCATTTATTTCTTCATACAAATTATGCGTTTTCGCCGCGAGAATTTTTTTTACAACGGAGGTCCCTGGAGCAGTCAGCATTGTCCGATTCAGCCGCGCACAGTCATGGTGCGCGGGAAATTACACGGCTATCCTGATCGACGGCAACGACGCTTACGCCGCAGGCCAGATTCCGCGCGTTCGCGACTGCGCCAGTCTCGTCCCCTCCCTGGTAGCGAGCGTTCGCACAACGCCAGTTTCCGGAATCTTTTGGAATCCATAACATCGGCAAAGATCCAGGCACGAAGGTCCCCCGCAGGGTGACCCGCGCCTGGCGTCGTTATCCGACCACCCGCGCCTCAAGCCCGCTGCGTACCGCCAGATCGAAACGCTCAGGGCGAATATGGAACACCGTCGCCTCGCACGCGCGCCCGTCAGCAAGTCGCGAGGTCCGGCGCAGCACGAGCAGCGGCGCACGAGGGGACACTTCCAGATACGCGGCGATATCGCTCGCCGCGGCAACCGCCGTGATGGTCATGTCGGCATCGACGATATGCCAGCCCGGCAGCCGTTCGAGCATTTCGTACGACGGGAGAGCTTGCGCCTCCTCGCGCGAAATGACACTTGCTTCGGGCAGCAGGCAGGTCTGCGCGAGCGCGACAGGCGCGCCATCGACGCGGTGCAGGCGTTCAAGATACACACAATCCGTGACATCGGCGGCGAAGGTCTCGCGCAGGCCGGGCGGTACCGCACACGCTTGCATGCGCAGCAGTTCCATGCTGGCCCGCGCGCCCTGCGCCGCCAGCGAGTCGTAAAAGCCGCGCAACACGTCGAGCCGGTGCTGCAGACGCCGGGGCTTCACGAACGTGCCCTTGCCCTGCTTGCGCTCCACGATGTGCGTCTCCACCAGACGGCCGAGCGCCAGCCGGACAGTCACCCGACTCACGTCAAAGCGATCGCCCAGTTCGGCTTCCGACGGCAACTTGCCCGACGGCTCATAGATGCCCTGCCCGATTTCCTGCTCAAGCGTCGTCGCAATCTGCTCATAGAGCGACGTCACGTCTTCCCGCACCAACATGATTAAGGTCCCTCGCTGCACTCGCGCCTCGCCTTGAGCGAGATTCGCGATATCGATATGAAAAGCAATTGGATGGCCCAGCTTGTATTAATACGTATTATGCCATCCTGACCCGCCAACGATAGCAGCATCGGCTCGAATAACGAACGCAGGAAAGCATGACAGTGACAGACAAGATCCTCGACGCGCCGCCGCTCGAGCGCCCACCACATGATGAAGCGGCCCTCCATCCGCGCGAAAACGAACCTGCGGATGCACATGGCCACGCTGGCCCGCGCAGCGGCTCCGCGCTCCTGCGTGCCCGCCTCGGCTTCGTGGCCGCGTGGTTCGCCTTCATCGCGCTCGCGTGGCTCATGCCGACAGCCGCCGGGCTCGACGCGAACGGCCAGGCCACGCTTGCCGTGGTCGCGTGGGTCGCGATCGTCTGGGTGACCGAGGCCATTCCCGTCGGCGTGAGCGGCGTTTTGATACCGATGCTGCTTGTGCTTTCACATGCGAGTCCGGGTTTTCCGAAGGCCGCAAGCGGTTTTGCGGCGCCCGTCGTGTTCCTCTGCCTCGCGGCATTCCTCTTTTCGGCGATCATGCAGGCAAGCGGCCTCGACCGCCGCATTGCGCTGGCGCTGCTCGAGCGCCTGAAGGTGCGCACCGCCAACGGCGTGATCTGGGCAATGTTCGCCGTCAACTTCGTGATGTCGATGGTGGTGCCGGCCGCGAATGCGCGCTCGGCCGCGCTGCTGCCCGTCACCAACGGCATCGTCCAGCTGTTCGGCGATTCGCCGCGTGAGCGCGCCGCGAAAAAGGCCATCGTGATCCAGTCGCTCGTCTACGGAGCGATGATCAGCGGCATGTGCATTCTCACGGCGCATCTGCCGAACATGGTCGTGTCAGGCCTGCTCGAAAAGCAGCTCGGCATCCACATTTCATACTTCACGTGGTTCAAGCTCCAGTGGCCGTATCTGGGCATGTTCGCGATCACGCAGTGCTGGGTCCAGTACTATTTCCGCTCGCGCGCCGTGCAGATTCCTGGCGGACGCGCCGCCATCGCGACAATGCGTCGCGCACTCCCGCCTGCCTCGCGCAATGACTGGCTGGTGCTGGTCCTGTTCGCGGGCGTGGCGGTCCTGTGGGCAACGGAGCCGCTGCATCACCTGTCGTCGGAAATCGTCGCGCTGATCGCGCTTGCCATTCTGTTCGCGCCAGGCGTGCTGCGCTTCGGCTGGGCCGAAGTCGAGCAGCGCACGATCTGGGGCACACTGTTTCTGCTCGCCGGTGCGCTATCGCTGTCCTCTGCGATCAGTTCGTCGGGGCTCGCCCAATGGGCCGCCGATCACATCTATATCGTCGCGCACGGTCATGGCTGGTGGCTCGCCATTGGCATCGTCATGGCCGGTACGCACATCATCCGTATCGGCATGCTGTCAAACGTCGCTGCTGTCACCATGATCGCGCCGATCGCGCTTGCGCTCGCCCCGCGCCTTGGTCTGCATCCGGTCGCGTTCACGATGCTGGTCAGCGACACCGACAGCTTCGCCTACCTGCTGCCCACGCAGATCACGGCGGGCGTCATTGCATACAGCAGCGGCGCGTTCACCACCGCCGATTACGCCCGCGTCGGCGTGATCTCGGTGCTGATTGCGATCCTGTACGGGCTATGCGTGATCGCACCGTGGTATGCGTTCATGGGCGTGCCCGTGTGGGACGCGTCCGCGGCATGGCCATTTGCGCATTGATACTTGCGCGCACTCGCATGGTCATGTGCGCGCGATCCCTTACCCGTCTTGTCGACACCCATCCCAGATGAGCGAATCGAACGAAACCGGTCTGCACGCCCGCGCGCGTGCCCTGCGCGAGCGCCTTGGCGATCATGTCGCCCCCGCCGGCCTCTATGAGCAACTGAAACAGCGCCCCTTCGCGGGCAGCGTGCGTTGCAGCGTTTCCCGACTCGAAGCGGGCAGCTGGGCCGAGGTCGTGCTCGACTACGAAGTCGGCTCGTCGGGCATCGCCGATGGAGGGTGGCTGAAGGCCACGTTCAAGTTTTACTCGGACTGGGCGCTCTTCCAGACAAGCGACCCCACCGCGACGAATTACATCAGCGCCGAGTATCATGCGGCGCCGCTCGTGCCGGGCCAGAGTCCCGCCACGGTGCAGGCGCTCAATGTGCGCTTCGACCAGAAAGGCCACGAGCGGCCGTACCAGAAAGCCGTGATCGTCGATGTCGTCGACGGATATCTGAACGCAGGCGACCGCATCGTGATCCGTCTTGGTGATCGCCGACGGGGTCCCGGCACGCGCATTCAGACGTTTTCTGAAGACGATTTCCGCTTCCGGCTCTACGTCGATCCGCTGGGCACGTCGCGCTTCGTTGCAGTGCCTGGCGACATTGCCATCGACATCCATCCGGGCGATCCAACGGACGTGCTGCTCAACGGGCCGCGCTTCGTGCGTCCTGGCGAGGCTGCGCCGTTTCGCCTTGCGTTGCAGGATCGTTGGGGCAATGCATGCCGGGAGCTGGGCGCTAACGCGAATGCACGGCCGGTAGTCGCCAATTCGATCGCCAGTTTGACCGCCAACGTGATCGCCCGCAACGCAGAAGGCACAACGGTCTATCAGCGCGAGCATGCATTCCCCACGCAGGGATTCGCGACGCTCGCGCTCGACGACCTGCCAACGGACCGGGGCACGCTGTACATCGTCGCAGACGTGCCCGCGCGGCCGGAAATCCGCGCAGCCGTTGCCTGGCTCACGGTCGACGCCACACTGCCCGCCCCGCGTGCACTCTACGCCGACCTTCACGTCCATGCGCACGACACGGTCGGCACCAACAGTCCCGCATACAACGCGCAGTACGCGCGCGATATTGGTGGAATCGACATCCTCGGTTATACAGCGAACGACTTCCAGATCACGGATGCGAACTGGCAACTGGGCGTCGAGGCCGTCGATCAGTTTAACGAACCCGGCCGCTTCGTCGTCTATCCCGTGCAGGAGTGGTGTGGCAGTTCGACGGCGGGTGGCGACCACAACGTCGTATTTCTCGGCGACGAACGTCCCGGTTTTCCGTACAACGCGCGCGGTGAGCACAACCGCACCCTTGTGTGGAACGAGGACATGAAAGGCAACGCGGTCGAACTCGGTCGCTGGCCCGTCGAGGAACTGTGGGATGCCTACGCCGACGACGCCGAACACCACCTCGTCATGCCGCACGTTGGCGGGCGGCGCTACATTCCGGACTGGCACCATCCGAAGCTTGAGCGGCTCGTCGAAATCGCTTCGACGTGGGGCCACTTCGGCTGGCTCTACCAGGACGTCATCGCACGGGGCTACCAGCTCGGCGTGGCTGCGAGCGGCGACGAACATCGCGGACGTCCCGGCGGCGGCGCGCCGGGCGTGCAGGTCTTCGGCGTACATGGCGGACTCACGGGCGTGCTCGCCAATACGCTCGACCGGCGCACGGTCGGCCAGGCCTTACGCGCACGCCGCACGTGGGCGACAACAGGCGAGCATAGCGCGCTGCTCGTGCGCAGTGGCGATCACTGGCAAGGCGACGCCTTCAGGCAGCGCGGCCCGGCTACGCTCGACTACCGCCTGCTCGGACGCGCCGGCTGGGAATACGTCGCCGCCTACGATCACAATGGCCTGATATGGGAGCGGAACCTGCATGAGGAACTCGGCTATGCTGAGCGTCTGATCCGCGTGCGCTGGGGTGGTGCGCGCATTCGGGACCGGTATCGCTGGGCGGCGTGGCGTGGCCGCATCCGCATTCTCAACGGCACGATTCACAACTTCGGTTCTCACGGCTTCGAACACGTCGAGGAATCCGCGTGGCGCACAGGCGCAACGGACATCGAATTCAGTAGCGACACGTACGGCGACGCGGACAGCATCGAGATCGACGTGAGCAATCTGGCCGCGGCGACCATCGTGATCGAAGGCACCATCGACGGCTTCGTGAAGGTCGGCGATCCGCTCGCAGGTAATCCATTCGCGCATGCGCCCACGTTTCGCTTCGAGATTCGCGGCGTGGATCTGCTTGCGCGGGGCAGCGCAACACATGCGCTCGGCGGCACGGAACTGTTCGTCGCGGTTGAGCGACTGACCGACAGGCCGCTGCCGGTTGATCTGGCAGGTAGTGTAGAGGTTGCCGCGCAGAATGCGTCGTTTGGTTTTCGTCCGGTGTACTTCTTCGGGCGGCAGCGTGACGACAGCAAGGTGTGGTCGTCGGCCCAGTTCATTACTTTTGACCAGGTTCGCCGCGGGCGCAGGTGAACAGCGCTCGCAGCAACCGGCTCCGGTTTGAATCCGCCATCTAGTTGTGAATCAGGAACCGGTCGCGGTTCCTGACGTCCTTGATCCAGTTCGGCGCGCGCCCTCTGCCAGACCAGGTGGCGCCGCTTGCCGGATCACGGTATTTCGCTGGCAGCGCGCCGCCTGAACCTCTCGGCCTGCCGCGGCGACGTCCAAAGATGTCCTGTGGTGTATATCCGAAATAGGCCACCTTTGTACGGATATCGGCAAGGACGGCGTCGAACTCCTCCTGACGGACTGCTGCTGCCTGATTCTCCAGCTCGGCGATCTGCGCTCTCAGTTCCCTGTACGTTGCCACGAAGCGTCTCCCGCATATGGAAATCACTGGGTCATGATAGTGACTTTCGTATGTCGCTGATCCGAACTGGGACGACGGTCGCCGGGCATTGCGTCAGGCTGGTGTCGGTGGATTTTTTTGCAGATAGAGGTGCCTCGCGACTCCATCCACAATGGCGGACGCTCGGGCGTCGTGAATCACGATGGAGAGGAGCAAAGCCGGTGCCGCCTACCGCGGTATGCAGATTCATGGAAAGCCAGATGCTTTACGCGCAGCCTCAGCAAGTCAGTATGACTCCCATTCGGCGAGGCTGGCCGCCGTGGGGAAGTTTGCGCGGGTTAGCATGGCTGCCAGAGCCGCATTGAGTGGCGACGGAACCGCCACTCAACGGTGTATTCCGCCGCGGAGGCCAGCATGGAAGACGATAGCACGTTGTATGTGGGGCTTGATGTCCACAAGGACTCGATCACGGTTGCCTATGCGATCGGCATGGGCACCGTCGAACTGTTCGGCAAGGTGGGCGCCATGCAGATTGATGTCGACCGGCTCTGCAAGCGACTGCAGCAGAAGGCACGGCACATCTGCTTTGTCTATGAAGCGGGCCCATGCGGATACGGCCTGTATCGAAGGCTGGTCGATAAAGGCTTCGACTGCATGGTCTGCGCACCATCGCTCACCCCACGCAGGCCGGGTGATCGTGTCAAGACGGACCACCGTGACGCGATCAAGTTGGTGCGCTCCTTGCGCGCCGGCGACTTGTCGGCGGTACATGTACCAACAGTTGAAGACGAAGCGTTCCGCGACCTGACCCGCGCCTGGTCGGCGGCTCGAGAAGACCTGAAGGCAGCACGCTGCAGGCTCAAATCGTTTCTGCTTGCCCACGGCGTCCATTATCTCGGCCGTCCCAACTGGGGACCGACACACCGACGCTGGTTAAGTACGTTCTCATGCGACAGCGCCTGGCAGCAACTGGCGTTCAACGAACATCGGCGCACGATTGAAGACCGGCTCGCGCAATGCGAGCGGCTGGAACTGGCATTGCGCGAAGCGGTAACTAACTGGCGGTTTTATCCAGTCGTACTTGCCCTGCAGGCCATGCGCGGAATCAACTTTACGTCGGCGATCGGACTGGTTTCGGAGCTGGGCGACCTCGCGCGCTTCGAACATCCGCGGCAGTTGATGGCGTGGATTGGCGTGACGCCTTCAGAACATTCATCAAGTGGGAAACGACGGCAAGGCAGCATTACGAAGACCGGCAACAGCTACGCACGTAAGCTGCTGGTGGAATCTGCCTGGAGCTACCGGCATCCCGCCCGAACAGGCGCTGCTGATCTCTACTTCCGAACCGGGCGCTTTTTCACTTGCGCCGTGACTTTACCTGGCCTCGACGTACGGTCTGACAGGTCAGTCCCATGCTGAACGTCGATTTTTGCCGCCGACAGGCGTTCGTGGTTCGAAGTGGCGATTGACGGTTAGTTGCATCTGGTACTCATGATTCCCGGTGCTGTTTGCCCGGGAGTCCCACCTGACCAGGAAGCTTCGCCGCGCGGCACACAGTCTTGCGCGGACGCACCGTTCCGATGAGTTCGTCCGCTGCGCAGCGTCGGGCGAACTCATCGGAGTGATAGAGGACCGCCGGAACCATCACACTGGGCGGCCGCTTTCGTCTGGACCCGCCACCGAACTCGCTGACCCGGTCATGCAAATTAAATCGGGTGGGCGCTCTTGATCCCGGGGTGACGATCTCAATATGACGTGTCAAATCCAGATCAACCGCCTACCGGACATGCCCAACAAGAAGAACTCTCGATCCACGCGTCGGCCAGTTGCCGGAACGCACGCAAAGTCGCTCTATCTCCCGATGCCCCGCCACGAAGCCTCGGATCTCGCACTGCGTGCACGGATCGCGCTTGAGCGTCTGCGCAATGGTGAGGCGGACCGCTCCCTCGTCAATCTTGTCTCGCAGGTGGCTATCATCACGAGCTTCATCAGCCGGGCGGGACACGGGCAGCTCGATATCGCGGAGATCGAAAGTGTTGAGCGTGGCCTCGGAGAGGTACTTAGCGAGGCCGATCACACCGGAGGTGGCATGTGTCTGAATCGTTGGTCGCGGGACTCACGAACGTGATTAACGAGTACGACCGCCAGCTCTGCGCGACCCGGATGGAGATCGTTGTCCGGGCGAGTGATCACCTTGGAAAACTTGTTGCTCTGGCTGCGAGAGACACGCACACCAACGACAGTCAACTCCAGGTTGCACGGTAACTTCACGTCGGATCGCGTGCCGGATTCACGGATCCGTCAGGGCGACATGCATGAAAGCTCGCCGGACAAGTGAATACGCACGGGCGAGAGAAGGTCGCGTGCAAACGTCATACGGTTGGTATTCGCCAGCCCGATGGTAACCAGCCCCCATAGATGGAGACCAAACCCTGCGCGTGTGTCGCGAAGTAAAGTGGATCGCCAGCGGTACAGCCTGCAATTGTCTGGGAAAGCGCGCAAGCGCTCACAACAGACAATCCAGTAACGCTCAATGCAACGAAGACAGGTGCATCCCGCGCTACACTGCGTCCACATCCCTGCTTAGTCCTGCGCGCGATAAATTGTGCGGCTGACAACCACGTCCCCAAAGAAAAAAAACCACATGGAAATCCGCGTCGCTTACGAACACAGCCTGGCGTCCGCGCCGGAAGAATTCATCGTTCTGGTGCCCTCGCAGCTCGTGACCGATATTCCCGCGAACGTGCCGCGCGCGCTGTTGCCGGAGTTCATCACCGGCCTGATCGTCGAACGCTCCCCGACAATCGGAAAGATTCGCAATCTCATGATTCTCTAGCAGATGGTGATCCCGCGGTGACACCTGCCTGGCGAACGGCGTTGTTGCGCGGCCTCGAAAAAACTCAGAAAAGGCTTGGTTGCCTGATATCGCGCGCTGGAGGCAGTGACGGTTTCTGGCGTCTTGCGCCTGCGCGTCGGCGAGCGAGACGACGTACGTGGGCAACCAGAACGAAATGCGCGTCCGCAAAGCTGAGCGTGAGCCTGAACTGCGTCAGCCCATCCGGTCCGATACCGGGCTGCGCCCGCAGCGAAGCATGCATGTCGAGCCGACGAGCACGGTCCACGAGCTGTGCACGGCTCATACCCGGCCACGCGAGCGAGATCAGCCGACTGACCACCGAAGGAATCGACTCCGGTGGACAATCAGCCGGCAACGCTAGAGAAACAAGCTCGAAACGGTGTGCCATCGGGTTGAAGGCGTACGGTTCTGTGTCCGTGCTTCCTCATGTACATACGTGGCGTCGCCCAGACGGAGGCGATGCACAAGGGGTCCTGAGTGATCAGTCGTAGCGGGACGCCAAAGCACTGCGTTCGGCATCTTGCTCCGCCAGCTACGACTGGATCGCCCGTTCCCCGTTACGCCGCGGCGACTTCAGGCGTCGCTGTAGTCTCAACTGCGGCCGGTGCCTTTTTGGCTGCAACCTTGCGCGGCGCCGAAGCCTTTTTCGCGGGTGCTGCAGCCTTGCGTCCACGCACACCCTTTGCGGGAACAGCCGCTGCCCGGCCAGCCTTTTTCGTCGCGACCGTCGTCTTCGCTGCCTTTTTAGCCACGACACGTTTCGCGGCAACTTTCTTCGCAGGAGCAGCCTTCTTCGCGGGAGCAGCCTTGACGCCGGCGACCTTTGCCGTTGCACCGGCTTCGATCAGGAATTTCGAACGATCCTTGACATCGCGAATCCAGAGCGGTGCAAGTCCTCGGCCCGACCAGGTCGCGCCCGTTTTCGGATCCACGTATTTCGGCGCAACGTGATGCACGGCCGCCCGCGGGGATTTTGCTGCTGCCTTCGCACCCGTAGCCGGCTTGCGACCGCGCCGTTTAGCGACAAAGCCTTCAATATCGGCAACAGTCAGTCCGTGCTTGTGCATCAGTTCACGGATTTTGGTCAGGCCCACCGACGACTGCTTTTCGGCAATCGCTACTGCCTGCTTCTGGAGTTTTGCAATTTTCGAGTTGATTGCGTCCAAGGTAACCATGTCTATTCCTCCCTGTGGGGTTTACCGTCCATGCGATCCTGGAACTTCCCTGGCTTATTTCCCAGGCACTTCGAAGTTCGGTCTGCCCGTCAGAATTGACGCCATCGTCGCGGTCGTGATTATGACTTCATCAGTACGCTCGTGCAAATTTATCGCACGGTGCGCAGCGATTTAAATTGTCACTGGAGATTAAAATTGAGCTGCGTCCGGTGTTGCCTGCGGGTACTACAACGCTCCTTTTCCGTTCGAATGCTACCTTGCAGCAAAACACTCAATTCTCAATTGTCCAGACATGTACGCACGAATCATCGATCCTGTGAGCGAAGCTCCTCTTCTTTCCACAGGATGAATCGTTCACGCTACAAAAGATGACGTAAGGTGCGCAAGCAAACCTGGCGTCGCTTGCGGATTGATTTATACTGGGTTCACACCTGTCGCCAGTCGCGACACCTGCCGTGTGCCGTTCCCAGCAAAACGATTAAAAGTGCTCCACCCTCTTCGCGCCTGCAGCATGGGCAGCGTTGGGTCGCGTGGTATCCTGGCGGCACGCGATTTGCAATTACCTGCTCAACAACAGATTGTTGCGCGGAGAGTACACCGAATGGATGAAAGAAAGCGCGAAAGCATCGTTGCCTATCTACGGCGGCGGATGGCTGAATTTGGAATCAAACCGGAAGACATCGCCACGTCAATTGCGGCAGATCAGGAGCGGTTGCGGGCAGTGCGTTTCCGCGACGCCTCTGGCAATTCATGGGACGGCAAAGGCGCTCCGCCACAATGGGTGGTCCAGGCGACCAGCGCCGGACAGTCTCTTGAGCATTTTGCAATTGATTCGGCATCGACCCAGGAACCTGGCAAACGCGCCGGTGCCGACTGGCGCAACGACCCGTTTGCCGGCACCAGACTGGCGAAAATCAAAACAGAGGGCGTTGGCGCCTGAGAGCTGGACCGGAACCAGCTAGAATCCAGCGTCAGGAATCACCCTCGTTGCCCCATCGGTTCGGACGTTTACGCGATTTCATTCCTGGCAGATGAGGGGCGCAAATACTGTTACAGGGTGAAAGGCTGCGCCCCATTTCTGGACGCAAGAAGTTGGAATTCCGGAGTCCGACCAAGTTAAGGGCAACGATTGAATCATGAAAACATCAGGAAAGCCTTGCGCATCATGTCCCTGGCGTCGCGCTGCGGGTGCAGGAGATATTCCAAACTTCGATCTCGCTCTGGCAGAGAAGCTGGCCGATACGTGCCCTGATGACCGCGGCATGGGGCCCGATTTTGGAGCCAGCATGTTTGCGTGCCATCAATCCAGGGAAGGAGAGGAATTCGCGTGCGCGGGATGGTTGGCGAAAGTCGGACACCACCATCCCGCAGTGCGCCTGGCAGTGGTCTCTGGTCGACTTGATTCAGCGGCACTGGAGCCTGGCGTAGACTGGCCAGAACTGCATGACAGCTATCGGGAAGTGCTGGACAAGCTGCGTGCAACGTCGAATTCTGGAGACGAGGCCAAAGGAGATGAGTCTGCAGTGAAAATCGGGTGATCCAACCGCCTGCCCCGGTGATGAACATCATCTTGCCCGCTACGCGAATGGGCTCCAGTAAGTCGGCCACGCTTACGTATCACCCAGGATAGCCCGAATTCTCTGATCGTATGGCACTTTCAGCACTTCCGCGACAATCGCCGAGCCTGCTCCGGGCTGGGCGGGATTAAACAGATAGTTGTACGAATGAGGGAGGATGGCGCTTGGCATCTTAAGGAGCAGTTCCTGCCCGGCTGCCAGCCATTCGCTACCGGCGGCCTGCGTCCAGTCCGCGTTCTCACGCCAGTCATCCGGGATACCGTTTGCCGTGAGTTCCGCGATCGCGGCGCCCTCCGCAATTTCCACGCGAAGCAGTTGATAGTTATCAGGCAACGCCTGCGGAGACCCGAATTCGTGGTGCACCATGGTCTCAAGCAGCGCAAGCGCGGGATTTTCCGCCAGATAGACGACGGGTTGCCCCTGGTAATGCCACCGGCCAGACGCCCTCAACCCGCCTATGCCGCGAAGGTCCGCGTAATTACTGATCCTCCAGAATTCCATCAGGCGAAGTATCCCTCGTCGATCTGAACCAGTGCATCCTCGACAAGCCGTGCACCGTGTTCAGTTGCGGCCATCTCAAGCGGCGTTTTCCCGGCGAATCGATCTTTGCTGCCGCGAAGCCAGTTCATGGCTTTTTCCGGATTTCCAAAGACCGTCTCCGCCTGTGCAACGATCCTTGCAAGGCGGATGGCCCTGTCCGACTCGTCACTCGAGAGCCGCTCACCATTCTGGCGACGATGTGAGAGCGTTCGACGCGGAATGATGAAGAGCAGCTCTTCAGCCTTGAGGCCGTGCTCGCCCAGGCGGTCGAGCACCTCTACGCCGACGCGCTCGGTCGCGAGCGCAGCAAGGTCATTCCCGGACCGGATGTGCGCCTGGAGCAGGTTTCCCAGCAGCGAAAACTCGGTATGTCGCGGGTTGCCCCGTCCAGTGGGACGATATTCAACGGTAGCCATGGACCCTCCAAGCAAAATGCCCAATCAATACGGGCATTTTGCCACAGATTGAGCTTGCCTGTTGTGCAGTCTGCGCGGCACCGATCGCGGGCGACCGCTGACTTACGGCAAATCCGCTCTCCGCAGCCCGGCACAGCCGACCGGCGCCTCCGACGTGACTTTCCAGGATAGAGCAGCTACGAGAGCTGTATATTTATACAGTATTTTATGGAGGCACCATGGCGCTGTCACTACTGGACGTCGAGGCCAATCCATCCCGATCTGTTCCGGTCGAGCGCCCCGCCTGCCTGATCGGCATTCAAGCGTGCCGTCTACTGCCTGGCCACGACCCCATTGCCAGGACGCCGCTCGCGAGATATTCAGGATACCTTTCGATATGAGGCGTAGCGCACATGGATGCGTTGTACGACAATCTTCCCACCATGAAATGGGACGAACAGCACGCCGACCTGGACGATGGATATGAGGGAGCGCGACGAACTCCGTTTCAACCACAAGCCACTCCACAGCTTTCTTATGCTGCCTTGAGCGGGTGCTCTTTCAGGTAGGTTTTTAGCGCGTCATTCATGCGCGTCTGCCAGCCTGCGCCGGTCGCACGAAACGCCTCCAGAACCTCTGCGTCATAGCGCATCGTGACCTGCTCTTTCGGATTCTCCTTCGGCGGGCGGCCCATGCGCTTTTGCATGACTTCAGCGAATGGACGCGCGCTGGCGAAATCCGCAGCCGTCCATTCCGGGTTGTCCGGATCGGACTCGATTCCGCGCTGGATTGCCGCTTCCTCTGCGGCGGTGTTGCGTGTCAGCTTAGCTTTGCTCATAAGCGTCAATCTCCGTGTTACTCGCCTTGCGCAGGCTGATGATGCGCATGGTTTCGTCGCGGGGCGTGAAAACCACGCTATACAGCCTGCCCCCTAACAGGGCGATGCCCCTGTACCGATCCTCTCCGTACTCGTGCCGAATGTCCTGGACCACCAGCATCCCATCCCAGTCGAGCCGCGCAGCCTCGGCGAGTGATACGCCGTGCTTTTCCTGGTTCGACGCGTCCTTCGCAAGGTCAAATGTGATTCGCATGCAACTTATTGTAGTGTCGAAAAATAGGAGCACGCAAGGACTTTCTGGAGTTACAGAAAGTGCGTCCTGGCGCAAGATCGCAGTTCAGCATGATTTGAATACAAAGCAGTCACGCACCGACTGACCGCGTGACTTTTGCGAGCAGACCCGACACGATTACTATATATATATACAGGCATTCTTTGGGGGCACCATGGCGCTGCCGCTACTGAACGTCGAGACGATACACCCGGATCTGTGTGGCGAGCCTCGCAACTGGCTTCGGCGCACGGCCGCACGGTGACGAGCGGACACGAGGCGCTCGACGCGGAGTTGCCGGTCCGATCGAGCATCAGAGGGTTGGCTTACCGTCCTCGGAGGGCTTCGGCCAATCCTGTGCCGGTCGATCGGATTGCGCCTGTGGCAGTGGATCGGCGGGCGGACAGGCGCCAGACGTGCCGAGCGTGTCCTGCACCTGCTGGTCGACGCGAGCGTGGCGATACTGATCCATCGCCCGGTTCAGTTGCTCGTCGCTGAACTGCACGCGCAGCCCTGCGTCCACGGCCACCCTCGCGGCCGCCATCTGGTGCGCGTCGTCGCCAGTCAGTTCGAGCGTGCGGCCGAACTTGCCCTGCGCGAGCCGCAGCCCGGCTTCGATGGCGGACCGCTCCGCCTGCAGCACCTGAACGCTTGTGCCACGATCACGAACAATGTCGCGGCCGTCATGCCGGTAGGTAACGTCGCCACGTTCGTTGACCGACCAGGATAGGCCCGGCGAGCGGAAAATGATCGCATTGTATTCGTCCTGCGCGTGCTGCCGTGGCGTGTTCGGCCGGATCACGTTGAACGCCTCGCCGCCGATCTCGGCATCGACCTTGACCGCGCCCGATACACGCTCCGGGCCCGCAGTGCGTCGCAACTCCTCGAGCGCGCGCTCATCGCCCTCTTCCGCCCGCGTGCGCAGCCAGCCGGAAAAGCTCGGGCCGCCTGCGGCTCCGAATTTTTCCTTGAGTGCCGCCCGCTCGCGTGAGATCGACTCCCGCAGCGCGTCGTCGCGGCCCAGCTGCCCGGCGCGTGCGAGTGACGTCGCCGCTCGTCGACCAGCCGGTGTGAGCCGCACATCCTGCCGGATTTCCGCGCGCCTGGTGTCGAACGCTGCGCGGATCTCAGCGCGGCGCCACTGTTCATTTGCGCGCTGTGTGAGCCACGCGTCGCTACGGGCCACGACATGCGCTTCGCGCGCGACCGAGTATTCGCGCCAAAGTGCCGCGCGTGGCAGCTCGCGCGGAGCCGGAACCGGCTCACCGGCCTGCTGTCGCTCATACACTGCGCGTAGCAATGGTGCGGCTTCACGCCACGACAGATTCAGTTCTTTAGTCAGGAAGTCCGACACGTTGAGGTTGCGCGAGCCCGCGCGGATACGATCGGCGCCGTCGCGGCCCGTCGTGACCGCATATTTCGCGGGCCGCACGCCATGGGTGTGCGACAGTTCGGCAAGCAGGCGACTGGCATCGAGACCCTGGCGAATCTCACGAAACTCAGTGTGCTGACTACCTGATTCATCGCGCTGCCGAAGCTCGCGCGCGAGTTGCGAGACCACGTTGTCCGAGACGCGGCCCGTGTGTCGCGGTGTGGCATACGTGGCGTCGTCGGCGCGAGAGCGGCGCGACCGGTACGCTGGAGCATCAACCGCGAATGCGTCCGGCGTCCGCAGGATTCGCCGGCTTGCCTCGAACTCGAATGACGCGTCGATCGAGTCGAACCGGTCTGGAAACGCGTCTCGCCGGTTGCCCGAAAACCAGCCTGGCGGCGACGTGCCGGATGGTGTCCATGCCGGATGCGACCGCATCATTGGCAGGCTGTCGAACGGATCGCCGAACGCATAGTGCCTCTCAAGCGCACGGTGGTACGCGTCCAGCCCGTCGACTGGGGGGGCTGCGTGCCCTACTCGTTGCGCTGCAGGCTCTCCATCGCGATCTGCAGCCCGTCGCAGGCCGTGCGCGGATACGGCGCCGTCTGGCTCCAGCTGGTGAAACGCATGATGCGGCAATAGCACTGCAGATCGATGTCTGATGCCGTCCACAGGGCGGCCGGGCACGTTTCGCACAGAGTTGAAGGGTTCGGGCGCCGGGTACGCCCCACCTGGGATAAGGTCAAACTCGGCATCGAGCCCGCCGTATCCATCGTCGAAGGGTTCGGACGTGTCGTGTTCTGATTCGCGCGCGCCTGGCCCGTCGACGACGTCGGGCGGCTGGGCGCCGAATTCAAATGCGCGTCCGCTTCGTTGAAGGTGTCCTGCGAAGCCGGGTAGGGAGTCGTCTGCTCGTTCATGATGTACCTTCAGATGTTGTGCGTAGAAGCCGCGTTCGAGATCTGCAAGCATCAGTTCGCGGTCGTGGGGCGAGGATTCCTGGTAACGCTGGTACTGACGGCTACCGCTGTTGAGATACTTCACTTCGCGCGCGCGGGTGGTGTACCACTCATCGAGCACTGTCGCTATATGCGCTGGTGTGCGTCTGGGCGCAACGCCAGCCTCATAACAGTCGGCCGCATCTGCCGACAGCGCCTGCAGCTTTTCGGCGGTCGGCAGTGCGATGAATTCAGGCGTGAATACGTATTCCTTGAGGTTCACACCCTTGTCGGCGCCAGCCGGCTTCACATTCAGGTAGGCGCTGTCGAGACCGGTATTGCGCATGCGCACGGCACCGTGCTCGTGCAGCAGCGCCATGAAATCCGCATGGGTCTCGATCTGGCGATCCAGCACCGCGTCGAGAATCTGTTCCTTCAGCTCGCGACTGTTGGAACGGAACAGGTCGCCACGGTAGCGGCTGATCATTTCCGATGCGTCGGTCAGCAGCGTGCGCCGGTTGTCTTTCGGACTCGCAAGGCCATACCGCGCGTTGACATGCTCCTGGAACGCGTCGATGAAGCTCAGGTTGGAGCGCACGTAGCCGAGCGGTTCCAGGTGCCTTTCAGCCAGCAGGTTCCAGCGCGGAATGACGATATGGATGTGTGGCTTGCGCTCAACCAGTTCGCCAGTCCGCTGGTCCACATAGCTCTTGATCCGGGGCAGGTGTGCCTCGGCATAGAAGCTGTATTCGTCCGGGCGGTAGGCGTGCAGCGCGAACGCCTCGAACTCCCGCACGATCTGAAACATCGTTTCCCGAGTGACGTGATCCTCCTTGAAGGAGAGCGTGATGGACAGGTAACGTTCGACACCGGGTGCGGCACTGATCGACTGGATCACTGCGTCGGTCAGGTCGAGATCACCGGCGAGCACCACACGTTCGTCAAGGTCATCGCGATCCAGGTCGCGGCCAACCTTGCGGCCTTCCTCGAGGTACTGCTTCACGCCGTCGTGACGGCCGTCCACTCTAATCAACACGATGGAGATGGGCCTTCAGCAGTTGCGTGATCAACTCCAGCTCGTCGACCAGGGCGACAAACGTGGATTCGGATAGCTGGCCAGCCACGCGCGCCGTATTCGCCACGTGGACCAGCTGGTTCAGGTTGTTGCCGGTCTTGTTGATCACGTACATGATCCGTTGTCGCTCAATGGTCGCGGGTGGGCGCGCGACGATCTGCGTGCGGTTCGTCAGGATGCATTCGCGCAAAAAAACAGACGGACTCATGCCGGAGCGTGCGACCTTTTCATTGAAGACCTGCCACTGGTCGTCGGTGAGCCGCGTGCTGACAGGCCTGCCAAGGGCCTTCTGCGCTTTTTTGCGACCACGGCGCCTGGCTTCCGCCACAACATTGAGATCGTCTGCGCTCATCGCATGTTTTCCGTTACCAGAGAGACATCGGGCGGCGAACTGCCGCCACCGGCGTGCAAGAGTCAGGGGCCGTACTGGGTTCGCCCGTATTGCGAATTGACTGGCCCCTTCACGTCACTCCCGGCCGACTGGCACTGGTTCAGGAAATCGCCTCGCGCGTTGGCCGTGCCGCCCTCATCGAAGTGACCGTGGTGAAAGCGGACGATGGAAAAGTAGCCCGCCTCGTATTCGGCGCATGTCTTGCCGCCATTGCCACCCATGATCAAACCGGCAAGACAGAGCACCGCGCCACACGCATCCTGGTTATCATCGGCGTGCGACGACGGCGTGGCGAGCGCACAGACCAGTGCCGCGCTGCACAGCGCGGCCGCAATCGACCGTCGTTTCATTGCGTTCATGATCTAAGGTTCCCCTCCATGAGATGCGGTGGTTTTCGGCTAGGTGAGCGTGTGTGCCAGACGGGCAACGACCCAGATGAGCGCGGCGCCCGCGCAGAACGCAATGCCCATGAAGGCGACGAGCGATCCGGTTGCTGCAACTGCCGGATTCGTGGGCACGACGCGACCACGCGATTCAACGGCAGCCCGCAGCCGCGCCAGTTCGTCCACGACATCCGCTGTTGCCGCACGTCGCGCCTGGTCAGCCGCCTTCGCGGCTACCTCGCCGATGAACGCCTGGCGCGATTGCGTGAGCAGCTTCGTCAGTTGCGTGTTCTCCTCGCGCAGCGCCTGCACCGTCGCGGTCAGTTTCTGGTCAGTGGACTCCATCAGCGCGACAACATGGTGTTGCGCATCCACGACCTTCATCTGCTCGATCAGGATCTCCGCGAGCACGGCCAGCTCGTTCGACGCCGGCATCGTGGCGATCACCCGGCCCAGGCGCTCAGACGCTCGCCCGGCGTGATCCGGCTGCGGCGTCGGCTCGTTCATGCATCGACCCCTTCCATCAGTGCGGTAAACGCCTGGTCCATCAACGGCTTGATCGACAGCGCCTTGCGCTTGAGGCCAACCAGCCTCACGAGACGGTCCTTCTCAGAGGCGCTCGCAGCGTCGATCAGTTGCGCCTTGTAGTCCACCCCGTCTGTCGCAATATCGTGGATCGTACGACCGGCGGCCGCCGCAAGCGCAAACACGTCGTTCTTTGGGATCAGCGCATCCTGATTCAGTTCGAAAGTCCGCTCCCTCTCATGCAGTTCGAACAGTTGCCCGAAGTGCCGGCGCAGCGTTACCTCGCGGTCCTCGCTCCTGACCAGATCGACCTTGTTGAGCAGCACACGGATGCGCCCAGGCTCGACGCCGAGATCCGCGAGCATGTTGATCGTCTTCATGGAGTCCTTCATCTGCTTGCTCTCCGGTTCGACCGGCACAACGAAGCACGCGTAATCCTCCTGTGCCCCTTTGGCACCATTGAGGCGGTTGAGATACTCCTCGACGTTCGATGCACCGATATCGACCAGCAGATCACGGCCGCGCATCAGCTCGTCATGCAGTTCGTCAAAGCGCGCGGCAATCATCACCTCGACCTTCGGGCCGGCCGAGTCATCCGTATTGATTGACTCAATCTGGCGTACCGACATGGACGGCAGCCTTGGCGCGAGCAGTTCGCGGGTCACGGTAGTCTTGCCGACGTTGCCTGAGCAGTTCACGATAGCCATACTCATTTTCCAATCCTTATCAATATTTGGAGTGCCGCCACTTACATCATCTTCGGTGCCATGCCGCCTGTCTGCGCTTGCGCAGGCAGCGGGATGTTCGACGGGCCCTGGGCAGGCGCGGCCTTCGGTGCCGTCCACGCCGCATGCAGCTCGGCCGCGCGCCTGTCGATCTCGGCCGGGCCGGCGTCACGACCCAGTTCGCCGCGTGCAATCCGGGCCTCGATCTCCGTGCCCGCCTGCATGCGAGCATCGAACCGGCGAATCACCTCGGCACGCATGCGCGCGGGTGCCCGCTCAAGTGACTTTTCGAGGACTTCGCGCAACTGCGCGACGGTTTTGAGTGCTTCAGGCGTGGGCGCTGCCGCCATGTCCGCAGCAGGCGAGAAACGCGCTGCGCTGGCCGCCGCTTCCGGTTTTGGGTTTGACGGCGCGGCCGCTGGATTCTCCTTCGCCGGGTTCGTCTTCTGCGCGACATCCGGCGTCGGCGACGTTCCGGCCTTGATCGTCAGCGCCGCACGTTCACGCTTCACGGCCTCGAGCAATGCCTCGTCGCTCTCGGCGGGCCTGAAGCCCTTTACATCCACACCCGCGAGGGACGCTTCGATCCACGCGTTGCGGCGGAACGTTTCGCTGCCGCGCACCACGATCGAATCCCAGTTCTTGGCCTTCGCTACTGCCATCATGTCGGCAATCGTTGAGCGATCGTTCTGCCGGGAGTACAGGCGTGCCCCGACATCCTCGAAGTGCGGCTGCGTGGTCGCTGTCGGATCCCGCTGCGCGCCCGACGTACCCAACCCGGCCTCCATGCCATCGAGCTTCCAGAACCGGCCATCCTTCACCATGTAGCGCGCCGCGATATGGGCGGGCACGTCGTAGCCGTCTTTCGTCACGACCGGCTTGCGTGAGGCAGGATCGACGCCGATCTGGTTGTCGCTGCTGTCGGCGATACCCGCAACGCCAGCCTCGTGCGCGTCTGCCGCTGCACCGGCGTCGCCCGCGTGCAGCCCTGGCATCGGCTTGCCCTGTTCGCGAAGCAACCGCTCGGCGGCCACTCGCTCGCCCTCGCGCACCGTGCGCACGCGCTCCAGATCCTGAGTCGACACGGAGTCAAACGCCGGGCGCTCCGGATCGTTCGCCGGATTTCTTGCGTCCGTTTCATTCTGCGCGGGCGTCTGCGTGCGCCCGATCTGCGTGTCGATCATGCCCGACACCGCCGGTGTGTCCATCGACGTATCGTTCGCAGCGCGGCCGGGCTGAACAACGGGTTCGTTCGCCGCCGCCGCGTCGACAGTCGGGCGAGCGACGTCCTCGTTGCCGGGCACGGCATTTCCTGTGATGCCACGGCGGCGCATTGCGTCGTTGATTGCCGCTGCATCGCCGACGTCGGCAAAGGTCACCAAATCGCCATCCGTCTTGACGTCCGGCTGCGCCTGCGAGGCTGGAGATTGCGCCAGTGATGCATCGACCTGCCTGTCGAGTGCTTCGCGCACGTAGGTCACGAACGGCTCGCGGGCGGCCGGCGACAGAAACGCAAGCTCTTGATCAAGTGCGGCGGCAACTTCAGGCGCGGCCTTGCCTTTCCCGAACTCCTCCCTGATACGCCCCGTCATCCCCCGAAAGTCGGCCAGGTCTTTCGCCACCATCGACCAGTCCGTTCTGTCCTCCTGCTCACTACCGGTCGCGGGCATCGTCGCCACCGGTTCGAACGCTTCGGCGATGTCCGCGAAGGTGGCAATGCCGTCGCTGCGCTCTGGCTCGCGATGGCGATGCCGGTTTTGCGGCGCGACGCTTGCCCCGTCAACCGGAAGCGCGTCGTCCACCGGGTCGGAATCCGTCACGTCGCGCGCAGGCGTGCGCTCGTCGATTTCCATCGGACTCAAGCCCGCTTCATCGCGAAGTTTGGCCAGCGCTTTGGCTGCCCGTGGCGGCAGGGTCTCCGCCGCAAAACCAGTGCGGTTGCGGATCTGCTCGCCAATCGCGCGCTCGCCATCAACAGCGTTGCCGGACTTGCGCCACGCTTCACGATGGATCGACTCCAGCCGCTGCTCAAGTGCAAGCGTATGGTTGACCTCGTTGCCACGCAGCGTGACCGCTGTCGTAATCGACTGGATCATTTCGCGAAAGCGCCGGCCGAGCGCCGCGTCGTCGAGCTTCGGCTGTGCAGCCTGCTGGCCAACGCGCGCGCCCCGTCCATACAGATGCTGCCGGTCGGCGAAATACTGGTGCCGCGCGTGGACACCGGCTTCCCGCACTCCGTCAATCATCTCGAACGCAGAGGCACCCTGCGCGCGCAACCGGTCCCGTGCCTCCAGTCCCGCCCTTTCCGCGGCGGCCTGAAGGGAGTCCCGCACGAAGGCGCGGGACTCATCGAGCGGTTGACCCATTAGCTCGCTCAGCCGCACGGCTTCCCGCTCGATGTCGGCTTCACTGCCGAACAGCGTCTGCGGCTGCCCGCGCACTGCTCCGGGTGCCTGCCCTGCCTGCGGCTCTTGCGTCGGCATCCACCGCGCAAAGGGCGCCACGTTAGTGCCGCGCGGCACGTACCATTTTTTCGATCGCCGGTCGAACCTGGCGCCCAGATCGTGCGCCGCGTCCTTCTCCCTGAACGGGACGTCCAGATACGTCCGTTTGCCTTTCGGCCTGTTCGGGTCAGCCATGTGATACCTCCTTTGCCTCGTTGTCCGCCGGCGCGACAGACGCGAGCGCCGGTTCAATCCGGTCCTGGACAGCGTCATCCCCGCCTGCCACGTTGAAATCGATGCGGATGCCCGCGAGCATTTCGCGCACGTCCTCGCGCATCGCGACGCCAAGCTCGGCCAGGTCAGCCTCGAAGCCCGCGAGCGCCATGCCGGTCGCGAGTGGCCCGGGCGCGCGTTGGTCGAGCACGAGAAGCTCGGCCGCGGTCAGCGGCTTCGCACCGGCCTGACGTGCAAGTCGGATTTCGCCAGCGGCCCTCGCGGACAGCGCCGCGTGATACGTCTCCGGGTTGTGCGTCGGGATGCCGTTCGCTCGCAGCTCACCGGCACGCCAGGCCGCCTTGATTTCGTCTTCGGTGGGCAGGCGCTTGTTGATCGCAGCGAGCATCGGACTGACCGAGCGCATGCGGTCGATGAACAGGTCATCCTCGTAATAGGTCGCCTTCTCGCACAGGATCGGACGCTGGAAACCAAGCACGATTTCCTGGTCCTGCTCCATGCGCTTCAGTTCCTGATCGAGCATCAACGCGCGGCCCTGATCCGACGTGTTCGTGCCGGTCGACGTGTTGCGGCCGTGATTACGGCTTTTCGAGGTTGCCTTCTCGGTGAACGTCCCCAGCGTCTCGGACAGTTCCTTTGCATCCTGCTGGTTGCCAGGCGCGTACGCCACCAGCACTGCGTGGTTGGTGATCAGCGTGCGCGCCCCGGCCGGCCCGTACAGATCGTTCGGCTCCAGCTGCGCCTTCGACTGCAGGATCGTGAGCAGGCGAATCCAGTAGCCCGCGATGAACGCGTTGCCCTTGTCGAGTACCTCGATGCGACCGAGCGCGGTAAATTCGTCCCCCACGCCAAGACACTGATATTTGATGGCCGGATCGTCGCCCGGCAGCACGTCGAGGTTGTCCTCGATCCACTGCGTGTAGAACAGGTTGCCGAGCAGGCTCGCGACGGCAAGCTCACGCACCGGCAGCACAACGTAGATCGACATCAGCTCGCGCCGCACGCGGTCGAGCTCGAAGTCGCATGCGCTCGTCGCCTGGTCGACGATCGGGTTGCTGAACAGGCGCAGACCGGCGTTAAACGTCGCAACAATGTTCAGCATCGTCTCGTCGGGCGAGGCCAGCACGCGCGAGAGCGCGCCCAGGCAATCGCCCGACAGCGGCACCCCCTTCTGCGGCTCGTGCTGCATCAGATCCGAAAGGTGCTCACGCACTTTCTTGTCGGGCGTGGTCGCGAGCCGCAACACCTGTCCGAACGTACAGTCACCCGTCATCTCCATCAGGTAGAGCGCGAAGCCCATGAACAGGTCACTCGCCTGCTCATAGAAGAACTTGTTGCGACCGTCGGTCGTGTGATACAGGCGCGCTGCAATCGCCTGCAGGCGACCGACCCGCACGAAGGATGCACTCTTCGCAATCCTGAAAAGCGGATTCCAGCGGTGCGTGTAGCCAGTGTGATCAAATGGCGCCCAGCGAAACACCTGCTGGCCGCAGGCCTGCCGGTACCGCGACGTCAGGTCGTAGTTCTCTCCCTTCACATCGAGTACGACCACCGAATCCGGAAAGGTGAGCAGATTCGGGATCACAATGGCTGCACCTTTGCGTGAACGCGTTCGCGCAGCAACCATCACGAACTCCGTTCCGCGGAACGTCAGGTACTTGCCCTTGTACCGCCCTACGATGATCGACGGGTCGCGGTGATCGCCCTTGCGGCCGCCCCTGTTTCGACCGCGCCCGTTAGCCTCATCGAGCAGGCCGTACCGCCGAACCTCGTAGCTGTAGGCGAAGCGGGCATCGCCATGCAGTTCGCGCTTCGGCTTCATGACCAGCGCCGCGACGATCGCCGCTACCGGCACAAGCGGCACGATGATCGATGCCGCTGTCGCCATCTGCAGCGAGCGTTTCACCGCCTTCACGTCGCCAAAGGCGCGCCAGTAGTCGTGCAGCGTCCACAGCCCGATTGCGGAGTCCGGCAACTTTTCCAGCTTCGCAAACAGCATCGCGCCGACGTACTGGCCGGCCGCAGCGAGACCGATCAGAACCACCAGTGCAAGCAGACCGGCCGCGATGACCCGGTCGGCAAGCGTCGCGGTTTTTAGCAGCACGGCGCTCGCACACACGCCCCACAACGCGCACGTCACGACGACGAGAGCAATCACGGCCCCCATTTCGACAGGATCGCTGATCGCGTCGAGATGAAGCAGACGGCCGGCGGCGAAAACGACTGCGCCGGACACAATGCCAAGCAGGCCGCCAACAAGGAGACGGGCTTTCATGCTGACGCTCCCGCTGCCGCGTGCGTCTGCCGCTCAAGGGGTTCCCGGCCGGTGTGCCTGCCACTGTCACCAATGGCGGAATCGTTCGATCGCAATCTCATGCATCACCTCGCAGCAGCCTGTTTTTACTGACCGGATCGAACCAGATTTCTGTCAGGTCCCGGTTCTCCATAAACAGCACCACGTCGACCGTCATGCGGATCTCGCGCATCAGGTAATCGAACGGGAGCGTCTGCCCGACCGGGCTTTGCTTGACCAGCGTGGCGATGCGCGTGAGCGTCGCGATCGAGTCGTTCGCGTGCACCGTCGTCAACCCGCCCTGGTGTCCGGTGTTGAGCAGCGTCAGGTAGTCCCAGGTCTCGTCGCCGCGCAACTCCGCAAGCAGCACGCGATCGCATTTCATGCGCAACGTCGCCTTCACCAGGCGTCGCGCTGGAACCGCCTCGCTGTAGAAGAGGTGAACGTGATTTCGATGCAGTGGCAACGGCAGCTCGTGGGTATCCTCGATCGTCGCCAGACGCGCCTCGCGCGGAATGATCGGGATCAGGTCCGCCAGCGCCTTCATCAGCGTGGTCTTGCCGGAGCCCGTGCCGCCCACGAGCACGATGTTCAGCCGGTTCAGGATGGCCAGCCTCAGAAACCGCACGACATCGCGCTGCGCGAGCGCGTCGAGCATCTCATGCTGGAAGCGCGCCAGGCCATAGGCGCCCAGCGCCCGGGACGGATTGAACACCGCAGTGGCACGACTGACGTCCATGCCCTCTGAGCCTGCCCGTGCCGCCGCAGCGTCGATCTCGCCCGGCGTCATTGCGCTACTACCGCCGGGTCCGCCCCGGACCACATCACGGAACCTGGCGAACCGCCCGGCATCCGACCACTGCTGTACCGAAAGGCGCGTTGAATTCGGCACGCGAATCGTCAGCGACACAGTGCCCGGCTCGCACGCCGGTGGAATCACGATCTGGCCGCGCTCCCCGTCGGGCAGGCGCACCGGCTTCTCCGGCTCGGCCGCCGATAGCGGCGGCTTCGCCTTGTTGTAGATGGCCAGAGCCGGTGCAAACTGGTTCAGCATTTCCAGCGACGCATTCGGAAGATCATGGCGCTGCCAGCCGTCGAGCGTTTCGGTCCAGCCTTCATACGGACGGTTAACCGCAAACTCAGTGACGCCGGGCATCGCCAGCATTGCGGCGATGCCGAGTGTCTTGAGGTGACTGCGTACCGTAAGACTGTCGTCGTATTGCATACTCATAAGCACCTCGAATTAAATGAATCAAGGCGTCGCCAGTTCGTACACGTCGGAGAAGTCCACATCGCGCGCAACGAAGATCGTCGTCATCGACCCGTACTGCGAATACGCGGTCGGCGGCACGTTGATGGTGTTGCGCAGTGCTTCGGCCGCTACCTCACCACCGGCATTCGTGGTGTTGTTAAACTGGATGCCGCTACTGCCCGAGTTCGCGGCCAGTGTCGACAGCGCCTGACCGGCATCGCTGATCAGGCTGACCATCATGGCGCCGCCAAACCGCGTCCAGAAGTGGTTGTCGACGTAGGCCGGCAGGCCACTGCCGCCGAGCGCATCGGCCGCCGGCGAATCGAGTTGCACCTTTACGCCATCAGGCGTCGTCAGCCGCGTCCAGATCACGAAGATCCGCGCCTGACCCTGCATCAGCGCCTGCCGCTGCTCGCCCACGACCTCGGAGCCACGCTCGACCAGCAGCACCTTGCCGTTCGCCGAGTACACATCTTTCGCCACGTGGCAGTTGGTCATGCCCGGGTAGTCGGTCACGATCTCCGCACCCTGCACGCACGGGATCGTCGTCCCCGCAATCAGCAGGAAGTCTCGCGACGGCATCAGTTCCGCCTTCACCGTTTCCAGCTTCGATGGCTGCAGCTTGCTGTCCAGTCCATCCTTCGCGAATCCGGCATGCGAACCGGTCAACCCGGGCGTGCCACCAGGGGCTGCCGCGTCGGTCGTCCTCTCATCCTTTGATGTGAGCAGCACGTCGCCATCGAGCTTGCGTTGCGCCGGCGTCTCGGCGGCGCTGGCCGCCGTCGCTGCAGCGGCGCCGTTTCCATTCACTGCACTGGCTGCGTTCGCATGCGCAGGTGTAGCAAGCGCCGCGCTTGCTACAGCCGCTTCCGACGCCATCGCCGCTTCCTCTGCCCGCTGCTTTTCGATCTTTGCCTTGTCGCGCGCAAAGTCGTGCCGGTCATCTGACGGCTTGTCCTTTGCCGCTTCCGCCCTTGCCGCCTCGGACTCGGCGTGATGCTGCGCCGACCACCGTTTGATCGCGACACCCACTGCGATCGCACCGAACAGCAGGACCAGCACCATCCCAATGACGATCGGTAACATCCGGAACGGGCTCTTGCGCTTCGTGCGGCCAACACCCGGCACCCCGCGCTCGCCTATGCCGGCGGGCTCGACCGGGGTCGGGTTCGCCGGGTTCGGACCGCTCAGATTGATATCGTCACTCACCGCCCGCCTCCTTTTGCTTCACGAGCCGCACCGTGCCCGGAATCGTCGTGCCTGTCGGGTTCAGCTGGCCGTCTGGCCGGTATGCATTGTTGCGAATGCCGAGTACGGCGTCCCCCAGGCGCAGGTTGAAGCGCTGCGCCGTGTCGTGCACCACCAGCACGGGGCCGCGCACGTCATCAGGATTGACGAGCGCTTCCTTGCCGTCCCCGTACACGCGATAGATCTGCGGCAGGTCGCGGCTCGTACTGAACTCGAAGTAGGTAAAGCGGCCGTCATCCCACAGCGCCGTTGGCGCGAGTGTCGTATCACCATGCATGTCGTAATTGAAGTTGCCCACGCCAGACGCGCTGACGGTCTGCGCCAGCAGTGCCCGCGCTTCGGCCGAGCGCACCGCGGCCGCCGCCGACGCCTTTGCACGCGTGTCCGGATAATCGAAGGTCAGCGACCAGACTGCTTCCTCGTGCCTCCTGACCGGGACCAGCTTGAGCACATAGCGACGTCTGTTCGTGAGCAGAATCAGGTTGGTGGCCGCCTGCGGTGCCTTCGGCTTGAAGAAGAAGCCGTTGCCGGCTGGGCCAGCCGTCCATGCCTTGCCGTCGCCCATGCCGCCGCCGTCGATCTTTTCGCCTTTCTCGAAGACGAGGACAGTCGCCTCGCCCGGGCGATAGGCGATCCGGTACGTCTCATTCGGGTCATACACGGCGCACGCAATGTGCCGGTCGCTGCCGCATGCACCGGGCACGACTTCGGCGACAGCCGGTAGCCACATGCCGAATAGCGCGGCAGCGATCGACGCTGCAGTAAGCGCTTTCGGGAACCGGATGGTCATGGATTGGCCCCTCCGGCCGGTGCACTCAACGACATACTCGACGGTGCCGACTGGGACGATGTGGCCGCGGACGGCATCGGTGTCGCGCCGTCTGCGGTGCTGCGCGTCCAGTCGCGGTCAACCGAGTAGCTGGTGACACGAAAGCCCGTTGGATTGAGCTCCTGTTCGTCGCTGCGGGTCGGCAGATCGCCTATATCGTAGGTGATCGTCGCGATCCAGTATTCGGTTTTAGGCGGCGGTGACGTCGAGCCGCCCTGCGACGGCAGCGAAAGCATCGTCTTCGAGAAGAACACCTGTGCGGTGGATCCGACGAACGTAATTGCACCTGGGCGCACAATCACGCGATATTTGTCGGTGAGCACGTTTTGCGGCGAGTTCTTGCGGTTGTAGAGCGCCGCGTACAACGCCTGCTCGCGTGGTGAGTTCATCAGCGTCACGGTGTCGTACGCGTCCTGGATCGTGTACCAGTCGTACTTCTCACGTAGCTTCACATACGTGCGCAGTGCTGCCCGCACCTCGAGTTCACCGAACGTCACGGATCCACTGTGCGCGACATCAATCACCTGCACGTCGCCGGTCGCGGTGTTATCCTTAATAATCACGGGTGGTGACGGTCTCTTTAGTTGTACTAAGGCTGACGAGCCAAGAATAGAGATAAGTGCGATGAACATGGCCCCGCCCGCAACGCGCCATGCAATCTTCGTCATGTTTTCCTGCAGCTGCTGCCGGGACTTCTCGAACGAGAGCGCTTCCCTGAAATACATCCGCGCCATCTCGCGCGGCTCGGCGTCGGCGAGTTTTGCCGCAATGTGCTGCAGCGCGGCCGCGCAATTGCCGTCGACGGCAACCGCGACTGGCTCAGCCTGCACCCGCGCCGGCTTCCATGGCATCCATTTCATGGCGCACTCCCCTGTGTCGCATGGTTGACAGGCATCCACGGCCCCTCAGGTTGGGTCGGCTTTGGCGCCGACGAGCACGCAGCAAGCAGCGCGGCGCCGAAAAGCACGACGACTAATTTCACGTCAATCTCCGATCGGGGTGTAGTGTCCGCCGTCGCTGGCTGCTCCGACGGACGGCGCATCATTTACTTCGAGCGTTCAAACTCGGCACCGGGAACAACAAGATGTCCAGTTGCCTTGTCGATCGTGATGACGTACGGAACCCCACCACTTACAACCATCTTTCCGTCCTGCGCTACTGCTGGTTCCCGCACGATTTTCCATTTATCCGCTTCGCCATCGGCACCGAGATTGGGAACCTTGTGTGAAACGTAGAAGTCGTCTCCATCACCATTCCGAGCAATGTTCACTTCGAACCAGCCGTTCTGGCTGACGCGTTTCCATGTGCCCACAAATTCGTTGCCGTCATGCTTACCGCAACCGAATTGTGTCAATGAAACAATGACCACAACTGCCGCAGTCATAAACCCGATGGCCCTCATCGATTCCTCCTGGTAGTAGTCAAGATCAGGCGCGGCCGATTGAGTTAGTGGACGCTGACGATGCGTCACCTCTGGAACCACCCATCAGCTTCATCGCCCTCATGGCTCCACTGGCCGCGTTGCCGATCTTACCGACCATCGATGAGATACCTACGCCACCTGCCAATTGCGATGCAAGTGACGGCATGCTCAGCGACACCACGATGAACACCAGCCCTGCAGCGATAATCTTTCCCTCAATGGTGTAGGTCAGCATGACATCGCTGACACTGAAGTTCTTCGGCAGCACCGAGGTCATAAAACTCACCTCGATTGCACCCACGGCACCGAACAGCGCAACGAGCAGACCATAGTTCAGGCATTGCCCAACCCAGTTTTGGAAAAATTGCCGCGTGGCAGGAAACAGCGCCGCAACGATGAACGCAGGCCCTAGCGCAAGCAGCAATCCAAGTGCGAACTTCGCAAGGATGATGTAGGCCGCAGCAATAGCAAGAAATGGCACACCAACTAGGAGGATGCAGAGTGCGAGCACTGAAACCTCGACGAATAGACCAACATCAGTAACGCCTAATCCGTTGTACATGCTCTTGATAGCGGATATATAGAGATTCAACAGCGTATCGAGCCCACTACTCAGGCTGTTGCCACCCATCAAGGCACTACTTAGATCGTCCCCGAGGCCATTGAAGAACGGCACCACGTACTCGCTGTAATAGCTGATATTCATCCCGAGCGTGAGCACAGCCGCCCACCCTGCCATCTTCAGCAGGAAGTCGGATATCGGGCTGTCGTTGTGGCCACGCCAGTACGACACGAGTACGAGCAGGACATAGAGACTAAAGCAGGCAGCGACCAGCGGACTGATGAGTGAGATCATCCGGGCCGAGCCGGTATTGATCGTGTTCAGCACGTTCTGATCGAACGAGTTGAACATTTCGGTAAAGATTTGCAGTTGCACGATCGCACTCCGCGTTATTGATCGGCGTCGTCGTCGCCGTTCAGCCGTTGCTGCATGTCGTTATGGGCAGCCTGTTGCGCGAAATCCTTCTCCGCATCCTGAAGTCGCGCCGCGAGATCGAGGCGCATCTTTTCCGCGTTGATCGACGAGTTCTCTGCCGCCCACCGGTTTTGCAAATCGGCGTTCGCCGCCGGATCCTGCGTGAGGTTTGACTGCTGCATCAGCTGCTGGATGTTCGTCAGCCGGTCGATCGACGCCTGATACGAGCGCATCGCCATTGCCTTGTTGGCGGCCAGAGTATCGTTCAGACGTTGCTGCCCGGGCGTGTACGCGGTCATCCCCTCCTGGCTCTCGATACTGCTGGCGAGGCCGCTGATTCCGTTCAACTGTCCGCTCTTCACTTCGTCGTAGACCGACTGCCACTGATCCGGCAGGTAGTTGCGCAGCGACGGGTCATTGAAGATGTTTCCTAGGCCGCGATTGCCGATCGTCGACTGGTACTGGTCAGAGAGCAGGCTGTATTGCTGCTCCAGCTCTTTGACAGTCGAGATCGCCTGCGCGATCGCCTGCAGGTCGATCACCGGGACACCCTGCGCTTGCGCTGCCTGCATCGTGAATGTGGCCACGATCAATGCGGCGCCCGTCAAATTGCGAATAATTTTCATCGTCGCGCTCCCAAGCTGGACTGCTAGGATGTTCGCCCGTCGCTGGCTCGATCGACGACGAGCGCTGAAGATCGTGTGTCGTCGTCATTCGGTTTCCTCAACAACCTCGGCCTCGTGCTTTCGATCGCGTTTGCCCTTGCGGCGTGCCTGGAACAGCTGCATTCGCAGGTCCGTGTCGCCATGTGCGTCGCGCGTGCATTCTTCCCAGATCGCAACGTTGTCCAGACTGCTGGAAAGCACCGCGATCTCGTCGTTCATGCCGCCCAGGTCCAGTGTTGCAAACGCCGACTGGTTGCTCTGCTTGATCAGGAACGTGCGGGACTCCTTCGACAGCCTCTTGAGCGTGTCGAATTCGCGGTCGGTCAGGTTCAGGAGCTTGTAACCGTCGCGCGTCGCGTCCGGGTTCGGCAGATAGATCTTTGTCGCCGTCAGGTCGCGGATCTCGGCGAACACCGGACACTGGATTGCGTCCTCCGGCGACTGCGAATCCAGGATCAGGAATTCGTCTGCCTTGCGGCCCGTCTTGAGCGACTTGCGGATCAGCTCCTGCGTGGTGGGGTAGCTGGCCGGCAGCCAGAATTCGGCAATCACCGTTGCGAGCAGTCCGCCCCTCTTCTGCATCTGGTCCTTGAGGTACAGCAGGTGTGCAAGCACCGGCTCCGTGGCGGCATAGTCTTTCTTCAGGAAGTCAGTGACGTCGAAACCGATCCGGCGCACCTCGGCAATGTTCGTCAACGCATCCGGTATGTTGTCCAGCGCCCACGAGAATCGACCGTTAGTTGCACCACACCACTGGCTAAGACGGACCCACAGGCCGTTCTCGTCGCCCGTATCCGGGATCGACTCCAGCAGGCGGCTGAAGGTTCTGTGCTCGATGTTCTCGAGCTTCATGACCGTGTCGACCGCGTGCTTGATCTGCCGCTGGTCGTCAGCACTGAGCTTGCCGTTCTCGTCGCGGCAGCAGGCACCCACCAGGTCGTAAAGGTGCGCGAGGTTGCGCTTCGTCTCGGGCAGGCCAAACGGCGCAAGACCGGTCGGCTCGCCTTCGCGCAGCGTGTAGTAGACAGCTCCCATCTCCTCGAGGAAGATCCGCAGACCCTGATCGAGATCGAGCGCGAAGATCTTCGGGTCGAACCGCTCGAGGAAGGCGAGCAGCATCGTCTCGAGGGTGGTCTTGCCCGTGCCGGTCGAGCCGAGAATAAGCGTGTGGCCGGCAACCTTCTCGCCCACGCTGTCCTCATCCAGGCGCGAAGCGTGACAGTTCAGGCTGAACAGGCTTTTCGCAACGGTCTGCACCGGCATGAGGGCCGAGCCATCGCCGAGCGGATTGCCGCGTGCCTTGCCGGCCGAATAGGTATGCATCGAAAACGACGATGCGAGACTGCGGGTCGATTTCGGCATCGGCCGCGGCTTCGTCCTGAATCCCGGCACCTGGCTCATGTACGTGAACGGTGCCGATGCCGTCGCCTTCACGAACTTGAAACCGCAATCGTTCAGCGCCCGACTGGTTACGTACGCGCCGTTGCTGATGGCCTTCTCCGGCGTGTCGCCGTACACGACGAGCGCCCCGTGATAGTCGCCGAATGCGAGATCCCGACCGGCGATCAGCGCCACCGCATCCTCCAGTTCCTTGATCTGGTGTTTCGCCTTGTCCTCGACCGACCTCAGGTGATTGATCTGGTCTTCGATCGCCTTCATCGCTTCGGCAGTGCTCAGACAGCCCAGGCTCTGCGTGAAGGTGAATTCGACGGGCAGCGACAGCAGCGGATTCGTCTGCCCCCAGCCGGCCTTCGGAAAATCCTTCAGGTCGTAGCAGACCGCGAACCGGGTTGAGCGATCGGTGCGGATCTCAACCGTGTCGTAGTGGAAGTGCAGGTGCGACGTCGGGATCAGGTCGCGTCCGGTGGCCTGCGTGGCCGGCACGCGCTCGTCGACGCCATTCACGAGTTCGCCAATGAACTGATACGCCTCCGAGAACAGGATGCCGTTGTGCCCGTATGCTTCGAGCAGTTGAGGATCGTAGGCAACGATAGCCTTCATCAGTCCCTCGCCCAGCTCCTCGAGCTCGCGCACCGTCTCGTCCAGGTCGTCGCCCTGCAGGATCGCGGTGATGTAGAAACTGTTCTCGAAGTGATCGTGCCTGCGGAAACGCCGCAGGTATTTGTCGACGGCCTGCTGGATGAACGGATTGTAGAAGCGGTACTCGTCGCCGAACGAGATGCTGCGCCGACGAAACGTGGTCCACAGCGACAGGCGATTACCTTTCTCCAGCGTCATCGCGGCCAGCTGACGGTTCCAGCCGTCGTAGCGTGCTTCGATCTCGCCACGGCTCACCGATTCGAACGGCACGCCGTTCACGCGCATCACCAGGAAGGCGCCGCCGTTGTCGACGCTTGTCACCGTTTCCGACACCGGACGGCCGATGCGCGGCAGCTTGTCCTCCGCGGACGTAACAAGCCGGTTCAGTTCGTTGGTCACGCGCATGCTTCGTCTCCCACGTACGGCATGTCGTCCGCGCCGCAAATGCGACGGCGCTCCTCCGCGAGCCGGCGAAACACGTCATACATTGTCTTGCCCGAACCGGGAGCACCAGCCGTCATGGCGTAGCCCACAATAGGCGTGCACGCACTGGCAGCGCCATCTGTTGACAGCGCAGGATTGTGCGCAGGCTTGCGGTCATTCATCTTCGTCCTCCTCTGCCTGCGCAAGCAGGCGCTGACGCAGCGCCTCGAAGCGCTCAAGGTCCCGGCCGCGCGAAAACGAGCGGGTGTACACGTTCAGGTCGCGGCCATACCGCATCGGTGCGAGCGTGTATGTCCTGCCGAATACCGACACACGACGGCGGTCCAGCCAGCAGCGAAATTCCAGCCACGTCAGGCGCAGTGCCTGGTCATCTGTCTCGCAGACATGCCGGAAAAACAGGAAGACGGGCACACCAGCCGAGCCTATCAACAGACCACCGGGACCGAGCACGAACCCACCGACCATACTGGTGATCAGCGATGTACAGCCGATGATCAGCGCCGGAAACATCGGGACGCCGCCGATCATCGCGGTACGGTTAAGACCCGCGTAGGAGGGGTACAGCGTGCGTTCGTCTTCCATGGTGATTCAGGCGAAGAGT
Organism: Paraburkholderia sp. BR10936; assembly: GCF_040965735.1. Lineage (NCBI taxonomy): Bacteria > Pseudomonadati > Pseudomonadota > Betaproteobacteria > Burkholderiales > Burkholderiaceae > Paraburkholderia > Paraburkholderia sp. BR10936. Next base: position 56,960 of record NZ_JBFRCM010000027.1, read on the forward strand.
CCGAAAGCCCAGCCGGCGAGCACGAGTGCCGAACCCACGCCGGCCACCTTCGCGATGCCGCCGCCGAAGTCATGAATCCAGTCGGCCTTGTTGGACCAGCACTGGACCCCAACCCACAGCAGATACGAACCAGCCATCACGCCACAGAATCCGTAAAACCATAGCGTGAAGGTGTTGGCCGCCGACGTGCCCGCTGCCAGGCCACCGCCCGCCCGGGCTCCGCGGGCGGCCATCGACATGACCACGGCGCCGATGCGCCCGGCATTCCTGCCACGCAAACGCACCAAAGCCGCGGCACGGCCGGTCAAGGGTTCGAGAAGAATCTTCTTCATCTGCCTGCTCCGTCAAAAATCGCCCAGGGCGTCCCAGGCTGGATGGTGATTGACCTGTTGGGCGTGCTCGGCCCCGGTGTCGGTGCTCACTGAGTCATCGGCCCGCCGCACACGGGCCGGGTGCACTACTGCGCGCGATGCTGTATGCACAACGGGTGCCTTGCCCTCCGGTACGACAGCGATCGGCGGCACGACAGCAGCGCTGGCTTCGCTATCGGGGACGTTCGCAGCCACGCGCTGGACATAACTCGTGCCACCCACATCCGGTTTGAAGCCGCGCGTGAAATTGCCGCTGTAGTAACAGCTAAGCGCCGCACGCACGGCATCCTGCGGCACGCGTCCGCCGGCGGCCGCGCGGGTGTAGCATTCGGCGAGGATGGCGCCGCCCGCCCGCAGGTTCGCGCACGGATCGAACGCGGTTTCAGGGGTAAGGCCATAGATCCGCAGGTTCGCGCGATTGACCTGGGCCAGGCCCATGCTGTAGTTCCAGCCAGCCGCCTCAAGCGCGCGCACGGTCGCCACCGCCTCGTCGCGGTTGCGCGGTTGGCGCACCAGGTGGCCGCCGACCACGCCGATGGCGAAGGGATTGAAACCGGATTCGGCTCTGACGAGCGCCTGCAGGGTGGTCGGATAGACGGCCGGGGCGCATTGCTGCGCGAGCATCGCGAAGTCGACTGGCATCATGACCGCTCCGTTGCGGGCCCAAACACGAGGCGGGCTTTCATGTGGCGCCTCGGTCGCGCCTGAGCCGACGCGCGACGCCTACAGCGACGGCAACCGCGACCGCAGGCAGTTGGGGCGTCACCCGCTTTGCAGCCGTACCGCCCATGCCCGAGTCGAGAGCGGCCGGAACAATGGCCGATAGCGACAGCCCCTGCATCCGCTGGTCGACCCAGCGTACGTAGTGTTCGAGAAGCCAGCCCGGACCGCCGCAGCCCCAATCGGCGAGCACGCCCAGCTGCAACAGGCCAATTGAGCCCCGTTTTACAAGACGATCTCCAAAGAGGTTCCGCATGGCTCACCCCCCTCGCTTCTCGCGCGGCCAACCGCGCCTGTAGGCAACGCAGCCGATCGCGGCCCAACCCAAACCCACGATCGCCACCGCAAACAGATCACGCGGCGATGAATGCCGCTCAACCAACCAGTACGCGAAGCCAAGGAAAGACGTCACCGCCACGAACAGCAGCAGTGCGCACACGCCCTTTTGAATCAACCCGAAAACTGCGCCCATTTCCGTGCCCTCCGATGTGGTCAGTTCCCACGGGCACGCCATCGGCCCGGGGAGCCCTTCCTGCTATCTCTCCTGTCCAGCATCACACACGCGAACGAAGCCGCGACAGGCCAACTCGTGCATTGGCTGGTCGAAGAAGCGGCGAGTTGCGATTTCGACGTGCGATGCGCATACGGATGAGCTGCACACACCATTTCGACTGGCGCACAGACCTCACTCAGGTTTCCTTATCATATAAGTAGGACTGCTTTATATATAGCGACTGAAGATTCGCACTGCACTCTCATTCGATGGAGATCACTCAATGGCAACAGCGAAGGCCGTGCGCGTTTGCCGCGATGCGCGGACCGTAGTTCGTGCCGTCAGCTTCAGCAACGAAGCCCGCTTGAAGTCGCCGCTTTAGTTGCTCACCGTCGCCTACCCCTCCCTTTCCGGTGGTACTGCGTCAGATACGGGCGGCCGCACAATGAGCATGTCCTCAACTTGCCTTTGGACCGTTCCGGCAACACTCCGCTTACGATAGATTGGGCGGCGTCTGCGTTGATTCCCTCAGCTTGATACCGGGACGCCGCATCGATCGAATTCATGCCGAACCTCTTCCAGGGTTTTGAGTGCCATTCAAGCCCCTCTATACTGAGCAAGTTTGATCACATTTGCAGAATATAGGCACGTTTGTGCCACTTGTCAATTTTAAGAACATTTATGCCAGAAACCTTTGGCTCGCGACTTATTGCGGAACGCGAACGGCTCGGATTTTCCCAAGGCGAGATGCATGCAATTTCCGGCGTCAGTCGTCGTGCGCAATTCAACTACGAACAGGGCGTGCGTCTGCCTGATGTCGGCTATCTGGCGGCTCTCGCTCAGCGCGGCTTCGACATTCTGTACCTGGTGACGGGAACCCGTGTGATGCGCCACGGCGCTGTCGATGAACATATGCTGTGCCGCGTCCTCGTCTCGGTCGATATCGCGCTTGAAAAGCGTCCCATCGACACAGAGAAAAAGTCCAAACTGGTCGCCCTCATTTACCAAAGTGCCGCCGACTCCGGTCAGGTCGATCAGTTGCTCGTCAAGAAAGCAATCGATCTCGCCTTTTAGGCGACCTCGCTTTTCACGCGTGCTCCGAAACGTGCCGCGTAGTCTGCGGCGCCCTGACAGCAATGCAGGCGTCGCGTAAGGCATCGCCGATCTGGTTCGCAAACGCCACAGCGTGGGCACCGTCCCCGTGAAGGCACAGTGTCCCTGGCTGAATTTTGATGCAGCGGCCATCGATTGCCTTGATCCGGCCATCACGCACCATGCCCAGCGCCTGCTGACACGCCGCTACATCGCTATCCAACACGGCATTCGCCTGCGATCGCGGCACAAGCTTGCCTTCCGGGGTGTATGCGCGATCAGCAAAGCCTTCGTCAACTGCAAGCAATCCCGCTTCACGGGCCAGGCGGACGAGCAGACCACCAGCGAGTCCGTAGATAAGCAGCCCCGGGTCGTAGTCTTTTATCGCCTGCACGATGGCGACGGCGAGCTCGTCGTTTACCTCAGCCATGTTGTAGAGTGCCCCATGAGGCTTCACGTGCACCAGGCGGCCGTTGAGGCCCGCCACGACAGCCGCCAACGCACCCACTTGATACTGCACGCCGGCATAAACTTCGTCAGCCGGTAGGTACATCGGTGCGCGGCCGAAGTTCTCGCGATCAGGAAAGCTCGGGTGCGCTCCAATTGCGACGCCTTGTCGAATCGCCTCTGTTGTGACCCGTCGCATCGTCAGAGGGTCGCCAGCATGCCAGCCGCAGGCGATGTTGACCGAACTCGCGAGCTTGATCAGCTCGAAGTCATGCTCAAACCCTTCGCCGAGATCGACGTTCAGATCGATTGACTTTGCATTCATTTCTTCCCTCACATCAACTCTTACAGTACTTTCGCAGTGCGTATCAACCGAAATCGCACCATCACCAAACACCTCATTCCTCGAGTTGCACACCTCGCTGCCGCGACAACGAAAACAATCCTGGCTCGTTTATTCATCCCAGACCGCCGCGTCGAGTGTTTCCACCACTCCCGGCCGGCACCCAGTGCCGGCCGGAGCAGTCTGACGATTAATGTAGGCATCAAGAATGGCCTGACCAGCTGGCCCCACCCTACCCAGCCACTCGCGCGCCCTAGCCCGGCCTTCGTTCTGCAGCGTCGCGCGCAGCTCTGGCGAAATCGGATCCTCGATGACCACGCCGTTATTCCTCATGTGCGCATAGTTGATCGCCATCCGTTCAGGAAGTGCTTGCCATTCCGCACTCTGCACACCACGAGCAGCAGCTGTGATTTGCCGCTGCCGCTGGGCCGACTGCGCTTTGAAGCGGCTCTCGCTCATCACAAGAAACGAAACCGGGAAGGCGTATCGAACTGCAGCGAAATTCGGAAGTATGCCGGCGAGGGTGTTACCGACCGATCCGTCCCCGGAAGACAGCACTGCATTGATACCACCCTCGCCAACTAACGACTTGACCTGCTCCATAGGCAAACTGGCCGCCTGTGCACCCACGTTGCCCAGCACGGTCGCCGACGTTTCGTCATAGGTACGAACTTTCAGATGCGTGATATCGCTCGCGTTCTTGAGAGGCGTGAGCGACCAGAGCCCCGTGGGCGGCCAGGGCGACACCACCAGCAGATGCAAACCGACTTTCGCAAGCACGCGACGATAGGCTGGCTCCGCAATGCACGCCAATGCTTTCGCGTCCGCTTCGCTACGCGCAAGAAATGGCAACGTTGACAGTTCGAACAGCGGATCGAGGGCGGCCAGATTGCCACCGAAGATGTCTGCTGCGTCGACATCGCCCGCTCGTACGTCGTCGACCAGCTGTGCCGCGCGCCTGCTTGTCCGATACTGGATGTGCGGCGCTATGTAACCTTGCGTTTCCGTTGCGACGTGTTCGGCGAACGAGCGAAGACCGTGGCCTGATACGGTGTCCTCAGGGTATGACGTGACCATCGACCAGTACACTTGCTTATCTCCGAGAGCTGCGCGTGACTCACCAGCGACCAGCAGGCACGCTACCGCGAAGCAAACGGATCGAGCGAGAATCGTAGTTTTCATCGTCAGGAATAGAAGAACCGGCTCGCAAACTTGGAGTCAATTTAGCCGACAAGCCTGCGTAAATTCCACTTTCTATTTTCTATTCCCAACACCTGAAAAATGTGATAACCCTATATGCGCGACCAATTGTTTAGTTAATCAATCCGCATTTAAAAGCAAGTGCTACCGCTTCCTTGATGTGAGAGACACCCATTTTTCGAGTAATCCTTGGGTATACGACCTGTCTGACGTGGCGCGCACGCATATCCAGTGCGGTAGCGATCGTCTCTGCAGAGCTGTCCTTCCAATGCAATAAGGCACGCAACACGGTCAACTCCTCACCAACGAGTTGAAACTGTCCTGCAAACTCGCGCAGCTGATTCAGCCGCCAGTCCGACAGGGCGCCAGCGGCGCTACGCCACCTGTTCTGATTGCGCGAAAGGATCCCATCGCCATCGGCGCAGTTCGCCCCGACAGCTGCCTGCAGAATTGTTAATGTCGATCTCGCGGGCTCGTGCACTGGACACGTGAGCATGCTGTACAAACCATGGCCCTGCGCTTCCTGAAGTAACCAGTGTTCTGTCGCTCCGTTTTGAAGATCAGATGTCGTTACCGGAGATGCGTTTCGCTTCGCATATTCGAGCAATGGGTCATTCATGTAGCCCGATCGATACACGTACTTCTGCATCCAAGCAGGATCGCATCCGACGAGATACCGATGCTCCGCCCTGTCGCCACGACTATCGAAATCGATCCAGGTGATGCAGTATTGTTCAGCACCAAGCGAACTAGAAAGGTCATCCAACAGCGCTGCGAGATCGTATTCATTGGTGCAGGCAGGCATGCTTGCCAGCACATCGTCGACGCTCACGGATCGAACGCGCCGTGGCGGGCGCTTCCTCCCATTGAACGTCTGTCGGCACGCACTCTTGATCGCATCGTAGGCCGGCGCGAGAATGTCGCCCCACGGATCAGCGCCCGAAAATTCCTGCAGCGCCCGCTCGCCCCGCAGCGGTAGAAGGAGCGTAAGACTCACATCATCCGGACGGGAGATCACGCGCTCGAGGATCAAGCGTCCCTCGCCATAATCCCGCAGGCGCAAAATGACGCTATCCGACCCGCCCCTCTCACGTCGTTGATACACGACGTTCGCGCGAGCATTTGGTAACTTTTCGACCACCGAGCCGAACATTACTGACCTACCTTGAGCATTGCCGTTAGTTCAGTGATCGGTGCCGGACGACCATAAAGGTATCCTTGAAGTGACACGTCCTTGAAACGCGATAACCATGCTGCCTGCTCCCGGGTCTCGACACCTTCAACCACCAACGATAGCCCGACGTCCCGCGCAAGCCGAACAAGATTTTCAACCAGGGCCGCTGCCATCTTCTGGCCCGGCGCCGCTTCGGTGAATTGCCGGTCGACCTTGATACCGTCGACGGTCTGCGAGGTCAGATGCGATAGCGACGATTGACCGGTGCCAAAATCATCCAGCACAACCCTGACGCCCAGTCGGCGAATATCCTGAAGCCGTGATCGCAGTTCGCGGCTTCCGGAAAGCACCGCCGTTTCGGTTATCTCGAGCTGGAGTACATCGGGATCCATCAGATTGTCGTTAAGGCATTCCTTGATGGTGTGCGCCAACCCTCCCCGGGCGAGTTGAACCGGCGACACATTGACCGACAGAAAGAGCCGGTTGTCACTCGCTTCCTGCCAGGCCTGGAACTCGCGGCACGCCTGCCGCAAGACGTACTCACCAAGTTGCACTATCAGACTGGAGGATTCCGCGAGGGGGATGAACTGGTCGGGTTTCAATACGCCCTTCTGCGGATGCCTCCATCGGACAAGCGCCTCTACGCCGCGTAGCGTACCTTCGACGCTAACAATCGGTTGATAGAGCACGAAAAATTCACGATTGGTGATTGCGTATTGCAACGCCTGCTGTCGCTCGATCAGCGATAGCGCGCGATCCGAAAGGTCACGGGTATAGACATGAAACCGACTTTCCCCGCCCTGGCGACCACGTTCTTTGGCCGCATACATCGCCAGGTCTGCTTTCGACAGTAGTCCAAATTCGCTGTCATCCGGATCGCTATGCAAGGCAATACCGATGCTGACGTTGACGGTGTAGTCGTGACCACGCATGACGAATACACGTTTGAACGCCTGAATGATATCGACAGCTATCCGTTCGGCGTGCGCGAGTGCGTGCTCGCCTCGCAGGACGTACGCGAACTCGTCGCCACCTATCCGCGCCAGCAAATCTTCTGATGTCGCACACTCTTGAAGACGAAAGGCAACGTTACGCAACAGGTCGTCCCCAACCTTATGCCCCAACGTATCGTTGATGACCTTGAAGTTATCCAGGTCGACGTATAGGAGCCCTACCATGCCTGGTTCTTCATTGCGCATCCATCGGCGCGCGGTTTGCAGCATGAGGTGCCGATTCGGCAGTCCAGTTAGTGAGTCCGTCTCGGCCAGTTTCCGAAATCGACAGGTCACTACCACCTGCCAAGCAGCAGCAGCCAAAAGCGACAGGCTCAAAAAGGAGGCGATCGCACAGTAGAGCACCTTGGCTCGGCGATACGGAGCCAGTGCGTCCTCGGCCGAAACGCCCGCGACTACTGAGACGGGATACGCAGACAGATGGCGATATGAAACTACACGCTGAACGCCATCCACCGGATCCTTAACAACCTTTCCCTTCGCTCCGGTCATTGCCGAATAGGCCGAGGCGGGTGGCCCATTGGGCGACGCGGGCGCCCCACCGGCCAGTCGCGATAGCAAATAGCCGTTGTCGGACAGCACAGTCAGCATCCCGTGGAGGCCAAGGCCATCAAGGTTGTAGAACCCGTCAGTCAGAAAATTTGGATCTTCTGAGACAACGACCACCCCTGCGAATGTACCGTCAAGATGATTGAGTCGGCGGGTGAACTGAAGGGTCCAGTGTGACGAAACGCGTCCGAGCACTGGCTGGCTGATATAGAGCCCGATGTTCCCTTTCTCATGAACCCGGAAGTGCAGCCGATCTGATAGGTTCACGGCGCGCGCGTCCGGCGTCGTTGTTTGCACAACCTGCCCCGCCGCGTCGACGATCGTTACCTGTAACGCTGTATCGGCCGAGACAAGCCCTCGCTGCTTGTAGTCGGAGAGCGAAAATGTCGCCGGCGAACGCTCGTACTCATACCTGACCCACTGCACGACTACATCGGCGTCGTGAACAGTTTTTGCGATGTGCGCCGCGAAGGCGCTGGCCAGCCGTGAACTCGTGACGGCCGCGGCGGTATGGGCCTGCTCACCCTCGTCGTGAATACGTTGAACGGTAACTGCCCAGATAGACGCAATTAACACCAGCGCGACAAGCGGGAACGTGAAAGTGCGGTCCGCGTAGGCGCTCAAAACTTCGGCCAGACGACCAGGAGCCAAGGCAGCTCTCTGCAATTTCGACAAGGCCATCGCTGGTTCCCCTAAGACTTCAACGACACGAATAGTCTGAGGAAGAACCTGTTCAAATCGTGGAACGGTTACAAACTGTTTCTCATTATGTGAAATGGATATCTACTGCTCCCGCGGTCTTTCACGCCGCCGGCAAGGCGGCTAGTACCGCTGACGACGGCGCGCGCCGGCCAATGTTCTGCTGCCGGAATGGGTCATGTGACGGCCGCCGCAAGTTCGCCCGTCCCGTCGGCAGTTTCCGGAGACCGCCACCCAGCGATCATGCACCACACATGGGCGCGCGGGAACGCTACAAATTACGTTCTTTTTGCTACAACGTGCAGGCGAATGGGGACAAAAGCACTGTCGCCCATCGGTCAAGGTCGGAATGGCGAACGGGCCACGCGCCGGCACCCTGCTTTTCGTGAAACATTCCTCGGCGATCACTGTGCGAGCCTTGCCAGACAACGATTTTCGCCGACACGGCATGCGCCATGGAATGTTTCACGGGGACGACAGATTGGCCCTATTATCGCCTGAAGGTTCCCTAGGTTTCTTCGGCCCTCATCGCGATCGGGTTTCGCAAAGTGCCGCCTAGAGCGGATCTCAACAACCCGTTTTTGTCGTTCATCGCAGATTACCGGAGAACGCAGCCCAAGTCAGAAGGACTCCTGAATGATGTTTGATGCTTGATGCGAACCGGACGATCCTGACGGGTGTGGAACAACCGGGTATCTGCGGAGGCCCCTGTATGCGAACCACCCTCGATATAGATGACGACGTGCTCGCCCTCGCCCGCGCGCGCGCCGACCGCGAGCACGTGTCGATCGGCCGCGTCATCTCGCAGCTCGCCCGCACGGCGCTGCAGCGCCCTTCAGCCGCAACCACCACGCGCGACGGCCTGCCGGTATTGCCATGCTCACGCCGCCGGCTCCGTCACGCCCGAACCCGTCAACCAGATGCCGCGACGAGGCACCCTGATGGCGTATCTGCTTGACATCAACGTACTGATTGCGCTGCTCGACGCCGGGCACGTACAGCGCGAAGCTGCACACGAATCGTTCGGTCGGGTCAACCACCCGGCGTGGGCAACCTGCCCGTTGATCGAAAACGGCGTGCGCATCATCGCGCTACCCGAAAGCAATTGAGACGTCGGCCGCGGTCGCGCCACTCGTCGCAAAGCTGCGCGCTCATCCTGGCCACATCTTTTGGTCCAACGGCCTGAGCCTGCTCGATCGGGAGCACGTCGACGCGAGCCGCATCCTCGCGACCGAGCAGGTGACCGACACGTACCTGCTCGCGATCGCGCGCCTGCATGACGGCGCCTTGGGCACCTTCGACCGCCGGCTGGTGGTCGATGCGGTGCCGGACGGTGCGCGCCACCTAGAAGTTATTAGTTGATGCTGGCGTGGAGGCTTGATGAATGATATTTCCTGCTCATGCCAAACGATCATCTCCGGGCCGACACCACGATTCGCACCCGCACACCGCAGGCAAGACTGAACCGCGGCATCTCGGCCGCCCCGACCGCCGGCTGCGCGCAACCATCCCCGCGCAAAACAGGCTGCTAACGACTTGCAGATCGCCTCGCACGGCTCACGGTAAATGCCGGCACCGCCTTCTCCGGTCAGTCTCAACGACATCATGCAAGGTTGCCGGCGCGCTGAACCGGCGGGTCTCTGATACGCCAAGCCAGAAGCTCCACGGGCCCGCATGGCGTCGCCGACACCGTGCCGGCGAAGGGCCGGCGGCGGCGCTTTGAATTAGCGTTTGGCGGACGGCGATGCACTAGGTGGGCGCGCCTAGCGATCGACCTCAAGTCAGGATGACGGGAACACTGGAGGCCATGGATACTGGCGCTCGAGTTGCTTGGCGTGTTCTTCCGTCACATGGTCCATTCGACGGAACGTCTTTCAGACAGGCAGGCCTCGTTTAAGCCTGTTCTCATTCAGGCAACACCTAACCTGCAGTTGGCGTAAGCACAGGTCGCCAAAGTGTCGGTACTACTGACACATCACGACGTCGCCTGAGCCATGGCCGCTATCCGGAGGTTCAGCGTGTCAGTAATACTGACACCTCGACATCCGCTCGAGGTACAACGTGCAGCGCGGGTCAAGCCGCACCGAAAGACCGAAGTGTCGGTACTACTGACACCGCACGACGTCGCCCGAGCCATGGCGCTATCCTGACACCTTGACGTCCGTTCGAGGTACAACGTGCGGTGCGGGTCAGGTCGGAACGAAAGGCCGAAGTGTCGGTACTACTGACACCGCACGACGTCGTCCGAGCCGTGGGGCCATGTCGGGTTCAGCGCGTCGAAACCTCGCGGGCACGCGCTCTCCGAGCGCTCCCTGTAACTTCCCTTATTGCCGACACTCTAGTGTTACGGGCGTATCGCTTTGGGGACGAAAAAAACCCGCAAAGTTGCGGGCTTCTGTCCAATAAGTTCGATTACTGCTGCGCGCTTGGTTCTTCCCTGTAAAGCTCGCTGATAAGTTGCCGGATTCGAGTCTCTTGAATTTCGCTAAGGGACCCGGTCTTGATTTTGACGGTGAACGAGTTCACGTCCTTCGTAATGCTCCCGGCCTGTTCCTTTCCCGAAAAGAACTTCGCGATACTCCGCTCGCGGGCCGCCGCTCTCGAACCCTGACGGGTGGCCTGCGCTACGATCGCGGCAGCATATCGTCCCTGAAGAATTTCTCCTTTGACAACGTCTGGCCACAAGTCCTTTGCCGCAGCCAAACCGGCAGCGCCATGCTTTTTGATAGCCGACACAATTTCTTCTGCAGCATTGCACCCAAGCAGCGCGGGCTGCAAGTCCAATTGATCCTTAATGAAATCAGGCAGCTTGTCGAACGCCAAGAACTGATACAGTCCGGTGCGAGACATACCGAGGGACTCGGCGAGCCGCTTTCGATTCGGAAACTCTGCTTCCGCACGACGCAGCGAAATCGCAATTTCATAATCGGCTAGGTTGGACCGCCCGATGTTCTCTACCAACGCAAGAACAACCATGTCCTCATCAGAGCAGTCGACTATGACCGCCTTGATTTGCTCCATGCCCAACATCTTGTGCGCACGCAATCGCCGCTCGCCAGCGACCAGCTGGTAGACGGAATCAACGCGCCGCACCGCCACCGGCTGAACCAACCCCTTTTCGCGAATAGACTCGGCAAGATCCGAAAGCTCGGCCTCGGCAAAGATCCGCCGCGGTTGCCATGGATTAGGCACAACCTCCGCAACAGGAATCGTTGCCTGGCCACCACTCGCTTCCAACTCTTGAATTTTGAGTTGTGCGGCTGCCAACGCCCCTGCCATCCCAGGCCCTGTCTTCGGCTTCTCGACCGCGAGCTTGGTCGCGTCCATCTCATCGTCAGAGATTGAGGACGTCTTCCGGAGGTTGGCGGTTTGGAGAGCCATACGGTCACGAATACTGCTCATTGTGCGAGACTCCATTCGTCGATGTACATGTTGTCAATCCACCTGCAGTATTCAACCAGTGGTTGGCGTACACGCTGCACCGTCTTTGAGACCCCGTCGGATTTGCTGAGGTCAAACACTGTCGAGAGCGCGAGCGCGCCGTTGCTCATCACCGAACTCGCGGGAATCTCGGTGGTGGTCAGCCAGTCTTCGTAGGCGCGTTGCGTCCACGAGCGTACGATGGGTGCTGACGACGTCGGGCTTGTATCCACCTTCGACAGAATCACGGAGATGAAGTCGTAGACCTTGTCTGACTCCTTCTCCATGAAGTTCGCGGCAATATCCGAAAACAGCCCCCAGAACGATACCGAGCTGATGAAGTCCAGGCTCTCCGGCACCAAGGGCATCACCATCGAATCAGCTGCCATCAGCGCGTTCAATGTAAGGTAGGAGAGGGAGGGAGCTGTGTCCAGAATGATGTAGTCGTACTTCTTGCGCAGCGGCTCCAGGCCTTTGCGCAGGATTGCCCAAAACTGATAGCTCGGGCGAGTCTTAAGCATCGAGGGGATGAAGAACTCAGCACTGAACAGCGATGGATGCGCGGGAATTACATCCAGCCCGTCCCAGTAAGTTTCCTTGATGGCAGATTCCAGTCCGCCTTCCATCTCCTCGTTATAGATAAAAGGCAGAACGGTCGAATCCTCGTCGACCTCGTTCTCGGCATAGAGTCCACAGAGTTCGGACAGAGAGGCCTGCGGGTCCAAGTCAACCACGAGCACCTTCCGTCCGCGCAACGACAACCCTTGCGAGATGCACATCGTCGTCGTTGTCTTCGTCGACCCACCCTTGAAGTTGGCAACCAGAAGAATCTTGCCGTCGGCGTCGCGACCAGTCACGAGCGGCGACTGATAGATTTCCGACAACTGTTGTACGTAGGTACGCGCCTCGGCCAAGGTGAACAGGCGGCTACGGCCCGTGCCGTGCGCAACGCCCGGCGGCAACGCGCTTCCTTCCCGCGTCGCTTGGTAGTGGAGCTTGGTTCGGTCCAAGCCGCACAGGTCTGCCACTTCGGCAGTCGTAAAGTTTGGCGGCGCCTTTCGCGGCCTCGGCGTGAGGATTTGCTCGCGCAGCTCCGCCGTCAGCCCGTCCAGTTTTTTCGCAAATTTGGCAATCTTCGCCAGGGGAACCTTGCGTGTGATAGCGGGAAATTCGGCTTTAGACATGGTTTTTACACTTTCACCGGAAATCGGGACGAAGCGTAGAATACTCGAAAACATTAGAAAAATCGCTTCCAGATAGTAAGTTTCTTAAATTTTCCACCTAACCCATTGGAAAACAACACAAAAAGATCGAACGAAGCAACGGAAGGGCCAGAATTGGCGGTTCGTGCGCAAGCATTCCGACGTTTCATGGTGAGAAAAATTGTTGAAATTCGCTGGAGGAGTCGGTGGAGGAGGGGTGAAGGTGGGTGAGAAGAATTGTTGAAATCTGCCAATTGATGCGCCCTGCCTCGCACTTTCAACAATTTCTCTCACCATCCAATTGCAGGCATATCGCCTTGGCACACAACGCGAGGCACCTTTGCCTCAGAAACCTCCTCCGCAGCCTGGTCGTAAGTCGCCCGGCAGCCCATAACGTAAGCGTTGAACGCAGGGTCGACGGCAACTTGCCTACAAAAGTGCTCACCATCGTCCACCGGCTATCGACTTATCCACAGATGCCCAGACCGCAACCTGCCGTGCGGCGAGCCTTGTTACGGTTCATGCCGGTAAACCGAGCAGCCCAGCTGCGCTGCGCCACAAAAGCACTCACCATGCTTCAACAAAACGACTCACCCATTTCGAGCGATTTTCGGCCGAGGACCCCGTCAGGTAAGGCTTTCCGCAACCGGGTGCAACATTCAACAAAAATGCTCACCGTCAATCTGCGGCCACAGAATCCCTCACTTTGCGCTGGTAAACTTCTCACGCTCGCAATGGATTTCTCCTCACTTTCGGTCCACAAAAGTCCTCACCTCAGGCACAAAACTGCTCACCTACATGGGACTAACCCATTGTTTTTAAGAATCTTTGTTTTTCGCTGTAGTTTGTTCGTTCGTTTTGCTTTTTAAGAGATTCTGAAAAACATACAACCGTCGCCCCGAGGCTTTCTGCCTCTCGAAAGCAGAAAGGTGAGCAGATTTGTTGAACGGACATGTGCCTAGAGGAAGGTGAGCAGATTTGTTGAAACGGTCCCCGTCATGGTGAGTCTTTTTGTTTTGACATCTCACCTACGTGTGCTACAGTCTGCGCGACCGGCAACTAGGGACAGGCACCTCGATGGCAAACAACATCATGACGCGCGCAACCTCGCGCCAGCTGTCGTTTGAGCTGTTCGAGGAGATGCTCGCCACCGATACGCCAATCAACGAATCGACGAAGGAGATTGGCTATCAGCGTAACAACGTTTTTATCGACATTACCGATGTTGGCATTACAGCCAGGCGATTCCTGGATGCAGCGCACTTCATCGTGGCGCAGGAGCCGACCACCCCGAAGGTTTATGACGTCGAGCTGAGCTACTTCCGATGGCTCATGCGTTATGACAGTTACAACTACAAGCACCTGCGAACAGTGGTGTCCGAGGCTCAAAAAGCCTTAATTCAAGTTTCGGCCTCGCCCCCTGGCAGTACGTCCGCGGAGGACGAGAAGTGGGTGTCCGTACAGCTCATCGGTATCGTGGGTATCGACAAAGGGCGCATCACTTTTGCGGTTCCTGAGCCGCTCATTCCGCACATCAAGGACCCGGTAAAGTCGCACTGGTTGAGTCTGAGAATCACCTCTGCCTTTACGCTTACCTATGCTCGAGCCATTTACGACCACGTCATCGGTTACGTGGCGGAAGGCATAACCGAGTGGATCGAAGTCGATGTGGTACGTGCTTGGCCAGGGAAGGCTGCGTCGACTGCAACCGAATTCAAGTATTTCAAACGCGACAACCTCGACAAGGCGGTTAAGCAGATAAACGCAGTCTCGGACATCGATCTGAGCTACGAGACTCGCACCGTGAGCCCGAAGTCGAAAAAGATTGACCGGATTCGTTTCAGGCTGACGCGAAAGGAAACCGCTGGGGCCGTTCGAGCGAGCCTGCTTGGCGCGCAAGAGATATACACGACGCTGAAGAACGAATTCGGTTTCACAGAAAAGCAGTTCAACACCATCTCGCAAAACCGCGCCGTGTGGTCGGATGAGCGTATTCTTCAGGCGATCGAATACACCCGCGCCAAGGTCGACTCCGGCCAAGTCAAGAAGAGTCCGGGCGCCTACCTGCTAAAAGCTATCACCGACGGCTACAAGCTATCGGACGCTGATCGCAAAATGCTAACGGTACAGCAACAGCAGCAGGAACAGGAGAGGGTGGAGTTCAGCGCGAAGCAATTGGCGACAGCGGCCGTCGCCGCAAGCACTGCGGCGGCAGAGGAGCGCAGCAAAACACAGACCGTCGAGAATGCTGACCTCGGCCGTGAGGCGTATCACAAGGCGGACGGTAAGGCGCAAAAAGACTTCATGCGTTCCTTTATCGCCTCCGCGGCCGGTAAACTGGCCATCAAGCGGGTGAAGCTCAACCCGGCGACGATTCATGAGTCGGACGTGCTGGCGCATAAGGATCTATCCTTTGCGCTCTACTCGTTCGTGTTTCTGCGCACCAAAGCGAAGGCCGCCTCCAAGGCTTAACGGTACGCGAGCTCTCGGCTTTACACCTTGTAGACCTGCTCAGCATCTCCCGCTAGCTCGCTAGCTCGCATTCGCGGTTGTTGCGTTAACCGAGACCGTTTCACCACCATGCTTCTCGTGCGGCAGCTGAAGGTGGCCGCGTCGCGGATGCACCTCCACGCTTTGCCTATTGAGTTGGAGACAGACCGGTTGATGGGTAGCGCGCATATCGATCTTCCACTCGATCTCGCTTTATGACGGGTATTCACCTTCCGCAACAATTCGTCCGGATTGCCGAGTTATAGGTCGGGTGCGTGAGAGACCTGATCGAATGGCATTGAAAATAGAATGGCGATTTTCCTAGCTGAGATTTCGCATCGCGTGCAAGCGAAAATCCGCATCAGCATAGTTGGCATCAGCAGGGATCGATCGATAGCTGTTGGAACGCACCGTGGTGCGATCGCCGCTATGCGTTACCGAACCCGCGCGTCGTGAAGCAGGAGGCCCGAGGCGCCCAGTCAGGCAAGAATACTGCCGACCTGCCTGTTTCAAGCGTGATGGATCACATGCGGCAAATCTTGTGGGTCGTCACCCGCAGGTGAGTGATTTCCGCCTCGCAGTTCGTCGACGCGCGGCGGGCGTTGACGAGCTCGTGCATCACCCGCCCGCTTTCCAGTTCCCGCTTCCCGATTGCCAACTGCATCTAGAAAGCATCCCCTCGAGTCTGCGCGGGCGAAACATGCACGGTCATGGGAGTGGATCCAGCCCGGCGCGGTCTGCTGCTGGGCGCCAGATACACCCGAGCCCGGCCCGGTCGCACAACAAGGCCCAAGCCGAGTAAGGGATTGCGGCGTCTTCGCTGATCCAGCGGCGCACCTGCCGACCGCCGTATTCTGACAAGCCGAGATAACGCGCAACCGCGCGTCCCGGCAAGCCGGTGCGACGGATAACCTCCTGAATTTCGGCTCCGTTCGGCTGTTCCCAGCCGTCCTCCGCCGATCGCAGGCAGGCGGCCCGGATTTCAATTTGATAGCTCATCCTTACCTCGAACCGCTAATTCTTCCATGTACTTCGTGACGATCCAGTCCCGACGGCTTACGCCGAGGGGGGAAACATGCGCGCTGTGGCGCTTGACGACCCCGGTTGGTGGCCGCCTTGGGCTCTACCGCATCGTCCCGCCGCTTACGCGGCGCTCCGGTGCTCTTCCCATGTTCGACTTGCGGTCATGAGGACACCGTGCGCCTCGATCCGAGCATGCGGCGCGCGATACTCCCGTGATTATCCAGCCCCCACGGCTCGCGCCGCGGGGGAAATACGCGCCCTGCGGCGCTTGACGACCCCGGCCCATGGTCTGCCTGGGCTAAACCGGATCGTCCCGCCGCTGACGCGGCGCGCCGGCGCTCTCCCCATGTCCGACGATGCGGCCACGGGGGACCCCGTGCGCCTCGATCCGGGCGCGCGGCGCGCGCGATGCTCCCGAGATTATCCAACCACCTGGGCTGCAGCGGCAGGGACGCCACCGCGCGGCAGGTCGGTTAGCGACCCGCC
>NZ_JBFRCM010000028.1:0-71577 GCF_040965735.1 Paraburkholderia sp. BR10936
CCCCCCCTCCGCCTCCCCGACGGAACGGATGCATCTGTTCGCCTGAACGCCTAGTCTGATCGCGTGAAGTTATCGGGTGAGCGGCACGCGGAGACAACGCCCCTCGCCCGCGATCAACAGGCGCCGCGTCGGGGCGGGCGACAACGTTCGCC
Source organism: Paraburkholderia sp. BR10936 (assembly GCF_040965735.1). Lineage (NCBI taxonomy): Bacteria > Pseudomonadati > Pseudomonadota > Betaproteobacteria > Burkholderiales > Burkholderiaceae > Paraburkholderia > Paraburkholderia sp. BR10936. The sequence goes on from NZ_JBFRCM010000028.1 coordinate 153, forward strand.
GAGGCGTGGCAACCCCACCGTTTTACCTGACAGTACACGAGATGCCTAAAGCCATCGAGAGCCGAGAGGTCCGGCTGACCCCTTCAGCGTATGCCTACCCTCTGCTGATCAAGCAGTTGCTCCATACGCCGCTTGCCACCTGCCCGGAGCAGGAAATCGTCTACCGCGACCAGACGCGCCATAACTATTGGACCTTTCGCCACCGTATCGGACAACTCGCCAGCGGACTGCTGGAATTCGACGTCGGACCCGGCGATACAGTCGCGGTGATGGATTGGGACAGCCACCGCTACCTCGAATGCTATTTCGCCGTGCCGATGATGGGCGCGGTGCTGATGACGGCGAACGTGCGCCTGAGCCCTGAGCAGCTTGCCTATACGCTGAACCATTCCGGTGCGCGCGCACTTCTGATCAACGCGGATTTCCTGCCGATGCTCGCAGAAATGCGCAGCAAGCTCGAGCACATCGATAAATTCTTTTTGCTTGATGACGCTGGCTCGACCGCCGTGCCCGATGACTTCGTCGACGAGTACGAAAACCTGCTGGCGCGGTCCTCGCCTGACTTCGTCTTTCCCGATTTCGATGAAAACAAGGTGGCCACGACGTTCTACACGACGGGCACAACTGGGATGCCTAAAGGCGTCTGCTTCAGTCACCGGCAGATCGTGCTGCACACGCTGGCCGAGACGGCGGCGCTGACCAGTGCGCCGCACCAGGGCCGTATCCACCGTGACGACGTCTATATGCCGATGACGCCGATGTTTCATGTGCACGCGTGGGGCATACCTTATGTGGCGACCATGCTCGGCCTGAAACAGGTCTATCCCGGCCGCTATGCTCCAGACTCGCTGCTCGAACTGAAGGTGCGTGAGCGCGTGACGTTCTCGCACGGCGTGCCCACGCTCCTCCAAATGGTCTTGTCATCTCCGGATGCCGCCGCGGCCGACTTGCGTGGCTGGAAAATCGTCGTTGGCGGTTCGGCGCTGCCTCGCGTCCTTGCGCAGACGGCGCTCGAGCGCGGCATTGACGTCTTCACCGGCTACGGCATGTCGGAGACAGGGCCCATCCTCACGCTTGCCCAGGTCAAGAGCGCCACGCCTGATGACACGTCCCACGAGCTCGACATGCGAACGCGAACGGGACTGCCAGTTCCGCTCGTCGAGCTGCGCGTTGTCGATGAACAGATGCACGACGTCGCGCACGACGGCAAAACCAGCGGTGAGATCGTGGCAAGAGCACCGTGGCTGACCGGCGAGTACGTCGGTGATCCCGCTGCATCCGAAAGGTTGTGGGCCGGTGGTTATCTGCACACGAACGACATCGGGGTCATTGACAGCCAAGGTTGCCTGCAGATCACCGATCGACTCAAGGATGTCATCAAGTCGGGCGGCGAATGGATCTCGTCGCTCGAACTGGAAGATCTTATTTTCCTGCATCCAGCTGTCGCCGAAGTCGCCGTCATCTGCGTGAGAGACGCTAAATGGGGCGAACGTCCGCTGCCGCTAATCGTGCTCAAGGCAGGCGAGGTTGCTGACGAACAGTCTATTCAAAAGCACTTGAAGGAATATGCGATCCGCGGCGTCATTTCAAAGTACGCCGTACCCGAGCGGGTTGTGTTCGTCGATGCGATCGACAAGACGAGCGTCGGGAAGGTCGACAAAAAACTGTTGCGGGCGAAGTACCAAAGCGCGGGATAGCGCTTGTCGAGCCCCGCCTTCCCGACCGGTACCCGACACGCCTCGCAAGGACGCGAGGCTCCGCGGCATGCCGGCGACCAAGCTCGATATCGGCGTCATCAAGCACTCGAATAAAAGAAAAGAATTACTCGAATAACGTTAACGGAGGAGACTTTTATGAGTTCATCCTATCGCCGCAAACGCATCACCGTTGTTGTCGGCACCCTGCTTGGAAGTATCGGAACGGCTGCACATGCGCAAAGCAGCGTGACGCTCTTTGGCAGTGCCGATAGCGCAATCCTGTACACAAGCAAAACCCTCGATCTCGCCAACGGGCAAAACGCCGGCCATCAATTCTCGCTAATCACGGGAGGCCAGGCTCCGTCGGTCTTCGGCTTGAAAGGCGTCGAAGATCTCGGTGGAGGAATGAAGGCAATTTTCGAACTGGAAAGCGGTATTGACCTCTCCACCGGCGGCCTCACCGATTCGAACGGTAACCTTTTTGGCCGTCAGGCATGGATCGGCTTGACCGGCGGCTTCGGCACCGCGAAAGCCGGTGTGCAATATTCGCCGTTTGCCCTATCGTTGATCGCGACCGACCCGCGCAATGTTTCCTATTTTGGCAGCGGCGTGCCGCTTTACATCAGCAACGTGTTTGTCACCGGCATATTCAATTCGAACGCGATTTCGTATACGAGCCCGATGATTGCCGGTCTGCAAGGCAGCGCGATGCTCGCGCTGGGCGGCACGGCGGGCGATTTTCAGGCCGGCCGGCAATACTCTGCCAGTCTGAACTACACGCTCGGCCCGTTCATGGTCAGCGCCGCGATGTACAGCGGCAACTCCGGCGGCACGGCTGCGACGACGCCGGTGCCCAGTACCGTTGCTTTCTCGGGCCGCACCATCGGCGCGAGCTACCGCATCGGGGACTTGACGATGAAAGCCTCGTTCATCAATTTCAAAACCGCCGGCTCCTTCGATAATCGCATCTATGGCGGCGGCCTGAGCTACCGGGTGACGCCCGCGACAAATATCGACGCGGGGGTCTGGTATACGAGCGACGGCAATGACACCAGCAACCATTCGATCATGGCTGCGAGCGGTTTGACCTATAACCTCTCCAAAGCGACCGCGCTCTATACCCAACTCGGCTATGTCTACAACCACGGGCGCATGAATACCGGATTGTCGACCAACGGCGCCCTCTTCGGGGTGGCGGGTTCCACCGTCGGCGTCGCTGCGGGCATCCGCCATATTTTCTGATTGGCTCGCGCCGTTCGGGCCGTGCGAACCTTTAGCCGACGGCTCGAATTTCGACCGCCCCGTTTATTCCTGCGCCTTCATGAACCTCGTCTTTCACCGCAACGCGGGCGACCTGCCACTGCCCTTGGCATTTCGTTTGGTTGCATCACCGTGCTGGCGGCTATGGCGGTACGGCACGCGCCCGATGCGGTTTCCGCGCTGCACTTGCCGTGGGCGCGGCGGGGTTCAGGACGACAGTGCTCGTTGGGATCATGGCGTTCGTCGCAGCGGTAAGTTCACGAAAAATTGGCTTGGAGTTTCGTGCGGTATCCGTTCAGCAGGTCCGCAAGCTCAGCGTCGATGGATTCTTGTATCCAGGTGACGAAGCGCCGCCAGTGATAATTGAAATATTTCCCGACGATCTCGATCAGATCGAGCTCGGGACTGTAGGGCGGCAGATTGAAGAGGAGCGTTTTGTGTTCAATGGACAAGCGATCCGGCGTAGCCTGGTCGACGCTGTGATGGATGCTCGCCTTTTCGAGCGCGATCACGGTCGGTTTGCCGTCGCCCTGCTGGACCAGCGCTTCGATAGCCCTGACTACATGGAGTCCCCTGACAGTGCGCGCGTGCGAGGCACGGATTAGCGCATTCTTGCCGAAGTCGAGCACCGATGATCGAGCGCCTGCAGTGGCTTTGGGTTCAATGGCATGGGGCAAGCCTCGTGGTGACCAGCTGCGCTGAACCGGAGGTGCACCCGCTGCACGCGTGCGTGCATCCCGGTGTCTGTGAATGATCGAATGATCGAAAGCTGCTGCAATGTGTTTTCCTCCACTTCGCTCAGGTCTACGACGCACGTCATCCGCTACCCTCGCTTCAAGATGCTGCCCGGTTAGCCAAATCCAAACAGATTTACCAGGAACACTTACAACCATAAAAAGAGAGGAACAGCATGGGCAACGGAAATAATCATTCGACAAACGAGTTCGAACTGCAAGATTCCGAATTGATGGTGCTATGCACGGACGCGCATGCGCGTGTCGTTTACGCCAATCCGGCCTATCAGAGGGCGATGGGCTATACCACGCAAGAACTCAGGGCGATACCGGTCGCAGACCGGCTTAGGGATATGCCGCCGCAGGTTGCGATTGACGCGGGCATCACCCTGCGTGCCGGCAAACCCTGGCACTCCGTCGTCAGGCTTTCCTGCAAGGATGGAGGCCAATTCTGGTCTCGAGCGAATGCTTCGCCGCTGTTCTCGCAGAGCCAATACATCGGCTCCTTGATGGTGCTTGCCAAGGCATCTTCGGATGAAATCAGAAAGACTGAGGCGCTCTACAAGATATTGATCTCCGGCCAGAAGAAGCTTGGATGGCGCCAGGGGCGCCTTGTGCGCCTGAACCTCCTTGGCAAGGCAATCGAAATGGGTCGCACGCTTGGACTCAAACGGCACATCTGGGGCGCCATTGCCGCATTGAACGCAGTGGTGACGATCGGGCTGCTCGCGTTCCGCGGCGAGGTTGCTTCGCTGTCGTTCTGGGGGCCGTTGGGCGGCCTATTGGCCACCACGACCGCGGCCGGCTGGTACTTGTCGCACGTCATCGTCGAACCCTTGCGCGAGGCAGTGCGGTTTGCCAACCGGATTGCCGCAGGCGACCTGAGCGCCGAGTCCGTCAGTACGCGCAGCGATGAGATAGGCGACGTCGTGCGCACGCTCAACCAGGTGAGCGTAAATATGCGCGTCACCGTAATGGACGTGCGCAACGTTGTGCATCTGATGCAGCAGGCAACCACGGAGATAGCATCGGGCACGCTCGACCTGTCGGCCCGCACGGAGATGCAGGCCAGCAGCCTCCAGGAGACCGCAGCATCAATGGAGGAAATCAACTCCACCGTGAAGAACAATGCGGACGCGGCGCGGCAGGCCAGCGATCTCGCGGCGCAGGCTTACGGCGCGGCTGAAGCGGGCGGCAAGGTGGTGGGCGAAGTAATCTCGACCATACAAGGAATTACGCAATCGAGCGGCAAGATCGGCGACATCATTTCCGTGATCGACGGCATCGCCTTCCAGACCAATATCCTGGCCCTGAACGCGGCGGTCGAGGCAGCCCGTGCCGGCGAGTCGGGCCGCGCCTTTGCAGTGGTAGCAGGCGAGGTGAGGAATCTGGCGCAACGAAGCGCGCAGGCGGCCAAGGAGATCAAGATCCTGATCACTGAGAGTCTGGACAAGATCAACGACGGCTCGCGGCTGGTCAATTCGGCTGGCAAGGCGATCGACGACATCGTGTCACAGGTGAAGAGCGTGACGGAGCTGGTCGGCCATATCGCGGAAGCGTCGCGAGAGCAGTCTGCTGCGATCGGGCAGGTCAGTCAGGCGGTCGAGCAACTCGACCACACGACGCAGGAGAATGCCACGCTGGTAGAAGAACACACCGCGGCAGCCGACAGCCTGAAATCGCAGAACGACCGGCTGGTGGAGACGCTTTGTGTTTTCACGCTGTCGCGTACTGAGGCCAACTCGATGCTGCTACGAACCGAGGTCGCGGCAACGTCGGCGCATACGCCCGCGAGGACCGCGACGAGGCGGCAGGACGCGCCGCGGAGGCCACCCGTTGTCGGTGCAATCCATCGCCCATCGAACGGCCTGGTGCGTGGCGGTGCGGACGCCTAAATGTCCGAGCGACGCTGCAGGCGGACGACGCCTTATGGCCGAGTCTACTCATTCGCGGCAATAGCCCGCAAGCTGCCTTCGACGATATCAAGGTCCGGTCTGTTGGGACTCGTCGAACTGGTGCTCTCGGCCAGTTCGTGACATTCGCACGCGCGATCAAATGGTCACCCAAGCGGCTGATCCACCTCCGAAAGCCGCCACTCACCGCAAATAACGGATTGGCGCGTCATTGGTCGGGCGCTGTGCCTTGACACCCCATCTTGGGCGTTTGCTTGCCGCGTGCGATGGCTCATTCCGGAAGCTTCACAAAGAAAGAGACCTCCGTAATCGCCATCATTTCAGGTGGTGCGTCGGCATATTCTGTCAGTGCAAGTCAGGCAGCACCTGCGTCTGCTCCATCTTCACAGCATCGAGTTCGCTTGGGTTGAGCCCCAGCAACCTGAGGATTGTCGGCGCGATCTCCGTCGTCTGGACGCGGTCGTCGACGATCTCGTTTGAGATACCTTTGCCCCAGACGACGAGCGGTACATGACGATCCTCCTCGGCATTGCCGCCGTGCTCGGCAACCTTGGAGAGCTTGCTGCCTGCCCAAACGGTTCCATGCTCCGCGATGCCAACGAGATCCGGGTAGCGATCGTCGCCCTGCCGACCTGAGTGGTTCGATTCGAGGCGTTCGAAGACGTCCGCGTACAAACGCGATCGTCATGCCCGCCCCCTGTAGTGCTATTCAGCATTCGCCAGCCGCGCGGGATCGACGATCCTGTCGTACCGGTCCGCGTCGATGATGTCGAGCGACAGCGCCGCAGCACGCGGCGTAATGCCTTCGCGCAGCGCGAGGGCAGTGATCCGCGCGACGGCATCATAGCCGAGCACCGGATTGAGCGCTGTCACCGACAACAGTGCGTTCTCCACGTTCGTTGCAAGTTGCGTCGTGTCGACCTGAAGTCCCTTTACGACGCGTTCGTTGAAGTTTCGACATGCATCGGTCAGGACGCGTATCGACTGCAGGACGTTGTAGATCAGCACCGGCTTCGCGACGTTCAACTCGAACAGGCCGGAACCGCCCGCAAGCGTCACCGTCTGGTGATTGCCCATCGCCTGGAAGCACGCCTGGACCAGCACTTCGGCGATCGTCGGATTGCGCTTTCCCGGCATGATCGACGAAGTGAGGCCGTCATCGGGGATGATCAGTTCGCCGAGCCCGCAGCGCGGTCCCGAACCAAGCAGTCGAATGTCATTGGCAAGCTTTAGAAGCGATGTCGCAATCGTATTGAGTACGCCCGAGACATCGACCAGCGCATCGTGCGACGCCATGCCCTCCAGCTTGTGTGGATGCGTTCGAAAGGGCAGGCCCGTGCTGGCAGCGAGTTCTGCGCAGAAGCGCTCCGCGAACTGCGCCGGTGCATTCAGTCCTGTGCCTGCGGCCGTGCCGCCCTGCGCAAGCACCATGAGCTGGGGCAACGCTGCGTCGATGCGCGAAATCGCAGCTGCCATCTGATGGGCGTACGCGGCGAAAGTGCGGCCCATCGTCGTCGGTACGGCATCCATGAGATGTGTGCGCGCCATCTTCACCACATCGGCGAATGCGAGTGCGCGTTCGTCGAGCGACGCCTGCAACGATACGAGCGCAGGTCGGAGACGCCCGGTCAGTTCAAGCGCGGCGCTCACATGCATGACGGTCGGAAAGCTGTCGTTCGATGACTGTGACGTATTAACGTGATCGTTCGGATGGACCGGCGACTTTGTCCCCAACGCTTGGCCGAGCAGTTCATTGGCGCGGTTGGCGATGACCTCGTTCGCGTTCATGTTGGTTTGCGTCCCTGAGCCGGTCTGCCAGATGCTCAGCGGAAAGTGATCGTCCCATTTCCCGTCACTCAGTTCCGTGGCCGCTGCCTCGATTGCATCGGCGAGACGCGGATCAATTACGCCACACCCGCGGTTGGCGCGCGCGGCCGCACGTTTCTGCAAACCGAACGAGTGAATCAGCGCGGCGGGAAAGCGCTCTTCTGCCGCGCCGAACACGTCCAGCGCACGCTGAGTTTGCGCGCCCCAATAGCGATGCGCGGGAATATCCACGGGTCCGAACGCATCCGATTCAGTGCGCGTATTCATGGTGGGCGTTTCCAGGTCGAATATGAAAGGTCGGAGCACATCAGGCGTCAACGAACGACTCCGCATTCGAAAGCGGAAAGCGGCTGGATCAAACTGATGCCAGCCGCTTTCGTCATGCGTCGATGCCGCGTGTTCGATTAACTCCAGTTATCGAAGCGTGGCCGGACGAGGGTTCACCTGATCGAAGTTTTCGGGCGAAGGATTGCTGTCGGTCGCGCGCTCATCCGCTTCCGCGACTTCCGGAAAAAGCTCGGGATAGAGATGGCGCTTCGCGACTTCCGCGTCGAATGTGCCCGACCAGCGCGCGACCACCACGGTAGCGAGGCTGTTGCCAATCGTGTTGCACGTGGCGATTGCCATCGACATGAAGCGGTACACGCCGAAAATGACAGCCAGTCCTTCCACGGGAAGAATGCCCGTCGACGTGACCGTCGCCGCGAACACGACGAACGATCCGCCTGAAACAGTCGCCGCGCCTTTCGACGTCAGCAGCATGAGCAGCAGGATGCCGATCTGATGTTCGATTGTAATGGGCACGTTGTACGCGTGAGCAATGAACATGACGCCCATTGACATGAAGATCGACGTGCCGTCCAGGTTAAATGCATAACCCGTCGGCAGGACAAGACCCACGGTCTGTTTCGTGCAGCCCAGGCGTTCCAGCTTGATGAGCAGCCGCGGCAACGCGCTCTCCGACGACGCAGTGCCGAGCACGATCAGGATTTCGTCCTTGATGTAGCGCATGAAGCGCCACATGCTGAAGCCCGCGAGCTTCGCGATGATGCCCATCACGACTGCGATGAACAGAACTATCACGGCATAAAAGCTCAGCACGAGTTGCGCGAGCGCGACCAGCACAGCCGTGCCGTTGCTGCCGACCGCGAACGCCACCGCGCCGAAGGTGCCGAGCGGCGCGAGCTTCATCACCAGATTGATGAACGAGAACAGCACCTGAGAAATGAGATCGAGCCCTTCGTTGATGCGCGCGCGGCGGCTATCGGGAATCGCGAGAATGCCGATCCCGACCATGACAGCCAGCACGACGACCTGAAGTAGTTCACCCTTCGCGAACGCGCCGATGAAGTTGTCCGGCACCAGATGCATGACGAACTCGGTGAAGCCTTGCGGCGCTGCCGTTGCTGCGACGACAGGCACCGCACCAGGTGTGACGGCCGTCATGCCTTTGCCCGTCTGCAACAGGTTCCCCGCCAGCAGCCCGACGGCCAGTGCGATCGTCGACACGACTTCGAAGTAGACGATCGAGCGCCAGCCGACGCGTCCCGCGCTCCTCACGTCGCCGGCGGAAGCGATGCCATGCACGATGGTGAGAAACACGAGCGGCGCGACGCCTGCCTTGATCAGCGCGAGAAAGATATCGCCGAGGATTTTCAGCTGCGCGCCGAACTTCGGAAACATCAGTCCGACTGCGATACCGAGCACGAGCGCAATCAGCACCTGCATACCCAGCTTGCGGTACCACGGCCGCTTCGCCGGTGGCGCGACTGATTCGCTATGTGATGCGTTGTCGTTCGTCATGGTGTGGCTCCTCCACAGCGTTCGTCAGATCTCGCACGACAGCGAGATGGCGCGATCGACCATTTGCGGCGCGAGGCCCAGATAGTTGGCGGGATCGATCATCGCGTCGATCGCGTTGCGATCGAAATGCCGCGTGACTCCAGGCAGTGCCGCCAGCGCTTCGGCGAGTGTGCCGCCGCTTTCGTTCACCGTGCGGCACGCATCGTAGACGATGTCGTGCGCCTGCTGGCGTCCCGTGTGGGGTGCCATCTGCATCATCACGGCTTCGGCGACGATCAACCCCTTGCTGATGCCGAGGTTGTGCTTCATGCGATCCCTGTCGACGATCAGTCCACCCAGCGCGAACTTCGCTTGATGGAGCGCACCCGAAGCAAGGATGAAGCTTTCGGGAATCGCAATCCATTCCGCGTGCCACGGTCCCGTTGCGCGCTCGAAGTCCTGGATCATCGCGTCGACCATCAGGCCGGCCTGCTGTCGCACGGCCTTCGCGGCGGCGAGCATGAGCTCGCTTGAAATGGGGTTGCGCTTTTGCGGCATCGTGCTGCTCGCGCCACGACCCTTGACGAACGGCTCGTACACCTCGCCGAATTCGTTGGACGCCATGATCATGATGTCGGTTGCAATCTTGCCGAGCGAACCGGTAACGAGCGCGAGCAGATTGACGGCCTCGGCGAAACCATCGCGAGCGACGTGCCAGGTGGTCGCGGGCACGCCGAGTTGCAGTTCGGCGGCAAGCGCCTTCTGCACGTCGAAGCCCTTGTCGCCCAACGATGCGAGCGTGCCGGCCGCGCCCGCGAATTCGACGACGGCAACGCGCGGACGCAGTTGCGCAAGTCGTTGCTGATGACGGTCGAACATCGCCAGCCAGATCGCCGTCTTATAGCCGAAAGTGACGGGCAATGCCTGCTGTAGATGCGTGCGACCCGCCATCGGCGTGTCGCGGTGCTTCTTCGATAGGTCCACGAGGATGCCGCGCAGTTCGCGGATATCGGCATCGATCGAATCGAGCGCGTCGCGCACCTGAAGCGCGACGGCCGTATCCATGATGTCCTGCGTCGTGGCGCCCCAGTGCACATAGCGGCCTGCCTCGCCGCACATGCCGACCAGTTGATGCACGAGCGGAAGAATCGGATATCCGACGATGTCGGTCTCCTCGCGCATGTGATCGAAGTCGATGCGCTCGATCTGCGACTCGCGCGCGATCACATCCGCAGCGCCAGCCGGAATCACGCCAACGCGCGCTTCGGCCTTCGCGAGCGCGACTTCGACGTCGATATAGCGCTGCACCAGCGCGTGATCGGAAAACAGGGCGCGCATTTTGGCGGTGCCGAAGGCGTCGCGAAACAGGATCGAATCGAAAACGGTGCTGGAAAGCGGAGTGGTGCGGGTAGTCATGACGATGCCTCGAGTCGAGCAAGCAGGATTGTGCGATAAGCGGACAAACGTCGATATGTCCGGACATATTGAGAGTAATATGTTCGAACATATCGTTCAAGCTATGATTTACCCTAGATGAGCATCGATCCCGGTGTCTCCATTCTTTGCAAGCATGAATAGACCTCATTACGCCGACATCGCTCGCGATCTGACCGAGGGCATCGCCAGCGGCCGCTTTCCGGTTGGTTCCTATCTACCGACCGAACTGGAGCTGCGCGACCAGTACAACACCAGCCGGCATACGATTCGCGCGGCACTGAACGAGCTTCAGCAGCTTGGATTAGTCTCGCGGCGCAAGAACGCCGGCACGCGCGTCGAGTCGGCGCAGCCGAAGAACGATTTCCGCCCTTCGCTGGGTTCAGTCGAGGATCTGGTGCAGTTCGGCTCAGAACATCTGCGGGTGATTCAGTCGGTGGAAGAGGTCACGGTTGCCGGCAGACTCGCCAAAGTTCTGCAATGCGAGGAAGGTGCGCACTGGCTGCGCGTGTCGAGCCTGCGTATCGAACGCGACAGTTCGCGTCCGCCCGTCGGCTGTACGGATGTCTACATCGATCCGGCCTACACGGAGATCGCCGAAGAAGCGAAGGCAGCGCCCGACACGCTGATCAGTTCGCTGATCGAGGCGCGTTACGGCCGCTGTGTCATTGAAATCCAGCAAAACGTCCAGGCAATGAACGTCACGAAAGAGATAGCGGGGCGACTTCAGATGCCCATCGGTTCGGCGGCGCTGGAGATCGTGCGGCGTTATATCGATTCGACCGGGGTGGCATTCGAAGTGTCGGTGAGCGTGCATCCCGCCGACCGGTTCGCCGTATCGATGAGGCTGAAGCGCTCAGGGGTATGAGGGTTTTCCCCTATTCGCATTTGGATGATGCGACCGATATCCAATATGTACGGACATATTCGGAACAATACCCTTCGGGCTCACATCATCCAGCGGACATTTGCACATGTTTTCGAAAGTCTCAATCAGGGCGCGGATCTCGCTGGCCTTCGGCCTGCTCGTCGCCCTGATCCTGGTTGTTGCCGCGTTCGGCCAGTGGGGAACGCAAGCGGGGAAGTCGGCGCTCCAGGAAATCTATGCGGTGCAATTGTCGTCAGCGGTCGCGCTTGGCGACACCAAGTACAACCTGGCGATCGCGCGCGTTTCGATGGACCGAGCGCTGCTGCATCCCGAATCGCCCGCCACAAAAGTGCTTCTGCAAAAAGCACGCGCCTATCTGGCGACGTCGAAGAAGGCCTACGAACGCTATCTCGCGCTGCCGAAGTCCGCTGAACAGCAAAAGCTGGCAGAGGCCGTCTCGCTGTCATTCGACCGGTTGAGCAAAGGTGCGATCGAGCCCACGCTGCAGTCGCTCGAAACGGGCGATGCGGTTGCCGCTAACCGGATCACTATGGACGTGATGCCGCCGCTGGCGCTCGCGTTCACCAAAAGCACCGACGCGCTCAACGACTACCTGATGACGAGCGGCGAATCGAGCTACGAGGATTTCCAGTCGACACTCAGCACGGTGAGCGGCGCATCGGTAGGAGCACTCTGCGTCGCCATCCTTCTGTCACTGGTGTGCGCGATCGGCCTGCATCGCGCGATTGGCCGTCCTTTGACCCGGGCGCTGGAGGTCTGTTCGGCGATGTCAAACGGAGACCTCTCGAACAAGGTTCAAGTGGAAGGCCGCCATGAGATGAGTGCACTCATGCAAGGTCTTTCATCGATGCAGGAGGGCCTGAAATCGACGGTCACAACCGTCCTCTCGAGCAGCGAGTCGATGGCGAGCGCCACGAGCGAAATCGCATCGGGTAACTCGGACCTCTCCCGGCGGACCGAGGCGCAGGCGGCCGCGCTGGAACAAACGGCGGCAAGCATGGAAGAACTGACAGCAACCGTTGCACAAAATAACGAGCGTGTCGGATTCGCTACCGAATATGCCAGCAACGCATCGGACATCGCGAAGACGGGCGGTGTCGTGATGGATCGCGCCGTGCGAACCATGGCCGGCATATCGGATCAGTCGACAAAGATCGCGTCCATCATCGGCACGATCGAAGGGATCGCTTTTCAGACGAACATCCTGGCATTGAATGCCGCCGTCGAAGCGGCCCGCGCGGGCGAGCAGGGTCGTGGCTTTGCTGTGGTTGCCGCTGAAGTGCGTACGCTCGCACAGCGCTCCGCCAGCGCGGCAAAGGAAATCAAGGCATTGATCGACGAAGCCGTGACGGGCGTGACTGAAGGATCGGGGCTCATCGATCAGGCAGGCCGCACGATGATGGAGATCGTGCAGTCGATCGAAAAAGTGAGCAACGTGATGCAGGAAGTGGCGGCGGCGTCGAAAGAGCAACGGGATGGCATCGAACAGGTCAACCGCGCTGTCTCACAACTGGATGAAACGACCCAGCAAAATGCGGCGCTGGTGGAAGAGACTACTGCGGCAGCACTGTCGCTTGCCGACCAGGCGCAGACACTCCGGTCGGCGGCGAGTCGCTTTCGAACCTAGAGGCGCTGAAGCCAGCCGAGGCTCGGTTGCATGACGTTGTTGATGTGAGTGCGGTACCTGCGCGTGGCTGGGGACTTCCGGATTCGGGCCACTATCGGTCACTCAAGCTCGACACACAGTTCGTCGGCAATCCCGCTACGGCGACGAATGGTTGACGTCAGGCGTCGTCCCGTGGCGTGTCACGGTCGCGCCTTGTGGTGGGATAACTGTGTAGCCAACCGCACGCAACCTCTCGAGGAGAGAAGCGGCACCGAAGAAATGGCCTGCGCCTACAGCAACAAGGATCGGTCCTCTGCCATGGAAATATTCATATCGGGCGAGTGCGGCCGCAAATACTTCGGTGTTGGCACGGAAGATATACTGGTCCGCAGCATAGAGAGCATCCGACTCCTTTGGATCACGCGTAGTCAGCAGTCGATCAAGCTGTGCTGCGTCTCCCGAGATCCATGCTGCCTCCATCGCGCGAAGGTCAGCGGTGCCCGGCACCCGCACACCTGTCAGGCCGTCGCATGAGGCGATCAACATCGCTTCTTGCGCCTGGGGCGGTACGTCGCTGAACACTTTCAAACCCTGTTCGTCGGTTTCCAGATAGATGAGTGGCATCTTTCTGGCTTGGGCAATCGAAGACAGCCGCAGGTCGATGCCCGGGTAGTCGACCAGCGATACCTCGCCGCCGGGTTCGGCGGCATCCGGCGTTTTTCGCCGGTAGAAGGCCGCCAGTGAGGCGAGCCACGGCTTTAGCTGAAAGAAGAAGAGCACCTTGTGTCCGCTTTGGCGCGCGCATTGCGCGAGTCGCTCGGCCGTTATCCCGCTCACGTGATTTGTTAAATTGTCGCTTGCCGGATACATGCCGTAGCGGCGAAGGATAGCGGCCGCCTGTGCGGGCGTTGGCTTTAGTGGTGCTTCCAGCACGATCGCCTGAACACGGTCGGCGAGTGCACCAAGCGCGACATCGATCCGCGGATCGTCGGCAGCTAGAAGATGAACGGTCGGCACCAGCAGCAAGGTGGGATGGTCGGGCAACGTAGCGGTCCAAACCATCACGTGCAGTTCATTAGACGCCGACGCACGCTTAGCGTCTGTATTGCCGGAGACGGACTGCGCGTGCGCAAAGATCGCCGTTGCCCCGGCAAGCACGCTGCACATCGCAAGAACGACGACGCGTTCTATCAGCCGCACGCCAGGAACCGTCGCGCGACTGTCCGGGCCGCGCGACGCGACAACGCGATCTTTTCGATGCATGGAGTTGCCCTCGGCCCGTCTCTGTTGCGTCGAGCAGCAAGCAAGGCGCTGCCATCGAACGCGCCTATTCCGGCGCGCTGCTCGAAGCCGGAGCCATCATAGCAACGACCGAGATGCCCGTAGTGTGGGAAGTCCAACATAGTCGGAGAGCAGGGACATCTCCGGTTCAGGTGGCCCCTACGTTTGGGCAAGCAGGCCCCGCGAACGTCCGCTTCGTAGAAAATCGATCGTCCGCTCCGGGTCGCGTGCTGCCGATCGCAGGCCGCGGAGACCGAAGCCGAGTATGCAACTCGCATGAGTCGGCACCCGGCCACTTCCGGTCGCTCGACGACAGCGTCCAAATTGTTGAAAATCTCGCACCGTAGGTCAATCGTTCGTTCTCTGGCCCCAAAACGTCGACAGTCTAGGAAAAATCGCTGTCACGCCTACCTTATAACGTCTTATCAACGAAGATGACTTTCTCCGCCAATTTCACTCTGACGACGCTGCCGTCGTCACCCTCCGATACGGACCAAGCAAGCTTGGATCTTCGTGCCGGCGTGTACAACGCGGGATTACTCACGATCCTTGGAGATTCACTTGGCGGCGAAGCCAGCCGCCCTTGGCAATGGCTCCTAGGTCGGGACGCTCGCGCACTCGCTTCGACGAGTTTCGGCGATCTCTTTTTTTGGTCGGGCAGGATGGAGGCGGTCTATTTCCTTGAGGTGGAGCGCGGGACAACGACGTTCGTCGACAAAGAGGTTAGCTACGTTTTCAACGACTTCCTCAACATCCCGGAAATACAGGATCGGGTGCTGCACCGGACGAAAGCAACATTGGTTATTGAAAGATGCGGAGCCCTTGCATACGGTCAATGCTACATCGGCGTGCCGTTGCCGTCCCTGGGCGGAAGTGGCGATGCGTCAACATATCAGCCGGGCATGCTGGGCGCTTATCTGTCCTTGGTCGCTCAAGAGGCTCGCCGTCGACTCGATGCTTCTCGTACCGGCTCCCAGAGCGTCCGCTGAGTGCCCACCGGTCCGCGCCACATCCCTTTTTGAACGGCCGTTCCCGGTAACCCCGACCGTCCCTTGTGGGTCGTGAAGCACCTGTCGCGACGCTCGTGAACAGTCATCCGCCTCGAGATTCATTCGGCATCTGTCGGCGAACGCACTGGTATCACTACCTCAAATTGCCCGACTTGCACCGTAGCAGCCAAAACAATGTCGTGGAATCCATAAGCGATCTTCAACAGGCAATGGATAACGTCTGAGCCCGTCCGCTCATTAGCGCGTTGCGACCTACTGGCCGACCCGGCATACCATGCCGCTGCCTCCATCACATGATGGAGGCAGCGTTGGCGGCGCGCATATATCGTTCAAGTGTATCGCTCGCCAGAAGCAGCTTGAATGTCTACCTCTAACCGCCCACCCGTCCCTCCCAATTACCGGCCAGTCAAAGGAAGTGAGCGCAACGCACGGACTGGCATGCGCGTGGTTGGTCCATCGGATCCGGCGCAGAAGCTCTCGGTCACGGTCCTGCTGCGGCGGCGTCCCGACGCCCCGCCCTTACCCGATCAGGCGCTTTGGCAAGCCAACCAGATCGCCCGTCGCAAGTACCTAACGCGTGAGGAATTTGCCGAACGCTATGGTGCCTCGCCGGCCGATATGGACGCCGTGAGCAGTTTTGCCAGAGCACAGCATCTGACGGTCGAGAGCACCAACATCGCGAGGCGTTCGGTAGTCGTCTCAGGCACGGTCGCACAGATGAGCGCCGCCTTTGCGGTCGAACTGCTTCAGTATGAGTCGGATTCGGAGACATATCGTGGGCGCGAGGGCCCGGTCCTGTGCAGACATGGAACCGGGAAGCTAGCGCGTTGTCGAAGTCACGCCTGCTCAGTGAACACGTTGCCGGGCTGCCCCTCGAACATTTCGACGAGATACCGTTCCAGCGGCTTTTCCGACGCGGTCTTTGGTATTTCCGGCACCACTTGCACCCACGAAATGACCGAGCTCGCTTCCAGCTTTGCGCGACAGGCGCGGAACACCTGCTGCGGGTCGAAGTCGTTGGCGCGCTTGGGCACGATGGCTGCCACCAGGTCTTTCTCGCCTGGCGCACCGGACGCGCCCCTCACGCCATAGACGTAGACGTCCTCGACGGCCCCCGACTCGGCAATCACCTTCTCGATTGGCGCCGGGTTGATGAACTCACCGTTGTGGCGAATCCCGCCGCCCTTGCGGTATTCGAAGAAGAGCCAGCCGTTCTCGTCCTCACGCACGACGTCGCCCATGTGCAGCCACCCGCCCTTGCACTTCTGCGCCGAAGCCTCCGGATTGCCGAAATATTCGACGTTGAACGGCAAGCCGTCCGCCGGCCTGAACAGCAGTTCGCCCGGCACGCCCTTCGCGCAGTCGTTGCCGTCGTCGTCGATGATCCGGTGCTGGAGGCTGGGAGCCGGCTTGCCGATGCTGCCAATGGGACCCACGCCGAGCGGCTTCACGGTGATGCCGCCTTCGGCCGCACCGTAGAACTCGACGATCCCCACGCCGAAGCGTTTCTCGAACGCCTTCCAGATCGCAGCCGGCATGCCGGCTGAAATCACGAAGCGAACGGGGTTGTCCGCGTCATCAGCTTTCGTGGGTTCGCTGTAGATCGCCGTCGTCATGCCGCCGAGCAGCGTGAACGTGGTGCAGCGATATTGGCGCGTGATGTTCCACAGGCGCGACTTTGTGAAGCGGCGCGACAGAACGGCGCGCATGCCCGCCGTGAGCGACGCGCCAAGCGTCACGATCTGGGCGTTGGCATGCGTGAGCGAGAGTCCGGAGTACGGCCTGTCGTCGGCTGCATAGCCGAACAGCGCCGAAACCGCCGCCGCCGTCGCGCAGTAGCGCTGATGCGTCATCACGATCCCTTTCGGGTCGCCCGTCGTGCCGGACGTGAAGATCAGTTGCATAGCGCCTGCCGGGTCCCGAGCCATGACGGGCAAGTCAGGAACATGCGCAGGCAACAACGCGTTCAGGGACGCGACGCCAGGGAAATCCGCCAGCGGCTCGCCACCCTCATCCGTTTCCAGTGCGATCACCCAGGACAACCCGGCAAGCGAGCGGCGCACGTCCATGAGGTTCTCGAGCGTATAGTCCGCGGCGATCACGCCACGGCATTGCGCCTGTTCGAGCATGTACGCGAGCTTGTCGCCTTTCGCGCGTGGATCGATCGGCACGAATACGGTGCCCGAAATCGACGCGGCAACCATCGCATCCACGAATTCGGCGTGATTAGCCATCAGCAATGCGAAATGATCGCCGGGACGCAGACCCTGATCGATCAAGACCTGCGCGAGCCGCTGCCCGTTTTCCCAAAGCTGCCGGCAGGTGCGCACTTCATCGGGCCGCGCGCCGGCGCCTTCGACAGTGAGCACGTCGAGGTCCGGCATGGTCTCGACGCGGTTGGCGATCAACGCCGCCAACGTGGTTTCCGGTCTCGTGCTCATGGCACACAGTCTCCTTTATTTCCTTGCTGCTTCCGCCGTTCTTGTGCGCCGCTCACGGCCGCACGGGAGTTCATCGGCCGAGAATCGTGATGCTGGCCACTGCCTCTTCCACACCGCACAGACCGCCACCATTTTCAGCGATCGCGATGCACGCGCCCTTCACCTGGCGGGCTCCCGCATCGCCGCGCAATTGCGTGACGAGTTCATGAATCTGGCCCAGCCCGGTGGCGCCTATGGGATGACCCTTCGATTCGAGACCGCCGGACGGATTGATGGGAATCCGTCCTCCGATGGTGGTCTCGCCGCGCTCGGCGCATATGCCACCCATCCCGAGATCGCATAGCCCGAGCACCTCGGACTGGATGATTTCGCCGATTGCCGTCGCGTCATGCACCTCGGCCACCGACACGTCCTTGGGCGCCACGCCGGCCTGCTCATACGCCTTCGACGAACCGAGCCGGACCAGATGCTGGTCGAACCCCGCGGCCGGCCGATCGGTGCCCGTCTGGAGCACGGAGGCGAGCACCCGAATGGCCCGCGAGCGCCGGCCCTTGAGCATCGCGAGCCCCGCCTCGCTGCAAACGATCGCCGCTGCCGCCCCGTCGCTGACCGGCGAGCACATCGGCAGCGTGAGCGGATACGTGATCGGCGGCGCGCCGAGGATATCGTCAATCGTGTAGGCATCCTGATATTGCGCCAGCGGATTGTGAATCGAATGCCCGTGATTCTTCGCCGATACGGCGGCGAATTGCCGTTGCGTGGTGCCGAACTCGCGCATGTGCATGCGGCCCATCGAAGCGTAGATGTCCATGAATACGCTATAGGGCTTCGTCGATACGCTACCCGCGGGCGGCTCGATGCCGTGGCCCATTTGCAGCAGCCTGCGCTTGCCGTTCTCCGTGTCGTGCACATCCCACGCGCCGTCGAACGAACTGAACGTGCGCGCCTTGTCTGGGGAGAACATCTTCTCCGCGCCCACCGCCAGCACGATATCAGCGGCGCCTGCCTTGACGTAGTTCACGGCAAGATGAAACGCGGTGCTCGCGCTCGCGCAGGCGTTTTCGACGTTGATCACGGGAATCCTGTCGATACCCATCGCACGCAACGCAAGCTGGCCGCGAATCATGTGCTGGCCCTCCATATGCCCCTGCGTGGAGTTGCCAAAAAACGCCCCCTGCACCTGCCTGCTGTCACAGCCCGCGTCTGCGAGCGCTCGCTCCACCGCCGCGCGCGTGAGCTGCTTGATGCTCGTGTCCAGATGCTTGCCGAAGGGCGTCATGCCAACGCCCGTGATATACACTTCGCTGCTCATCTCTTCTCTCCAACGCCGAGTTCCCGGCGCCACGTGCACCATGTACGCCAGGCCCACGTGGCGTTCGCCGCTGCTGTCAAACGCTCTTCACCTCGTAGGACAGGTAGCCTTCCTCCGCCAGCGCGCCGACAAGGTTGCGCGCACCGAATGCCCGCGCCGGCGAGACAAAGCCGACTGCGTGCAATTGATTTCGCAGCACGCGGCGCACGGCTTCCGCACCGAGCACACCCGTTTGCGCATACGGAGAATTGCCACGCAGAATCACGCTGACTGAATTCGTATTGCCCCGCCCCTGGCACGAAAGCGTGCAGCGGTTCGCGTCCGGGTTCTCGCGCGCGGGCTCGACCTGGGTCACGGCCTTGCCCCATTCGTTGGTGACTTCTTCCTGTTTGGCAGCGTCGAGTGTCCGGCACTCTGCCTCGAACTTCATCAGCAGGCCGACCACGGCGTTAAAGCGCTCTTGGTTGCGGAACGAGACGAGCGTCTGGCAATTGCGCACGCGCGGATCGTCTGCGTACCAGATTGGCTCGCCACCGCCGCCCCACGGCAACGCGTTCAGCAGCACGTGCTCGCCGGGCACATGAACCTGGTACGGCGTGGCCCATGGCCATTGCACCAGCTCGTTGTTGCGCAGGAAGAACTGCGGCCGCGTGCACATCCGCAGAAAGGACATCGTCGACGCGACACTGACTTCGGAGTCGCCGAGATACACTACGTCGAGGGTATCGATGCCCTGCGTTTCCAGCGCAATCTCGGCAGCCAGATTGCCTTCGGTCCACATGTACGAGTTGCCCGGACACAGCGCCAGACCTTTCGCCGCAAAGACCTCGCCATAAGCCTCTTTGAGCAGCGACATCCAGTCGGTTTCGCCGGTCGTGTCGAAGTAGTGGCAGCCCGCTACAAGGCTTGCTTCGACTACGGGCCGCCCCAGCTGCATGAACGGCCCGACGATGTTGATCACCGTTTTCTTGCCGTGAAAGAGTTCGGCCAGCGCCGCCGTTTCATGCTCAACGCTAACGCACTGGTAGTCATGCCCTGCCAGCTCTGGCACCTTCGCCATCTCCTCCTCGAGCCGCGCCTTGTTACGACCGGCGGCAATAAACGGGATTCCGCGCTCGGCGAGCTTCCACGCAGTCAGCTTGCCGGTATAGCCACTCGCTCCGTAGAGCACCACGTCGTATTGCGTTGCCATTTCCTTGTCTCCTTCCGCTTTATTCAAATGTGTGAGCACAACCTGTCGTTCAAAGCAGTTCCGGGTCGATCAGGTAATAGCCACCCTTGATCGCAAGGACTTCGTTACAGCCATCCTCGATCAGCGAAGCGCGTGCATCGCGCCAGATCTTTTCGATCGGATAGTCACGCGTCAGTCCGTTGCCGCAAAAGATCTGCAGCGCGTCGTTGGCGACCTCGAACGCGGTCTGGGTCGCCGTGATCTTCGACGTCATCGCTGCGTGCAGCGACGGCTGCTGCGCCGTGAAGTTGTAGTGCACGACGCGCTGTGAGAGAGCGCGTGCCGCCTCCACCTTCCGGAACATGTGAAAGAGCCGCGACGCGACTGACTGGTGGCGGATGATCGGC
Organism: Paraburkholderia sp. BR10936; assembly: GCF_040965735.1. Classification (NCBI taxonomy): domain Bacteria; kingdom Pseudomonadati; phylum Pseudomonadota; class Betaproteobacteria; order Burkholderiales; family Burkholderiaceae; genus Paraburkholderia; species Paraburkholderia sp. BR10936. The sequence continues at coordinate 20,917 of NZ_JBFRCM010000028.1, forward strand.
AATCCGCCCTGCTTGCGTTCATGCGCATAAGCATGGGCAAGTTCGAAGGCCGCGCGCGCGGTGCCGGTGAACACGGCGCCCATGATCGCGTTGGCAAATGTGTGGATCGCGTAGACGGCGTCGAGATACTGGTCGGGGCCGGCGAGGACGTGATCCTTCGACAACCTGACGTCTTCGAAGAAGAGCTCGCCCTGGTTGAGCGCGCGCTGGCCGATCTTGTCGAGTGGCTTGCCACGCGATACGCCTTTGGCGTCCAGCGGAACGATGACCACCGCGCCGCGCTTCGTGTCGACGCCATCGCCGCTGTCCGCAGCGCAATAGAGAATGCACACTTCCGCTGCAATGCCGTTGGACACCCACGCCGACTTTTGCCCGTTGATGATGACTTCGTCGCCGCGCAGCGTCGCGACGCAATTGGGGCGGCCGTACGTACCCTGCGGATGGAAGATCATGCCGTTCGCGTCGAGCATGTCGGACCCGTGATCGGGCTCCGTGATCGCCCAGCAGCCAAGCTTGTCGTCCGGCGTGAGCGAGCGGCAGAACGTGTTGCCGAGCACTGCACTCAACAACGCGGGAAGGAGCCCTGCGCCGTAGGTGATGGCGAGCCCGGCGTCGCCCCAGCCCAGTTCCTCGAAGAGGATGCACATCGTCTTCGCGCGCTCGGCAGGTTCGAGCTCGAGTAGCCCATCGACGCCGAACCCGAGCCCGATGACCTTCTTGCGAGCCTCCCAGTATGGCGAGCCCGGTGCGATGACCTGTTCGGGCGTCATGCGGTCGAGCTGGATGCCCGTGGGGCGCATCACTTCCTCCGCAAAACGATGAACCGTCTGTTGGACCATCTGGCCCATCTCGGACAACTCCGGCTCCGCGCCGAGCGGCCCGAGCTTGTGAACGGCGATGGGTTGATTCGTGGCTGACATGTCTCCTCCTTCGAGGCTAGTGGGAGTATCATTTTTTGAACGACGCATCGATCCCGTTGCGCGCTGACCGAACTTCAAGGAGTGACCGATTCGCGGGTTGCCTGAACGTTGGTGCTTCCATGAGTTGATAGTCGCTTTGCGCGGCGCTTGACCCTAGCCCCCGTATGGGGGAGCACGACCGCGCAAACAGGGGGCGCAGTCAGGGTGAACCCGAATACCCGCAGGTACTCCCGCAATTGCTCATTACAGTCCGGAGACAGCCCTGAACACGTCAGCTTTGTTCCCCGCCACGAAGGTTTTGCCGCCACGATCGCCCGCGCGCCTGGTCGACCGTCCGAGGTTGATTTGTCTTGCTGACGAGGCCGGAAACAAACGGCTCGTCGTGATCAAGGCGCCCGCCGGTTTCGGCAAGACGTCGCTGGCGCTGGTATGGTTCGAACGATTGCGCATGGGCAACGCACAGGTCGCATGGCTCTCACTCGACCCCGACGACGACGAACCGGCGCGGTTCCTCAATCATCTGGCGCATGCACTCAGGCATGCCTGCAGTGGTATCGGTGCATCAGCGATCGGCCTGACGGCCCAGGCGTCGCTCGTTCCCGCGCAAACGGTCGTGTCCACGCTGATCAACGAGCTCGTCGACGTGGGCGATGAGGTGTATCTCTTCCTCGATGACTATCACGTCATCAGCCTTCCTGCGGTTCACGATGCGTTGTCGTTTTTCGTCGAGAACGCTCCAGCCAACGTTCACGTGGTGATATGCACCCGCACAGATCCCGCGCTCCCGCTCGCACGATTGCGTGCGTACAACGAGATACTCGAGATCGAAGCGCCGATGCTGCGCTTCACCTTCGACGAAACGCAGCGCTTCGTCGAATCCGAATGCCCGGGAAAACTCGCCACCGCTGACGTCAAGTCGCTCTTTGCCAGCACCGAAGGGTGGGCCGCGGCGCTGCGCATTTCCACATCGGCGCTCTCACACGAAGCATTCAAGCCGGGGCGTGAGTTCATCGCGCCATCAGGTGCCTCACGACACTTCGCGGCCTATCTGGAGGACATGCTCGAGCGCCTGCCAGCAGAAACGGTCGCGTTCATGCTGCGAACGTCGATACTTGACCGGTTAACAGCGTCACTGTGCGAGGCCGTAACAGGCGTGGCGGCGAGCCAGCGCACACTGGAAGACGTGGCCGCGCACCAGCTATTGCTTGAACCGATGGATCTCGAAGGACATTGGTTCCGCTATCACCATCTGATGCGCGAGTACCTGCACCAGCGGCTTCAAAGGCAATATCCCGTTGAAGTGGCTGAACTTCATCGCCGCGCTTGTGCGTGGTACACGGACCATGAACTCTGGACGGACGCAGTCCGACACGCGATCGCTTCGGGTGCTACCGAAGACGCGCTTGCGTTGATGGGCCATTGCGCAATGGCCCTCGTCAGGAATGGAGACCTGCTTACGCTACTTGGCTGGCAGCGCCATTTTCCTGTTCAACTGATGCGCGCGCAAACGAGGATTTCGCTGGCGATTGCATGGGGCATGGCACTCGCAATGCGCTTCGAGGAGGCGCTTGTGATGCTCAAGGAACTTGAGCACGACGCGCAAGACGGGTGTGCCGATTCGGGAGCGATTCTTCTGGAATGCCAGGCGATACGCTCAGTTGTCGCCGCGCTTCAGGACGACGCGCTAAGGGCGCTCGTGCTGGCTCAGGGCTGTCTCGCGCAGCCGTCGACCGATGTCTGGACAACAAACGTCGTTTCCAACGTCGTGCGTTTCGGGCAGTGGAAAGCAGGCAACCTCGAAGCGCTCTACGCGACTCCCTGGATCCCCTATTCAATCGACGAAGATCAGCGCAACATGTTTTCCTCGGTCTATCGCCTTTGTCTGCTCGGCCATGCCGAAATGCAGCAGATGCACTTCCCACTGGCGGAGCGGTACTTCCTCGATTCCATGCGGCTCGCCGAGCGATACGCCGGTCCCCAATCCACCTCGGCGGCGTTGTGCGCGCCGATGATCAGCCAGATACGCTACGAACAAGGCCGGCTGGACGAAGCGGAAGCCCTGCTGGTCGATCTCATGCCCGTTATCGACGCCGTGGCCTTTCTTGACTGCGTGTTGATCGCGTACCGGGTACTCGTGCGGATCGCGGTTGCCCGGTCCAACCTTGGTCAGGCCTATGCGCTGCTGGATCGTGCCTATGCACTGGGTCATGCGCGCGGATGGGACCGGCTGACAGCCGCCGCTCTTGTGGAGCGGACACGGCTCTATCTCGCCGAAGGACGGATTACGGAGGCCAGCGTGTGTGTTTCGCAGCTGCATCAGCTTGCCGCGTCGGTAGGTAAGCGCACGCAGTTGGTTTCGCCCGAGATCGAGACGTACCGGGCGATCGCCGCAGCGCGTTTGTCGATCGCGCAGAAACGGACGCAAGATGCTGTCGGGTTATTGAATACCGCGTTGCGCAGTGTCGAAAATCGTCGCAATGATTATCTCGCGTTGCATTTACGAATTGAGCTATCACTCGTCGCGATGGCGACGGGAAAGCGAAACCTCGCGATTGCGGCGTTTCGCGATGTGTTGACCACGGCAGCGTCCGCAGGCATCTTTCGGTCTATTCTCGATCAGGGACCGGAAATCGGGCCGCTGCTACTCGCCCTGCGCGAAGAGGGGTCCAGCCCCCCCAACACAGCCGACGCAGCGCCCTATATCCACGCTCTGCTCGACGGCTGGCACGCGCGCTATGAGCCTGAGTGCAAACCTCACCGTGACGCGCAAAGGGACTCGTTAAGCCCAAGGGAACGCAGCATCGTCGCGTTGATCGCCCAAGGACAGTCGAACAAGGAGATTGCACGCACCATCGGCATCACGCCAGAAACCGTCAAGTCTTATTTGAAGAACATCTTTGTGAAACTGGGCGTCGAAAAGCGTGCGCAAGCGGTCGCGCGCGCGCAGGAACTCGGGCTAATGGAACGTATCTAGACATCACGTACGGGTGCGACGTGAAGTTGCATAGGAAATTGTTTCTGTTGGTCTCGGCCAGCATGCGTTCTCGGTATCGAGTTGGTATGAAGCCGCCGGGACAATATAGAACCTATCAGAATTTTGTGTGCAAGGCGGTTTAACACACCCTAACCAGGGTCATGCGCTCCGGCGTGGACCGCGTCTCGCGCGCACCCTTCGTCCCAACCCGCTTGCATGGAGGAGCCGATACCATGAGCGCCACCGTCGCCCATCACGCACGCTGCCCGATTCGGGGCGCCTGCGCTCGTGTCGTTCTACCCCGGCAGCCGGACCGTGCCCATCGGCGCGGAAGGGGGCATTGCTTCGAGCAGATGCGCTGGCTGCTTGGCTGGCACTGCTCGACGCAGTGGGAGACGTCGAAGAACTCGCCAGCGCGAGTCATCCGCATGCTTCGCAATGCGACGCGTGGGCTGCGTGATGAGTGTTTCGCGGATCATGCGGGTCGAAGCGCGCGCCTTTACGATTCCTACTGACAGTCCACTTTCGCGCACTGCTCGAAACGTATGCCGTGAATGGGGAGCGGTGGCGCCGGGAATTCAGACAGGTCGGTAAGTGGAAAAGCCGGGGACGGGAGTCGGTCATACTGGCCGGCGACAAGGAACCAGAAGATGACGAAACGAAACCGACGGACACGCTCACCGGCGTTCAAGGCAAAGGTGGCACTTGCGGCGCTCAAGGGCGACAAGACGCTTGCCAGAGATGGCCTAGAAATTTGACGTCCATCCGAAGAAGCAGTTGCAGCAGCAGGTTGCCTCCCACCGTTCGATCAAGCTGACCGTGCCTAGCGCAGAGAGTTCGCTCTGAGTGTAGACAGCACCGGTCGGATTGTTGGGCATGTTCACGACAAGCCACTTCGTGCGAGGCGTAATCGCAGCCTCAAGCAATTCGGGCGTCAGCTTGAACCCGTCCTCCTCAGGGCCCGCGACCCCGCTGTCGCAAATCAGATTTGCGGCGTCGAGCCTTGCTTGCCTCGCGTGTTCCCGCAAGACTATTCGCTGCCTCTACCGTCGTAGGGTGCGGCACGTCGAAAGGACGTTTCATCGCTCAGGAGCATTGCATGGCAACAGTCAAAAGCGAAACGAATGATAGTACCCAGCGCCCCGATTCGTCCCGGCGCAAAGTGATCATGGGGGGCGGCATGGCCGCCGCGACGATGCTCTTTGCCGGGGTTGCGAAAGCCGAACCCACATCCGGTCGGAACGCAACCGTCGACGGTATTCCGGTGCCGATGCCGCCCGAGGATAAAACGGCCGGACCGATCGTCGCCGGGCGCGACACCAAACTGGCGGGCCGGGTCGCGGTCGTGACCGGTGCCGCGCGCGGCATCGGGCGTGCGATCGCTGTCGAATATGCGGCGAACGGTGCTGATGTGATCGCCATTGATATCGCGGCGCCCGTAACCTCGGCCTCGAGCGCCGTACCGGCGACGCCGGACGATCTCGCGGAAACGATCAGGATGATCAAGGCGTACGGTGGCCGCGCGGAAGGCATTCGCGCGGACATCCGCGATGTTGCAGCACTCCGTGCCGTCGCGGAAGGTATCAACGAGCGCTTTGGAAAGATCGACATGGTCGTTGCCAATGCCGCGGTGCAGTATTGGAAGCCACTTCTCGAGCTACAGGACTCCGAATGGCATGATGTCATCGACAACAATTTGAACGGCACGGCGAACACGATACGCGTATTCGCTCCGAAGATGGTGGCGCGCAACTACGGCCGCATTATCGTCATCTCCTCAATGCAAGGGCGCCACGGCTCGAAGGACGCTGCAAGCTATTCGGCTTCGAAGTGGGGTATCTTTGGCCTGATGAAGTCCGCCGCACTCGAACTTGGCCCCTACAACATCACCGTTAACGCGATCACTCCGGGGCTCGTCGGCACCGCGCTTACGTTCTACGACGCGCGGCTTTCGGAGAGCATCGGCGAAACCGGCTATCACAAGCCGAACGGTCCGTTGACGCCGCAAGAGGCCTGGGACCGTCGCGCAGCAACCATGCCGCTGGGTGTCGCATGGCTGCAGCCGGAAGACATTTCGCCGGCCGCCGTCTACCTTGCGTCAGAAGGTGCCGCGATGATCACCGGAGCAGAAATCGAGGTGACGGGCGGTGACAGCGCGAAGAGCATCTGACGCCCCGGCGCGTAGTCATCATCCACGACCGCGCTCGTTCCGCGGGAAGCGGCAAGATCCGCAAACTCCTCGTTCGTCTTCGCTCCATCGCATCGATTAGGGAACTTGCCGCCAGTAGGTGATGGACGACACCCTTGTCATTGAGCTTACGCACCCGCGAATGTTTCGCTCGTGCGTAAGCACCGCAGATCCGCAATACAGGCTCATTTCCGGCATGGCCGCAATTAAGCGGTATTGAACAATACGTCACCTGGCTGACGGCTGCTCGGTACCGTTTCCATCTGCATCAGTTCGCTACCTAATTCGATCGCAACGGCATCCGGTTACGGGCTGTTTCGCCAACTTTGATCAGCGGGTTCATTGCCGAGTGTGGCCCATGTGTTGCGTGGACAACGCTCCGGAACGCCTGCGGAACGTTGCAGGTCCTGCAGCGCTATGTATCGGGAAGGAGTCACGTCACGGGACCTGAGCCCGATCGTCGAGTTTCCGCAATCATATCGACATACAGGTATCCCGCGATCTATCAGCCGGGGTCAGGTCGAGCAGGTTCTGGCGAGCGTTGACCGCCGTTCGCCCTGTGGCAGGCGCAATTACGCGATGTTGTTGCTGCTGTCTACATACGGGCTGCGGGACTGCGGAGTTGCCTCGCTAAATTTGGACGATATCGACTGGCGAAACGAGCGGTTATGAATCCGGGACCGCAAGACACGCAACACCACCACGTATCCGCTTTCGGAAGTTGCCGGATCCGCGATCGTCGACTACCTCAAGAATCGCCGACCGGCCACACCGCATCGTGAGATCTTCATGCGCATGTCGGCACCGCTTGCTCCAATTGGCCACGCGGCCGTGGTGTGCCGGGCTGCCCACTTTATCCGCAAGGCGGGCATCAGCGTTCCACGTGCCGGCTCGCACGTATTACGGCACAGCTGCGTACAGCGCTAGCTGAACGCTCATTTCTCACTCAAGCATATCGGTGACTATATTTGTCCGCGCCGACGGATTTTTGAGCCAAGTGGCTCAATTCTCGGTCGGCGTAAACATCTGTGCGGCCGAGGGTGTGTCAAAACCCCGTGCGATCGCCTAGACTGAATCAACCTGTTAGCGCGAGAGGCGGAGATGGGGCGATTTGTCGAAGGTGCAAACCGCAATCAGGCCGCTTTGCTGCCGGAATGTCTCGAAGACTTTATCGCCGAAGACAATCCCGTCCGGATAGTCGACGCATTTGTGGACGAGCTCGATCTCGCTTCCATGGGATTTGAAGGCACCACTCCCGCGATCACGGGCCGACCGTCTTACCATCCTGCCGTTCTGCTCAGACTCTATATCTACGGCTATCTTAATCTCGTGCAGTCGAGCCGACGCCTTGAGCGGGAGTGCCAGCGCAACGTCGAGCTGATGTGGCTGACCGGTCGCCTCGCGCCGGACTTCAAGACGATTGCAGAGTTCAGACGCAGCAATGGCGCCGGCATTCGCAACCTATGCCGACGCTTCGTGGTGATATGTCGCGACCTGAAGCTCTTCACGCAAGCAGTCGTTGCCATCGACGGCAGCAAGTTCAAGGCGGTGAACGGTCGTGACAACAACTCCACTCCATCGCAAGGCGTCAGGAACAGATCGAGCAAAGCATCCAGCGCTATCTGGATGCCCTGGAGACGGCTGATCGCACGCAACCAGCTGAGGTGGAAGCGAAAACCGAACGGCTACGGGAGAAGATCGAGACGCTGCGCGAACAGATGCGCGATCTGGATCGGGCCGCAGAACTGTTGAATGATTTACCGGAAAAGCAGGTTTCGCTGACTGATCCCGATTCACGCTCGATGATGTCGCAAGCCAAGGGCACAGGTGTGGTGGGCTACAACGTTCAGGTGGCTGTCGATACGAAGCATCACCTCATCGTGACCCACGAAGTTACGAACGTCGGTGGTGACCACGCGCAGCTAAGCCCGATGGCCAAGGCCGCACGCGATGCGATGGGCAAGAAGACAATCAGGGCACTGGCTGATCGCGGGTACTTCAGTGCTCCGGAAATCAAGGCGTGCGATGACTCGGGTATTGCGGCGCTGGTGCCAAAAACACAGACCTCCGGTGCAAAGGCAGATGGACGTTTCGATCGGGCCGACTTCATCTACATCGCCAAAGACGACCAATACCTATGCCCAGCGGGGCAACGGGCGATTTACCGATTTACTTCCGTCGAGCGCGAAACACCGATGGCCCTGCGTACTTACTGGAGCAGCGCTTGCCCGAAATGCCCGATAAAGAACCGGTGCACGCCGACCGACTACTGGCGTATTCGACGATGGGGACACGAAGTCGTGCTTGAGGCGATGCAGTCCAGGCTGGATCGTCAGCTCGACGCCATGACGATGCGGCGGCGGACGGTCGAGCACGTGTTCGGCACGCTCAAGCACTGGATGGGTTCGACGCACTTCCAGACGCGCGGACTTGGCCATGTCGCTGCTGAAATGAGTTTGCACGTGCTGGCCTACAACCTAAAACGGGTCATCAGGATTCTCGGGTTCGCAAAGACGACGAGTGCAATGAAGCTCGCAGGCGCGTGACCTCCCGCGCGTCGATGTCGTTTGCCAGTAAAAACGATCACGTCACCTGCCTGCGTCTCGGTCTAACGCGACTGCGCGCCCAACCGGGCGTCACCGGTCGGCCGTAATGCGCGTTTTTACACGGCCTCGGCCAACAAGAGACGATCGAGGTGAATTGGTGAATGGACGACCTTCGGCGCACAGTGGACCGATGCGGAGATTGGGCGGTTAGCCGACTCGCGTGAGCAACATCCGTTAGTGTCGCCGCTTGGCTGTCGGCAGGGTCGACGAATTGGCAGTGGGTAGCGCCGCAGGGAGCGCTTTTTGCGTTCCGCTGCATTCCGCGATACGGCAAACAATGGGCCTCAGATCTCTGGCGACAAAGGTGCGAACGGCTCGACGAGAAGAATTGGCAGCAAGCGGTCATCCTAGCACTCCGACTCCGACTCCATCACCACACTGCGCGTTAGCGGGGACCTGCGAGTATCGTTCCGCGCCCTCTGGTTACGACAGGTTACATAGAGTGGTCTTCGTAAAAGATGGTAAGTATCCGCGCTGAGGCGCCGAAAAACTCGGCCGACTTTGCTGCTATGCTTCATTCAGTCGCCCAGTTCAGCCGTGTTTTGCCCGCGTAACCCAACAACGGACTCTGAATTCCGCTCCACAGACCCGCAAGCGCGCACTCTGATTGCCTCGTGGTCATGCTGTTGCAAGTCGCGAACTATGACAGCGGTAGGCGCTTCTATCCGAGTGCCGAAAGCTTGCTGCACTGTGCCGGTCGTTTTCATCGAAGCTAGTCAACGCGCGACGAACCAATGCCTCCACTCTTTACCAAGGTCGAAGTTTCTAAGACAGCCCGGGTTCAGCTTCGCCCGATCGAGATGTCCGACGCCCAAAGGATATTCGAAATCTGGTCCGATCGCGAAGTGATGCGCTTTTACGACATAGCGCCACTAGACAGCATCGAAGATGCCAGGCTGCTTGTCTCAGCTATGGTCAAAGAGCTGGCGGAAGGATTAAGTGTGCGCTGGGCCGTCGTATCGAATTGCGGCATGCGTTTCATTGGCTCATGCGGGTTTAGATTCGATACCAAGTTCTATTCAGCAAGTATTAGCTTCGAATTGGAACGTCACTCATGGCGACAGGGATTAATGCGCGAAGCTCTAAACGCGGCGATCGCCCATGCATTTGACCACTGGCAAATCAACCGTATCCAGGCGGTAACGAACCTCGACAATTACGCCTCGATTGGACTTCTAAGAAGTCTGGGATTTGTGGAGGAAGGTGTGATGCGGCAATGGGGTTACTGGAAAGATGCATTTCATGACGTCCATCTTTTCTCCCGGATCAGGGCCGATCAACGGGCAATGCAGACATCACTGCCTTCATGAGGGTCACATGTCGACGGTCGCGCGCAGGCTGTTCCACTGTGATGCTCACTCTACAGGCTCAGTTCATTGCGATAAGTGTCACACGTACTGCTGGGCTAATGGAGAATCGATAGTCCCTTCAAGGTGATTACACGTTCGTATAGATGCGTCCACCGGCGGTGAACATAGTGTGGTGTACGACATGTGCTTCCGGCAATAGCTCGCTGTTCAGAGGCGCTGCTGCACCGGTCTTCGGACGTAGCGAAGACGGTCCAATGGGATCGCACTCGGTGACTCAGCACCGTCACCGGATGCGGACCGACTCGTCGCGCAACCGAATGCCCACATCCCAGCAAGGTCCCACCGCTCCGCTGAGCTAGTTCAGTGACGCTTGCGGGTTTCGGATTCAACCGACCGGTTGAATCCGCAGCCAGCTAGCGCTATTTTTGTCGTGCATTGAGCACTCCCCCCAAGAACGACTCTTACTCACCGGAGAAGAGACGACCACTTGCCTGTTCATGGCCGTACGTCATTGTGGTGGCTAAGGCCGAGCGCACACCCTGGAACTGGCTCGGCTCCTGCGGAGGCCTGTCTACCTGAATCAGCTCGATAGGCGAAGTGCAAGTTCGCGGCGATTAATGCTTACCTCTTCGAGCGTCGGTTCGCAAACAGGGTCTATGTGCGCCATGACGTTCAGGACCGGATGTTTCTCGACAAGTTCGCGCTGCACAGCGGTCGAGATGTCGTGCGCCTCCACGAGCGACAACCCTGCATTCACTTCCAGGTGAACGTCCACCACGATCATGTCGCCCATCTTGCGCGTTCGAAGGTCGTGGAAGCCCACGATGCCGGGCATTGCCGCCAGCGTCTCGCGAATCGCAGCGACCTCGTCCTCGTCTGCTGCGCGATCCATGAGGTCGTTCAGGGCGCCCCACGCAAATTGCCATCCCATGCGGGTCACCATGACGCCCACGATAAGCGCCGCGACAGGATCGAGAATCGGGTAGCCGAGCAGGCTGCCGACAATGCCGACAGCTGCAACCAGCGACGACGCGGCATCCGACCGCGCATGCCAGGCGTTCGCGGCTAACATGCTCGACCTAACACGTTTGGCAACGGCGAGCATGTAGCGGAAAAGCACTTCCTTGGCGACAAGCGCGGCTAATGCAACCCACAAGGCTGCTACATGCACGCGCGGGATCGCCTCGGGATGGCGGAATTTCACGACGGCGGTCCAAAGCATCCCAGCGCCGACAGCAAGTAGAAGCAGTCCCAGAAAGAACGACGCGGCGTTCTCGAAGCGTCGATGTCCAAAAGGATGGTCGTCGTCCGGCCCCTTCCTGCTTTGTTGACCAGCGACGAGGACAACAAAATCCGAAATGAGATCTGACAGCGAATGGACACCATCGGATAACAAAGCCTGCGACCTCGCAACGACGCCGAGAATGATTTGAGCAATTGAGAGGATCAGGTTCACGCAAACACTTACCATGATGCTGCGCTGGGTCGCCGCGTGATGCCCGGTTTCGATCGTGTCTTTGACGCTCATGGGTCTGGCTCCGCACGTCTCCGACTGCGCGCGGAGACCGATAAAATCAACGCGCGAATTATCACATAGTCGATCAAAAATAACCCTATAAACCTTTGATTATTATATAAATTTAAACGAAAACGATTCGCAATATCCTTTTCTTTAGTTATCCTCGCGACAGGACGTCAATCCATTGCTGATTTGAATCTATGGCCAGCCCGAATCACGCTCTACTTAAAGGACATTCTGTAGTAGAAACAATACGAATTCCGCGTGCCGAAAGAGCGACACCGTAAGCTTGCGCTAAGGGTTCTATGACAAAATACATGCGCGTTAAATTCTTCGATGGATAGGAATGTCCGACGTCGCGCAACATGGCAGCCAGACTTACGGGCTCGTCGCACGCCTTCCTCACTGGCTCATCGTAGTCCTGGTCGCAGCGCAATTCGTTCTGGGCTGGACGATGTCCGAAGTCGACCGCGACACGCAACGGGTCGGCCTCATTGCGTGGCATCTTGCGGTCGGCGCTGCACTGATCGCGGCCATGGCTGTACGAATCGTCTGGCCGTTCATTCACCGGCCGCCTCGTGGCAGCCTGCCACCGCTCCTAGATGCTGCAACGGATAACGTTGTGATCGGCTATTTGTAGCAGCGGATGTTCGCTTTCGCACGCGCGACGAAATCCGGGACTTGACAAAAAATGACCGGCCACCGGCGCCACCAAGTTCTCAGCGGCAGGGCTCGGCGGCTCAACCAACGTCCCGGAAAGACATTAAACTTCGACATACGTCTGAGCGATTTCAGCAAGTCGTTGCATCGACCGGTTGAATCCGCAGCCAAGGTCTGCCCTTCAGCCTTGTGTTCAGCCGGACGATCAAGAGTCAGTTAGCGCCCTGCAGCGGAGGTGCTGCGCTAGTCGCCGCCTGACGTGATTGCCGACTGCAACGTCTTTACTTCTCCTGACACGTCCGTAAGAAGCGATTCGAAATGCACCGTGTTGTCCGCAAACTGGACGCGCTCTGTGTCAAGGTCCACCGTGTTGCCGTCGAGTGCTGGCTGTATCGGAATTCGGTATAGCAACGGGCCGTCGTCATCGGCCAGTCCGCCCATTGCGACGAGCGCCGTGTCGCCGGCGATGTGACGGGGTTGCGTCAATGCCATCGTCACGCCGCTTGTTATGTTGGCAGCCCCCATCATGGGCAGCGCAGAGCCATTCGACGGACCCGAGCCCACCGTGCCGTCGCTCCGTCGCAGAGCTCGGGCAAGAGAGGACGCGAAATCGACATCGCGCGCCTTGTAGCCTGGCGTGTCCGCGTTCGCGATGTTCGAGGACATTAGTTCTTGTCGGTACGAGCGGACATCGAGCGCCTGTTTGTCAAAGGCGAAGGCCGCATCGAGCTTATCTAGCATCAAAGTCCCTTACGATTGATCGGGCGTGCAAGGCGTCACTGACCTTTAATTCCGGCAACTGAGAAGGCCCCGAGTCCGTAATAACTTTTGGCAAATCGGTCGGGCATGCCCAAGACTCAAATTCAAGGCTTCCAGAAGGCCGACGTTTCACTACAACTGCGTCTGCATGATGTCGGTATAGGCGCTTACGAGTCGGTTGCGGATTTGCAATGATTGCTGAAACAAAATGCCGGCCTTCGCGCCGTCGATCATCGCAGAATTGAGCGAGACGTTCGACGCGCCAAGTTCGAACGCATGCATCTCACCCGTAGCCGATGCCTGACTGGCGCTTACCTTCGCGAGCGACTGTTGAAGCAGTTCCGTGAAGCTACCCGGGCTGGTCGCGGACGAGGCCGACGCCGACGAGTCCAGCGACTCCGGATTCGTCGCTTCATTCGCCATTGCTTGCATCTGCTGCAAAGCAGATGTGAACGGATTTACCAGTACCATCACTATCTCCCGTCGTTGCGGCGCGGGCAAACGTAACCTGCTTAAAGCTGCGCATGGTGCGAGCTGGTTTCGTCTGTAGGAGCCGCTCTTGGCCCGCGTACAAGAGTGGGGGTCATTATTGACGGTTCTTCATGACGCCAAGGGGACGGGCCAATTACAACTTTGTTATCTTGATCGCAACTACTATGACAATGCGTTACCGAACGACGACTCAACACAGCCATGTGCGCTGCAGTGAGGGTCCAACGCAAGCAGGCATGGAGCCAACAGTCCTCTCCCGTGCGATAACTAAGTGGCGCGATGGCTGCAGCAACTGCCGGCCTGTTCAATGGTGGAGTTTATTCAACGACGCTCCGTGGAAAAGAGAATGGGTGGCGTGGTTAGCAACCGAACGACATTGCGCCGTTCAAAACCGCTCACACAGCCTTGCCTGACGAGCCTTCCGGCCGGTCTGATGATATTTGCAAGGTCGGCGCTTCAAAAACTGCCGCTTGGTGTAACGGAGTTTGCGTACGCGTGCATCGCGTTATCGTCTGCCGGTTCCCGTTGGTTCGATGTAGCAACGACGCATACTTTCGTCCGACGTCAATCACGAATCAGGCGTAGAACAAAGCAAAGATGTCAATTCGAAATCCTTGAAGCGTAAGGATTTCGCACGCCGAATTGACGACTTTATTTGCAGTCTCAACGAAATAAAATCGTCAATTCGCATAAATCCGCATTAAATTCGTCAATTCGCGTTCTAGACTTCGAATCCCGCTCCTAAGGTCTTGATCTTATGGACGTTCCTGTGCACCTGATGCAGCCGGTCGCGATCGCGCGAGCGCGCGGCGCACACCGCTTCGAAGTCTTCAGCCCGAAGCTCAAACGCCGGCTGACGCTCGACCGACGCTGCGCCGTCGATCAATGGTTCGTGCTCGAATCCGATCCGACCGTCCGCGCCTTTTGCGAGCGCCCAGGCTTTGTCCAGTTCGATGGCCGGCGATATCTCGTCGATTTCCACGTCCGCTACGCTGACCGTCATGAACTGCTGCTCCTGCCCGATCCGGTCATCGTCGAAGACGGCAAACCTCGCGCGGTCATTGATGCCAGTGCGATGACTGTGCGCCACGTCGAGCCCGCGGAGCTGGCGGCCTCGCGCATGTGGGTCGACAACTGGCAGCGCATGCTGCCGTGCCTGATCGCCACACGCGGTCTCGTGCCGGCTTCGCTGCTCAACTCGATCGAGCGCTTCGTTGCAACGTCTCAAGCATTGCTCGACATCGAGCGAGAGTTCTCAACGGGTGACCCCATTATCGTGCGCGCCGCCTTGTTCGGCCTGTTGCATACAGGCCGCGTGACAGCACCCGAGTTGCGCACCGAGCCACTTTCGTGGCTCACGCGCTTTGCTGCTGCCGAGGCACGCTCATGAGTCGCCGCAAACCCGAACTGCAAGCACTCGACCTGACGACCTGGCCGACCGTGGCGTGGACCGAGTTCGATGCGCCCACGCGCAAGTGCATCAAGCTTCGGATGCAGGCAATCGAGCGTTACGCGCGCGGCGAACCTGTCAAGGACATCGAACATGCGACCGGAGTAAATCGCCGGCAGCTCTATCGCTTGCTCGAACGGGCGCTCGAACTGCATCGCGACGGGCGCATCTATGGGTTTCGCGCGCTCATCGCGCATGTACGCGTGACGGAGTACGTCCGTGTGCGCCCCGTCACCGTACAGGGCGAGCGGGGCAGCCGTGGCGCCGTAGGCGCCCTCTCACAACTGTTTGAGCGTTACCCTCCCCTCGCCGGCTGGCTTCGGCTGCAGCTCAAGCAGCGCCGCATCAAGCTGGATCAGCGCCATACAGATGGCGCTCTGCATACGCGCCTGCGCGGCCTGCAAGCATTGCACACTGAATTCCTGCAGCAGTGCCGGCAAGTGGGCCTGACGGCGGCGGACTATCCGTTCAATACGGCAGGCCAGGCGATTCGCTCCCTCTCGGCGTGCGTGAAGGCGGAGCTGCTAGGCAGTTTCGGTACTGCTGCGCGCGCGGCCGGCGCCTCGCACCTCAAAGGCTTGCCTCGCCCCGATGATCAGGCAGGCGCGCCACCGGCAAGCCGCCCCTATCAGGTCGTCGAATTCGATGGTCACAAGCTCGACATCCGGCTCAAGGTCGTCGTGTCCGATCCACTGGGCTTCGCGCACGAGTTCGAAATCGAGCGGGTCTGGCTGCTTGTCATCATCGACGTCTGCACGCGCACGGTGCTCGGCTACCACCTTGTGCTCGCGCGCGAGTACAGCCGCTACGACGTCATCAAGACCATCGAGAAAGCGCTTGAGCCCCACCCCGCGCGCATCTTCAGCATTCCCGGTCTCGCATACGGAACACACGACGGGTTTCCCTCCCAGCGTCTGCCCGAGCTGGCCTACGTGGCGTGGGAGTGGATGAAGCTCGACAACGCGAAGGCGAATCTCGCGAGCGACACGCTGGCCGCGCTGTGCGAATTTGTCGGCTGCAGCGTAGACGCCGGTCCCCACTATAGCCCGGACGAGCGACCTTATATCGAGCGCTTCTTTGGCACGGTCGCCTCTCGCCTGTCTTCGCGACTGCCCGGCTACACCGGTTCGCACCCGCGCGATCTGCGTCGGGCGCTGGCCGATCCCAAGGGCAATCTGCGCCTCTACGTGTCGCTCGACGAGTTGGAGGAACTGATCGAATATGCGATCGCAAGCTACCACGGGACTCCACATGCAGGCCTGAATAGCATCACGCCGCTCGAAGCGATGACGTATTTCGTGCGCGGCAAACAGCAGCTGCTCACCTGGCTTCCTGAGCAGCACCGCCGAACGTTGTGCCTGATGCAAACGGCCAGGCGCTGCCGCGTGCGGGCTTATCTCGAGCAGGGCGTGCGCCCGCACATCAACCTGTATCGGGTCCGCTACACCAACCCCGTGCTCGCCTGCAGCACGCACCTGATCGGGCAGCCGCTGCTCGTCTACATGAATGCGGACGATTTGCGTTGTGTGCGCGCCTTTCTCGCCGACGGCACCGAGCTCGGCGTACTTGAGGCGCAAGGGGCGTGGCGCGTCGTACCGCACAATCTCAAGCTGCGCCAAGAAATTCTGAAGCTACATGGCGACAAGCGCGCCCGTCCGCTCGCCTCCAATCCCATCGAAGCATACATACAAGCCAAGCTTGCCGAGGCCAGGAAGACCCGCAAGGCCGCCTCCGACCTCGCTCAGGCGATGCGCGTGCTCGCCGCAGCACCCATGGTACGCGTGCCGCCAGGTCCCGTGACATTGGCCAAGATCGCCGCGCCTGCGGCGTCGCTGGCCGCTGCGCCGAACGCCGAAACGACCCCGCCTGCGAATGTGCGTCCCCGCAAGCTCACCATCGGCACCGGACAGGTTTTCTAACGCTGTCGTTTGCAAGGGAGGCCCCATGTCGCCGCAAATCCCGCGTCCGATCGACCCGTCGCTGCACCCGCTCGTCACTGGCAATTACCGCATCGCCACACCCGCGATCGAGGCGTTCCATGAGCTCGTCACGCGCTGCCTGCGCTACCGGATCATGGGGGCGCTCATTTACGGCCCCTCGCGCATTGGTAAAACCCGCGCAATCGAGTACGTGCGGCTCATGCTCGCGCGACAGCATCCGAAGATGACGACCTTCCACGCGCAGTGCGAGCACAAGCCGCGGCACGCCGAAGGTCCATTCTTCGTGAACTTGCTGGAGGCCGTTGGCGATCACACGCCGAACTCCGGCACCAATCCGGCCAAACGCATGCGCCTGACGCTGCGCATTCGCGAGGCCGCCGCCCGCGCCGGCAGCAGCACGGTGCTGCTCTTTTGTGACGAGGCGCAACGCTACAACGAGAACGAATACGAATGGCTGCGTGATGTGCACGACGCCCTCGATCGTCAGCACATCAAACTCTTTACCTTTCTCGTCGGCCAGGAGGATCTGCTCGCTCAGAAGACGGCGCTGCAGGTCGCCGGCAAGACACAGATTGTCGCGCGTCTCATGGTCGAGGAATTCGCCTTCTGCGGCATCCGCAACGCCGAAGATGTCGCCACGTGCCTGGACGGCTACGATCAGACAGCCTACCCGGAGGGCAGCCAGTGGAGCTTTACCCGCTTCTACGTGCCGCAGGCGTTTGACGCCGGCTACCGCCTGATCAACGACGCCGGTGTGCTGTGGCAGGCGTTCGAGGCAGCGCACCACAAGGCGAGCTTGCCGGGCCGGCTCGAAATCCCGATGGAATCGTTCGCACGCGCCGTCGAAATCGTGCTCAAGGACAGCGAACTCAAAGATGCACCCGGTTACTGTCCCACGGCAGCATTGTGGGCTTACTCCGTGCAGCATTGCGGCTACGTCCAATCCCGCCATGCCACCGGACGCGTGCTTGTCACGGCGTGATGCCGCAGTGCTCAAGCCGCCACGCTTTCCGATTCTGACGTTTGACGAGCGGCAACTCTCGCTCGCGTTCGGCAGCGTGATTAACCTCAAGTGGCTGATGCCCGGGGAATCCCTCCTCTCGATCCTGTGGAAGTTCGCATGTGCCAATTCGCTGCCCAGCCACGTGCTCGTTCAGTTGTTGAGCCCCGAGGTTGACGCGTCTGAAGGCGTGGCGCCGGTGCGCGACGACATCGACCTCATGCGCCTGCGCTGCATCCTCCGCCTGCCCGAGCACATCTTGCGCGCCTCGTTGCTCGATGCGGCACGCTCAGGTCGGTATCACGCGACGTTCCGGTATTGCCGACAGTGCGTGGCGCACGGTTACCACAGTGTGCTGCATCAGCTCGAGGATGAAGATCGCTGCCCGGCGCATCATCAATCGCTCGAAACGCGCTGTCCGCACTGCCGAGGCGAGACGCCTTACATCGTCAACACCAGCGTGATCGAGGCACCGTTTCGATGCGTCTGGTGCCGTTCACACTTCAGTTATGGGCGTCTTTCGCTCCTCTCGACCACGCCTGCGATGCGCAGGCAGGACCGCATCGCCCTGACTCGCCGATTGCGTCTGCGTTTGGGCAACGGCATCGACGCAGCGGTCGCTCACGGGCCGATCGCTGCCCCCCTTGTTAACACCTGTACGACGCCAAGCCGGTGACAACTTTAATTCGTTTTCCGTAAACGTTTGAATTTACGGCGATTTTTCGGCGACCTTCGCGATGAATCCGCGAAGTGACATCTTTATTAGCGAAGTTGTGACATCTTTAATTTGGTCTACGGCAGCGTGCTGTTCGCGTGTTCGCTCTTGCGTGTTCGCTCATGCGTGTTCGCTAATGCGCTTTCGCTCATGCGCTTTCGCAAGACCCTCGGCCAGATGGCCTGAGATTTAGAACAAGGATGGGAGACGAAGGTAATCCGGCAGGTGGCGGCGAGCTTCAACATGTTCACGCTTCAGTTTCAGGCATGACCGTCTGCGCGCTGGCGCCCTGGAGTCCCCAACGCATCCGGGCCTGTAGCCCATGGACGCGCACGAGCCGGTTCACGTGCGAACGAGAATAGCGGACACCAAATTCGCGCTCGATGAAACTCCGCACGAGTTCGTTCGTCCAGAACTCACCGGCAAGGCCCTGGGCCTCAGGGGTGTGTTTGATGGCGGCGATGACGCGCTCAATACCGTGCGCGGGAAGTTGCTGTCGGCGTCCGACATCGCCAAGCTGGAACAATGCCTCAACGCCACCGGCAGAATAGACCGACTGGTACCGTTTGGCCGTTGCAGGGCTCAGGCCCAGTTCCGACGCGACACGTGCAATGCCCATTCCGGAAGCCAACATCTGCGCTGCGCGCTCGCGCCTGCCTGACCACGGTGGGCCAGTAACGATCTCGTTGACACTCACGACGCATCTCCCTGGACTGACCTTCACGTTTGACAAATGGCGCACAGCGCCCCGGGCCATCACCATGCGTAACGTAACCCGACGTCACCCCACACCCCCTTCTGGCTGCCGGTCGCCGATGAATTGATGGAAAACTGGCAGCCAAACTGTCCGTACAGGCTCATGCGCGTGTTGAGCTTTGCGCTCACGCCGGCAGCGACGTCCATTCGCGTGAATTGCTGTCGAAGCGGAACCTGGTCGACTCCCGAGTACACGGTTGTCGCCTGTGCGCCCCAATCCCGCCAGATATTGGTCCGAACGTATGGCTGCCACACCTCTCCATTGGCGCGTTCGATGGTCCACTGGCCGCGCAGGCCGATTCGTCCGGTCACCCCTGATGTCGAACCGGGGTCGACTGTTCCCAGCCCGTCCGCCTCCTCGTTCAAACCAACATGCTGCCAGATGATCTGTGCCTGAGGTTCGAGCACGAAGCCCGGGCCCAGCGGCAGGCGAAACGGATAGCCGGCTTCGAGCGATGTCGCGAATCCCGAACCCGACACGGGCAGCCGTGCATACTGCGTCGTCGCATCGCCGTCGTACCAGGTGCCTTGCAGTACCGCGTCGACATACCATCCCCCCGGACCGTAATGTGTCCAGTACGCACCACCGGAATAGCCATTGAGATTCACTGAGCCGGTGTGACCTGGCACATAGCCGGTCGCCGCCGCATTAGTGACCAGGCCATCCACATCGACATTGCTGTTGCCGTAGGCAAAGTAGACGCCCGCGGCATCGTGATGTCCGGGCGTCGTGTTGCCGCGCCAGAGATCAATACCTGCCTGTACGCCGATCTGGTGACCGTTGGCACGCGCATCCGTGAAGGTCTGGTAACGATTGTCAATCTGCTGCCCGAACAGCCGCGCCCAGGCGGAGCGGGCCAGGCCGTTGCTGCTGCTCCCGCCTCCGTCGTCCGTGAGGGTGTCGCCGATGCGCTCATGCATCGTGCCGAGCATGGTAAGGCCCAGTTCTCTGGCGAGCGGCTGGACGACCGAATACGTGGCAAGCTCGGGCCCGACGATCGGGTACTCCCCGGGAGGCAGCACCGACGGCGGGGGATCGCCAGGAAACACATCGTCCGGCGGAATGACAGGCGGCTCTTCCGTATCCGGCCCGACGACAAAGTCCGAGCGCAGGAACCAGTCGTCCGGAAAAGCGCGCGCGAGGCCTCCCTGAACCAGTCGGTAGTCGAATGCACCGCCGCGCACTTCGGTGGCCAACGTAAAGGCATTGGGGTCAGTGGTGCCGCCGTTGATTGCGACCACCACCGGAATGCCGTTGGCCGTTGTCAGCGCGCCTGGGCCGCCGACATTGGCAATCGAGAGCATCGTGGTGCCCGTGGCCGACCCTCCGTCGATGGCGAGACGGTCCGAGGGTGAACTGTCGTCGCCCAGGTAGGTGTTGATGGCGATCGTGCCGTTGTGACCGACATAGTTCTTCGTGGTCAGTACCGTGCCCGGGTCGCTCGCGATGCGCACGAGGCCCGCATTGACGACGCTGGCCACGCTCTGGTCGAAGCCGCGCAGATCCAGTGTACCGGCAGGCTGGACGACGTAGTCGGAATTCGGGCTGAAGACATCGCTTGCGCCGCCCGCAAGGGTGCCTCCATGCACCGTGGTCGGCCCCGCATACGTGCTGGCAGCGGTCATCACGGTTTTCCCGCTGTAGACATCGACGGCGCCCGTGCCCGAAACGGCCGCCGGGAACAGGTAGTTGCCGCTCGTGTCCGTGTGGTTGAACGTGAGGTTGCCCGTGCCGGCGCCGAACGTCACACGGGCCGTGTCGAGGATGCCCGGCGCGGCGGGCGCGGCGCCGGCGACGGCGCCGATGTTCAACGTTCCGGAGGAGCCCGCATTCTCGGCGATCGTCATGGCTGCCGCCGAGACGTGGCCGTTGTCGGCGATGGTCAACGTTCCCTTTCCGTCACCGCCAACCATCAGGTTTCCGCCCACGGTCCAACTCGAGCCAGGATCGGTGACGGTGACCGTACCGGTGCTGCCCGGCGTACCGCCAATGTACGTGTTGTTGACGAATCGCGGGTCCGAGTGGAGCCCAATCCCGGAGCTGACCGCGCCTGCACCGGAAATGGTCAGCGCCCCCTCGCCCATGAAAAAACTGGTCGCGTCGAGTCCATAGTTCTCCTGGTAGAACGGGATCAGGGCGGGGTCCGTACCGCCCACGACGAGCGGGTTGCTACTGGTCAGGGTTGATCCAGAACCCGATACAGTCAGGTTGGCATGCCCGCCTGTTCCACTGCCGATCGCGTCGTTGGGCGTCACGACGCCGCCCACCGGGCCACCAATGAGAGGCGGTGATGCGGCTCCCGACTTCAGGACTGCGCCGCCTGATATCGTCACGGCCCCCTCACCGTTTCCACCGGCCGTGAACGTCGACCCCACGTTCACCTGGGAGCCTATCCCGGAAAGACTGACCGTTCCGTGGCTACTATCGCCTGACGCCACGGACAGCGCCGTCCCCACGTTGACCACCGCGCCGTTCGAAACGGTCAGGGTGCCGGTGGTCGTATTCCCGAATCCCACGTAAATGTACTGGCCTGTGCTCAACCGGCTGCCGGCGCCTGTCACGGTGACGGTGGAGACTGTGGCAACGTCTGTGTATCCGAGAATGAGATAGCCATTGTGTCCGGCAGTCGAATCGAGCGACCCGCCGTTTTCGATCGTGAGGGAGGCGTTGCTCCCTGCGATTGCAGTGTCATTAAGCCGAATGAGGGATACCGTAACACCCGGATGATTGACAACGGGCGCGTTGGGGGTTGTCGTGTTGATGACGGTGGTATCAGCCAGGCCGGGCGCGGCGCCGGCGGTCCAGTTGGCCGGGTTAAGCCAGTCGCTGGAATCAACACCGGTCCACTGCGTATACGCCGCCTGGGCGGTGCCAGCGCTCATCGTCGCGAGGCTGGCAAATACTGCGGACGCGAGATCGTGATGTCTTGAGAATAGACGAGCCTTCATCGGTTACCTCACGATTTCATTTTTACCGTCAGAGAGAAACACCACCTTCAGAGAATGCACATGAATATGGTTTTTAAACTTCCGGCAAACAAGCCAATTCTGGATATTCAATACAGGATGGATATCAATCATTTCATCTGCGTGCGCGGCGTAATTTTGCCTGCCTGCAGTGCGCGGCCATCTGAATGATTCGAACCTATGGGCTGGTATTGCGGATTTCACGACAGCCGTGGTGAGCTCTAAGACGCTCACATGCAAGACGCATGAAATCGCCGTGAATGGAAACAAATGTTCGTCTGAACTTAAGGTGTTATAGGAAATAATGTCGCTTCGTTCAATCACTCCTCTTCCTGCTTTACTGTATATGCGGCGCGACGAGTCCGATGCACGCTCACCTATCGAATAATTTCCAGTCAGGAATACGAATCAACTTGACGTCGCGTCTGTGATTCCAGTTTGAAAACCTGGCACCTGCGTGATGGCACGGATGCAAACATTCTCACGAATGGGTGTTTGCAGCGTGCGACACCGCGTAGACGGAGCTGAGATGAACGCAGTGAGGGGGCGCCAGATCGGCACGTTGCCGACTTTACGGCGCGAGGTAACGGCTCGTCGGTGGCGGCTCTCTTTTGCGGCGGCGAGTGCGTAACACCGTGGCAAACGACACTCACTACGGGTCTCTTTGCCGGGGTCTGGCGCGTAGGCCTGCGCCACTTCCGGAGTGTGATCGGTTCCTTCGTCACCATCAGAATGCAGCTGTGTTTCATGAATCGATTGCACACAGCCGAAAAACAGCGCGGTACGTCCGTGCCATTGCGCGGAGGTACGCAGAATTGCAGGGCACGGCCAGGCCGACGCTGGTACCTATTCGGCGATCCTCGGTTTCGCCGCGACGTTCCACGACATTGGAAAGCCCGCGATGCCCGCTCCGCTTGTGGGCAAAGCGGGGCAACTTGACCATTTCGAATCCAACGTGACCAAACACCCATCCGACCGTCGGGGCGACCATGCGTGGGCACTCGCTGGACAGGGTTGCGCCAGCCCTTTTGCAGTCGGCCCGGGAAATGGCAGCCTTTCATCATGAATGCTGGGACGGCGGCAGTTATCCGCAAGGGCTCAGCCGGAAAGCTTATTCCGAACCGAAGATTCGAAACTGTAAAGATTCGTCATTTTTTTCATAAATCTTATTGTTAATTCCGTATTTGAATCGGGCACCAGACTGGCCCAGGGGACTGCACGCGGTCCATGTTGACGCATGAAAGACAATGGGCCTTCGAATAACTGCGGCGTGGTAGCTGGCTCGATTGTGGGCATGGGCGGACTGGCGGGTGCGATCGCACTGGTCATCCTCAATGACGCGACGCAGGTGCTGGACGCTGTCTTTCGTGTGGGATATTCCAGCTTCAATCCGCTGTGTCCAGGAAAGATACTCATCAACCCGGACTATATCGATGCCGCCTGCCTGCCATGTTGAAGAGCGGCGAGGTGCTTATCGCCCCTCGCCCCCGATCCGATCGAGGGCGTGATGTCGAAGATTTCGATGTGCACTCCCTAGACCAGTATCAATAGGTTAATGCTGGATGAAAAGCGACTGATCGTTGACTCCTCACAGGCATCGCTCATCACTTTCTGAAAGACGCGGCCTGATGTGTGGTCGTGACGGCACGGCGCCTGCCCCCGGCGGCCCGTGCTGCGGCGCACGCGCGGTGTGCCTGCGCCGGCTTAGCTGGAAACACGCCCACGCCCGGTGGTTCTGATCCACATCCTGACACCTCGGGCCAGTCGCGGGAGGTCGCGTCACCGTGCGAGCATCCACCTGACCGGCGCTCACAAAACCCCGCCGCCTGCCTCATGGGTGTGACCGTCAGATCCCGCCGGGTGCTTCGCTTGCAGGTTCAGTTTGCGCGTCGCTGGGGATCATTAACATTCGTGAACGTTCGCAGGAAATCCAGCAACGCTTCGGGATCCACCGGTTTTACAAAATGCCGTGCGCACCCCGCTTCGCGAGACCGCTCGACGTCTTCCGGTGCGCCGTATCCGCTGAGCGCAACCACCACGGCGTTCGCGGTTTCGGGTAGCGCCCGGAGTTCCCGTGCCAGGTCGTAACCGCTGATTCCAGGCAATCCGATATCAAGGATGACTGCATCGGCACGGAAGTCTCTGGCGATCGCAAGGGCAGCTTCTCCGTCGAAAGCACAGCGGACGTCATGCTCCTTCAGGACCATCGCCAGCGATTCCGCGGCATCACGGTTGTCATCGACAACCAGCACACGCAACCGTTTTGCCTGCTGTTCCGGCGGTTCGGCCGCGTCGGCCATGCCAGCACCGGTCCCATGTGTGGTAGGCAGCAACACTGTGAAGCGGGCGCCCTTTCCGGCACCGTCGCTTGCGGCCGTCACGTGACCGCCGTGCATCTCCACCAGGCTCTGGACAACGGACAGTCCGATACCCAGGCCCGACTGGGCCCGGCCCTCCGGCGGCGCGAGCTGCACGTACGGCTCGAACATACGCGCGAGTTGCGATGCCGGAATGCCAACGCCCTCGTCAGCGACGATGATCTGTACGCGGTCTGCCTGCACGGCCACATCTACGCTTATCCGTGAGTCCTCGCCCGAATATTTGATCGCGTTGTCCAGGAGGTTGGAGACGACCTGAGTCAGCCTTGTCCGGTCGCCATCGATCAGTAGCGGTTCGGCGGGCAAGTTAACCTCAATACGGTCCCGGTGATCGTTCGCAGCCGGCAAATAGATTTCGACCGCGCTGCGGACAGACTCCCTGATGTCGAAAACCTCGCGGCGCAGGCGGACCTTCCCGCTGCTGATACGGGACACGTCCAGCAAGTCGTCGATCAGACGGGTGAGATGCGCACACTGCCGCTCTACCGTCAGGCGTGCCCATTCGACCTCAGGCGGTATATCAGTTTTCAGCTGCTTGAGGATCTGCGCCGCATTGCGGATGGGTGCGAGCGGATTCCGCAACTCATGGGCCAGGGTTGCGAGAAACGCATCCTTGAGACGGTCTGTCTCCCGCAGCGATTCTTCGGCGAGCGTGCGGCGCGTGATATCGGTCAGCGTGCCAACAAAGGAGCGGATCGAACCATCGGCCTCTTTCCGGAACCGACCATGCATCTCAACCACCCGCGGTGCACGATCCTCGATCCGGAAAATCCGGAAGGTCGACTGGAAGTCGCCAACGCCATCCCGGGTCTGCGCGTGATGTGTGACCAGGGCCTGCGCGTCGTCGGGATGAACGAGCTCGCGCACAAACGCCTCCCACGACAGCGGGCCCCGCGATTCTGGTTGTCCGGTTATCTTGTACATGCGAGTGTTTTCCCAGACACCCCTGCCGTCGGGAATATCCCACTCGAAAATGCCCGACCCGGCTGCAGACGCGGCCAGCCGAAGCCGCTCCTCGCTCTTGTGCTGGGCGGCGAGTGCCCGGTCGCGTTCGCCGAGGGTCTGCGAGATCCGGCTGTCCTGTTCGTCGATCAGTTGCCTGATCGCGGTGCGAATGGTTGCGCTGAACAGATCTTCTATCAGCTGGTGAGCCTCCGCCTGGACATTGCGTGACACAGAGGTTCCCGCGAAGAACTCCCGTGTCGCCTGCTGCACGCAGCGCTGGAATTCGGTCAGTTCCCCGAACAGTTCGTCCAGCTGGTAGCCGAGCATCCAGCGCTCGCTGCCATGTTTTCTGGCGTTGGCGTGTAGCCGCCGAAGCGTCTTCTGCGCCGGCGCACTCCGCAACACTACGCAGATTTCCTCGTATATCGAGGGAAGGTGGTCGACCAGCTGGACCGTCGATAACCGTCCGGTCTGCCCGCTCGCCGTATCGGACCGGACCGCGCGAAGCCATCGGCGCGTGATCAGGCCGCGCTTTTGTTCGAGGTACGCCGCAAGCT
This sequence comes from Paraburkholderia sp. BR10936, assembly GCF_040965735.1. Classification (NCBI taxonomy): domain Bacteria; kingdom Pseudomonadati; phylum Pseudomonadota; class Betaproteobacteria; order Burkholderiales; family Burkholderiaceae; genus Paraburkholderia; species Paraburkholderia sp. BR10936. The sequence goes on from NZ_JBFRCM010000028.1 coordinate 47,053, forward strand.
GCTGGAGCGTGCTCGTGTGTGACGGCGTCATGGTCGTCTTCTGATGGCTATCTCAAGACCGATACCCGCGCGACGGCCAGAAAAAGCGACGGCGGCGCGGTCCTGCTTACAACGATGCGGCTTGCTCCAACATGGCACCACAAACGAGCGTTGTTCAGGCGATCGCAGCCGCCTTGCGCGTCGGGCGTGCCTGAGGCTCGCGCCCGGACTCCGCTGCGAGATGCCCGTAGCAAACGCCGTTCCCAGGAGGCGGTGGGTTTGTTCCAATGGATCAGTCTGTCTGTCGGGTCGATCGAGACATCGATCGCTGCCGGGTCGAGTTCTGGAGCGACGGCGACGATCCAGGCGCTGACGTCGGTACTGCGGATATTGAGGAGAGGAAAGATCTTGCTGCGCGTGGCGCGCAGGCTTGTGGAAAGCCCGCGAAGACACTGGCCATCTGCCGTTGCAGGCACGCTGTCCCGCGCCGCCCGTAGCCCACTGCCCGGGCGGGCGCATCGGAAACCGACAATAGCCGTGCCGATCGCCACGACGGCAATCGCCAGAATCACGATTTCCCAGCCTGGACCCCTACGACGTCAGCGAAGTGTCCAATGAACGTCCCTGTTTTCGAAAGGACTACATGAACAGCACCATTCAGCTCCGCAACCCGGGCAGCGGTAGTACTGGATGCGAATGCTGCCGAGATATGCCGGTTCGCCGACATCGCGCAGAGGGTGTGTCACATCGAAATCGGGGTGACTCAGCAGAAGACTGCAGGACGCGCAAAGATGTGATGGATCGCAAATCATTTCATTGCCCCTGCATTGCCTTCGATGCGCAACTGCCAGGCGTCGCACGATACTTTTCCCGAAGGCAGAAGATCCTGGTGTCAAGGAACACGGAGGCTTGGGGACAGAGCGGAGTGTCCCTTGCCATTCGCGAAGAACGCCGCGTCCGTGAAGCGCTCGAAGTATAGGATGCGGTCCGGCGCGGGCAAGCGTACTAAATTCATGGGTTCCGCACAGGCAATTGACCGCACTCGGACGATCAGCTGCGCACGGACGCGTCAAGAAAGGTTGGGCTCGACGGATTGCCATCTCCGCAGCGCGGCGGCACATGGCCAGGTGAAACAGATCCCTTCAGGAGCCTGCAACTGTCTGGCCCCGTCAGCCTACGCGCGCAGTCACATTCGCTGCGGCTCATCTGAATACAGCGCCACTGGTCGCATGCTTGCAAACGTCTGCCCGAAAGCTCCTGCGTCCAGCGCGCCAGCCCCACACTCGAGCGAGGTCATTCACGATGCGCCAGCATCGGAGCGAGGAAACTACAACGGCTGAGCGCGGGCAAGCGGAACTTGCGAAGAAGGCGGCGAATCTGCGCAGCCGCGATCGGTATTTCAGCAAACCGCCCGCGCGATGTCAGCATCACGACATGCGACTCGTGGCGGCTTTTGTGATTGGACCAGCGCTCCTTATAAGCTGAATAGAAAGGCCGGAAGTCGAAATCGCGGCCGTTCGCGTACGCCCATCGCGCGATGCTGTCGACGAGCAGGTTACCCACCGAGTACGGGGCATACGCTTCGTCGTAGGTCGTGATGAAATACTCGACGCTGCGCGGCCCAACCAGATTGACCGATGCCGCCGCCGGGACGCCGTTCACTTTCACGAATGAGACAAGCGGCGTGGCCGCCAGATCAACGCGCCCTGCGAGGTCGATGAAGAAATCGCGCACCTGGTCGTCCATGAGAAACGGCGTGTTGAACCCACGTGCAACTGCCCAGCGGCGCTTGTTCGCGAAGATCCAGGTGAGTACATTACAGGCGTCGCCGGTACTTTGGCACCAGCCGTAACAGACTTCACCCCGCTGGGCAAGCCGCCTTGTATGACGCCGCAGGTGACCAAAGGCGTCGTACGTGGCAAAGCCCGAAAGGGCAATCGAGTAGCCGTCCACGCCGCGCCAGCGTGCGGGTATTGCCCTCATCACCCAAGACGCTGGTACGTGTGCCAGCGCGGCATCCAGCGGGGCGCCGCGTTCGACAAGCCAAAGATCTAGCACGTCGGCGTCGACGTGGCGCAACGCGCCGAGGGCTGCGGCATAGAAGCGAGCCTCCGCGGGATCGGCAACGAGCGGCCCCCCCGTATTCCTGGTCGCTTCCGCAGCCGCGCGCGCGACCCGATATGCGCCGCGGCGCGCGACCATCACCGGCCAGAGTGCGACGAGTGCCGCGCCTTCGTACACAACGGCCACGCTGGTCGTCGCGCCGCACGCGAACGCTCTGTCCGCCGCAATTTCGCAATATGTAAAACTAAGGCTGGGCGGACACGCATCGACGAGTGAATCCCACGCTGGGCACAGGCGGGCGAAGTCAGCCGTTGAGCGGCACACCACGATTTCATGGCAGATCGCCCGTCCGGGAGGGCGGGCGGCTATGTCAGGGCGGGAAGCGCCGATTTCAATCGGCGCGTTTCGCATGGCATCCATACGACATAGGACTGGTGATTACGTTGTGTTTTCAACGTCAGAGAGGTTCGCGCTTCAAGGGGCTTCCTGATACAACGCGATCTAGCTCCCCCATATATTGGGCCAGAACCGCATGAATAAAACGCTGGAAATCGCTGTTTTTTTATTTTGTCGGAAGGCGACTTGAAGTGCACAAACATCGGTCGATCCTTAAATTTCTCTCAACGGCATATGCATGACAAATCAACTATATCGGACCCGGGCTCCCGACCGCCATGTGAGTAGCCGTGAAGCGCCGACGCGATTCGTCGGTAAATGCCATTACGCTATCTGTCCGTGTGCCGCCTCAGCGCAATCGCGCTCCCAACCGGGCGTCGCCGGTAGGGTGTTCTGCGTGTTTTTACACGGTTTCGGCCAACTGCAGCCTTTGGCCAGGAAGACATTGTCAGCGATCCACGTCCGCAACGCCGCCGAATGCGGCCAATTCCACATACGTTTTACTGGCCGTTGCCTGGCTAACGTGCGGGTATCTTCGCTGGAAGTCCGGCTGCGCTAATCACACTAACTGGCGCGCAAAAGCGGGTCCAGTAAAAAGAGGCTGTAGTGTCAGCTGTGCGCCGCAACTAACGAGCAATGCATCGATCTGGTCCAATGCGCAGAGAGGAAGATCCTGTGCAATCAGTATGCGAGCCTCGTAGGTACGGTTTCGACATGCAGGCTTGTCTGAAATAGCGCGTTCCAACAAATCGATAAATCGGGTGATTTCGGCGAGCAGACCCTTTCGATCGATAGATCCGGTGTCCACGGCCACATTCCGAAGGGCGGTGGCCAGCACAAGAAAATCGCTGATCTCTGAAGTCAGTCCGAAGCCGTCCATTGCAGCTCTCCCTGTGAATGATCACAGCTTTCGCGCGTGCTGCCTGGGTTACTGTATTGCATTTCGGACGATGGCGGGGCGTCCGAAAGGCAAGCGTTTTGGCAAGCGATGATTCACGGGGTCTGGGGCGTGTGACGATTGCCTGCTACGGTCCTTGAATGTAGCCATGATCCCCGTCCGTCGAACACGGTGCCCGAGCGCCTTACCTGGGACACAATACAGCTTCGTTGATTCCATGACACACGCGGAAAACGTGCCGGACCTCGTCATGCTGGGCAATCTGGTGCAGGAGTTCGTCAATCACGTGTCCCACACGCAGGGTAAAACGCTGGCGGCACTGACGGACGCATCGGTAACCTTGCAACAGGTATTGCTGCTGCGCCGTTTGGCGTCGTCCAGCGAAAGCACACCCTCGGCGCTTGCGGAACAGATGCATATGTCGCTGCCCGCCGTGAGTCAGATGGTCGAGCGACTGTTTCAACTCGATCTGGTGTCGCGCATTGATTCACCTGACGATCGCCGAAAAAAACAGCTGGCAGTCACGCGCCACGGACGTGCGTTACTCAAACGCATTGCGGAGGCACGAACTGCCGACTATGCCGCGGGAATTGCGTCACTCTCGCCCGGCGTAACGACGGCTTTGGCTCGGGTACTTGAGGATGCGCTGAAGGAGTTGTAGTGAGCCGGCGCAATCCCGAAGGAGTTCGGCAAAGCGGCCATTCGCGGCGGGCGGCAACGGGTCGGGCTATGCCTTTTGCATCTCGCGCCCGCCCCCGACGATCGCCGCGCTCGGCCGTCGGGCTCTGGTCGGCCATCTACGGACGTTGGCGCAGGCTTGCACCCGGACGTTCAAGGGACGGCTCTGCACCAGACAGCGGCCCTTCGTGCGCAAATCATTCACTCGTGACGTCGGCGAACGCGGGTCCGTTAGCACGCTCTTCTCAGCGGCAGTTGGTGAATGCCTCCTCCGCGTGGGCGTAGGAACGGCAGCCGGGCTCATGCCGCGTGGCTGCTGTTGCCTCGCGCACGCTGCACCTTGCATTCGTTTCCCGCTTCGGATCAGGTACAGAAACTGCTACTGCGTGCAGGTCATATGCGCTCATTGCGGTCCAGCCTGAGCCGTGGCTCTCGAGTCAAAAGCGATGCCTGCACGATTGTTGGGAGAAGCGAGTAAGTCTTGCAAGCAAGTCTTACAAGCCAAGGAGGCGGCAGGATTGCGGCCCCGTGTCGCAAACCGTGAGTCCGTTAGCCGGGAATCAAAGACGGCATATTGGGGCATGGACGAGCCAGGGCATCTTATGCCGACCGCGGCGGAAGTGGAATGGACAAGCCGATCGACGAAAGCGGCGCACACGAGCGAAGTCCGGGAAATTGAATCGCTTGCGGCGCTGGGGTCGCTGCGCGAAGTGTGGCGCGCGCTCGCTGCCGATGCCGAGGACTGCCCTGGGCATATGACCTTCGAGTATTGCGAGCTTGCCGCCTCGCATGCATTGACCGACGGGGAACGCGTCAGTGTGGCGATGGTGTATGGCGACGGGGAATTGCTCGCGCTGTGGCCTGTTTCGATCGTCCGACGTGGCATTGTGCGCATTGCAAAAGGGCTGACCTGCGGAACCAGCGAAGAGTATGGACAGCCGCTGGTGAGGGGGGGCGCCAGCCGAGCCGTCTACGCCGCCGCAGTCGAAGCGATCAGGCGGGTCGATGCGGACGTTCTGCAGATCCCGCTCGTTCGTCACGGCAGCCTGTTGCAGGAGGCGCTCGAGGACGTCCCCCACTCCTGGGTGCTCGCGCGCGTGCCCGCACGGTGGCGCGGCCTGCCCGGATTTTCGATCGTGCTGCGAGACGTTCCGCGGTGGGACGACTTCGTATCGACGCGGTCGAAGTCGCTTCGCGGCACGTTGCGAAATCGGCACAAGCGGCTCGAAGCACGAGGCCATGTCGAATTCGGCTGGTGCCGAACGATACCGGACGCTGTCGCCGTTCTGAGCTGGCTATTCCGCACCAAACGCCGTTGGGCCGAGCGCCGCGGCGTGAGCGTTGCCTATTTGAAGGACGATCGGGTTCGGGATTTCTTTGTCGCGCTGGCACGGCGAATGGATCTGTCGAAGGTTCCGCTCGTTGCCTTCGTGAAGGTCGAAGGCGTGACCGTCGCCGCGTCGGTAAACCTGGTGGGATCTCGAACCGTCGAGGGCTTCGTGACGACGTATGACGAGGCATTTGCTGTGTGTTCGGTTGGAGCGCTGCTTGCAGAATTCCTCGTCAAATGGTCTCACGCCAACGGTCGTGATTTCGATTTTCGCCCTCTCGATGCCGAATATAAGGCGAGCTGGGCGAATCGGCGGACATGGCACGAAACACGTGTCGTCATGCTTCGCGCACGTGGCCGTTTGGCGGAATTTTCGTTGTTGTTCGGGCAACTCGTTCGAGTGCGGAGAAAGTGCGCGGAATATGCCATGCGGCTACTCGAGGGCATGAGAGCACCGTGATTCGCCCAATGCCGCGGTGATCGTAGGCTGGAACGCTACCAAGCGCCTCGATCGCGTCAAGCATCTGGAAATACTGCGCGCGGTTTGCGTTGGGCTCGGCGCCGAGATCAGTATCCATCATGACCAGCGTACGGACGCGCGCCGGATCGCGCAACGCAAGCTCGGCTCCCCACATGCCGCCGACAGAGAGCCCAACGACGGCGCATTGCGGGATGGCAAGCGCATCCAGCAGGCGACTCGCGTGCCTTGCAAGATCACCCTGGGTACGCGTGCTTTCGGGAAGACCGGCGGATTGGCCATGGCCCCAGAGATCGGGGGCGATCACCTGAAACGAGCGCGAAAGTACCTCGATTTGCGGCTCCCACATGGACGAGTCCCACAAGTAGCTGTGTCCGAGCAGAACCGGGAAGCCAGTGCCCCGGATCTGGTAGTGCTGGATTCGGCCTTCGATTTCGATAAATGGCATTCGCCAACTGGAGGAAATGTGATGCTCATGCAGCCGGGGACGTTGCGCGGCTCACGCGAAAGTTGCAGTCCGGATACGTCACGGGACAGTTCATCGTAGCGGCTCCTGCTCCGACGCTTACCCTCTTTCCTCGCTCACATGGCCAAGACGAGTTTTACGCAGGGCGCCGACTGCCCAGTTGCTCACCGATTGCTTGCAGCCTCGCCCGGTCCACCTTGCCTAACGAATTGCGCGGCAACTGGTCGACAACGATGAGCCGCTCCGGCATCTTGTAGCTCGCAATCCTGGTGGACAGGTCGAACAATACTTCCTCCACCTGCGTCGCGGCTTCGGTCAGTTCAACAAAACCAATTACGCGCTGACCGAGGACAGCATCCGGCACACCGACTATCGCTGCCTCGCGCACGCCGCGATGGACGAGAAGCGCGTCCTCAACTTCGACCGGCGAGATATTCGACCCGCCACGGATGATCAAATTTTTCTTTCTGGCGACATACCAGAAATCGCCGGCTTCGTCCTGTCTCAGCACATCGCCAGTGGCCCACCAGCCATCCTTGCGTGCGTCGTCGATGTGTCCGGGCCCATGCCAGTAGCCGACGAACATGTTCGGACCGCGCAGCAACAGTTCGCCCGCGTCGCCGCGCCTGACGGTGTTTCCCTCTTCGTCGACGAGGCGGACCCGGTTCATGTCGACCGCGCGGCACACCGGCCCGATATCGAATCCGTAGGTGAATGTGCCCATGCTTTCGCTCATCGCAAGCACGTTGCGCATCCTGACGCCGAACACCCGCAAGAATTCCTCCTGCAGACTTCGCGGCGTCGTGTCGCCTACGACGAGGCAGGTGCCCAGTGACGTGACGTTGCGTGGCTGCGCAATCTGCTCGGCGCAAGCCGCCGCATACATGAACGGCAACCATATCAGCAACGTGCAACGGTGCCGTTCTATCAGGTCAAGCGCGGCCGCTGGCTCGAATCGGTCCAACAGGACGCAGATGCCATGTGCGGTTAACGTCGCCAGCACAGTAGCGAGCCCTCCCCCATGCATCATGGGCGTGGCAATAAGTGTGACGTCGTACGGCCTCAACGCGACGGCCTGGCATGCTTGCGTAATTGCGCACACCGTGCGCTGGGTGTGGGTGACGAGCTTCGGTTTCCCCGTAGTGCCGGTCGTCGACAGCAAAAGCGCAGGTTCATCGACACACGCCGGCTCGAGCCGCACCTCGTCTTCCTGGTGGTCAATCAACTCGCTCCATGCCTTTGCGCCCGTGTCCTGGGACTCGCCATCGACAAGAAAGCGCCTGCGGGCATCGAGAACCGAACCATCCACGCCGGCAATTGCGCCGTACAGATCACTCTGGCCCAGATATAACGAAACGTGCAGTCGTCGCAATTGCGGCTCGAGTTCCGCGCGTGTGAGCCGGTTATTCAGGGGCACCGCAATCAGGCCTGTCAACATGCACGCGTAATACGCGATGACGGTTTCCGGTTTGTTCGTCAAGTGCAGTGCGACGCGATCGCCTGGTTTCAGACCCTGTGCGCTCAGGCCTTGTGAAAGCCTTTTGACATACCGCGCCAGACGGCCGTAGGTCCATGTGTCGTCGCCGGCGATCAGCGCAATCGCGTCAGGGCAGGCTTCGGCGGTCTCGAACAGGCGCTCGGGCAACGTAATGAGTCGCGGTGTCTGTATGGGTTCGGGGCGTGTACCGGGACAAGACATGGCGGTTACTCCAACGGTTGAATGGTTGCTCAACGCTGGACAAGGAGTTGTCCATCTGACTGCTCCTGTAAGCGCGTCATCGCAGGCGTCACGCGGCCGGTGATAGCGCTGGCAGCGGAATGGCATGGAGGACGCCTCTCGAGTCGAAGCGGGATTTGATCCGGGACAGCCTCAACGCATTGGGGCCGTAAGCGTGGGCTATCCGGTCCGATGCGCGGTCGGGCAGGAGGTTGGCATAGCCCCCCGGCAACGAGGTCGACGCGAGTTCCGCGTCCAGGGACGCCGCCCAGGCCCGATGCTGCTCTGCGTCGGCCAGCGGAGGCTCCCACGCTGCGTAGACCAGAGCAGTGAAGTGTGGATCTCTCATGCCAAACGCGGTCGCGTCAGCCGCGACCTGTGTAGCGGCCCCATGGCAATGATGGACGACGATAGAAGCCAGGGGCGACGTGCGCGCCTCGAACGCTGCAAGGAGTACGTCGATCGTCGTGCTTGTGAGGGCGCTGAACCACCGCGTCGCAACTTCGTAGCCGAGACCTTGGGCAAGCTTTCCGTCGGTCAGGAAGAGAAGATCGCTCGCAGCAGTCGGTTCGACCCTGACGACAATGGGATGACCCGCTGCCGCCGCCTCGCCGATGATTGCCTCGCCGGCCGCCGGATCTCCTGTCCAGACAAGCGAGATCGCGATCACCGGTTTGCCGCCTGGTCCGGTTGCCAGGACGGCGGCGCCGAACAGTTCGCCTGGCGCCCGGAGCATCAACGCGGCATAGTGCGCCAGGGCAGCACGCCCATCAGTCCAGGGGAACACGATCGTACCGACCAGCGCGTCATCCAGCGTGTGGAGACGCAGGCTCATCGACGTGACAATCCCAAAGTTCCCACCGCCACCGCGTAGCGCCCAGAACAGGTCCGGCTCGTGCTCTCCGTCGCAGGTCACGATGCGTCCATTGAGCAGCACGACCTCGGCCGACAGGAGGTTGTCGCACGCCAGGCCGAAGCGCGTCATGAGCGGTCCATAGCCACCACCGATCGTGAGGCCGGCCATACTCACCGCCCCATCGTTGCCGATCACCGCGGCAAGACCTCGCTCGCCCGCAGCGCGATTGAGCTGAGCGCTCGTCACGCCCGCACCGATCGTCGCTACGCTGCGCCCGGTGTCAATCTCAATGGTCCGCAAGTCGCAAAGGTCTAGCAGCAGACTGCCGTCGCGCATGGACCGACCGTTCCAGTCCTGCCCGCCGTTGTGGACGGCTAGAGGAGCGTCAAAGCCGCGCGCGGCGCTCATCACACGGGAGACCTGGGCAACGGTGCTGCATCGGACCAGCATTTTCGGACGGGGATCCAATGCGCCGTTCCAATGCGTAATTTCCCCGCCAGCTGCGGGCATCATCAGCACCTGGCTGCCGGCTTCGACAAGCCTGTCCTTCAACGCCGCCCAGTCAGTCTGATCGATATTTGCGATTGTGTTTTCGCCGTCCATTCCACTCACTCCATCAGTGCGAGACCGCGTTGTCTGGACTGTGAGATGCTTCCGGAAACCTGCCTCGCTCATTCAATCCTTGCACTGCTCGCCGGTGTACTCAAAACCGCCGGGCGTCTCGATCAGCAGGTTCAGACTCATCAGCAAACCGAACGCATTCCGTTCGTGCGCGACCGGATCGGCGGCGCGACTGGCAAAGAGTAGCGACGGTTGTCGAGTGCGCCAATTACATCGGGTGTAATCGCGCGCAGCGGAACCGCACTTCAAGTTGATAAGATAGGCGGCCATTTTCATTCCGATAATTCGAAATATTCGAAGGATCGCATCTGCGTTATCGAATTGCGGTCGGTTCGTATCAATCGCGAAATCCAATGGCCCGCGGTGGCCGACTACTGCCCGATACGGTCGCGCCGGGTCGACCCATTGCGGACGTAGCGCGAGCAAGCCCCACCGGAGAGGGCTGTCGTGCCCTTCAGGCGTTGGCGCCGCCGTCGACGGTGAAGTTTGCGCCGGTGATGTAGCTGGCCTCGGGGCCAGCGATGAACGCCGCCATCGCGGCGACGTCGTCGACGTGGCCGAACCGCTTCAGCGCCGTGATCGCGATCTGCGGCGGCGCCCAGTCGCCGGCCGCGGGGTTGTTATCGGTGTCGATCGGCCCCGGCTGGATGTTGTTGACCGTGATGCCGCGGGGGGCAACCTCGCGAGACAGGCTCTGGGTGAACATCTTCACTGCGCCCTTGGTCGCGGCGTAGGTCGTCAGGACCGGAATCATGTTCCGCTCGCCGACGCAGGAGCCGATCGTGATGATGCGGCCGCCCGCCCTCAGGTGCTTGAGCGCGACCTGGGTGGCCACGAACACGCCGCGCAGATTGACGTCGATCACACGGTCCATCTCCTCCTGCGTGGCCTCCTCGAAGGGCTTGGGGATGAGTATGCCGGCGTTGTTCACCAGGATGTCGAGCTGGCCGAAGGTGGAGACGGTCCGTTCGACCGCGGCCGTAACGGCCTTCGCGTCGGCGGCGTCCGCCTGGATCGCGATCGCCTCGCCTCCTGCGCTTTCGATCTCCTTCACCACCAGGGCGGCGGCGTCCGCGCCCCTGACATAGGTGATCACCACCCTTGCGCCGTCGGCAGCCAGCCGCTTGGCGATCGCGGCGCCAATGCCGCGCGAACCGCCGGTGACGAGGGCGGTCTTCTTGGTCAGTTTTGCCATGGTAGGTGGCCTTTAAAAGAAATCGGCGTGAAGGGGAGGCCCCGATAGTCCGCCAATCAGAGATCGTCGACTGGCGTTGACCCAAACGCAGGCGGGAAACTTCCGTCTGCTGATGAACGACAGAACTAGGCTAATGGCTGCCTGCGGGAATGAGAATCAGCAGATCATTCACAAGGCTCATTCCCGAAGAGAATCGATCGCCGGGTAGAAGTGACTGAACTAGACGTCGAGCTCAACGAACAGCTTACATGGCTGGGTCGGAGCTCTGACCGTCGAGCGCCGAATGAACGGCTGCGGATGTTTGAGCCGCAAGCTGACCGCTCGGGCGATGTGCGAAACCGGGAGGCGGCCATGCTGTTCACCCGTGGGGTTCAGATGGAAGTCAACGGCCATCTCTCTTGCTATGCCGAACTTTTTCATCGGCAAGGCCTTCAATCCGTCGTTGCAATCGTCGTACGCTTTTCGGGCGACGTCGCCCGCCGCGCTGTTCGCACCGCCTTAACTGCGCCGATGACCGCCTCGGCGCACTTGAAGCGAATCTTGAAGCTTGATCGATTGCGATTGCGCGGACCCAGCGGTGCGCACGACGAATTTCTGTTGGCCGCAACAGCGCAGAATCTACGTCGAATGGCGAAGTGGTTGACGCCAACGAGTCAGACCGCAGTGAGAATGATCGCTTGAGGGGGCATCGGGGCCACCGATCCCCTCCCGAAAGCTGCGCCGCAACTGCCGCCCTCGAGCGTTGCGAACTCGAGTCGCCAGAACATCCAGGCCAAAAAAGAGTTTTTCAACAGAATCGGCCGCCTGCTGCCGGCCGCGGCCACACATTCGATTCGGCGCAAGAGCGCCGCGTTCACGGCTCTCGTGGTCGCAATGGCGAGTACACTGAAAAAGTAACAGAAGGAGAAGGTAATGACTGACTCTGACCCCCAAAGCACCTTCCGCGGACTGCCGCTTACCGCGGAGCAGGACGCAGAAGTGAGGCACTACATAAAGGACCGAACCCGGCGTGGGCTGCCATGGGACACGTCGGAGCTGAGCGCGATGATCAAGGACATGCTGCAGCCCCCGGGTGACGGCGACGCAGACTCCCCGGCAGACGAAACTAGAGCGGCCGCCGAGCGCGCAACCGCGTCGCTTGACGAAGCGATGGACCCGATCGAGGCGAGTGAGGAATGGAATGCGGCCATGGAGTCGGAAGGCATGAAAGGACCCAGACGATAAAACCCGAGCGACGATGCTCGCTTCCTGGTAGCGGTTCGATGCGCATGATTTCAATGAGATCCTGACTTCCGTAGGAAGCGTCGGTGAAAGATGGTCGCCTGTGGTGAGCCGCCAAACCCGAGCCTAAACGCCCGCCTTGCGCACGTCGTCAGTTGGCCCGCGATGGTCCGTTCACCGGGGGAACTGACGTTCCAACGTCCTCGTGAAAGCGCGTACGAGCGTCCGTAAATGGCCCGAGTCCGGACCGTGTCAATCTGCGCAATTGTGTCGAGTCTGGCGGGAAACGTTTGTCCCACATAGGCTAGGGGACGAAATTGCATTCGTATACCGTCAGAAATACCGTCACTCGGTCGAAGCCGTTGTGAGGTGTCAGGAGACGTGCCGATTCAGCGTTCTTGCCTAGTATCTCAAACGCGCAAGAGTGCGATCATTGTCGGCGTGTCCGAGTAAGCCGCAATTCCACCAGTTTCAACTCCACTTTGCCTACTCCCCGAATATTATTTAGTAAACCGAATTTCCATCCTCCACCTTCGCTAACGATTGCATTAGCCATCGTATCGATCGTTATCCCGACCGATGCGACGGCTCAAAATTCGTCTGTTGCACATGCGTCTAGAGCCTTGGCTGACCGGGACATGTGTTCGCCGGTGTGTCAGCAATACCTTGAACACGGACACCGCTTCACGCATGCGGTGCGTCACGAATCGCCGCATCTACGTTAACTGCCTTGCTGAACGGCCTCAGTGAAACACCTTGACGGCATCGACCAGATGCGTCGCCTAGCGTGCTCGCTGCGCCCGCGTCGCGGCCTTCCCTCCAATGTCCGACGCCCTCGACAGCGATGTAACAAGCAAAAAGGGGTCCAGCCAGTGGATCACGAGGGCGTTGAGTGCAACGCCTGCAAGCACAGGGACCAGCATTGCTTCGATTCAGTGACCGACGATTCCCGAACCAACGCGGCGTTGCCCACCTGCCCCGGTGCCGGGCGGACGTGCAATGTAACCATGTGCCGCTCGCCTGTATCAATCGCGATCTTACTTCGCTGCATCGCTGCATCTTCCTCACCAGAACCGCAACAGCGAGCACCGCCCGAGCACAAACGCCCCGCTGTTTTCGCAGTGCCCCGCCATTCAGCTAACGGCCGCGCAGGGTATTGCCGAGACAAAGCCTTCCATAGATCAGGCAATGGGTCTCCGGGCGCTCTGATAATCCGTTGCCAGTCAGACCGCCCGTTACGACACGAGCCGTGTCGTAACGGGATACCTGGCAGTTCAGTCCAGACGTCGCGATTGCGATGATGGAAAGGATGGCTCCCACAAGGGATACCGCGAATAGGTATTTCCTCATCATCAAATCCTCCGGCTGATTGCCGCGACGGCTGTACAAAGTCCGGCTCGACCACGACCTCAGCCAACGTCCAGCCATCAGAATGCCTGCCTGAACGACCGGATTGGCCCCGCAAGCAGGACGACCCAGAGCAGACTCGTGAGGAGCGCTGCCCACGCGACGAGCAGCGCCCACTCCATATGGCTGAGTGGCATGTTGCGCCACGTCCGGCGAACGCGGATGGCGCGACCTTGCCGTCCCCGTACCATCAAGCGGCAAGAGCGCGCCGAATGCATAGTATGCGACTTCTCACGACCACCTCTCGCCAGTCCCGGGCCCGTCCGGCCAGTGACCGGCGTCCCGACGCTATTTAAACAACGTCATCTGCACGACCTTCACAATGACCAGCGCGACCGCGATCAGCAGATAGCCGCGCAGTACACCCATCCAAACTCGCTTGGCCAGTGTGAGATTTGCCGGCGGCAACTCCTCGAGCGGTGGCATGCGCCACGTGTAGCGAGCACCGACCGGATATACCTGCATGCTCGCATCGCCGTCGCCGTCTGCCGGTTCACGACGCAGTCTGCGCATTCCAATCGTGACGGCATAGCCAACGATGGCGAGCAGCGTGCCATCCACCAGTACCTCGAGAATCGTTTCACCGCTTATGTCCGGGTACATCACCGAGGCGGTCAGGATAATGGACAGCAGGACCAGCACCCAGATCACCGCGCCGGTGAACAGATTCACCTTTGTAGAGTTGGCCCACGGACCCAGAACGGCCCGGTCGTTGCAAAGCAGCAGCAGGAACACCGTGGCGCTCGGCAGGAGCACACCCGCAAGGGTTTGCACGGCCAGCGTCAGCAAGCCAAGCGGGCTGCCCGGAATCAGCACCAGCGCGGCCGATGCCGCGACGATCCCGAAGTACACCAGATAGAAGCCCTTCGCGGACGCCACACTGCGATGCAGTGAATGGCGAATCTTGAACACGTCGCCAATCGCATAAGCTGTCGACAGCGACACGGCCGCTGCGCCGATAATCGCGGCATCGAACAGCGCAATCGCAAAGCAGGTCGCCATCGTGCGCCCTGCATACTTTTCGAGACCCGCAATTACGCCACCCGCATCCGTGAAATTGCCAAATTCAGGGCGGCCGGCAAACAGCTCGGCGCAGAAAGCCATCATGGCCACCGCGCCAATCATCACGAACACGATACCGATCCACAGATCGGCCCGCTCATAGCGGATGAAGCGTGGCGTGATGCGCTTGTCGACGACATAGCTCTGCTGGAAGAACAGTTGCCAGGGCGCCACGGTGGTGCCGACGATGCCGATCACGAGCAGCATCACGTCTGAGAGCTTCGAGTGCGCTGGCCAGTTCGGGATGAAGAAGTCGCGCGCTATCGAAACGACCGGCGGGTGTATCGATACCAGGACCGGCACGAGCAGCAGACTCAGCACGCACAGCCCCATTGCAAAGCGTTCGAAGCGGCGGAAGTTGCCTGTGCTTACCGCTGTCATGGTCAGCGCCGCGGCGATGCAGACACCAGCAATCCTGGAAAATCCGAAAAAGTCGAGAACGAACGTGATACCGATGAACTCGGTGACAATTGTCAGGGCGTTGAGCAAAAACAGGTCGACGATGCTGAACGTCCCCCAGAACCGGCCGAAACGCTCGAAAATGAGGCGTGCGTGCCCCACACCACTCACGGCGCCAAGTCGCAGCACCATTTCCTGGTTCACGTAGAGGACAGGCACCAGTAGCAACAGCGTCCACAGCAGCGTCGTGCCGTAATTCTGCCCCGCCTGGGTATAGGTGGCGAACGCCCCCGCATCGTTGTCGCCAACCATCACGATCAGCCCGGGGCCGAGGATCGCCAGCAGCGTGCGCAAGCGCGCCCACCAGCCGGTGCGAGGCGCAATGTCGTGACGTGCGATGGTGCCGAGCGCGCCCGTGATGTCCCCCATATGGGCGTCGTCGAGAACCGCGCTGCGTTCCATCGCGGCGGCAGATGACGTTGAAGTTTCAGTTCGGATCGACATTTTGTTTCCTCCCCTGGTAACGGGCTGCTGAAACGAAAATGTTTACCTCCGCCATACGCGAGGAACGGCGTCACCGGGCAACGGCGTCCCTCACCTATGGCGTACAGACGCTCAGGCAATCAGGAGCATCAGCCAGCGCCAGAAGGTTGCGAGCCGCTGTTGTCCGAGGGGTCGCAGCGAACGCATCGTGTCGTATTGGGCACGCGCTTCGTCAACGTGTGGAAGGTTCGAGAGGAGGAGTCCGAAAGTCATGGTTTTACTCCGTGCGCCTGGCTTGACGCGTTGATGCGGAAAGCCAGGAGACACGGGGACCACGTACATCACGTGCGCGGTGACAGGCCTACCTGCTTTCCTCAGTTAAACACAAAGGTACTGGCGAGCGGTATATGGGATAACTGGCACTGTCTGGCATTTCGACTCCTTTTCGGCGTTGGTGCTGACGACTGGAACGCGCGCACTCAGTCACGCGCTCGCCTGCGAACTAATCGCACGAGCACGGATTCACGGCGCGAGTGGCCGCTCGCGACGCGGCGCGTGCCGGACGTGCGCAAAGGCTGCGTCTGGCGGCGCGAATCAGGGGTGCACGGAGAGTTTTGCTACGGCGCGCACCGTCTGCCTGCTGGCAGAACGGCGGCTGGAATAGTGGGCGCGGACGTTCTGCCGGTCAGGCAGCGAAACTGTTCGAAGATCGACAACTGGAACTGTCCAAGGCATCGGCCCCTTCTATGAAGACTCCTATATTCTAGGAGCGCGAGATATTAAACGTCAACTGGATTTGCTAAGCAGAACCAGGGTAACTGGACGGCATGCTTCTTCGCCGATAGCTTCATGTAAACATAGCAGAAACGCCGGGGTTTCTTTCGGGACGATCATTGGGGGGCCACGGCACACTGGTCCTTCTTAACCTGTAAGTCGCGCCAATCGTGTACAGCTAACCAGTACACACGCGTGAGAAACGCGGCCCACTTGCTTGTTAGCGGCCGCGCAACGCGTTGCTGAGGCAGTATTTCCCATAGACCAGGCAGTGGAACGTTCCACCATTCGGCGGTCCATTTTCAGGGAAGATGCCCGGAACGACCTGCGTCACGTTCGCTGTGGTTACAGGAGCATTATGATCAGTGGACTGGAAAGCGACGACGAGGACCAGGGCCAGAACCATGCGTATCGGGCTAATGTGCTTTTTCATTTTCGACTCCTGATGCAGTAGCGCGGAGCGCCCTTGCAACGCGCGGCCGAGCAACGCCCAATCCACGCCACTGAGTGGCCTGTTACGCTACGTTCGGTGGAGAGTATTTCGTGCGCGAATCTGATCGCCCAGACCTGCCTATCTCAGGTAGTGGTTCAATAATACGGTGCGGTATAGCTCCGAGGTGTTCAAGCAAGCGCGGCCGCAGGATTTCCATCCCGAACGCAGGGGCATCGCCTCGATCTCTCAGCGCCGCGATCGAACAGGCACAAAGCCAGATCGAAGGTCCAGTAATGAAGCACAAAATTCACCTCCTCGTCGAAATGTCCGGTGCATGCTTGAGCCGCTATTGCCGCCTCCCCGGCCTGTCTGGACCGGAGAGCCTCGATCAGGAATGAGGCGCGAAGCGAACCGTATGCGAATTGCTTCGTATTACAGCTATCACGACTCAACCTGCAGGCGCTGCAGCAGCGCGCGGCCAGAATCCGTTAGCCGCACGATGATCCACCCAGGCGCGCAATTCTGGGTTTCTACAAGCTTCCGGGTCTGTAGCGATCGCATGTTCGGGTCGAGTGTCTGTACCCGCTTATCCCCGTTCGCCAGCGTTAGCAGCGTCCCAATTTCATGGTGGCTGAGCATCGAAGTCCCCCAATGGAAACATGTCAAGGAAGCAGCGAGAAAGCTCCTTCACGAGCCTGTTCGCACCATGCTTAAAAGGGTTCTTAAGAAGAACATTGCCCTGATGATTCTGGATTTCGGGTGACCCGCCGTCTTCGCAGCTTCGATTTCCTTCAGCCACCGGGGAATTCAACGACGCGGGAATTAGAGCACAGACGGGTTTCCAGCAGGTCGAAGGCGCAGCATGTACACCTACCTGTACACGCGTGCACGCATATTCGTGCGCCGCATGTTCCAAAAAAATCGGGCAGACGTGCGCCTGCCCCGCTTACTTACTTCAGTGAATGGCCATCTGCACGACCTTCACGATCACGAGACCCACTGCGACGACGAGGTAGGTGCGCAGCACGCCCATCCACACGCGTGTCGACAGCGTCAGGTGCTGCGGCGCCGGCAGGTCTTCGAGCGGCGACATGCGCCACGTGTTGCGCAACTCCTTCAGGGCCGGCTTGTTGAGCGGAGCCGCATCATGGCCGACAGTTCCACCGCGCAACTTTCGCGAGAGTTCCACCGCTGCGTACACCGCTGCGGCAAGCCCGCATCCGCCTACGAGAATCTTGATAATTGCCGCACCGCTGATATCCGGATAAACCGTGGCCGCCGTCAGGATGATCGACAGCACGACGAGCACGGCAATCACTGCACCCGTGAACACGTTCAGCTTCTTCGAATTCACCCACGGGCCGAGCACCGCCTTGTCATTACAGAGCAGCAACAGGAACACCGTTGCGCTCGGCAGCAGCACGCCGGCCAGCGTCTGCACAGCCTCAGTCAGGAGGCCGAGCGGGCTGCCGGGAATCAGCACGAGGGCCGCCGCGAGCGCGATGATGCCGAAGTAGACAAGATAGAAACCCTTCGCGTCGAGCACGCTGCGGTGCAGCGAGTGCTTGACCTTGAAGACATCGCCAATCGCATAGGCCGTCGAGAGCGAAACGGCGGCGGCGCCAATGATCGACGCGTCGAGCAGCGCCACGGCGAAGATCGTGGCCGAGGTCTGGCCGACGTACTTGTGCAGACCCGCAATCACGCCACCCGCGTCGGTGAAGTTGCCGAACTCTGGCTTGCCGTCAAAGAGCGCGGCGGTGAAGGCCATCATCGCCACAGCGCCGACGATCACGAACGCGATACCGATCCAGAGGTCCACTTTCTCATACTTCATGAAGCGCGGGGTAATGCGCTTGTCGATCACGTAACTCTGCTGGAAGAACAGTTGCCACGGCGCGACGGTCGTGCCGACGATGCCGATCACGAGCAGCATCACGTCGGAGAGCTTCGAATTCGCCGGCCAGGTCGGCACGAAGAAGTCGCGCGCGATAACGCCCACAGGCGGGTGAATCGAAACGAGCACCGGGATCAGCAGCAGACTCAACAGGCACAGCACGATCGCGAAGCGTTCGAAGCGCCGGAAGTCGCCCGTACTGACCGCCGCCATCGTCAGTACCGCGGCGATGCAGACACCGAGAACCTTCGAGACGCCGAGAAAGTCGAGCGCAAACGTAATGCCGATGAACTCGGTGACGATCGTGAGCGCATTGAGCAGAAAAAGATCGATGACGCTGAAGGCGCCCCAGAACTTGCCGAAGCGTTCGAAGATGAGGCGTGCGTGGCCGACGCCGGTCACGGCGCCCAGGCGCAGGACCATTTCCTGGTTCACATAGAGAACCGGAATCAGCAGCGCGAGCGTCCAGAGCAGCGACGTGCCGTAGTTCTGCCCCGCCTGCGTATAAGTGCCGAAGGCGCCGGCGTCGTTATCGCCGACCATGACAATGAGACCAGGGCCGAGGATGGCGAGCAGCGTACGCAGGCGCGCCATCCCGTTGCTGCGCGGAGCGGTGTCGTGGCGGGCGATGGTGCCGAGGGCGCCTTTGATATCGCCCACGTGCGCGTCGTCGAGCACGGCACTCCGACGTTGCGTGATGTTTGCAGGAGTGGTGGACATCTGTATTTATTCCTTAGTAGTACTTTTTTGAATTTAATGATTGAGACGTGGCGCTGCCCCGCCGACTGCTGGTGCAGGAGCAGGGGCAGAAGTCGGCGACGCCAGGCCGTGTCAGCGAACGAGCTTTTTGAATGCCGTCCAGACGGCAGCGACTACGCCGGTTGAGCCGTGCGAATGTGAGTCGAGCCCGAGCATGCCGTTGTAGTGCGTGCGAGCTTCTTCGACGTGCGGGAGTTGCGAAACGAGGAGAGCGAAGTGCATGGTGATTCCTCCAGATGCCTGAAACGTGGCGCCATCGATCAGGCGTGCCTTCGTTTCGCTGCACGCGGGGCAATATGCCCAGGCGTGTGGGAGGAACGTATGCGGCCAGATGTCAGGCGAAGTGGCCCGCGTTCTGCGAGAACGCAAGGCGAGATGTGCAGGGTTTAGGCTCAGGGTCGGGCATCGTGAGCTCCTCTTTCATTTGGGTCCGGTTCATGTTTGACGGACGTTTTACCGCACGCCGGTTCCGGCGCGGTGTTGCGCGCGCGAAAACGGCGTGAACAAGCGGCGGCGCGAGCCAATGGCGCGACGCGGGTCGTGTTGACGAACGTGCGTGACAGCACGCGCGTGAACGACGGCGGCCAATCGAAGAGATGCGCGGGAAAAACTGCGAAAGCTACTGCGGCGCGCACCGTCTGCCTGCTGGCAGGACGGCGGCTAGGGAAAAATCCAGGCGGGCGTCGTGCCGGTCAGGCAGAAAAACGATTCGAAGGTCGACTACTACAACTGTCCAAGGCAAATGCCCCTTTCGTGGAAACACGCGAATTCTAGTGACGACGCGCAAGCCGAGTCAACGACTATTTCAAAGATTTTTCTTTCGAATCTGTTACTCCGGTGGATGCAAATCATTCACATAACTCTTTGTTTCGCATTCATGCAGTGCAGACCGTTGCCCGCAGGTGCGTTGTGTATCCCTTTGAAGCTACTAAGCACTGCGTGACAATTTCTCCTTGCACGTTCACAGAGGGCGCGCATAGAATCCGCCCTGTCTTAGAAACAGGAGAGTCCTTCGTGGACGCAAGCTCTAGTAGTCGATCTTGTATGCCGGCGTGTGCCGGCAACCAGACTGCAATCGCGCGTTAGCGACGCCGGACTTTCCCTCCTGCCGCTGACCCCGATTGACGGGTCAGCGCGCTTCTTCCGGACCGCCCGTGCGGTCTGTCTGTAGCTCGCTCCCTTTTTGCTTAAGCCCGCCGACAGCGCCCGACTTCGCTGACGGTGTGCCACTTATCGAACGTTGCCCGGCCAGGCCGGGCTCGACGGGAGTTGAATCATGCATACCGAACGCTTTCTCCGCGTCTCACGCACTTACCTGCGTGCGACGCTGGCCATCGCACCGCGCCGCGAACCTGACGGACCAGGCCAGCTCTGGGGGCACCCAGGTGCCCGCCCAGCTAACGCAGTGCGACGCGACACCTCGGTCGCGGCCCTCTGGACGACCTCAAAACGCAACGCTGGCGGTACATCATGGCCCGCCTGAGCTGGCTGTTGTGAAGACGATTCAACAACACTGTGACCTCGCGGCGAGTTGACGCCGGACACCTTCCTGCTTCGGCGCCGCTCATTCATCGGTTCGTTTCCCAAAAGAAAGCAAAAATGATCTCCTTTGGCACGCCCACACAAAACGACAATAGCATTGACAGCCGATGTATGCTCGCTCCGCCCTCGCGCGTAAAGCCGGCCTGCGCCGCCGCGGCGCTGCTGGTGGCACTGGCCGCCGGCACAACCGATCCGGCTTACGCACAGTCGGCGTCTGCCGCCCCGGTTGCGGCAGACCACGACGTTGCCGCAACTACAAACACCGACACAAGCGCGGCATCGGCCGGGGCCGCCGCCGCGCCGACCGGCTTCTGGGAGCGCTCTAACCTGCTCGGCGACATGGGCGGACTGCGCACGCTACTGGGCGATCACGGCATCACGTTCAACGCGCAGGAAACCAGCGAGCTCTACGGCAACTTCTCCGGCGGTATCTCGAAGGGCGCTTCATACAACGGCGCCACTCAGTTCGGCCTTAGCGTCGATACTGACAAGGCGCTCGGCCTGAAGGGCGGCACCTTCTTCGTCGATGCCCTGCAGATTCACGGACACGGCATCACGGCGGCACGCCTGAACGCGCTGCAAGCCGTGAGCGGCGTCGAAGCCGAAGCGTCGACGCGTTTGTGGGAACTCTGGTACCAGCAGGCGATAGGTGACAAATTCGACGTCAGGATCGGCCAGCAGAGCCTTGATCAGGAATTCATCATCAGCCAGTACGGCAGCACGTTCGCGAACGCGACTTTCGGCTGGCCCGTCCTGGCCGCCACTGACATGCCTGCGGGCGGCCCTGCCTATCCGCTCTCGTCACTTGGCGTGCGCCTGCGGTTCAAGCCGAGTGACTCGATGACGATTCTCGGCGGCATCTTCGACGGCAACCCCGCGCCGGGCAATGGCGACCCGCAGCAACTCAACGCCAGCGGCACCCGGTTCAACCTGCACAACGGCGTCATGATGATCGGCGAGGTCCAGTACGCGATCAACCAGCCGCCGGCAGGCGGATCTGGTTCGGCACAGCCGGGCGGGCTGCCGGGCACCTACAAGCTGGGCTTCTGGTACAACAACAATCACTTCGCGGATCAGCACCTCGACACGAACGGCATCTCGCTCGCGAGCCCGGCGTCGAACGGCGTGCCGGCCACGCATCGCGGCAACTTCAGCATTTATGCCGTTGCAGACCAGATGGTGTGGCGCCCGAGCGCCGACAGCCCGCAATCGGTCGGCGTATTCACGCGTGTGATGGGCGCGCCGGGCGACCGTAACCTGCTCGACTTCAATCTCAACGCGGGCGTCGTGCTGAAAGCTCCGTTCAAGGGCCGGGACAGCGACTCGGTCGGGCTCGCGGTGAGCTACGCGAACGTCAGCTCGAGCGCGAGCGCACTCGACCGTGACATCGCAACGCTCAAGACGCCGGGCTACCCTGTGCGTTCGGCGGAGACGGTGATCGAGGCGACGTACCAGTATCAGGTTGCGCCGTGGTGGCTGCTGCAGGGCGAACTCCAGTACATCTTCCATCCGGGTGGCGGCATCCCCGACCCGAACAACAGCGGCGCACGCATCGGCAACGAGGCCGTAGCCGGACTGCGGACGGTCGTGACGTTCTGATGGGTTAACGCTCCGCGACGCCCCGGCCTGCCGACGTTCCGCGACCAGGCCGGGAGATACGACCACTAAAACGACGCGCTCGCTCCGTAAATGGTCGCGTGATTGATTGAGGACGACTGTCACTCAGGCGGCCCCAGGGACTGCCGCATTTTGGCGGCCGAAGAGAAATCGGCACGCTGACGCGGTGGACGGATGCGCATCAAGTCGCCGGGCATCGACGCATGTGCGTTCGATGGCACTCGATACGACGGATCCGCGCCGTATTGGCGCTCTTACCCCCGCCGAGCCGTTCAGCGGGGGAGTCGGGTCGACATTAGCCGAGCGCAACAGGCAGGGGCCGGCCAATCTTCGGACGGCCAGGTAGCACTCGCGGCCGTCCGTTTGCAGGCAGGAATGAGACGCCTGCTTTTCACCAGCGACGACAGGCCATCTGACCTGGCAGCCAGCCTTACAGCACAGGGAACAACCAGAATGCCAGCCCTACGAGCGCGATAAACACCCCGCTCAGCACCTCGCCATAACGCTCCAATGCGCCCAGTTTGACGCGCTGAAGCGAAGCGGTCGAGTAGACGCAAAGCAGCACGTAGGTCAGGATGGTGCTCGCCGCAAAGACCAGCGCCATGATGACGATGAGGCTCAGTCCGTACTTCCCCGCTGCAAAAAATGCTGGAATACCCTCGATCATGGGCGACGAGCCCAGAATCAGCAGAAGTGCAGTGCGTGACGACGTTTTGCGCTGTGCTCCGTGTGCATGGCCGTGACCATGATGGTCATGGTGGTCGTGATGCTCATGGTCCTCGTGATGATGTTCGTGCTCCGCGAACGCCGTCTGGTACGTGTGCACGTGGTCGCCGTGCTTGAGGGTGACATTGACATCGAATCCATGTGGCTCGGGAATGTCGTCCAGCGACTCCCAATACTCACCGCGTTGTGCGAAGGCAAACGATTGGCGGGTGCCGTCTTCACGTCGTGTTTCAACGGCGACGCTTCTCACCGACGCGGGCCGCGTCGTCGTGAAGCGAAAACGCGGCGGTTGACCGAACTCGTAGATGGACAGATCGAGCACGCCGTCCGCGCCGTAGATCCGCTGCAGTTCGGGGCCGTGAATCCCGTTGGTGGAATCGTTCCCGCCGGCCAGGTGAGAAAAGTCGTGCGTGTGCCCATGCGGACCGTGGCGATGTCCATGGCCATCGCCTTTGCGCAGTTCGAGCCATGACGAAATCCCAATCCAGAGTCCAAAGCCAATGAGCGCCACACTGGAAATGGTGTCGACCCAGTGGCCGAACTTCGCCGCTACCGCAACACCTGCCAGCCAGACGATCGCAGCGAGGACGAGCGTCGTGACGACGTGGCCCGTCCCGGCCTGAAGCGCCGCCCGTGCGGTCTCGGCCTTGGTCCAGCCGCGCTGCCGGGCAATGAGCGTGATGGGCACCCAATGGTCGGGAACAATGGTGTGCAGAACGCCCACGACAAGGACTGCACCGACGAGCAGTGTCGCCGAACCCGTATTCAGTTGTTCGAAAGAAAGAAAACTCATGGCTGCTTCTACAGGTATTTGCTGATTTCCTTGAATTCCGCGAGCGCGCCCTTCGCCAACTCGGGGTTAGCTCCGGCCTGCGCTTCAAGGCAATGGTCCACGTGGTCGTGGATGAGCGCCTTCTTGGCGTTGGTGATGGCCTTCTCGATAGCGTGGAGCTGCTGGGCGAGCTCGACGCAGTTGCGGCCAGCTTCGATCATGGCAATCGTGCTGCGCAGGTGCCCTTCGGCGCGCTTGAGGCGCAAAACGATATCTGGGTGCGAAGCGTGGGTCGTGGTCTTGTCCATGGTTATTATCCTATCCCCCTGGATTGGATAAGTAAAGAAGTCGCTTCTACGAACGGGGCTCGCGTAGAGCTTTGCGATGTCGAGCGATTGATGGCTTAAGCGGCAAGGACCCGGAACGCCTCATTCGCTCGCAAGTCCCCGCTGGAACGCAGCGTGCAGTTTTCTCACGAAAGCGGGCATTCGCCATTTCTGGCTAAACTTCCGCTTTGGGGTCGCGAAGCGCCTCTCGTTTCGCGACTTGCCGCCCCAAAAAGCCGGCGCATGCGGCTGCAGACGTGCATGAATGGCATAGCCCACAGGTCGGGCTTCCTACGTCACTCGCCGAACTAGGGCTGACCGGCGACCTGCGGTACTACGCGAACCGGATCGCCGAGGCATCGCTCGCTGAAGGAGAATCTACCCACGCGTGTCCCGTCGATGTTTCCGTGGCCCTCGTGAGTGATTCGA
>NZ_JBFRCM010000029.1:0-71327 GCF_040965735.1 Paraburkholderia sp. BR10936
AACCCGTCAAGCCTGATGACCATAGCGAGCTGGTCCCACCCCTTCCCATCCCGAACAGGACCGTGAAACAGCTCCACGCCGATGATAGTGCGGATTGCCCGTGTGAAAGTAGGTAATCGTCAGGCTCTTCTACAAGCGAGACCCCGGCCCTAAAAAGCCGGGGTTTTTGCTTTTCCGCTCTCCCTATAAGTGAGAGCGTTGTGGGTTCTGCTCCGAACAAAGTGCTTGACACTTATCGGATGTTCCCCCATAATCATCAGTTCTCTGCGGAGGGGTGCCCGAGTGGCTAAAGGGGGCAGACTGTAAATCTGTTGGCTTACGCCTACGTTGGTTCGAATCCAACCTCCTCCACCAGAATTCAGCTGTAGCAGTTAGTGTTGGGTCGGCAGTAGCCGGCGAACCTCGCGGGTGTAGCTCAATGGTAGAGCAGAAGCCTTCCAAGCTTACGACGAGGGTTCGATTCCCTTCACCCGCTCCAGCGAAGCATTAAAGCGGTTCAGAGCAGTTTTCGCCCATGTGGCTCAGTGGTAGAGCACTCCCTTGGTAAGGGAGAGGTCGGCAGTTCGATCCTGCCCATGGGCACCAGCCGGTATCTAGCGGGCCTCAGAAGCCTCGCATCGAGCAGGCAGCAGCAAGCCAGTGATTGTTTGCGCGCCCCGCGCAACGTACGGAAAAATCCTCTTAGGAGTCGAAAATGGCCAAGGGTAAGTTTGAGCGGACCAAGCCGCACGTGAACGTGGGCACGATCGGTCACGTTGACCACGGCAAGACCACGCTGACGGCAGCGATCACGACGGTTCTGACCGCCAAGTTCGGCGGCGAAGCGAAGGCGTACGACCAGATCGACGCAGCGCCGGAAGAAAAGGCGCGTGGCATTACCATCAACACCGCGCACGTCGAGTACGAAACGGCTAACCGCCACTACGCACACGTCGACTGCCCGGGCCACGCTGACTACGTGAAGAACATGATCACGGGCGCGGCACAGATGGACGGCGCGATCCTGGTGTGCTCGGCCGCTGACGGCCCGATGCCGCAAACGCGTGAGCACATCCTGCTCGCCCGTCAGGTTGGCGTGCCTTACATCATCGTGTTCCTGAACAAGTGCGACATGGTCGACGACGCCGAGCTGCTCGAGCTGGTCGAAATGGAAGTGCGCGAGCTCCTGTCGAAGTACGACTTCCCGGGCGACGACACGCCGATCATCAAGGGTTCGGCCAAGCTGGCGCTGGAAGGCGACAAGGGCGAACTGGGTGAAGTGGCGATCATGAACCTGGCCGACGCACTGGACACGTACATCCCGACGCCGGAGCGTGCCGTTGACGGCGCGTTCCTGATGCCGGTGGAAGACGTGTTCTCGATCTCGGGTCGCGGCACGGTGGTGACGGGTCGCGTCGAGCGCGGCATCGTCAAGGTCGGCGAGGAAATCGAAATCGTCGGTATCAAGCCGACGGTGAAGACGACCTGCACGGGCGTGGAAATGTTCCGCAAGCTGCTCGACCAGGGTCAGGCAGGCGACAACGTGGGTATCCTGCTGCGCGGCACGAAGCGTGAAGACGTGGAGCGTGGCCAGGTGCTGGCCAAGCCGGGCTCGATCACGCCGCACACGCACTTCACGGCTGAAGTGTACGTGCTGAGCAAGGACGAAGGCGGCCGTCACACGCCGTTCTTCAACAACTACCGTCCGCAGTTCTACTTCCGTACGACGGACGTGACGGGCTCGATCGAGCTGCCGAAGGACAAGGAAATGGTCATGCCGGGCGACAACGTGTCGATCACGGTGAAGCTGATCGCTCCGATCGCGATGGAAGAAGGTCTGCGCTTCGCAATCCGCGAAGGTGGCCGTACCGTCGGCGCCGGCGTGGTTGCAAAGATCATCGAGTAAGTTTTTGCCAGTCTCGTTGATCGACTAAGTGGTTTCGGGGTTGGCGATGCCGTCAACCCCAAAATGGTTTAGGGGTATAGCTCAACTGGCAGAGCGTCGGTCTCCAAAACCGAAGGTTGGGGGTTCGATTCCCTCTGCCCCTGCCAACTTCTCGCGCCTCGGCGTGTTGTTCTTTAAGGTGTTATGGCGAATCCTTCCGTCGAAACTGTTAATACTTCCAGCGACAAGCTGATGCTTGCGGCGGGCGTATTGTTGGTTGTGGCCGGGTTCGTAGGGTTCTACTGGCTCGGTAGCCAGGAGTGGTATGTCCGCGGTGCAGCGCTCGCAGTGGGCGTGATCGCGGGGGTGGTAGTCGGTCTTCTCTCGGCGCCCGGCAAGAGCTTCATCGCGTTTGCCAAAGACTCGTACAAGGAAGTTCGCAAGGTCGTCTGGCCGACTCGCAAAGAGGCCACGCAAACGACCCTGGTGGTCTTCGGTTTTGTGCTGGCCATGGCCATCATTCTGTGGGTTTGCGACAAATCCATCGAGTGGGTGATTTTCTCGGCGATTCTGGGTTGGAAATGATATGAGCGATACACCGGCATCCCCGAGCGGAAAACGTTGGTATGTGGTGCACGCCTACTCCGGCATGGAGAAGAGCGTGCAACGTGCGCTTCAAGAGCGTATCGAACGTGCTGGCATGCAGGACAAGTTTGGCCAGATCCTCGTTCCGACTGAAGAAGTCGTCGAGGTGAAGGGGGGTCACAAATCGGTGACCGAACGTCGTTTCTTCCCGGGCTACGTCCTGGTTGAGATGGAAATGACGGACGAAACGTGGCACCTCGTGAAGAACACGGCAAAGGTGACCGGTTTCGTCGGCGGGGCGCGTAATCGCCCGAGCCCGATTTCGCCGCGCGAAGTCGAAAAGATCATGTCGCAGATGCAGGAAGGCGTTGAGAAGCCGCGCCCCAAGACCCTGTTCGAAGTCGGCGAGATGGTCCGCGTGAAGGAAGGTCCGTTCACGGACTTCAACGGCAGCGTCGAAGAAGTCAACTACGAAAAGTCGCGCGTCCGGGTCTCCGTCACCATTTTCGGTCGCGCCACACCGGTCGAACTCGAATTCGGCCAGGTCGAAAAGCTGTAAATCGAATACTACGGATCGCGCCTCGAGTGCGATCCGTTTTTCCGCGCTTACGGTCCGCGTTATGGCCGTAGAGGAGCGCCAGTAGTCCAGTCGGCTGTAGATGTCGCCAAAGCAGTTGGCACAGCGAAGATTGTGGTGAACGCGCGCTACCACTCACCAGAACGCTCACGCGTTCCAAAGAGGTTTTCAACATGGCAAAGAAAATCATCGGCTTTATCAAGCTGCAGATTCCTGCAGGTAAAGCCAATCCGTCGCCGCCGGTCGGCCCGGCACTGGGTCAGCGCGGCCTGAACATCATGGAGTTCTGCAAGGCGTTCAACGCGCAGACTCAAGCCATGGAACCGGGTCTGCCGGTTCCGGTCGTGATCACGGCATTCGCGGACAAGAGCTTCACGTTCATCCTGAAGACGCCGCCGGCTACGGTTCTGATCAAGAAGGCAGCGAAGGTCGACAAGGGTTCGGCCAAGCCGCACACCGACAAGGTCGCTACGATCACCCGCGCGCAAGCCGAGGAAATCGCCAAGACCAAGATGCCGGACCTCACGGCAGCCGATATGGACGCAGCGGTCCGCACGATCGCTGGCAGCGCCCGCTCGATGGGCATTATCGTGGAGGGCGTGTAAATGGCTAAGGTTTCGAAGCGTCAAAAGGCACTGGCTGCCAAGATCGACCGCCAAAAACAGTACCCGATCGGCGATGCACTGTCGCTCGTGAAGGAATGCGCCACGGCGAAGTTCGACGAGTCGATCGACGTTGCAGTGCAGCTCGGCATCGATGCGAAGAAGTCGGACCAGGTCGTTCGCGGCTCGGTCGTTCTGCCCGCTGGTACCGGCAAGTCGGTCCGCGTCGCAGTGTTCGCGCAAGGTGAAAAGGCTGAACAAGCCAAGGCAGCAGGCGCAGAGATCGTCGGTATGGAAGACCTCGCCGAGCAGATCAAGGGCGGCAACCTGAACTTCGACATCGTGATCGCTTCGCCGGACACGATGCGCGTCGTCGGTACGCTCGGTCAGATCCTCGGCCCGCGCGGCCTCATGCCGAACCCGAAGGTCGGCACCGTGACGCCGGACGTGGCGACCGCGGTCAAGAACGCGAAGGCTGGTCAGGTGCAATTCCGTGTCGACAAGGCCGGTATCATCCATGCCACGATCGGCCGTGCATCGTTCGAGCCGACCGCGCTGCGCACCAACCTGGACGCGCTCCTCGACGCGCTGACCAAGGCGAAGCCGGCAACGAGCAAGGGCGTGTACCTGCGCAAGATCGCTGTCTCGAGCACGATGGGTGTTGGCGTTCGCGTCGACCAGACGTCGCTCGCAGCGTAATGGTTTTGCCGCGCTGAGGCTCGAAAGGGCGGCAGCGCGGATTTAAAGGGCTTTGGGCGGTTGTGCAGCGGCAGTAAGCGCGGTGCAACCGGTTGTCAAAGACCGTTGGCGGAAGTGCAGCAGTTGGGTGCTTCCTTAATGCAAAGCCAACGCAGATGGCGAACCCGAAAAGGTTTTGAAGTGCTGATGTGAGCGGATGCAGGCGGTAACGCCTGACGATGCAAACTGATTTACTCCGGACTGGTCGGTCGCCGTTGTTGAACGCGGCACATGATGCGAAAGCGAAGTGTGTCGAATCTGGAGGTTAACCGTGCCACTGAACAAAGAAGGTAAGCAGGCCGTCGTGGCTGAAGTCTCCGCGCAAGTCGCGAAGGCTCAGACCATGGTGCTGGCCGAGTATCGTGGAATCGCGGTTGGCGATCTGACCAAGCTGCGCGCGAAAGCGCGTGAGCAGCAGGTGTACCTCCGCGTGTTGAAGAACACGCTGGCGCGTCGCGCTGTCGAAGGTACCCCGTTTGCTCCGCTGGCAGAGCAGATGACTGGCCCCCTGATCTACGGCATCTCGGAAGATGCAATTGCTGCTGCGAAGGTCGTCAATGACTTCGCGAAGGGCAATGACAAGTTGGTCATCAAGGCTGGTTCCTACGAAGGCAAGGTGATGGACGTGGCAGGCGTGCAAGCGCTGGCCAACATCCCGAGCCGCGAAGAACTGCTCTCGAAGCTGCTGTTCGTTATGCAAGCTCCTGTTTCCGGCTTCGCGCGTGCTCTGGCCGCGCTGGCGGAGAAGAAGCAAGCAGAAGCTGCCTGATTTCAGGCAGACGAACGAGCAAGAGCAAGCGAGAAAGATCGCTAGCTGTTTCCGAATTCAAATCTGGAGTAATTTCAAATGGCAATCGCAAAAGAAGACATCCTCGAAGCCGTTGGCTCGATGTCGGTTCTTGAACTGAACGAACTGGTCAAGGCGTTCGAAGAGAAGTTTGGCGTGTCGGCAGCTGCTGTGGCAGTCGCTGGCCCGGCAGGCGGCGGCGCTGCTGCTGCTGCTGAAGAGCAGACCGAATTCACGGTCAACCTGCTCGAAGCCGGCGCAAACAAGGTTTCGGTCATTAAGGCCGTTCGTGAACTGACGGGTCTCGGCCTGAAGGAAGCGAAGGACCTGGTCGACGGTGCACCGAAGCCCGTGAAGGAAGCGGTGCCCAAGGCTGCTGCTGAAGAAGCGAAGAAGAAGCTGGAAGAAGCCGGCGCGAAGGCTGAAATCAAGTAAGTTTCAGCGCGCTGTGCGAAGGCTGGCGGTTTTTACACCGCCGGCCTTTTTGTGCTTTGTGGGTTCTGCGTTTTTGTGTTCGATTTTTTAGAAGTCGGAGGCGGGATGCGGGACCCAGAAGCCAAAGAAAAACGTCTTTCGCCGGGTGAGTGCCTCAAGGGCACGATCCTTGCGCACGATGCTTCTCTTTGTCTTCTGAAGCGACTGCAGAAGGCAAGTTTGGTCGGGCAGCGGGCACGTTATGACAAGCCGAAATCCGTTGCCGTCAGCCAGCGGTTGGTAGAGGCCAACCACCAAGCTTCCAGGGCTCGCGAAGCCATCGGGTCTCAGTCGGTGAACACTCGGGTCGTCCTACCCGCCGTGATTCGGAGATCGTATGCACTATTCCTTCACCGAGAAGAAGCGTATTCGCAAGAGTTTCGCGAAACGCCCCATCGTTCACCAGGTTCCTTTCCTGCTGGCTACCCAGCT
The DNA here is from genome assembly GCF_040965735.1 of Paraburkholderia sp. BR10936. Classification (NCBI taxonomy): domain Bacteria; kingdom Pseudomonadati; phylum Pseudomonadota; class Betaproteobacteria; order Burkholderiales; family Burkholderiaceae; genus Paraburkholderia; species Paraburkholderia sp. BR10936. Next base: position 6,060 of record NZ_JBFRCM010000029.1, read on the forward strand.
TGAATCATTCAGCACATTCCTGCAAGCAGAAACGGCGACCGCACAACGCAAACCGGAAGGTCTGCAGGCAGCGTTTTCGTCCGTTTTTCCTATTGTTTCCCATAACGGCTTTGCTCGTCTAGAGTTCGTCAGCTACATGCTGTCGTCGCCGGCATTCAACATCAAGGAATGCCAGCAACGCGGCTTGACGTACTGCTCGGCGCTGCGCGCCAAGGTCCGTCTCGTCCTGCTCGACAAGGAATCGCCGAGCAAGCCGGTCGTGAAGGAAGTGAAGGAGCAGGAAGTGTACATGGGCGAAATTCCGCTCATGACGCCGACTGGTTCGTTCGTCATCAACGGCACCGAGCGTGTCATCGTCTCGCAGCTGCATCGCTCGCCTGGCGTGTTCTTCGAACACGACAAGGGCAAGACGCACAGCTCGGGCAAGCTGCTCTTCTCGGCCCGTATCATTCCTTACCGCGGTTCGTGGCTCGACTTCGAGTTCGACCCGAAGGACGTGCTGTACTTCCGCGTCGACCGTCGCCGCAAGATGCCGGTCACGATCCTGCTGAAGGCCATCGGCCTCACGCCGGAACAGATCCTCGCGAACTTCTTCGTGTTCGACAACTTCACGCTGATGCCGGAAGGCGCGCAGATGGAGTTCGTGCCGGAGCGTCTGCGCGGTGAAGTCGCGCGCTTCGACATCAGCGATCGCGAAGGCAAGGTCATTGTCCAGAAGGACAAGCGGATCAACGCGAAGCACATTCGCGATCTCGAAAGCGCGAAGACGACGTACATTTCGGTCCCCGAAGATTATCTGCTCGGCCGCGTTCTCGCGAAGAACGTCGTCGACGGCGACACGGGCGAAGTGATCGCGAACGCGAACGACGAGATCACCGAAAGCGTGCTCGAGAAGCTGCGCGAAGCGAAGATCAAGGACATCCAGACGCTCTACACGAACGATCTGGACCAGGGTCCGTACATCTCGTCGACGCTGCGTATCGACGAAACCGCCGACAAGATGGCCGCGCGCATCGCGATCTACCGCATGATGCGTCCGGGCGAGCCGCCGACCGAAGAAGCGGTCGAGGCGCTGTTCAACCGCCTGTTCTACAGCGAAGAAGCGTACGACCTCTCGAAGGTGGGTCGTATGAAGTTCAATCGCCGCGTCGGCCGTGACGAAATCGTCGGCCCGATGACGCTGCAGGACGACGACATCCTCGCGACCATCAAGATCCTCGTCGAGCTGCGCAACGGCAAGGGCGAAGTGGACGACATCGACCACCTCGGCAACCGTCGCGTGCGTTGCGTGGGCGAACTCGCGGAAAACCAGTTCCGCGCGGGTCTCGTGCGCGTCGAGCGTGCAGTGAAGGAACGCCTCGGCCAGGCCGAAAGCGAAAACCTGATGCCGCACGACCTGATCAACTCGAAGCCGATTTCGTCGGCGATTCGCGAGTTCTTCGGTTCGTCGCAGCTGTCGCAGTTCATGGACCAGACCAACCCCCTCTCGGAAATCACGCACAAGCGTCGTGTTTCCGCACTGGGCCCGGGCGGTCTGACGCGTGAGCGCGCAGGCTTCGAAGTCCGCGACGTGCACCCGACCCACTACGGCCGCGTGTGTCCGATCGAGACGCCGGAAGGTCCGAACATTGGTCTGATCAACTCGCTCGCACTGTACGCGCACCTGAACGAATACGGCTTCCTCGAAACGCCGTATCGCAAGGTTGCAGACGGCAAGGTGACCGACCAGATCGACTACCTGTCGGCGATCGAAGAAGGCCGTTACGTGATCGCTCAGGCGAACGCGGCAGTGGCGGAAGACGGCACGCTGACCGACGAACTGGTTTCGTCGCGTGAAGCGGGCGAAACGCTGATGGTCACGCCGGACCGCATCCAGTACATGGACGTGGCGCCGTCGCAGATCGTCTCGGTTGCAGCCTCGCTGATCCCGTTCCTCGAGCACGACGACGCGAACCGTGCACTGATGGGCTCGAACATGCAGCGTCAGGCCGTGCCTTGCCTGCGTCCGGAAAAGCCGGTCGTCGGTACGGGTATCGAGCGCACGGTTGCGGTCGACTCGGGTACGACGGTTCAGGCGCTGCGTGGCGGCGTGGTCGACTACGTCGACGCAGGCCGTATCGTGATTCGTGTGAACGACGACGAAGCGGTTGCCGGTGAAGTTGGCGTGGACATCTACAACCTCATCAAGTACACGCGTTCGAACCAGAACACGAACATCAACCAGCGTCCGATCGTGAAGATGGGCGACAAGGTTGCGCGCGGCGACGTGCTGGCTGACGGCGCATCGACCGATCTGGGCGAGCTCGCGCTCGGCCAGAACATGCTGATCGCGTTCATGCCGTGGAACGGCTACAACTTCGAAGACTCGATCCTGATCTCGGAGAAGGTGGTTGCGGACGACCGTTACACGTCGATCCACATCGAAGAACTGAATGTCGTTGCACGCGACACGAAGCTCGGGCCGGAAGAAATCACGCGCGACATTTCGAACCTCGCGGAAGTGCAGCTTGGCCGTCTCGACGAGTCGGGCATCGTGTACATCGGCGCGGAAGTCGAAGCGGGCGACGTGCTCGTGGGCAAGGTCACGCCGAAGGGCGAAACCCAGCTCACGCCGGAAGAAAAGCTGCTGCGCGCGATCTTCGGCGAGAAGGCTTCGGACGTGAAGGATACGTCGCTGCGCGTGCCCTCGGGCATGAGCGGTACGGTCATCGACGTGCAGGTGTTCACGCGTGAAGGCATCCAGCGCGACAAGCGCGCACAACAGATCATCGACGATGAACTGAAGCGCTATCGCCTCGACCTGAACGACCAGCTGCGCATCGTGGAAGGCGACGCGTTCCAGCGTCTCGCACGCATGCTCGAAGGCAAGGTCGCGAACGGCGGTCCGAAGAAGCTCGCGAAGGGCACGAAGATCGAGCGCGCGTACCTCGAAGATCTGGATCACTACCACTGGTTCGACATCCGCCTCGCGGACGAAGAAGCAGCGGCGCAGCTCGAAGCGATCAAGAACTCGATCGAAGAGAAGCGTCACCAGTTCGATCTGGCCTTCGAAGAGAAGCGCAAGAAGCTCACGCAAGGCGACGAACTGCCGCCGGGCGTGCTGAAGATGGTCAAGGTGTACCTCGCGGTGAAGCGCCGTCTGCAGCCTGGCGACAAGATGGCAGGCCGTCACGGTAACAAGGGTGTGGTGTCGAAGATCGTTCCGATCGAAGACATGCCGTACATGGCCGATGGCCGTCCGGCAGACGTCGTGCTGAACCCGCTCGGCGTGCCGTCACGGATGAACGTGGGTCAGGTTCTCGAAGTGCACCTGGGCTGGGCCGCGAAGGGTCTGGGCTGGCGTATCGGCGAGATGCTTGCGCGTCAGACGAAGGTTGCAGAGCTGCGTGAATTCCTCACGAAGATCTACAACGAATCGGGCCACAAGGAAGACCTCGACAGCTTCAGCGACGACGAGATCCTCGAACTCGCGAAGAACCTGCGCGAAGGCGTGCCGTTCGCAACGCCGGTGTTCGACGGTGCGACCGAAGAGGAAATGGGCAAGATGCTCGATCTGGCATTCCCGGACGACGTCGCCCAGAACCTCGGCATGACGCCGTCGAAGAACCAGGTGCGTCTGTACGACGGCCGCACGGGCGAGATGTTCGAACGTACGGTCACCGTGGGCTACATGCACTACCTGAAGCTGCATCACCTTGTCGACGACAAGATGCACGCGCGTTCGACGGGTCCGTACTCGCTCGTTACGCAGCAGCCGCTGGGTGGTAAGGCGCAATTCGGTGGTCAGCGCTTCGGTGAAATGGAAGTGTGGGCGCTCGAAGCGTATGGCGCTTCGTATGTGCTGCAGGAAATGTTGACGGTGAAGTCCGATGACGTGACGGGCCGGACGAAGGTGTACGAAAACCTCGTCAAGGGCGACCACGTGATCGACGCGGGCATGCCGGAATCCTTCAATGTGCTGGTGAAGGAAATCCGCTCGCTCGGCATCGACATCGACCTCGACCGCAACTAATCGGACTACGGAGAGAAGGCAATGAAAGCTCTGCTCGATCTATTCAAGCAAGTCCAACAAGAAGAAGTTTTTGACGCGATCAAGATCGGTCTGGCCTCGCCGGACAAGATCCGCTCGTGGTCGTTCGGCGAAGTGAAGAAGCCGGAGACGATCAACTACCGTACCTTCAAGCCGGAACGGGATGGTCTGTTCTGCGCGAAGATCTTCGGGCCGATCAAGGACTACGAGTGCCTGTGCGGCAAGTACAAGCGCCTGAAGCACCGTGGCGTGATCTGCGAGAAGTGCGGCGTTGAAGTCACGCTGGCGAAGGTGCGTCGCGAACGCATGGGCCACATCGAGCTGGCCTCGCCGGTCGCGCACATCTGGTTCCTGAAGTCGCTGCCGTCGCGTCTGGGCATGGTGCTCGACATGACGCTGCGCGACATCGAGCGCGTGCTGTACTTCGAGGCATACGTGGTGATCGAACCGGGCATGACGCCGCTGAAGGCGCGTCAGATCATGACCGAAGAGGATTACTACAACAAGGTCGAGGAATACGGCGACGAATTCCGTGCCGAAATGGGCGCGGAAGGCGTGCGTGAACTCCTGCGCGCGATCAACATCGACGAGCAGGTCGAAACGCTGCGCACCGAGCTGAAGAACACCGGCTCGGAAGCGAAGATCAAGAAGTACGCGAAGCGCCTGAAGGTGCTCGAGGCCTTCCAGCGTTCGGGCATCAAGCCCGAATGGATGGTGCTCGAAGTGCTGCCGGTGCTGCCGCCCGAACTGCGTCCGCTGGTGCCGCTGGACGGTGGCCGTTTCGCGACTTCGGACCTGAACGATCTGTATCGCCGCGTCATCAACCGTAACAACCGTCTGAAGCGTCTGCTCGAGCTCAAGGCGCCAGAGATCATCGTCCGCAACGAAAAGCGGATGCTCCAGGAAGCGGTTGACTCGCTGCTCGACAACGGTCGTCGCGGCAAGGCGATGACGGGCGCGAACAAGCGTCCGCTGAAGTCGCTCGCCGACATGATCAAGGGTAAGGGCGGCCGCTTCCGTCAGAACCTGCTGGGCAAGCGCGTGGACTACTCGGGCCGTTCGGTCATCGTGGTGGGTCCGACGCTCAAGCTGCACCAGTGCGGTCTGCCGAAGCTGATGGCGCTCGAACTCTTCAAGCCGTTTATCTTCAACAAGCTGGAAACGATGGGCGTTGCCACGACCATCAAGGCTGCGAAGAAGGAAGTCGAGAACCAGACGCCGGTGGTGTGGGACATCCTCGAAGAGGTGATCCGCGAGCACCCGGTGATGCTCAACCGTGCGCCGACGCTGCACCGTCTTGGCATTCAGGCTTTCGAGCCGGTGCTGATCGAAGGTAAGGCAATCCAGCTGCACCCGCTCGTTTGCGCGGCGTTCAACGCCGACTTCGACGGTGACCAGATGGCCGTTCACGTTCCGCTGTCGCTCGAAGCGCAGATGGAAGCGCGTACGCTCATGCTCGCGTCGAACAACGTCCTGTTCCCGGCCAACGGCGATCCGTCGATCGTGCCGTCGCAGGATATCGTGCTGGGCCTGTACTACGCCACGCGTGAAGCGATCAACGGCAAGGGCGAAGGCATGACGTTCACGGGCGTGTCGGAAGTGCTCCGCGCGTACGAGAACAAGGAAGTCGAACTGGCTTCGCGCGTGAACGTGCGTATTACCGAAATGGTCCACAACGAGGACAAGTCGGAAGGCGCACCGGCATTCGTGCCGAAGATCTCGCTGTACGCAACGACCGTTGGCCGCTCGATCCTGTCGGAAATTCTGCCGCCGGGTCTGCCGTTCTCGGTGCTGAACAAGCCGCTGAAGAAGAAGGAAATTTCGCGTCTGATCAACACCGCGTTCCGCAAGTGCGGTCTGCGCGAAACGGTGATCTTCGCTGACCAGCTGATGCAGTCGGGCTTCCGCCTGGCAACGCGCGCCGGTATTTCGATCTGCGTGGACGACATGCTCGTCCCGCCGCAGAAGGAAACCATCGTGGGCGAAGCCGCGAAGAAGGTGAAGGAGTACGACCGTCAGTACATGTCGGGTCTCGTCACCGCGCAGGAACGCTACAACAACGTGGTCGACATCTGGTCGAACACGTCGGAAGCGGTCGGCAAGGCGATGATGGAGCAGCTCGCGACGGAACCGGTCATCGACCGCGACGGCAAGGAAACGCGTCAGGAATCGTTCAACTCGATCTACATGATGGCCGACTCGGGCGCGCGGGGTTCCGCAACGCAGATTCGCCAGCTCGCGGGTATGCGCGGCCTGATGGCGAAGCCGGACGGCTCGATTATCGAAACGCCGATTACCGCGAACTTCCGCGAAGGTCTGAACGTGTTGCAGTACTTCATCTCGACCCACGGTGCACGTAAGGGTCTGGCTGATACGGCACTGAAGACCGCGAACTCGGGTTACCTGACGCGTCGTCTCGTCGACGTGACCCAGGATCTCGTGGTCGTCGAGGACGATTGCGGCACGTCGAACGGCGTGGCGATGAAGGCCCTCGTGGAAGGCGGTGAAGTCGTCGAAGCGCTGCGCGACCGCATTCTCGGCCGTGTTGCGGTGGCGGACGTCGTCAATCCGGAAACGCAGGAAACGATCTACGCTTCGGGCGACCTGCTCGACGAAGACGCGGTCGAAACGATCGAAAGCCTCGGCATCGACGAAGTGCGCGTGCGCACGCCGCTCACCTGCGAAACGCGTTATGGCCTGTGCGCAGCCTGCTATGGCCGCGACCTCGGCCGCGGCTCGCGCGTGAACGTCGGCGAAGCCGTCGGCGTGATCGCGGCACAGTCGATCGGCGAACCGGGCACGCAGCTCACGATGCGTACGTTCCACATCGGTGGTGCGGCGTCGCGTGCGGCGGTGGCCTCGTCGGTGGAAGCCAAGTCGAACGGTACCGTGCGCTTCACGGCGACGATGCGTTACGTCACGAATGCGAAGGGCGAGCAAGTCGTCATCTCGCGTTCGGGCGAAGCCATCATTGCCGACGATCACGGCCGCGAGCGCGAGCGTCACAAGGTGCCGTACGGCGCGACGCTGCTGCAGCTCGATGGCGCAGCGATCAAGGCCGGCACGCAGCTCGCAACGTGGGATCCGCTCACGCGTCCGATCATCACCGAGTACGGCGGTACGGTGAAGTTCGAGAACGTCGAGGAAGGCGTGACCGTGGCCAAGCAGATCGACGACGTCACGGGTCTGTCGACCCTCGTCGTGATCGACGTGAAGCGCCGCGGTTCGCAGGCGGCGAAGAGCGTGCGTCCGCAGGTCAAGCTGCTCGACGCGAACGGCGACGAAGTGAAGATCCCGGGCACGGAGCATTCGGTGCAGATCGGCTTCCAGGTCGGCGCACTGATCACCGTGAAGGACGGTCAGCAGGTGCAGGTCGGTGAAGTGCTCGCACGTATCCCGACCGAAGCCCAGAAGACGCGTGACATTACCGGTGGTCTGCCGCGTGTGGCGGAACTGTTCGAAGCACGTTCGCCGAAGGACGCAGGTATCCTGGCGGAAGTCACGGGTACGACGTCGTTCGGTAAGGACACGAAGGGCAAGCAGCGTCTCGTTATTACGGACCTCGAAGGCAATCAGCACGAGTTCCTGATCGCGAAGGAAAAGCAGGTGCTGGTCCACGACGGTCAGGTCGTCAACAAGGGCGAAATGATCGTGGACGGCCCGGCCGATCCGCACGACATCCTGCGTCTGCAGGGTATCGAAGCGCTGTCGCGTTACATCGTGGACGAAGTGCAGGACGTGTACCGTCTGCAGGGCGTGAAGATCAACGACAAGCACATCGAAGTGATCGTGCGTCAGATGCTGCGTCGTGTGCAGATCACCGACAACGGTGATACGCGCTTCATCCCGGGCGAGCAGGTCGAGCGTTCGGACATGCTGGACGAAAACGACAAGATGAACGCCGAGGACAAGCGCCCGGCAACGTACGAGAACGTGCTGCTCGGTATTACGAAGGCATCGCTCTCGACCGATTCGTTCATCTCGGCGGCATCGTTCCAGGAAACGACCCGCGTGCTGACCGAAGCGGCGATCATGGGCAAGCGCGACGATCTGCGTGGCCTGAAGGAAAATGTGATCGTCGGTCGTCTGATTCCGGCTGGTACGGGTCTCGCCTTCCACAAGGCGCGCCGTGCGAAGGAATCGTCGGATCGCGAGCGTTTCGACCAGATCGCAGCGGAAGAAGCGTTCGAGTTCGGTACGCCGGAAACCCCGGCCGCCGAGCCGCAGCCGCAACAGCCGCATACGACGGACGAGTAAGCGCGGGGCGGCGCAAGCCGCCTTTCGCTGCGGGCTCCCATGCCCTCGCAAAAGCCGCCTGGTTTTCACCGGGCGGCTTTTTTATTGGCGCGCGCGTTTCTCGCTTACGCCTGCGGCCTCGTGCCGCAGTGCCGGCCCGCTCGCTGCGCACATCGGTGAGGCGTGCTAACGTAGCGCGCCAAGTCCGCCTGTATGGGTCTTTTCTTACGACGCTGGCGGCGTTTATATGAATCTGGAGGCGGTAATCATGTGGGTGGTCGGGGTCGGTCTCATCCTGAATCTGGTGGCATGTGTCGCCAGCTTTTCGCAGCTGCTGCATCACGTCAGCAATCAGTCCGCGGCGAACTTCTTCGCGACCTTCCTCGTGATGTGGGCCTTCCTGATCATCGGTTTCATCATGCTGCTGGCGGGCAGGGTCAAGGGCGGCGCCGCGCTGCTCACGATCGGCTCACTCATGTTCGTCGGCGCCAACGTCGTGCTCTTCGGGGCGAGCGCATTCACGATCGCCGCCGCGGTCGTGGCCGTCGTGACGATCGTCGGTGCGTTTCGGTTCGTGCGCCGGCGCCTCGCTGCCTGACGAGCCCGCTTCATCCTGGTTGTTCGCGTTCGCAATCTGCGCGCGATTTCCGCGGTTTCTCCTGGCCGAATGGCCAATCTTCACGGTAGCGGCGGTCAAGGCGCGTCCGGGTTGGTAAAATCCGGCCCACCGCCTTTGCTCCGCACGCTCACCGCCTTCATGTCCCGTTCCCTCGAAATCCTCAACGAAGTCTTCGGCTATCCCGCGTTTAGAGGGCAGCAAGCCGAAATCGTCGAGCACGTCGCAGGGGGCGGCGATTCGCTGGTGCTCATGCCGACCGGCGGCGGCAAATCGCTCTGCTATCAGATTCCCGCACTCGTGCGGCACGAAGCCGGGCTCGGTGCCGGCATCGTCGTGTCGCCGCTCATCGCACTCATGCAGGACCAGGTGGCCGCACTCACGGAAGTGGGCGTGCGCGCCGCGTATCTCAACTCGACGCTGAGCGGCGCCGAAGCGGCGGCGACCGAGCGGGCGCTGCGCGAGGGCGATCTCGACCTGCTTTACGTCGCGCCCGAGCGCCTCATGACGTCGCGCTTCCTCGACCTGCTCGAGCGCACGCGCATCGGCCTCTTTGCCATCGACGAAGCGCACTGCGTCTCGCAATGGGGCCACGACTTCCGGCCCGAATACATCCAGCTCTCGGTGCTGCACGAGCGCTTTCCGAACGTGCCGCGCATCGCGCTCACGGCAACCGCGGACGCCATCACGCGCGACGAGATCGCGCACCGTCTCGCGCTCGACGACGCCCGTGTGTTCGTTTCGAGCTTCGACCGGCCGAATATCCGCTACCGCATCGTCGAGAAGGACAACGCGCGCTCGCAGCTGCTCGACTTCATCCGCGCGGAGCATACGCGCGCCGACGGCACCACGGATGCCGGCGTCGTGTATTGCCTCTCGCGCCGCAAGGTCGAGGAAACGGCCGAGTGGCTGAAAGGGCAGGGCTTGCGCGCGCTGCCGTACCACGCCGGCATGGAATTCGAGGTACGCCAGAAGCACCAGGAGCTGTTCCAGCGCGAAGAAGGCGTGGTGATGTGCGCCACCATCGCATTCGGCATGGGCATCGACAAGCCGGACGTGCGTTTCGTCGCGCATCTGGATTTGCCCAAGAGCGTGGAAGGCTACTACCAGGAAACCGGCCGCGCGGGGCGCGACGGGCTGGCGGCCAACGCATGGATGGCCTACGGTCTGGGCGACGTGGTACAGCAGCGCAAGATGATCGACGAGTCCGAAGCCGACGAGCAGCACAAGCGCGTGCAAACAGGCAAGCTCGACGCACTGCTCGGCCTGTGCGAAGCGGCCACATGCCGGCGCGTGCGCCTGCTCGCGTACTTTGGCGAAGAGAGCAAGCCGTGCGGCAACTGCGATACCTGTCTCGAGCCGCCCGCCACGTGGGACGCCACGCGTGAGGCGCAAATGGCGCTTTCGTGTGTGTTCCGTGCGCAGCGCGCGAGCGGCTTCAATTTCGGCGCCGGCCACCTGATCGACATCCTGCGCGGCAACCGCAACGAGAAGATCCTGCAGCGCGGGCACGAGAAAATCTCTACCTTCGGCATCGGCTCCGCGCTTTCCGAGCCGGAATGGCGCGCGATCTTCCGGCAACTGGTGGCATTCGGCTATCTCACCGTCGACCACGACGGCTACGGCTCGCTCGTGCTCACCGAGGCGAGCAAGGCGGTGCTCAAGGGCGAGCAGAGTGTCACGATGCGTCGTTACGTGAAACCCACGCGTACGCGGACTTCGTCAAGCCGCACCAGCGAGCGGGCCGATCCGACCCTTGGCATGAGCCCGCGTCAGCGCTCGCGCTGGGAGCGCCTGCGCCTGTGGCGCACCGAAACCGCGAAGAGCGAGGGCGTGCCGGCCTACGTCATCTTCCACGACGCTACGCTGGCGGAAATCGCGCGCAACGGCCCGGAGTCGGTGGACGAACTGCGTGATATCCCCGGCATCGGCGCGCGCAAGCTCGAGCGCTTCGGCGAGGAGCTCGTCGAGGTCGTCGGCGACGAATAAGGCGCGCTGTTCCCCCACCGGGTACTCCGGACGCCGCCGGATTGTCACGGCGCTGTCACTTCCTCCGTCGTCCGAAATGTCGCAAGCCATTGACTCGCTTGGTCTTTTCGGAATATCATGCTGGGTTCCGGACTTTGGGATGTCTGTGCTCGTCGATTGATTTGACGAAAACTAACGTCAAATACCCAGTCCGGAGTTCGATACGTATGGTTTTCCGCTTTGCCCGGAAAAAATGCGTCGATTTTGTTCAATTTCAGGAATAAACAATGCCAACCATCAATCAACTGGTTCGCAAAGGCCGCGCTTCGGAAGCTACGAAGAGCAAGTCGCCGGCCCTGCAGGACTGCCCGCAGCGTCGCGGCGTGTGCACCCGTGTGTACACGACGACGCCGAAGAAGCCGAACTCGGCACTCCGTAAAGTCGCCAAGGTGCGCCTGACGAACGGCTTCGAAGTCATTTCGTACATCGGTGGTGAAGGCCACAACCTGCAGGAACACTCGGTCGTGCTGATCCGCGGCGGCCGTGTGAAGGACTTGCCGGGTGTGCGTTACCACATGGTTCGTGGCTCGCTGGATACCCAGGGCGTCAAGGATCGTAAGCAGGCTCGTTCGAAGTACGGCGCAAAGCGCGCGAAGGCTGCGAAGTAAGAGTCAGGTGTCGTCGTGCTCGCAAGAGTGCCGGCGATAAAAGCGACAGGTGCCGGATTGGCCGGTGCTGTCGAGTAAGTGGTCACCCGACCAGGCTGGTAAGTCGTAATGGATGAATCGGGTTAGTTGGTGGCCGCGGAGCGCAAGGTGTGAACCCGCGCTTCAACTGAAAAGTTAAAGGAAGAAACATGCCGCGTCGTCGCGAAGTCCCCAAGCGGGAAGTGTTGCCGGATCCGAAGTTCGGCAACGTTGATGTAGCCAAGTTCATGAACGTGCTGATGCTCTCCGGCAAGAAGTCGGTTGCCGAGCGTATCGTGTACGGCGCTTTCGAACAGATCCAGACCAAGGGTGGCAAGGACCCGCTGGAAGTGTTCACTGTCGCGCTCAACAACGTGAAGCCGGTGGTGGAAGTGAAGAGCCGCCGCGTTGGTGGTGCGAACTATCAGGTTCCGGTCGAAGTGCGCCCCTCGCGTCGTATGGCATTGGCGATGCGTTGGCTGCGTGAAGCCGCGAAGAAGCGCAGCGAGAAGTCGATGGCCCTGCGTCTGGCAGGTGAACTCTCCGAAGCGGCCGAAGGCCGTGGCGGCGCGATGAAGAAGCGCGACGAAGTTCACCGGATGGCAGAAGCGAACAAGGCGTTCTCGCACTTCCGCTTCTAAGAGAAAGCCCCTACCGGGGTTTGCTCAAAAAACGGAAAAAATTCCGGGCGGGTGCGCTTATCGAGCGCCTCGCCCGTTTGTGTTCAGGCGCGTTGGGATCAACCCGGTCGGGATCGATCCGGCGCGCACCTCCCGATAGAGGATCAAAGTGGCTCGCAAGACTCCTATCGAGCGCTACCGTAACATCGGTATTAGCGCTCACATCGACGCCGGCAAGACGACGACGACCGAGCGCATTCTGTTTTACACCGGCGTGAACCACAAGATTGGTGAAGTTCACGACGGCGCCGCGACCATGGACTGGATGGAGCAGGAACAGGAGCGTGGCATCACGATCACGTCCGCTGCTACGACCGCGTTCTGGAAGGGCATGGGCGGCAACTACCCCGAGCACCGCATCAACATCATCGACACCCCGGGCCACGTCGACTTCACGATTGAAGTCGAGCGCTCGATGCGCGTGCTCGACGGCGCGTGCATGGTCTACTGCGCAGTGGGCGGCGTGCAGCCGCAGTCGGAAACGGTGTGGCGTCAGGCGAACAAGTACAAGGTTCCCCGTCTCGCGTTCGTCAACAAGATGGACCGTACCGGCGCGAACTTCTTCAAGGTCTACGACCAGCTGAAGAACCGCCTGAAGGCAAACCCGGTTCCGGTCGTGGTGCCGATCGGCGCTGAAGAAAACTTCAAGGGCGTCGTCGACCTCCTGAAGATGAAGGCGATCATTTGGGACGAGGCCTCGCAAGGCACGAAGTTCGACTACGTCGACATCCCGGCCGAACTCGTTGACACGTGCAATGAGTGGCGCGAAAAGATGATCGAGTCGGCTGCTGAAGCCAGCGAAGAGCTGATGGAAAAGTACCTCGGCGGCGAAGAGCTGACCGAAGCGGAAATCGTCAAGGCGATCCGCGACCGGACCATCGCTTGCGAAATCCAGCCGATGCTGTGCGGCACCGCGTTCAAGAACAAGGGCGTGCAGCGTATGCTCGACGCCGTGATCGACTTCCTGCCGTCGCCGGTGGACATTCCCCCGGTCACGGGCGAACTCGAAAACGGCGAGAAGGCAGAGCGCCGCGCATCCGACGACGAGAAGTTCTCGGCACTCGCGTTCAAGATCATGACCGACCCGTTCGTCGGCCAGCTGATCTTCTTCCGCGCGTACTCGGGCGTCGTCAACTCGGGTGACACCGTGCTGAACTCGACCAAGGGCAAGAAGGAACGCCTCGGCCGTATTCTGCAGATGCACGCGAACAACCGCGAAGAAATCAAGGAAGTTCGTGCAGGCGACATCGCTGCAGCCGTTGGCCTGAAGGAAGCAACCACGGGCGACACGCTGTGCGACCCGGCGAACCCGATCATCCTGGAGCGCATGGTGTTCCCGGAGCCGGTGATTTCGCAGGCCGTCGAGCCGAAGACCAAGGCTGACCAGGAAAAGATGGGCCTCGCCCTGAACCGCCTGGCGCAGGAAGACCCGTCGTTCCGCGTCCAGACGGACGAGGAATCGGGCCAGACCATCATTTCGGGTATGGGCGAGCTCCACCTCGAAATTCTGGTCGATCGCATGAAGCGCGAATTCAACGTGGAAGCGACCGTCGGCAAGCCGCAGGTTGCATACCGCGAAACGATCCGCGCTACGGCGAAGGACGTCGAAGGCAAGTTCGTCAAGCAGTCGGGCGGTCGCGGCCAGTTCGGTCACGCTGTCATCACGCTTGAGCCGAACGAGCAGGGCAAGGGCTACGAGTTCCTGGACGAGATCAAGGGCGGTGTGATTCCGCGCGAATTCATCCCGGCGGTGGACAAGGGTATCCAGGAAACGCTGAAGGCTGGCGTGCTGGCGGGCTTCCCGGTCGTCGACGTGAAGGTTCACCTGACGTTCGGTTCGTACCACGACGTTGACTCGAACGAAAACGCGTTCCGCATGGCCGGCTCGATGGCCTTCAAGGAAGCAATGCGCAAGGCAAGCCCGGTCATCCTCGAACCGATGATGGCTGTGGAAGTCGAAACGCCGGAAGACTACATGGGCAACGTGATGGGCGACCTGTCGAGCCGTCGCGGTATCGTCCAGGGCATGGAAGACATGGTTGGCGGCGGCAAGATCGTTCGCGCCGAAGTGCCGCTGTCGGAAATGTTCGGCTATTCGACGTCGCTGCGCTCGCTGTCGCAAGGCCGCGCAACGTACACGATGGAATTCAAGCACTACGCAGAAGCACCGCGTAACGTGGCCGACGCGATCATCAGCGCGAAGGCGAAGTAAGCATCGGCATTCAGTTGACCATGCGGCGAACCAGGCATGGGTCTGGTTCGCATCGCTCAGTCACCGATTCACCACTTTTTTGAAAGAAGAGAAACATGGCAAAAGGTAAATTCGAACGGACCAAGCCGCACGTGAACGTGGGCACGATCGGTCACGTTGACCACGGCAAGACCACGCTGACGGCAGCGATCACGACGGTTCTGACCGCCAAGTTCGGCGGCGAAGCGAAGGCGTACGACCAGATCGACGCAGCGCCGGAAGAAAAGGCGCGTGGTATTACCATCAACACCGCGCACGTCGAGTACGAAACGGCTAACCGCCACTACGCACACGTCGACTGCCCGGGCCACGCTGACTACGTGAAGAACATGATCACGGGCGCGGCACAGATGGACGGCGCGATCCTGGTGTGCTCGGCCGCTGACGGCCCGATGCCGCAAACGCGTGAGCACATCCTGCTCGCCCGTCAGGTTGGCGTGCCTTACATCATCGTGTTCCTGAACAAGTGCGACATGGTCGACGACGCCGAGCTGCTCGAGCTGGTCGAAATGGAAGTGCGCGAGCTCCTGTCGAAGTACGACTTCCCGGGCGACGACACGCCGATCATCAAGGGTTCGGCCAAGCTGGCGCTGGAAGGCGACAAGGGCGAACTGGGTGAAGTGGCGATCATGAACCTGGCCGACGCGCTGGACACGTACATCCCGACGCCGGAGCGTGCCGTTGACGGCGCGTTCCTGATGCCGGTGGAAGACGTGTTCTCGATCTCGGGTCGCGGCACGGTGGTGACGGGTCGCGTCGAGCGCGGCATCGTCAAGGTCGGCGAGGAAATCGAAATCGTCGGTATCAAGCCGACGGTGAAGACGACCTGCACGGGCGTGGAAATGTTCCGCAAGCTGCTCGACCAGGGTCAGGCAGGCGACAACGTGGGTATCCTGCTGCGCGGCACGAAGCGTGAAGACGTGGAGCGCGGCCAGGTGCTGGCCAAGCCGGGTTCGATCACGCCGCACACGCACTTCACGGCTGAAGTGTACGTGCTGAGCAAGGACGAAGGCGGCCGTCACACGCCGTTCTTCAACAACTACCGTCCGCAGTTCTACTTCCGTACGACGGACGTGACGGGCTCGATCGAGCTGCCGAAGGACAAGGAAATGGTCATGCCGGGCGACAACGTGTCGATCACGGTGAAGCTGATCGCTCCGATCGCGATGGAAGAAGGTCTGCGCTTCGCAATCCGCGAAGGTGGCCGTACCGTCGGCGCCGGCGTGGTTGCAAAGATCATCGAGTAAATCGGGTAGAATACCCGGCTTGCTGTAGAAGTTGATGTACCCAGGGACCACCTCGCGGCGCCTTGCCGCGGGGTGGTCCTGCGCTCTTTATATCGTCTGGCGGCGCAAGTCCGCCTCGCTCTTTTCAAGGAATCATCATGCAGAACCAAAAAATCCGTATCCGCCTGAAGGCTTTCGACTACCGCCTGATCGACCAGTCGGCTGCTGAAATCGTCGACACGGCGAAGCGTACGGGTGCAATCGTTCGTGGCCCGGTGCCGCTGCCCACGCGTATCCAGCGTTTCGACATCCTGCGTTCGCCGCACGTCAACAAGACGTCGCGCGATCAGCTCGAAATCCGCACGCACCTGCGCCTGATGGACATCGTCGACCCGACGGACAAGACCGTTGACGCGCTGATGAAGCTGGACCTCCCGGCTGGCGTGGACGTCGAAATCAAGCTGCAGTAAGAGCCTCCAGCGTCGCCAGAATCTTCGGGGGGCGCTAAGTCTTTGATTGCTTGCGGAAAACGAGAAAGGACGTTATACTTGACGTCTTTTCGCGCGTTTGCGCAAAAAATCGGTGTGTCCCCTTCGAGCCTTTACCTCGAAAACATGCCGGTACTTTGTAAATTAGCCCCGACCAATCGCAGTCGGGAATGGAGAAAACGATGAGCCTTGGACTCGTAGGTCGCAAGGTTGGCATGACCCGTATCTTCACGGCCGAAGGGGATTCGATTCCCGTGACCGTGCTGGACGTGTCCGACAACCGCGTGACGCAGATCAAGACTGTTGAAACCGACGGCTACACGGCCGTGCAGGTTGCTTTCGGTACTCGCCGCGCATCGCGCGTGACGAAGCCGCTCGCAGGTCATCTCGCCAAAGCTGGCGTTCAAGCCGGTGAAATCCTCAAGGAATTCCAGATCGACGCCGCTAAGGCCGCCGAACTGTCCGCTGGCGCCGTGATCGGTGTGGAACTCTTCGAAGAAGGCCAGAAGATCGACGTGCAAGGCACCTCGATCGGTAAGGGCTACGCCGGTACCATCAAGCGTTACAACTTCGCTTCGGGTCGTGCTTCGCACGGTAACTCGCGCTCGCACAATGTGCCGGGCTCGATCGGTATGGCGCAGGATCCGGGTCGCGTGTTCCCGGGTAAGCGCATGACCGGTCACATGGGTGACGAAACCGTGACGGTGCAAAACCTCGAAATCGCCCGTATCGACGCAGAGCGCAAGCTGCTGCTGGTCAAGGGTGCCGTGCCGGGTGCAAAGGGCGGCAAGGTTTTCGTGACGCCCGCCGTCAAGGCGCGCGCCAAGAAAGGAGCGCAATAATGGAACTGAAGCTCCTGAACGCTAATGGTCAGGAAGGCGCAGCTGTCAACGCGTCGGACGTCGTGTTCGGCCGTGACTACAACGAAGCGCTGATCCACCAGATCGTTATCGCCTACCAGGCGAACGCGCGCAGCGGCAACCGCGCGCAGAAGGACCGCGAACAGGTCAAGCACACCACCAAGAAGCCGTGGCGTCAGAAGGGTACGGGCCGCGCTCGTGCCGGTATGTCGTCGAGCCCGCTGTGGCGTGGCGGTGGTCGCATCTTCCCGAATTCGCCGGAAGAAAACTTCTCGCACAAGGTCAACAAGAAGATGCATCGCGCAGGCCTCTGCTCGATCTTCTCGCAGCTGGCCCGCGAAGGCCGCATCTCGGTCGTCGAAGAGCTCTCGCTCGAAGCGCCGAAGACGAAGCTGCTGGCCGAAAAGTTCAAGGCCATGGGTCTCGAATCCGTGCTGGTCATCACCGACACGGTCGACGAG
The DNA here is from genome assembly GCF_040965735.1 of Paraburkholderia sp. BR10936. Taxonomy (NCBI): domain Bacteria; kingdom Pseudomonadati; phylum Pseudomonadota; class Betaproteobacteria; order Burkholderiales; family Burkholderiaceae; genus Paraburkholderia; species Paraburkholderia sp. BR10936. Next base: position 23,562 of record NZ_JBFRCM010000029.1, read on the forward strand.
AACCTGTATCTCGCGTCGCGCAACCTGCCCCACGTGGCAGTCGTTGAGCCGCGTTTTGCCGACCCGCTCTCGCTGATCTACTTCAAGAAGATCCTGATCACGAAGGCAGCGGTCGCCCAGATCGAGGAGTTGCTGTCATGAGCGAGATTCGCAAGAACGATCATCGTTTGATGCAGGTCCTGCTCGCACCGGTGATCTCCGAAAAGGCGACGCTGGTTGCGGAGAAGAACGAACAAGTCGTCTTCGAAGTCGCGCCGGACGCGAACAAGCAGGAAGTCAAGGCTGCTGTCGAGCTGCTGTTCAAGGTGGAAGTCGAGTCCGTCAACGTGCTGGTCCAGAAGGGCAAAGCCAAGCGCTTTGGCCGCTTCAACGGCAAGCGCAAGGACGTGAAGAAGGCGTATGTCTGCCTGAAGCCCGGCCAGGAAATCAACTTTGAAGCGGAGGCCAAGTAATCATGGCAATCGTGAAAGTTAAGCCGACCTCGCCGGGTCGCCGCGCGATGGTCAAGATCGTCAACAAGGACCTCCATAAGGGCGCGCCGTTCGCGGCACTGCTCGAAAAGAAGTCCTCGACGGCCGGCCGTAACAACAACGGTCGCATCACGACGCGTCACCAGGGTGGCGGTCACAAGCAGCACTACCGTGTGATCGATTTCCGTCGTACGAAGGATGGCATCCCCGCGAAGGTGGAGCGTCTCGAGTATGACCCGAACCGTAGCGCGAACATTGCGCTGGTTCTTTACGCAGACGGCGAGCGCCGCTACATCATCGCGCCGAAGGGCGTGACGGTTGGCACGCAGCTGATGTCGGGTTCGGAAGCGCCGATCCGCGCAGGCAACACGCTGCCGATCCGCAACATTCCGGTCGGTACGACGATCCACTGCATCGAAATGCTGCCGGGCAAGGGCGCGCAAATGGCGCGTTCGGCTGGCACGTCGGCAATGCTGCTGGCACGTGAAGGCGTCTACGCGCAGGTTCGTCTGCGTTCGGGCGAAATCCGTCGCGTGCACGTTGAATGCCGCGCAACGATCGGTGAAGTCGGCAACGAAGAGCACAGCCTCCGTCAAATCGGTAAGGCTGGCGCGAACCGCTGGCGCGGTATCCGCCCGACGGTCCGTGGCGTTGCAATGAACCCGGTCGACCACCCGCACGGTGGTGGCGAAGGCAAGACTGCGGCTGGTCGCGACCCGGTGAGCCCGTGGGGCACGCCGACGAAGGGCTATCGCACCCGCAGCAACAAGCGCACGACGAGCATGATCGTCCAGCGCCGTCACAAGCGTTAAGGAGTAGGCAATGGCACGTTCTATTAAGAAAGGTCCGTTCTGCGACGCCCATTTGCTGAAGAAGGTTGAGGCGGCTGCAGCTACGCGCGACAAGAAACCGATCAAGACCTGGTCGCGTCGTTCGACGATCCTGCCGGACTTCATCGGTCTGACGATTGCCGTGCACAACGGCCGTCAACACGTTCCGGTGTATGTCACGGAAAACATGGTCGGCCACAAGCTTGGCGAGTTCGCATTGACCCGTACGTTCAAGGGTCACGCGGCCGACAAGAAGGCCAAGAAATAAGGGGCAATCAAGATGGAAGTGAAGGCAATTCATCGCGGTGCCCGCATCTCGGCGCAGAAGACGCGCCTTGTGGCTGACCAGATCCGCGGTCTGCCGGTCGACAAGGCACTGAACGTTCTGACGTTCTCGCCGAAGAAAGCGGCTGGCATCGTGAAAAAGGTTGTGCTCTCGGCGATCGCAAACGCGGAACACAACGAAGGTGCTGACATCGACGAGCTCAAGATCAAGAGCATTTACGTCGACAAGGCAGCTTCGCTGAAGCGTTTCACCGCGCGCGCCAAGGGCCGCGGCAACCGCATCGAGAAGCAATCCTGTCACATCACTGTGACGGTCGGGAATTAAGGAGCCATACGATGGGACAGAAAATTCATCCGACTGGCTTCCGTTTGGCCGTCAGCCGCAATTGGGCTTCGCGTTGGTACGCGAACAACAACAATTTCGCGGCGATGTTGAAGGAAGACATCGGTGTTCGTGAATACCTGAAGAAGAAGCTGAAGAACGCTTCGGTGGGCCGTGTTGTGATCGAGCGTCCGGCAAAGAACGCTCGCATCACGATTTACAGCTCGCGTCCGGGTGTGGTGATCGGCAAGAAGGGCGAGGACATCGAACTCCTCAAGGCCGAACTCCAGAAGCGCATGGGCGTTCCGGTTCACGTGAACATCGAAGAAATCCGCAAGCCGGAAACCGATGCTCAACTGATCGCCGATTCGATCACGCAGCAGCTCGAGCGCCGCATCATGTTCCGTCGCGCAATGAAGCGCGCGATGCAGAACGCGATGCGTCTGGGTGCCCAGGGCATCAAGATCATGAGCGCCGGCCGTCTGAACGGTATCGAAATCGCACGTACCGAGTGGTACCGCGAAGGTCGAGTGCCGCTTCACACGCTGCGTGCTGACATCGACTACGCAACCTCGGAAGCGAAGACGACGTACGGCATCATCGGCGTGAAGGTTTGGGTCTACAAGGGCGACACGCTCGGCCGCAACGACGCACCGGTGGTGGAAGAAGTCGCCGAAGAAAAGCGTCCGCGCCGCAACGCGCGTCCGGGCGATCGTCGTCCGCGCCGTGATGGCGAAGGCGCACCGGGTGCCCGTCGTGGCGCACCGCGCCGTGGCGCCGGCGGTGACGGCAAGAGTGGAGAATAACGATGCTGCAACCGAAACGCAGGAAGTATCGCAAAGAGCAGAAGGGTCGTAACACCGGCGTCGCAACGCGCGGCAACGCAGTTTCGTTCGGTGAATACGGTCTGAAGGCTATCGGTCGTGGTCGCCTGACCGCGCGTCAGATTGAAGCAGCGCGTCGTGCAATGACGCGTCACATCAAGCGTGGCGGCCGCATCTGGATCCGTATCTTCCCGGACAAGCCGATCTCGCAAAAGCCGGCGGAAGTGCGTATGGGTAACGGTAAGGGTAACCCTGAGTACTACGTCGCCGAGATTCAGCCGGGCAAGATGCTGTATGAAATGGATGGTGTGTCCGAAGAACTGGCCCGTGAAGCCTTCCGTCTGGCTGCAGCCAAGCTGCCGCTGAAGACGGTCTTCATGGTTCGCCAGCTCGGCGCCTAAGGAGTGATTGATGAAGGCATCTGAACTTCTTCAGAAAGACAAGGCCGCGCTCGACAAAGAGCTGTCGGACCTCTTGAAGGCGCAATTCGGCCTGCGCATGCAACTCGCGACCCAGCAGCTCACCAACACGAGCCAGCTGAAGAAGGTTCGTCGCGACATCGCACGTGTGCGGACCGTCCTGACTCAGAAGGCGAACCAGAAATGAACGAAAGCGTGAAAACCTCGCTTAAGCGGACGCTGGTCGGCAAAGTCGTCAGCAACAAGATGGACAAGACGGTCACCGTCCTGGTCGAGCGCCGCGTCAAGCACCCGATCTACGGCAAGTACGTTGTGCAGTCGAAGAAGTACCACGCGCACGACGAAGCGAACACGTACAACGAGGGTGACCTCGTTGAAATCCAGGAGACCCGTCCTCTCTCGAAGACGAAGGCCTGGACCGTGTCGAAGCTGATCGAAGCAGCACGCGTCATCTAAAAGTGACGCAACACCCCGGGGAGCCATTTCCCGGGGTGTAGAAGTAATTGAAATCGCTGAAGATTTCGCTTGCTAGGCCAAGATTATCGAGTTATAGTCTTGGTCTTCCCTGCTTATGGGTTTGCTGTTGGCAAAGCAGCAGGCGGATGTAGGTGGGGAAGCAGATTCGGGCGCCAGTCCGGGTTAGCAAGATTCACCGGAATGCGATGGCCGGTTTCGTTTGCCGTCGCTGCTGTTCTTACCCAAGCAGCTGAGCGGTCGTTCTAGTGGCGGCGCGGCTGACGGGACCAAGACTGACCGGATGTGCCATGGTGGCGCGACCGGATTAAGTTGGGAAAGATAAACCATGATCCAGACCGAAACTCGGCTTGAAGTAGCCGACAACACGGGTGCACGCGAAGTTCTGTGCATCAAGGTGCTCGGCGGCTCGAAGCGTCGTTATGCCAGCATTGGCGACATCATCAAGGTGAGCGTCAAGGAAGCAACGCCGCGCGGGCGCGTGAAAAAGGGCGAAATCTACAACGCTGTTGTGGTTCGCACTGCGAAGGGCGTGCGCCGTCAAGACGGCTCGCTGATCAAGTTCGATGGCAACGCCGCCGTGCTTTTGAATACCAAGCTTGAGCCGATCGGCACCCGTATCTTCGGGCCGGTTACGCGTGAGCTGCGTAGCGAACGATTCATGAAGATCGTTTCGCTGGCGCCGGAAGTGCTGTAAGGAGCCGCGATGAACAAGATTCGCAAGGGTGACGAAGTTATCGTCGTTACCGGCAAAGACAAGGGCAAGCGCGGCGTCGTGCTGGCCATCGGCGAAGAGCGCGTCACTGTCGAAGGCATCAACATCGCGAAGAAGCATGTGAAGCCGAACCCCATGAAGGGTACGACGGGTGGCGTGGAAGCCAAGGCAATGCCGCTGGCTATCTCGAACGTCGCACTGGTCGACGCGAACGGTAAGCCGTCGCGCGTGGGCATCAAGGTCGAAGGGGACAAGAAGGTTCGTTTCCTGAAGACGACCGGTGCTGTTCTGAGCGCCTGACGCTGCGGAGTAAAAAATGGCACGTTTGCAAGAATTTTATAAAGAGAAGGTCGTTCCTGGCCTGATCGAGAAGTTCGGTTACAAGTCGGTCATGGAAGTGCCGCGCCTCACCAAGATCACCCTGAACATGGGTGTTGGTGAAGCCGTCGCTGACAAGAAGGTCCTCGAGCACGCCGTTGGCGACCTCACGAAGATCGCCGGCCAGAAGCCCGTCATCACGAAGTCGCGCAAGGCAATCGCCGGCTTCAAGATTCGCGAAGGCTACCCGATCGGCACGATGGTTACGCTGCGTGGCAATGCCATGTACGAATTCCTGGACCGTTTCGTGACGGTTGCGCTGCCCCGCGTGCGCGACTTCCGTGGCGTGTCGGGCAAGGCATTCGACGGCCGTGGTAACTACAACATCGGTGTGAAAGAGCAGATCATTTTCCCCGAAATCGACTACGACAAGATCGACGCGCTGCGTGGGCTGAACATCAGCATCACGACGACCGCGAAGACCGACGAAGAAGCAAAGGCACTGCTCGCCGGCTTCAAGTTCCCGTTCAGAAACTGAGGTTACCGTGGCTAAACTGGCACTGATCGAACGTGAAAAGAAGCGCGCTCGTCTGGCAGCGAAATTCGCGCCGAAGCGCGCAGCGCTGAAGGCGATCATCGACGACCAAAGCAAGTCGGAAGAAGAGCGCTATTCGGCTCGCCTGGAACTGCAACAACTGCCCCGCAACTCGAACCCGACTCGCAAGCGTAACCGCTGCGCACTCACGGGTCGTCCGCGTGGCACGTTCCGCAAATTCGGTCTCGCACGTAACAAGATTCGTGAAATCGCGTTCCGTGGTGAGATCCCTGGCATCACCAAGGCGAGCTGGTAATAGGAGAAACATAAATGAGCATGAGTGATCCTATCGCCGATATGCTGACTCGCATCCGCAATGCGCAGATGGTCGAGAAGGTTTCGGTTGCTATGCCCTCGTCGAAAGTGAAGATTGCGATTGCGCAGGTTCTGAAGGACGAAGGTTATATCGACGACTTCGCGGTGAAGACCGAAGGTGCGAAGTCGGAATTGAACATCGCGTTGAAGTACTACGCTGGCCGTCCCGTTATCGAGCGCATCGAACGCGTCTCGAAGCCGGGTCTGCGCGTGTACCGCGGCCGCAACGAAATCCCCCAGGTCATGAACGGCCTTGGTGTGGCGATCGTTTCGACGCCGAAGGGTGTGATGACGGACCGCAAGGCGCGCGCTACTGGCGTCGGCGGCGAAGTTATCTGCTACGTCGCTTAAGGCCTAAGGAGAAGAAACATGTCTCGAGTAGGTAAGAGCCCGATCGCGCTGCAAGGCGCAGAAGCGACGCTCAGCGACGAGAAGATTACCGTCAAGGGCCCGCTGGGTACGATTTCGCAAGCTGCGAACCGCCTCGTGAAGGTGGTGAACGACAACGGTACGCTCAAGTTCGAGCCGACCGACGAAAGCCGCGAAGCCAATGCGATGTCGGGCACGATGCGCGCGATTGTCGCGAACATGGTGCAAGGCGTGACGAAGGGTTTCGAGCGCAAGCTGACGCTGGTTGGCGTTGGTTATCGTGCTCAAGCGCAAGGCGACAAGCTGAACCTGTCGCTGGGTTTCTCGCACCCGGTGGTGCACCAGATGCCGCAAGGCGTGAAGGCTGAAACCCCGTCGCAAACGGAAATCGTGATCAAGGGGATCGACAAGCAACAAGTTGGCCAGGTCGCTGCGGAAGTCCGCGGCTACCGCCCGCCGGAGCCCTATAAGGGCAAGGGTGTGCGCTACGCCAACGAGGTTGTGATCCTCAAAGAAACGAAGAAGAAGTAAGGGTGCGCAATCATGGATAAGACTCAATCTCGCCTGCGCCGCGCTCGTCAGACGCGTCTCAAGATCGCTGAGCTGCAGGTCGCGCGTCTGGCCGTGCATCGCACGAACACGCACATCTATGCGCAAGTGTTCTCGCCCTGCGGCACCAAGGTGCTGGCCAGCGCGTCGACGCTTGAAGCTGAAGTGCGTGCGCAACTGGCTGACCAGTCGGGCAAGGGCGGCAACGTCGCTGCAGCCTCGCTGATCGGCAAGCGTATTGCAGAAAAGGCTAAGGCCGCCGGCATCGAATCCGTCGCCTTTGACCGCTCGGGTTTCCGCTATCACGGCCGCGTCAAGGCGCTGGCTGATGCTGCGCGCGAAGCCGGGCTCAAGTTCTAAGGAAGGAATTCGTCATGGCAAAGATGCAAGCGAAAGTTCAGGCTGACGAACGCGACGACGGCCTCCGCGAAAAAATGATTTCGGTCAATCGCGTGACCAAGGTTGTGAAGGGCGGCCGTATTCTCGGCTTCGCCGCTCTGACCGTGGTTGGCGATGGTGATGGCCGCGTCGGTATGGGCAAGGGCAAGTCGAAGGAAGTGCCCGTCGCTGTCCAGAAGGCGATGGAACAAGCTCGCCGCAACATGTTCAAGGTGCCCCTGAAGAACGGCACCCTGCAACACGAAGTGCACGGCAAGCATGGCGCATCGGTCGTCCTCCTCGCTCCGGCGAAGGCAGGTACGGGCGTGATCGCCGGCGGCCCGATGCGCGCAGTGTTCGACGTGATGGGCGTGCAGAACGTCGTGGCCAAGAGCCACGGTTCGACGAACCCGTACAACCTCGTTCGCGCCACGCTGGACGGTCTGCGCAAGCAGTCGACCCCGGCTGACATCGCGGCGAAGCGCGGCAAGTCCGTCGAAGACATTCTGGGCTAAGGGTGGGTACCATGTCTGAAAAAACTGTCAAGGTTCAGCTCGTCAAGAGCCTGATTGGGACCCGCGAAACGCACCGTGCCACTGTGCGCGGTCTCGGCCTGCGCCGCCTGAACTCGGTCTCCGAGCTGCAGGACACGCCGGCTGTGCGCGGCATGATCAACAAGGTCTCGTACCTCGTTAAGGTCATCGGCTAAGCGGTCGACCAAAGACTCCAGGAGTTGAAAATGGAATTGAATAACCTGAAGCCGGCAGAAGGCGCGAAGCACGCAAAGCGTCGCGTCGGCCGCGGCATCGGCTCCGGCCTCGGCAAGACCGCTGGCCGTGGTCACAAGGGTCAGAAATCGCGTTCGGGCGGCTTCCACAAGGTCGGCTTCGAAGGCGGTCAGATGCCTCTGCAGCGTCGTCTGCCCAAGCGTGGCTTCACCTCGCTGACGAAGGAATTCGTTGGTGAAGTGCGCCTCGCCGACATCGAGAAGCTGCCGGTCGACGAAATCGATCTGTTGGCTCTCAAGCAGGCAGGCCTCGTGGGCGAACTGACCAGGAGCGCGAAGATCATCGCTACCGGCGAGATCAAGCGTAAGGTCGTCGTGAAGGGTCTGGGTGCGACGAAGAATGCGCGTGCTGCGATTGAAGCAGCAGGCGGTTCTTTTGCCGAGTGATTGTGAGTGGTGCGTGCGGGCTTGCCCGCCGTCACTAGCATCTGCATCGGAGAAGCTACTTGGCTAACAGCCCGAGTCTCGCAAAAACCGGTCGCAGCGCTCCGAAGTTCGGCGACCTGCGCCGGCGTGCAGTGTTCCTGCTGCTGGCGTTGGTCGTTTATCGTATCGGCGCGCATATTCCGGTTCCGGGTATCGATCCGGACCAACTGGCGAAGCTCTTTCAGAGCCAGTCGGGCGGCATCCTTGGCATGTTCAACATGTTCTCGGGTGGCGCACTGTCTCGGTTCACGATCTTCGCGCTGGGTGTGATGCCGTATATTTCGGCGTCGATCATCCTGCAGCTGATGGCGATCGTCTCGCCGCAGCTGGAAGCGCTGAAGAAGGAAGGGCAGGCTGGACAACGCAAGATCACGCAGTACACGCGGATCTTCACGGTGGTGCTGGCGACGTTTCAGGCGTTCGGCATCGCGGTCGCGCTGGAAAACCAGCCTGGCCTCGTGATCGATCCGGGCATGGTGTTCCGCTTGACGACGGTCGTGACGCTCGTAACGGGCACGATGTTCCTGATGTGGCTTGGTGAGCAGATCACGGAACGCGGGCTTGGCAACGGTATCTCGATCATCATCTTCGGCGGGATCGCGGCAGGCTTCCCGAATGCGCTCGGTGGGCTTTTCGAACTGGTTCGCACCGGCTCGATGAGCATCATCTCGGCGATCATCGTGGTCGTTCTGATCGCAGCCGTGACTTACCTGGTGGTGTTCATCGAACGCGGCCAGCGCAAGATCCTCGTGAACTATGCGAAGCGCCAGGTCGGTAACAAGATTTACGGCGGGCAGTCGTCCCACCTGCCGCTCAAGCTGAACATGTCGGGTGTGATTCCGCCGATCTTCGCGTCGTCGATCATCCTGTTCCCGGCAACCATCCTGAACTGGTTCAGTTCGGGTTCGCGAACCGGCTGGTTTGCGGACACGCTGCACAACGTGGCCGAAGCCCTCAAGCCTGGCCAGCCCGTGTACGTGTTGCTGTACGCGTTGGCGATCGTGTTCTTCTGCTTCTTCTACACCGCACTGGTGTTCAACAGCAGGGAAACGGCCGACAACCTGAAAAAGAGTGGCGCGTTCGTACCTGGCATCCGTCCGGGCGATCAGACGGCACGCTATATCGACCGCATCCTCACGCGTCTGACGCTGGCCGGTGCGATCTATATCGTGTTTGTTTGCCTGCTGCCTGAGTTTCTGGTGCTGCGCTGGAATGTGCCGTTTTATTTTGGTGGAACGTCGCTGCTGATCATTGTCGTCGTCACAATGGACTTCATGGCGCAGGTGCAGTCGTACGTGATGTCGCAACAATATGAATCGCTGCTCAAGAAGGCTAACTTCAAGGGCGGCGGCGTCCCGATGCGTTAAAAGGACCTATGGCCAAAGACGATGTAATCCAGATGCAAGGCGAGGTTATCGAAAACCTCCCCAACGCAACCTTCCGGGTGAAGCTGGAAAACGGCCATGTCGTTCTGGGACATATTTCCGGAAAAATGCGGATGCACTACATCCGCATTCTCCCGGGCGACAAGGTGACGGTTGAGTTGACGCCTTACGATCTGTCGCGTGCGCGGATCGTGTTCCGGGCGAAGTGATTTAGGAAAAAGGGTAATATCATGAAAGTGATGGCATCGGTAAAGCGCATTTGCCGCAACTGCAAAATCATCAAGCGCAACGGCGTCGTTCGCGTGATCTGCAGCTCGGACCCGCGCCACAAGCAGCGCCAAGGCTGATTAGCGCGCTTGCGCTTTTTGTTTGAGGAAAAACAATGGCTCGTATTGCAGGGGTTAACATCCCGAACCACCAGCACACCGAAATCGGCCTGACGGCAATTTTTGGTGTTGGCCGCACGCGTTCGCGCAACATCTGCGTGGCCGCCGGTGTGCCGTTCAACAAGAAGGTCAAGGACCTGAACGACGCGGATCTGGAAAAGCTGCGTGAGGAAGTGGGCAAGTTTGTCGTCGAAGGCGATCTCCGCCGTGAAGTGACGATGAACATCAAGCGCCTGATGGACCTCGGCTGCTACCGCGGCGTGCGCCATCGCAAGGGCCTGCCCCTGCGTGGCCAGCGTACGCGTACCAACGCACGTACGCGTAAGGGTCCGCGCCGCGCAGCACAGTCGCTGAAGAAGTAAGCGGAACTGAAAGTTACAGGAAAACGTAATGGCTAAGGCTTCGAACAACTCCGCGGCGCAACGCGTTCGCAAGAAGGTTAAGAAGAACGTCGCCGAGGGCGTGGTTCACGTTCACGCGTCGTTCAACAACACGATCATCACGATCACCGACCGTCAAGGCAACGCGCTTGCCTGGGCAACGTCGGGCGGTCAGGGCTTCAAGGGCTCGCGTAAGTCGACGCCCTTCGCAGCTCAGGTCGCAGCTGAATCGGCTGGCCGTGTTGCAATGGAATACGGCGTCAAGAACCTCGAAGTGCGTATCAAGGGCCCCGGCCCGGGTCGCGAATCGGCGGTGCGCGCGCTGCATGGTCTTGGCATCAAGATCACCGCGATCTCCGACGTTACGCCGGTCCCGCACAACGGCTGCCGTCCGCCGAAGCGCCGCCGTATCTAAGGCGTCGCTTTAGCCGAACGCCTGAGCCGCCGGAAACGGCGACCCAGGCTCTCGGCGTTATTGAATTGACTAAGCCCACCGTTCGGTTCAAAGAGCCGGACTAGCGCGAAGGCCGGCGTTTAGCCCTCGCGTGATCAATTATCGAAGGAAAGCAACGTGGCACGTTATATCGGCCCGAAGGCCAAGCTGTCCCGCCGTGAAGGCACCGACCTCTTTCTGAAGAGCGCACGCCGCTCGCTCGCCGACAAGTGCAAGCTCGACAGCAAGCCGGGTCAGCACGGCCGCACCTCGGGCGCACGTACGTCCGACTACGGCACGCAGCTTCGCGAAAAGCAGAAAGTGAAGCGTATCTACGGCGTGCTCGAGCGCCAGTTCCGCCGCTACTTCGCGGAAGCTGACCGTATCAAGGGCAACACCGGCGAAAACCTGCTGCAACTGCTCGAATCGCGTCTCGACAACGTCGTGTACCGCATGGGCTTCGCTTCGACCCGCGCTGAAGCGCGTCAGCTCGTGAGCCACAAGGCTCTCACGGTGAACGGCGTCGTTTCGAACATCCCGTCGATGCAAGTGAAGGCAGGCGACGTCGTCGCGATTCGCGAAAAGGCGAAGAAGCAGGCGCGTATCGTCGAAGCCCTCTCGCTCGCAGAGCAAGGCGGCATGGCAGGTTGGGTGTCGGTCGACGCGAAGAAGTTCGAAGGCACGTTCAAGAGCATGCCTGAGCGCAGCGACATCGCTGGCGACATCAACGAAAGCCTGATCGTCGAATTGTATTCGCGGTAATCGGATTGACGGCCGGGGTAACCTCTGTGCTTCGCGCAGGAGGCGGCCTCGGCCGTTTTTTTCAGGTTGTTGCCATCTCAGCCTTATCGGTGTAACGAGCCGAGGGTATTGAAAAGGAAAACCTATGCAAACCAGTTTGTTGAAACCCAAGATCATCGCTGTGGAATCGCTCGGCGACAACCACGCGAAAGTGGTCATGGAGCCGTTCGAACGCGGTTATGGCCACACCTTGGGTAACGCGCTGCGGCGCGTGCTGCTGTCGTCGATGGTGGGCTACGCGCCGACCGAAGTGACGATCGCAGGCGTCGTGCACGAATACTCGACGCTCGATGGTGTGCAAGAGGATGTGGTCAACCTGCTGCTGAACCTGAAGGGTGTCGTTTTCAAGCTGCATAACCGTGACGAAGTGACGGTTACGCTGCGCAAGGAAGGCGAAGGCGTTGTCACCGCTGGCGACATCGAACTCTCGCACGACTGCGAAGTGATCAACCCCGATCACGTGGTTGCGCATCTGACGAAGGGCGGCAAGCTCGACGTGCAGATCAAGATCGAAAAGGGCCGTGGCTACGTGCCGGGCAACGTGCGCCGTTACGGCGAAGAGTCGGCCAAGATCATTGGCCGCATCGTGCTGGACGCGTCGTTCTCGCCGGTTCGCCGCGTGAGCTACGCCGTGGAAAGCGCGCGTGTCGAGCAGCGTACCGACCTCGACAAGCTCGTGATGAACATCGAAACCAACGGCGTGATCTCGCCTGAGGAAGCGATCCGCCAGTCGGCCCGCATCCTCGTGGATCAGCTGTCGGTGTTCGCGGCTCTGGAAGGCACGGAAACGGCCGCGGAAGCGCCTTCGCGCGCCCCGCAGATCGACCCGATCCTGCTGCGTCCGGTGGACGATCTCGAACTCACGGTTCGCTCGGCGAACTGCCTGAAGGCCGAGAACATCTACTACATCGGCGATCTGATCCAGCGCACCGAGAACGAGCTGCTCAAGACCCCGAACCTGGGTCGCAAGTCGCTCAACGAGATCAAGGAAGTGCTCGCTTCGCGCGGTCTCACGCTCGGCATGAAGCTCGAAAACTGGCCGCCGGCTGGTCTCGACAAGTAAGAAGTCTGGCACGGACGCGGATTTTCCTTTAAAATCCGCGTCTTGCCTTTTTCACGTACCGGCCCGTGCCTCGATAGTTGCGAGGCGATAGAAGAGCTGGACCAAAACTTTGTTTCAAGGAAATTGAAATGCGTCACCGTCATGGTCTGCGGAAACTGAACCGCACGAGCAGCCACCGTCTGGCAATGCTCCGTAACATGTCCAACTCGCTCATCGAGCACGAAGTCATCAAGACGACGCTGCCGAAGGCGAAGGAACTCCGTAAGGTTGTCGAGCCCCTCATCACGCTGGGCAAGAAGCCGTCGCTCGCAAACCGTCGTCTGGCGTTCAACCGCCTGCGCGATCGTGACTCGGTCACGAAGCTGTTCGACGTGCTCGGTCCGCGTTTCGCGAACCGTCCGGGCGGCTACCTGCGTATCCTGAAGTTCGGTTTCCGTGTTGGCGACAACGCACCGATGGCACTGGTCGAACTGCTCGACCGTCCGGAAGTCGCGGAAGAGAACGTCCAGGAAGCGGAATAAGCTTTCCGTCGCTCGATCCCGGGATTGAGCGGCATGCGAAAAAGCCAGGCCTAGCCTGGCTTTTTTGTTTTCCGGCGTGGATGAAATCGCGCCGTACCGTGTTTGCCGGTTGCAGTCCCCTTTTGCCACACGGTGCACGAGAGAAGCCGATCGGCGCCGATGGTACGATTACGTTCTGCCCCGAAGCCCGTTTGCCGTCGCACGCGGGCACCGCGCCGGAGTTCGTCGTGACCCTCAATGTGACCCTGATGCTGACTACGGTGCCCGATGAGGGCACCGCCGAAACGCTCGCCGCCGCAGCGCTCGCGCAGCGTCTCGCCGCGTGCGTGACGCGCCTGGGCGCCGTGCACTCGCAGTATCACTGGCAGGGCAACATCGAGTCGGGCAACGAGATCCAGCTGCTCTTCAAGACGAGTCTCGCCCGCGCGGCCGAGCTCGAACAGTTCATCCAGACCCAGCATCCCTACGAGACGCCCGAGATTCTCTCGTGGCAAGCCATGGCGTCGAACGCCTACGGGCAATGGGTCAATGCCGAGACTCAGCGCACCCTTCATGTCTAACCGCTTCGATCGGCGCTTGCGCGCCGCGCCGTACGCTACGCTGTCCGGCTTTCTCCTGCTCGTCTGCGCTCTGCTGCCGATGCTGCTCGGTGCGTCGCTCGCGCGTGCGGCCGACGACGACTTCCTGCCGCCCGACCAGGCCTTCACGTTCAGTGCGAGCGAAGCGCCGGGCATGGTCGACGTGCACTTCAAGATCGCCGACGGCTACTACATGTACCGCGAGCGCTTCGCCTTCGCAGTCCGCAACGGCACGGCGCAATTGGGCGAGGCGCAAATCCCGCCCGGCCACGTCAAGTTCGATCCGACCTTCCAGAAGAATGTCGAAACCTATCGCAGCGAGCTGACGATCCGCGTGCCGGTGCAGAAGGCGAGCGGTCCGTTCGATCTTGCGGTGACATCGCAGGGCTGCGCCGATGCTGGCATCTGTTATCCGCCCGCGGAACACGTGTTCCACGTGAGCGGCGCCGCTTTGCAGGCCGCGACGGCTGGCCAGAGCGCCGTGCCGGGCGCAGCGAACCCGACGCCCGCGCCTCAGCCGCAAACCACCGCGGTACCCGCAGCAGGTGACACCGAAGAACCCTGGTACGAGCGCGCCACGAGCGCCGATTACGCGCAATCGCTGTTGCAAGGCGGCGGCTTTTTCGCCGTGGTCGGCCTGTACTTCGTAGCCGGCATGGTGCTGAGCCTCTTGCCCTGCTCGTACCCGATGATCCCGATACTGTCGGCGATCATCGTCGGTGAGGGCGCTCGCGTCACGCGCTCGCGCGGCTTCGCGCTCTCGTTCGTCTACGTGCTCGGCATGGCGCTCGTCTACACGGTGCTGGGCATTGCCGCTGCGCTGGTCGGCCAGAGCCTTGGCGCTTGGCTGCAGAACCCGTGGGTGCTGGGCGTGTTCGCAGTGCTCCTCACCGCATTCGCCGTCATGCTGATCGCGGGCTACGACATCGCCCTGCCGCAGCGCTGGCAGGACGGCGCCTCGCGCGCCACCCAGGGCCGTTCCGGCGGCAAATTCGCCGCGGTCGCCGTGATGGGCGCGCTTTCCGCGCTCGTGGTGGGGGCCTGCATGACCGCGCCGCTCTTCGCGGTGCTGGCGTTCATCGCGCACACGGGCAACGCCGTACTCGGCGGCGCGGCGCTCTTTGCGATGGGCCTCGGTCTCGGCGTCCCGCTGATGGTCCTCGGCCTCGGCGCGGGCTCGCTGCTGCCGCGTGCGGGCACGTGGATGGATGGCGTGAAGGTGTTCTTCGGCGTCGTGCTGCTCGCGGCCGCGCTCTGGATCGTCTGGCCGGTGCTCGGCACCACCGCGCAGATGCTGCTCGCCGCCCTCTGGCTGCTGCTCGCGGCCGCCGCGCTTGGCCTCTTCACGCCGAACGCGGGTGCGGCCAATGTGTGGCGGCGCCTCGGGCGTGGCCTCGGCGCTGCGTTCGCGATCTGGGCGGCGACGCTGATCGTCGGTCTTGCGGCGGGTTCGACGGATCCATTGCGTCCGCTCGCGGTGCTGGCCGCGCGCGTGGGCGGCGCGAGCGATGTTGCCGCTGCAGGCGCGGCGCGGTCCGGCGGCGCCAACGAAGCGAACGCGCTGGTGTTCGCGCCCGTGCGCTCGCCCGCGCAACTCGATGCGGCGCTCAAGACCGCGGGCAAGCCGTCGATGCTCGACTTCTACGCCGACTGGTGCGTGAGCTGCAAGGAAATGGAGAAGTTCACCTTCAGCGACCCGCGCGTGCAGGCGCGCCTCGCGGAGCTGGGCCTGTTGCGCGCCGATGTGACCGCCAACAATTCGGACGACCAGGCACTGCTCAAGCGCTTCGGCCTCTTCGGACCGCCGGGCATCATCTTCTTCGATACGCAAGGGCGCGAAGTGCTGCGCGTGGTCGGCTACGAAAATGCCGACCGGTTCCTCGCGCGTCTCGATCGCGTGACGGCGCCGGCGCCGCAGACGCCGGCAGCGCCATCGGCCTGATCGGCGGCAAGGCGCGCGCGTGAGAACGCGCCTCGGCCCAAAAGCAAAAAGGCACGTCCATGGACGTGCCTTTTTTCATGCGACGCGTGCAGTGCTTACTTCTGTGCGCGCAGCAAACGCGCGGCGTCTAGCGCGAAATACGTGAGGATGCCGTCGGCGCCCGCGCGCTTGAACGCGAGCAGCGATTCCATCATCACCTTGTCGTGATCGAGCCAGCCGTTTTGCGCGGCGGCCTTGAGCATGGCGTACTCGCCGCTCACCTGGTACACGTAGGTCGGAAAGCGGAATTCGTCCTTCACGCGGCGCACGATGTCGAGATACGGCATGCCGGGCTTCACCATCACCATGTCGGCGCCTTCCTCGATGTCGAGGCGCACTTCGCGCAGCGCCTCGTCGGAGTTCGACGGGTCCATCTGGTAGGTCATCTTGTTGCCCTTGCCCAGATTCGACGCCGAGCCCACGGCATCGCGGAACGGACCATAGAACGCCGAGGCGTATTTGGCCGAGTACGCCATGATGCGCGTGTGGATGTGGTTCTCGCTTTCGAGCATCTCGCGGATCGCACCGATGCGCCCGTCCATCATGTCCGAAGGCGCGACGATATCGACACCGGCTTGCGTCTGCGCGCGCGCCTGCGCGACGAGGATTTCGATGGTCTCGTCGTTGATGACGTAGCCGTTCTCGTCGAGCACGCCGTCCTGGCCGTGGCTCGTGTACGGGTCGAGCGCGACGTCGCAAAGCACGCCGAGGTCGGGGAAACGCTTCTTCAGTTCTCGCACGGCGCGCGGAATCACGCCGTCGGGGTTCGTCGCCTCGATGCCATCGGGCGTCTTGAGCGCCGGATCGACAACGGGGAAGAGCGAAAGCACCGGAATGCCGAGTTCGACGCACTGCTCGGCGACGCCCATCAGCAGATCGATCGACACGCGTTCGACGCCGGGCATCGACGGCACGGCTTCGCGCACGTTGTTGCCCGCGATGACGAATACGGGGTAAATCAGGTCGTTCGTGGTGAGGAGGTTTTCGCGCATCAGACGGCGCGAGAAATCGTCACGTCGCATGCGGCGCGGACGATGATGCGGATAGAAGCTCATGTCGGCGGATATCTTGAAACGGGATGGGTCCCGGGGCGCAGGAAACTTTTCGGGACAATGGTATATCATACCGATCGAGCGAGGCGCCTGGCGCCGAGCTCCCCGCTTCTCCTCCCTGAGCGGGTGCCTGTCGTTTTTCGATAAGGCTGTTTAACCCGCCGGAAATCACGGCGGGTTTTTTTATGTGCGCCGAAAGGGCGCGTGGCAAGGCCCCGCGGCGCAAGCCGGAACGGGCGCCTGTGCCAGCGTTTGGCGTGGTCTGTATGCGGTAGCGCACATAGCGCGGAAAATGCCGCGCCGGCCTTGCGAAAAGATATGATGAAAGCGCATGAAAAGCCCGACACTGTCGGCTTTCAGACGACTGAGGGTCTGCCCGAAGCGACTGGCCCGAGGTGCGCTATTCCGCTTGCGTGTCGGTTTCGCCGACAGCTTCCCGCGGCACGATCCAGCTCTCGATTACGGCATGCGCCTCGTCGAGCCCCACGCGCTTGAGCGCCGAAAAAAGCTGGGCGCTCAGCTTCCCTTCGTAGCCTTGCTTGCTGTACTCGTCGAACGCCTTGTTCGTCGTGCGCAGCGCGAGCAGGCTTTCTTGGCGCGTCAATTTGTCGCACTTTGTGAGGAGTGCGTGGATCGGCTTGCCCGTCGGTGCAAACCACTCGATCATGCGGCGGTCAAGGTCGGTGAGCGGGCGGCGGGCATCCATCATCAGGATGAGGCCCGAGAGCTGCGCGCGCGTTTGCAGATACAGCGAGAGAAGTTGCTCCCAGTGCGCCTTCGCGGCGGCCGGCACCTCGGCATAGCCGTAGCCGGGCAGGTCGACGAGATAGCCCGCGGGTTCGTCGGCGGGGCCGACCGAGAAGTAGTTGATGTGCTGGGTGCGGCCCGGCGTCTTCGAGGCGAAGGCGAGCCGCTTCTGGTTGCACAGCAGATTGATGGCGGTGGACTTGCCGGCGTTCGAACGGCCGGCGAACGCGACCTCGGGCCGCGCCGTAGCGGGCAGGTCGCGCAGATGATTCACCGTCGTGAAGAAGCGGGCTTGGTGCAGCAGGAAGGCCATCGGAAAAGGACCACAATGTGAGATAACGCGGCGGGTGGCCCGCCGGGCCCGGACGCGCCCGGGATGGATTCTGGGATATCGGGGGCAGGCCCGACTGGCGCCGTGGCGCCTTGCGCGCTATTGTACAATGCGATGGTTTACTGAATACCAGCAAGGCCAGCGCGGGCCTTTCGAGGTAGATCGGTCGCTGTCGTACATTGCAGAACCTGATTCCCACAAGACGAAACAAGGTGCGCGAATGAATCGACTGGGCAAGTGCTTGAAGGTGTTCGAGAGTGCGATAGCGTCAGGTCTTACAGCAGGTTTATTCATGATGGCGGGGCAGGCAAGCGCGGCGGATCAGGGAACGCCGGCCAAGCCCGACGTCGCCCGGGGGCAAGCCATTGCGGCGCAGGTCTGCGCGGCCTGTCACGCGGCCGACGGCAACAGCTCCGGCGGCGCGTATCCCAAGCTCGCCGGCCAGCACGCCGACTATCTCGTCAAGCAACTCAAGGACTTCAAACCGCAGCCCGGCGGCAAGCCGGCGGCGCGCGCAAACCCCATCATGGCCGGCTTCGCTGCCGCGCTGTCAGACCAGGATATGATCAACGTCGCAGCCTGGTTCGCCTCCCAGACACCCAAGCCCGGCTACGCGCACGACGCGAAGACCGTGCCGTTTGGCCAGTCGATCTGGCGCGGCGGCATCGCCGACAAGGGCGTGCCAGCCTGTGCAGCGTGCCACGGACCCACGGGACAGGGGATTCCGATCCAGTTTCCGCGCCTTTCGGGCCAGTGGTCGGAATATGTCGTTGCACAACTCAATGCTTTCCAGCAGGGCACGCGTAACAATAACGATCCGATGCGAACCATCGCGCACCGGCTCTCGGACGACGAGATCAAGGCGGTCGCCGATTACGCCGCCGGCCTGCATTGAGCGCAGCAGGTTCGCCGCGCGTGTGATCAGCAGTCTCACGGCGCGGCTGGCCGGAAAACAAGAAAAGGGTGAGGGCGTCGTCACGCTGACGGCGCGCCTGCACCCTTTTTTGCTGTAGCGCCTCATCGGCAAGAAAGCAGCAAGAGCGAAAAAGCGGAGTTTGAATGAGCGTCACCACGCAGGGTTTGCAGTTGAATGTTCGCCAGAAGGCCGTGAAAAGCGCCGTCGAGCTGATCAGTTCGATGCGCTTCGCGATTGCGCTGCTCGTCGTGCTCGCCATCGCGAGCATCATCGGCACTGTGCTCACGCAGGACGACCCGTACCCGAACTACGTCAACCAGTTCGGCCCCTTCTGGGCCGACATCTTCCGCTCGCTGAGCCTCTACACGGTCTACAGCGCGTGGTGGTTCATGACGATCCTCGGCTTTCTCGTGGTGTCGGTTTCGCTGTGCGTGATCCGCAACGCGCCGAAGATGATCGCCGACATGAAGAGCTGGAAGGACAAGGTCCGCGAAGGCAGCCTGCGCGCGTTCCATCACAAGGGCGAGTTCGCGGTGGAGGGCGGCACGCGCGAGCAAACGGCCGCCACGCTCGAGAAGCTGGCGGGGCGCATGGGCTACCGGTTCGTCACGCGCGAGAGCGATGGGGCCACGCTCATCGCCGCCAAGCGCGGTGCGCTCACGAAGATCGGCTATATCTTCGCGCACCTCGCGATCGTGATCATCTGCCTCGGCGGCCTGCTCGACAGCAATCTGCCGATCAAATTCCAGATGTGGCTGTTCGACAAGACGCCCATCCGCAGCAACGCGGTCATCAACGACATTGCGCCCGAGCATCGGCTCTCGCAGTCGAACCCGACCTTCCGCGGCTACGCCTGGGTGCCCGAGGGCCAGTTCGTTTCCACGGCCATCCTCAACCAGCCCGACGGCTCGCTGATCCAGGACTTGCCGTTCTCCATCCAGCTCAACAAGTTCATCGTCGACTACTACTCGACCGGCATGCCCAAGCTCTTTGCGAGCGACATCGTCGTGATCGACCACAAGACGGGCCAGCGCGTTCCGGCGCGCATCGAGGTGAACGAGCCGTTCGAGTACGACGGCGTGTCGATCTATCAGTCGAGCTTCCAGGACGGCGGCTCGCAGATGTCGATGACGGCGTGGCCCATGTCGGGCGCGAGCGCGAAGCACTTCCCGTTCGGCGGCACGATCGGCAATTCGGCGCCGCTCGCGGTGCCCGCCGGCCAGACGGTGCCGGGCGTGGATGGGCAGACGATCGAATTCGCGGACTTCCGGGCGATCAACGTCGAGAACATCTCGAACGGCAGCGGCGCGAACGACGCGCGCGGTGTGGCCCACCAGTCGCTCAAGGAAGCGTTCGACGAGCGCCTCGGCTCCGGTGCGAAGAGCTCGAAGCCGCTCGATCTGCATAACGTCGGCCCCTCGGTGCAGTACAAGGTGCGCGACAAGAACGGCCAGGCGCGCGAGTACAACAACTACATGCTGCCCGTGGACGTGGGCGGCGGCGACCGCATGTTCCTCGCGGGCATGCGCGAGAATCCCGACGATCCGTTCCGCTACCTGCGTATTCCCGCCGACACCGGCGGCACGCCGAAGGAGTGGATGATGCTGCGCGCGGCTTTCGAGGACCCCGCCTTGCGCGCGCAGGCCGCGAAGCGTTTCGCCGCGCGCTCGGTCCCCGATTCGAACCGCGAGTTGCAACAGCATCTCGAAGACAGCGCCGAGCGCGTTTTGACCCTTTTCGCGGGCTCGGACGCCCCGCAGGCAGGCGCTGCTGGCGGCTTCCAGGCCGTGGCCGCGTTCATCGACAAGTCGGTGCCGAAGGAGCAGCAGGAAAAGGCCGCGAGCCTCCTGCTGCGCATGCTCGAGGGTGCGACATGGGATCTCTGGCAGCTCGCGCGCGAGCAGGCCGGCGAGCCCGATCTGAAGCCCGATGCCGACGCCGCGCGCTTCGTGCAGGACTCGATCAACGCGATATCCGATAGCTTCCTGTATGGATCTCCTGTCTATCTACAGCTCGATTCATTCAAGCAGGTGCAAGCTTCGGTATTTCAGTTGACGCGCGCGCCGGGCAAGAAAGTCGTGTATCTTGGCAGCCTGTTGCTCGTGCTCGGCATCTTCTCGATGTTCTACGTGCGTGAGCGGCGTCTGTGGTTCTGGCTGAAGGACCGGAAGGGGCAGGACGGTCAGGACCACGGCGTCGACGTCATCATGGCGATGTCGACCGCCCGCCGTACCCTCGACTTCGAGAAGGAGTTCGCCCGTACCCGCGATGCGGTCGGCCGTGCGCTAGGCGCGGCGCCGCAAACGGGCGCCGCGGACGATGCGGGCGACACGAACGGCAGCGGCACGGACCGTGCGCCCTGATTCACGCACGTGATTGCA
This sequence comes from Paraburkholderia sp. BR10936, assembly GCF_040965735.1. NCBI lineage: Bacteria > Pseudomonadati > Pseudomonadota > Betaproteobacteria > Burkholderiales > Burkholderiaceae > Paraburkholderia > Paraburkholderia sp. BR10936. Next base: position 44,593 of record NZ_JBFRCM010000029.1, read on the forward strand.
GCCACTCACGATCAACACCGGTAAGCCCATGGACTTGTCTCAGGTTTCCTCCTCCGCGAAGGCTCGCCGCGCCGAACGTGCGCAGGTGGCCAATGCCGCTGTGGCGCACGGCGCCGCGACTGCCCGCGATCCGCTCGCCGACGTCCTGTTCGACGAACGCCCTTTCCTGCGCCGCCTGACGGCGGTGGACTGGCTGTTCGCGCTGGCGCTCGTGGCGGGCGCGGGCTTCGCGCTCTCGCGCTACCACGCGCATATGAACTACTACGACAAGCTGGTGCTGTGCGGCACGACGCCGGCGCTCGTCGTGCTGGGCTGGCGCTGGAAACCGGCGCGGCTGCTCATGGCCGGTATCGCGGTGCTCGCGCTGTTCGCGATCCAGATCTACCAGGGCGACCTCGCGCGCGCGGATCAGGCGTTCTTCCTCAAGTATTTCCTCTCCAGCCAGTCGGCCATTCTGTGGATGAGCGCGCTGTTCGTACTCGCCACGCTGTTCTACTGGATCGGCCTGCTCTCGCGCTCGCCCTCGGGCGGCTCGATCGGCTCGAAGCTCACATGGGCGGCGGTGCTCATGGGCTTCGTCGGCCTGATGGTGCGCTGGTACGAGTCCTATCTCATCGGCGCGGACGTCGGGCACATTCCCATCTCGAACCTCTACGAAGTGTTCGTGCTGTTCAGCCTCATCACCGCGCTCTTCTATCTGTATTACGAAAGGCACTACAACACGCGCGCGCTCGGCGCGTTCGTGCTGCTCGTGATCAGCGCGGCCGTGGGCTTCCTGATGTGGTACTCGATCTCGCGCGACGCGCAGCAGATCCAGCCGCTCGTGCCCGCGCTGCAGAGCTGGTGGATGAAGATCCACGTGCCGGCGAACTTCATCGGCTACGGCAGCTTCGCGCTTTCGGCCATGGTGGGCGTGGCGTACATCATGAAGGAGCGCGGCGTGCTGGCGGACCGTCTGCCCGCGCTCGAGGTGCTCGACGACGTCATGTACAAGTCGATCGCCGTGGGTTTCGCGTTCTTCACCATCGCGACCATTCTCGGCGCGCTGTGGGCGGCGCAGGCCTGGGGCGGCTACTGGAGCTGGGACCCGAAGGAAACCTGGGCGCTGATCGTGTGGCTCAACTACGCCGCCTGGCTGCATATGCGCCTCATGAAGGGCCTGCGAGGCGGCGTGGCGGCCTGGTGGGCACTTACCGGGCTGCTCGTCACGACCTTCGCATTCCTCGGCGTGAACATGTTCCTTTCGGGCCTGCACAGCTACGGCAAGCTGTAACCGAATCGGCCTGCAAGACGAACTAACCGTCGGATGCCTCGCGCTCCGACGGTTTTTTTTCGTCCGCCGGGAAGTTTTCTGCGAATTGCGCGTTTGCCCGCTTGAGGTCATCCCGTCGATCCACGTCGTGCACAGCACGGCAGGACGGGTCGAGATACGATCAATGTGCTGGCGGCGCACGCCACGCAAGAAGCAGGAGCAGCGATATGTGGATCAAGCGGAGCAGCAGGATCTTGCTCAACGGTGACGACATCCCCGCGAGCGAAATCACGCCGCAAAAGGTGTACGAACAGCGTCGGCGCATTCTGCGGGCCGCGGGCGCGCTTGCGCTCGGCAGCATTGCGGGGCCGTTCGGTGCAAGAGAGGCGTTTGCGGAATACGCCCCCGGCGACCCGAAGGCGCAGAAGCTCGCCGCGCAGACGAACACGAAGTTCGTCGCGCTCGACAAGGTCACGCCCTACAAGGACATCACGACCTATAACAACTTCTACGAGTTCGGCACCGACAAGGGCGATCCGGCTCAAAACGCGCACACGCTGCGGCCGCGTCCCTGGAAGCTGAGCGTCGAGGGCGAGGTGAAGAATCCGAAGGTCTATGACATCGACGAGATTCTCAAGCTCGCGCCGCTCGAAGAGCGCGTGTACCGGCATCGTTGCGTGGAGGGCTGGTCGATTGTCGTGCCGTGGATCGGTGTTTCGCTTTCCGAACTGATCCGCCGCGCGCAGCCCACGGGCAACGCGCGCTACGTGCAGTTCATCACGCTCGCCGACCCCTCGCAAATGCCGGGTCTCGCCGAGCCGATTCTCGACTGGCCGTATTCCGAAGGCCTGCGCATGGACGAAGCGATGAATCCGCTCACGCTGCTCACGGTCGGCCTTTACGGCCAGGCGCTGCCGAACCAGAACGGCGCGCCCGTGCGTGTGATGGTGCCGTGGAAGTACGGCTTCAAGAGCGCGAAGTCGCTGGTGAAGATCCGCTTCGTCGAGAACCAGCCGCCCACGAGCTGGAACAAGTACGCGCCGAACGAATACGGCTTTTATTCGAACGTGAATCCGAACGTCGATCACCCGCGCTGGAGCCAGGCCACGGAGCGGCGCATCGGCGAAGACGGCTTCTTCCAGCCCAAGCGCAAGACGCTCATGTACAACGGCTACGGCGACCTCGTCGCGTCGATGTATCAGGGCATGGATCTGCGCAAGAACTTCTGAGCAACGAGCTTGATGGAGCGAGAGATGGAATCGACGACGACACCACAGGCCGCCGCGCGCGTGGGGGCGGGCCAGGCGCGCCCTGCGCGAAAGGCGGGTGTGGCGAGCGTGACGGGCCCGCGCTGGCTGCCGTGGGCGAAGGTGGCGGTGTTCGTCACGGCGTTGTATCCGCTTGCGCGCCTCGTGCTGTTCGGCTTCACGGACGGGCTCGGTGCGAATCCAATCGAGTTCATCACGCGTTCCACGGGCCGGTGGACGCTGGTATTCCTCTGCATCACGCTCGCGGTCACGCCGCTGCGACGAATCACGGGCTGGAATACGCTGGTCCGCTTTCGACGCATGCTGGGCCTCTTCGCGTTTTTCTACGCGACGCTGCACTTCACGACCTACATCTGGTTCGACAAGTGGTTCGATGTCGCCGCGATGCTCAAGGACGTGGGCAAGCGGCCGTTCATCACGGTGGGTTTTGCCGCGTTCGTGCTGCTCATTCCGCTCGCCGTGACGTCCACGCGCGCGATGGCGCGCCGGCTCGGACGCCGCTGGCAGACGCTGCATCGGCTCATCTACGCGATCGGCGTGCTGGCGATCCTGCACTTCTGGTGGATGAAGGCGGGCAAGCACGACCTCGTGCTGCCCAAGCTCTACGGCGCGATCATGCTGGCGCTGCTCGGCTGGCGCGCGGCCGTGTGGCTGCTTGCGCGCTGGCGTGCCGCGCGCGCGGATGCGGGCGCCGCGTAGGTGCAGAGCACGCAGGCAGGCAAATAAAAAGCGACGCCGAGGCGTCGCTTTTTTCATGGGCGGTCGGACGAAAGACTCAGTCCGGCAGCACGCGCTCACTGGCGAACAACTCCGCCACGTTTTCGCGCTCGCGCGCGAGATGCACGCGCTTGCCGTCGACCATCACTTCGGCGGCGCGCGCACGCGTGTTGTAGTTCGAGCTCATCACGAAGCCGTAGGCGCCCGCGGAGCGGATCGCGAGCACGTCGCCCGGTTCGATCGCGAGCGAGCGTGCGCGGCCCAACCAGTCGCCGCTTTCGCACACCGGGCCGACCACGTCGTAGGTTTGCGGTGCCGACTGGCGCGCAACGACCGGCTCCATCGCGTGATACGCGTCGTACATGGCGGGACGGGCGAGGTCGTTCATCGCGGCGTCGACGATCGCGAAGTTCTTCTCCGAGCCTGGCTTCAGGAACTCGACCGTGGTGAGCAGGATGCCCGCATTGCCCACGAGCGAGCGGCCCGGCTCGAAGTACACCTCGCGCGCCTTGCCCGTTTTTGCGCCATACGCCTCGATGCGGTCGAGCACCGTGCGCACGAACTCGCCGATGTCGGGCGGCGTTTCGTCGTCGTAGGTGATGCCGAGGCCGCCGCCCACGTCGATGTGGCGGATGCTCACGCCGTCGGCTTCGATCTGGTCGACGAGTTCGAGCAGCTTGTCGATGGCGTCGAGATACGGCGCGATTTCGGTGATCTGCGAGCCGATGTGGCAGTCGATGCCGACCACGTCCAGGTGCGCCATGGCCGCGGCCGCGCGATAGGTCGCGCGCGCTTCGTCGAATGCCACGCCGAACTTGTTCGCCTTCAGGCCGGTGGAAATGTACGGATGCGTTTTCGGATCGACGTCCGGATTCACGCGCAGCGAAACCGGCGCCTTCTTGCCGAGCTTGCCCGCCACCTCGTTGAGGCGGTCGAGTTCGGGAATCGATTCGACGTTGAAGCACTTCACGCCCGCTTCGAGCGCCTCGCGCATTTCGCCGGCGGTCTTGCCGACGCCCGAGAACACCACGTCCTGCGCTTTGCCGCCTGCCGCGAGCACGCGGGCGAGCTCGCCCGCCGAAACGATGTCGAAGCCCGCGCCTTCGCGCGCGAACACGTTGAGCACGGCGAGGTTGCTGTTCGCCTTGACCGCGACGTGCACCTTGGCGCGGCGGCCGGCGCAGGCGTCGGCGTAGGCGTGCCATGCGGCGGTGAGCGCCGCGCGCGAATACACATAGAGCGGCGTGCCGTACTGTGCGGCGAGATCTGCGGCCGAGACGCCTTCTACGAAGAGCGTGCCGTTATCGCGGTGAAAAGCGGACTGGGTCATGCGAGCGTTTTTACTGGGTTGGCGTGGCGTCGGAAGCCGCCTGCGGGCTGCCGGTGGTCGCGGGTGGGGTGCCGAGTTCGGTGTCCGGGGACAACGACAGCGGCGTGCCGGAGGTGTCCGGAATCGTGCCGATGGGCGCCGATGCAGACTCGGGAGCGCTCGCGGGCGTCGCGCCGGTTTCCGGCTGCGTGGTTTCGAAATTGGGCTTGGGCGGAAGCGGCGGCACGGTGGGCATGTAGAGCGCGCCGCGCTGGCCACAGCCTGCGAGCGCGACGGCGCCGATCGCAAAAGCCGCTAGAATCGCGCGGGGCGTCCATGCGCTGGGGGCCGCTGCGCGCGTCCGGGAAATGACACGCATAATTGTCCCTGAATGAATAACCGGTGGAGTTTAGCATGCCAGACAATGACTACCTGAGCCGCGCGGAGGCCGTGCTGGCGGCCGTAGAGCGGGCCGTGGACGAGGCCGAAGCGGACATCGAACTCGAGCGCAGCGGCAACGTTCTGACGCTCGAATTCGAGAATCGCACGAAGATCATCGTGAACCTGCAGCCGCCGATGCGCGAAATCTGGATCGCGGCGAAGGCGGGCGGTTTCCACTATCGCTTCATCGACGACAAATGGCGCGACACGCGCACGGGCACCGAATTCTTCTCGGCGCTCACGGCCTATGCAACGGAGCAGGCGGGCGAGCCGGTACGGTTCGAGCCATAAGCGCGCAAGCGTGAGCTCATAAAAGAAACGGGCGCGAGTCGCAAGACTGTGAACTGAACCCCAGGAGTTGGACATAGATCCGACCCTTGGGGTTTTTTCATGGCCATTGCTGCGGTGTGCCTCAGTGCCCGCGGAACAGATTCATGATGTCTTCCTTCTCCTTCTCCTTCGCATTCACGTGCTCGGGCGTCGGATCTGCACCGGCATCGTCGGCGCCCGATGCGCCGCCAGCCGACGCCTCGAGCGCCGCCTGACTGATGCCCACTGTCGAGACGAAGCCGTGGCCCGGCGTGGCGTCGGCGTAGTAGAGCTCGTCGCCGAGCGTAACGATGCCGTCCGGCATCGCCATCTTGTACTCGGGCACGCCGCTGAGCGCCTTCTGCATGTAGTCGATCCAGACCGGCAGCGCGAGACCGCCGCCCGTTTCCTTGTCGCCGAGGCTGCGCGGGTTGTCGTAGCCGATCCAGGCGATCGCGGCCAGCGTGTGCTGATAGCCCGCGAACCACGCGTCGCGCGAGTCGTTGGTCGTGCCGGTCTTGCCGCCCAGGTCGGTGCGCTTGAGGACGTTCGACTTCGCGCCCGTGCCGCGCTGCGCGACGCTCTGCAAGAGGCTGTTCATGATGAACGCGTTGCGCGGGTCGATGGCGCGCGGCGCGTTCTGCTCGGCCACGAGTGGCTGCGCCTGGGCGACCACCATGCCGCGCTGGTCGGTGACTTCGGCGATCAGATACGGATTCACGCGATACCCGCCGTTGGCGAACACCGAGTAGCCGGCGGCCATCTGCAGGGGCGTGACGAGACCCGCGCCGAGCGCCATCGGCAGGTAGGCGGGATGCCGGCCGGCGTCGAAGCCGAAGTGCGTGATGTACTGCTGCGCGTACTTCGTGCCGATGTGGTTGAGGATACGGATCGACACGAGGTTCTTCGACTTCATGAGCGCCGTACGCATGCTCATGGGGCCGTCGAAGCCGCCGCCGTAGTTCTTCGGCTCCCACGGCTGGCCGCCCGTTTCGGCGGCGCTGAAGAAGAGCGGCGCGTCGTTGATGACCGTCGCCGGTCCGAGCCCCTTGTCGAGCGACGCCGAGTAGATGAACGGCTTGAAGCTCGAACCCGGCTGACGCCACGCCTGGGTGACGTGGTTGAACTTGTTCTTGTTGAAGTCGAAGCCGCCCACGAGCGCGCGGATCGCGCCGTCCTGCGGCACGATCGAGATGAATGCGCCTTCGATTTGCGGCAGCTGCGTGATCGACCAGTCGCCTGCGTTGTTGCGCGCGAGGCGGATGATCGCGCCCGGCCGGATCTTCTGCGACGGCTGCGCGCGCGTGGAGAGCGCGAACTGCGCGAAGCGCAGCCCGTCGCCAGTGACGCTCGTAGTGTTGCCGTCCATGAACGTGACCCGCACTTCCTTCGGGCTCGCCGCCGTGACGACCGCCGCCACGAGTTCGCCGTTGTCGGGGTGCTCGACGAGCGCGTCGTCGATGGCCTGCTCTCGCTCGTCGCTGTCCGTGGGCAGGTCGATGAACGCCTCGGGGCCGCGATAGCCGTGGCGCCGCTCGTAGTCCATCAGTCCCCTGCGCAGCGCGCGATAGGCGACATCCTGATCGGCGGAGTCGATGGTGGTGACGACGTTCAGTCCGCGCGTGTACGCCTCCTCGTGGTACTGCGCGTACATCATCTGGCGCACCATTTCCGCGACGTACTCGGCGTGGACGCTGAATTCCTTGCCCGCACCCTTGACGACGAGCGGCTGCGCGGCGGCCTCGTCGTACTGCTGCTGGGTGATGTAATGCAGCTCGAGCATGCGCTGGAGAATGTACTCCTGGCGCACCTTCGCCCGCTTCGGATTGACGACCGGGTTGTAGGCCGACGGCGCCTTGGGCAGGCCGGCCAGCATCGCGCACTCGGCGAGTGTGAGATCTTTCAGATCCTTTCCGAAGTACACGCGCGCGGCGCTCGCGAAGCCATATGCGCGCTGGCCCAGATAGATCTGATTCATGTACACCTCGAGAATCTGATCCTTCGAGAGCTTCGACTCGATCTTATAGGCGAGCAGCATCTCGTAAATCTTGCGCGTGTAGGTCTTTTCGCTCGAAAGGAAGAAGTTGCGCGCCACCTGCATGGTGATCGTGCTGGCGCCCTGTGTGGCATGGCCATTGGTGAGCGCGACGAAGCCCGCGCGCGCGATGCCGGCGAGGTCGACGCCGCCGTGATCGTAGAAGCGCGCGTCTTCGATGGCGAGAATGGCCTTCTTGAGGTTGTCCGGCACGTCCTTGAAATGGACGATGTCGCGCCGCTCCTCGCCGAATTCGCCGATCAGCACATGGTCGCGCGTGTAGATGCGCAGCGGCACCTTCGGGCGATAGTCGGTGAGCGCCTCGAGCGACGGCAGGTTCGGTGTCGCCACGACGAGCGCGTAGCCGAGTACGAGCGCCACACACACCACGCCGGCGAAAATGAGGCCGAAAAAGGCGATCAGCAGCGTGGCCCACCACGGGCGCTTGCGCCGCCGGGGCGGCTCGGGCGGCGTGGAAGGCGGTACGGACGAAGGAAGCTGATCTTGCATACGAACACCAGAAAAACAGTCCCGCGATTATAGCCGCCGCTCGCCCGCGGGCTTTCGAGATGCTTACATGGACGGCGCGGGCGAGCACGCGATCCGCTGTTTCTGTCGATGCGTCTGCTGACGCCTCTGCTGATATTCGCACTGTAGACGCGCCCCTGGCGCGTGGATAGCGCTGGCGGCGACCGTTGGCCGTTCGGCCGAGTATTCGTGCGCCACCGCGATTCGCACAATTTCTCCATCGACGCGCTGCGAACGGTTTGCGGCGCGCGGACGTACGGGAGGGATGCGATGGGTTTCGGGAATCCGCTGTTGTTGGGCGCTCGCCGGTTTGCCGCGGGTGTGGATTTAAGTGCGCGCGGGGTCACGCTGGTGGTGTTGAGCCAGCGCATTGTCGGGGCGGGGCCGGTCCGCCTCGAATGGCTGGCGAGCGCGCCGCTCGCGCGCGAGGCGCTCGCCGGCGCGGAGATCGTCGACCGGGCGGCCATCGTCGCGGCGCTTCGCTGCGTGTTTGGCGAGTTGCCGCGCGCCAGCGCGGCGGCGTCGCTGCGTTGCGCCATGGCGCTGCCCACGAGCGCGACGCTCGTCGCGACCGTGCCGCTTGCGCGTCTGGCGCCGGCGGGCGCGACGGACGAATCGGGTATTCACGCAGCGCTGGAGCCGCTCGTGCTGGCGGAGGCCGAGCGCACGGCGGGCGTGGAGCGCGGCGAGCTGGCGGTCGACTGGAGCGTGCTGCCGGCTACCCCGCGCAGCCGCGAAGCACAGGTGACCATCGCGGCGACGCCGCGGCAGCATCTCGAATCGCGCATCGAATGCGCGGCTATGGCGGGCATCACGCTGTGCGCCGTGGACGGCGAGGCGCACGCCGCGTTGCGCGCCATGCGGCACGCGGCGGTGTACGAGTTGCCGCCGCACGAACCCTGGGTGGCGATCTGGGTCGGCCCGGAAGGCGTGCACGGCTGGTTGCTCGTCGACGACTCGGTCATCCGGCACATGCGCTTTCCCGCGCTCGAACATGCCGATCTCGTGGAGGCGCTGCACGACCTCGTCGACGGCGAGCAGGCCGGCTGCGTGCAGGTCTCGGGCGAGCTTGCCATGCTTCGCGGCGCAAACTTCACGATGGCCGACATCGGCGACGCGCTGGGTGCGCCAGTGCTGCCGTTCGAATGCGCACCGCTGGCCGACGTCGAGTGGCCGCTCGCGGCGACGCTGTTGCACGATCCGGCGTGCGCGGTGGCCTTCGGGCTCGCGCTGCGCGGGGTGGCGGAATGACGCTCGCGCGCGCTGTGCGCGGCTTTCCGGGCCGGGCCGTCGGCGGTTTCAACTTGCTGCCGTGGCGGCGCCGCGCCATCCGCAGGAGGCTCCGCTGGCGCCTGCTCGAATGGGGCGCCGCGGCGCTTGGCGGATGCGCGTGTGCGCTGGGTGTCGTGCTTTGGCAGCGCATCGAATGCAGCACGCTCGAGGCTCGGCGCGAGGCGCTGGAGCGGCCACTGGCGCAGTGGCGCGCACCGCTCGCCGAGGCGCAGCGCCTCACGCGGGAGATCGAAGCGCGCCGCATCGGCGATCGACTCGCCCGACAGCACGCGCAGGCGACGGCGCGCTTTTTCGCCCTCGCGGACGCGTTGGCGAGTGAGCCTGCTCCAGGCGTCGGCTTGCAGCAGCTTGCGCAGTCCGCCGATGAAACCGATTTGCAGGCGAGCGCGGCCGACGAATCGGCGGCTGCGGCCTGGCTCGGACGCCTGCGCTCGCTGCCCGACGTCGAGGCCTTGAGCGTGCGCGAACTCAAGCGCGGCGTGCCGGCTGGCGCTGCACGTGAGCGTGTGCCCGATGGCGAACCGATTCGCGTGGCAGCTCATCTCGTCTGGCAAGGCGCGAGCACTGTGCCGCAGGGCGGCGCACCGCGAGTGCGCGAGGCGTCCCGAGCGTCGAGCGGCGCCGCCGCGAAGGAGGCGACATGAGCACGATGCCTGCGCACGCTGGACAGGAGCGGGGGCTTGTTTCGCCGCAGTCAGGCAGGGGCAGCGCATTGCGCGGATGGCCGCCGCTTCACGTGTGGAGCACGCGCCGCCGCCGGGCTGTCGCGTCGATGATTGCCGTGCTGGCTCTCGCCGACGCGAGCGTCGCCTGCATCGTCGGGGATCCACTCGGTGTGAATGCAGCTCGCGCCGAGCTGCAAACCGCTCAAAAGCGCTACGGCGATGCCCAGCAAGTCCTGGCGCGCCTGCCAGCGCTGCGAGACGCTGCGGCGCGAACGGCTTCGCGTGCGCCGCGTGCTGGCAATTCCGCCGACGATATTCGCCGCATCTCGCAGCTCGCCGCGCAGTCGGGCCTCGTGCTGCATGCGCTGGAGCCTGGCGTTGCGAGCGGCGCACAAGCCGAGGCGTTCCGGTCGATCAAGCTGGTCGCGCAAGGCAGCTTCGCACAACTGCGTGGACTGCTCGAAGGGTTGGCGCGCGAGCCGGCGCTCACGGTGCCATCCGAGCTTGCAGTCCGGCGCATGGGAACCGGTTTGTCGGTCTCGGCAACGTTGCGTGTGTACGATGCGCTTCCCGCCGTGCCGCTGGCGGTGGCTCCGGGAGCGGCGGCTCGCGATCCCTTCACGCATGCGGCTGCGGCCGGTACGGCGGAAGACGGGTGGCGCCTTGCCGGCATCCTCCAGGATCGGCAGCGCATCGTCGCGCTGGTGGAAACGCCTGATGGCGTCGTGACCGCGCAGGCGGGAGAGGCGATCGGCGACGCTCGCGTGCTGGAAATCAGGCCGGCGGGGGTTGTCGTCGCGGCGGGTGGGACGACGCGCGCGCTCGGCTGGGCGGAGCCGGTGAAATGAGCGCGCTGAAGCGGACCGTTGCCGTCCTCGCCCCGTTGATGGTGAGTGTTGCCGCGGGCGCTGCATGGGCCGCGGTGCCTCAGCCTCGGCCTGGGTGGGCACATTCGCCGGCGGCGCTCGCGCACTACGAAGTGCCGCCGTTGCCCGATGGTGCGGCGGAGCCCGCAGCGAAACAGTGGACCGCCAATCCGTTCGTAGGAGGCAGCGATGCCCCGATGCCCGAAGACGTTTCGCAGGCACTCGCAGGCGGCGCTCACGTATCCCAACCCGCAGGCGAACCTTCGCGCGAACCCGGCGACGCGTCGGCAGCCGGGCCGCTCGAAGGGCCGCCCGTACCGCTGCGCGCGCCGATGCGGCTTGGCGACGCGGCGGCAGACAACGACGGTTTGCCGCCAAACCGGCCGATCACGCTCAACTTCCAGCGCGCTGAAATCATCGCCGTTCTGCAAGCGTTCGCCCAGTTCACGAAGCTCAATATCGTCGCAAGCGAACGAGCGCGCGGCCAGGTGACGTTGCGCCTCGACCGCGTGCCGTGGCGTACCGCGTTCGACCTGCTGCTCGAGGCGAACGGCCTGGCGATGTCGCGCATCGGCGATGTGATCTGGGTCGCGCCCGCCGCGGAGCTGGCGGCGCGCGAGCGGCAGCGTTACGAGGCGCACGCCCGGGCCGCGGAGCTGGAGCCGCTCGCCAGCCGCTCGTTCGAGCTGCATTACGCGCGCGCCGAGGAATTGCGGCGTTTCCTGACAGGCACGGGCTCACAGCGCGCACTCTCGAAGCGCGGCACGGCGGTGGCGGACGCGCGCACGAACCTCCTTTTCGTCACCGACCTGCCGGCGCGACTCGACCAGATCAGCGAGCTCGTGTGGCGGCTCGACGCGCCCGCGCGTCAGGTGCTGATCGAGGCGCGCATCGTCGAAGGAGACGAGGGGCTGTCGCGCGAGCTGGGCGTGCGTCTTGGCGTAACGCCGGTGAGTGTGGACGGCTCGACGGCCCGCGGCTTGACCGCCCGAGCCGACGGCACGGTGTACGACCTCGCGGCGGGCCCGATTTCCGGCTTCGAGCCTGCAGGCCTTGGGCTCACGCTGCTGGCCGCGCGCGCCACGCGCCTGCTCGACGTCCAGTTGAGCGCGCTCGAGGCCGAAGGGCGCGGGCGCGTGGTGTCGAGTCCGCGCGTCGTCACCGCCGACCGCACGAAGGCCGTCGTCGAGCAGGGCACCGAGCTGCCTTATCAGGCCAAGGTCGGGCAGGGCGTTTCGGGCGTGCAGTTCCGGCGCGCAAGCCTGAAACTCGAAGTCGAGCCGCAGATCACACCCGATGGCCGCGTGATACTCGACCTCGATGTGGCGAAGGACAGTGTCGGCGAGCAAACGGCCGCCGGGCCCGCGATCAACACCAAACACGTGCAGACGCGCGTGGAAATCGAGGACGGCGGGACGGTCTCAATTGGCGGCATCGACGCGACGGATGACCGCGATGATGTGACGCGCGTGCCACTCCTGGGCAAAATACCGGTTCTGGGCGCGCTTTTTTCGCATCGCGCGCACCGGGATCAACGCAGCGAGCTGGTGGTATTCATCACGCCGCGCGTCGTGGAGCCGAATTGACCCTGATTGATCGGGCGACCCGGCCGCAAGCGCGAAGCCGCATGCTTGCGGGGCCGGAACACCGAGGCCGCAGGCTCGACAATGCCGCCGCTTTGCCAGTAAGCTGCGGCACCAACCTTTCGTAGGAAACGCTGCAAGTGCGGGACGCAAACGCCAATGTATTTTTCGTAGGGCTCATGGGCGCCGGCAAGACGACCGTGGGCCGGGCGGTCGCGCGCCGGTTGGAGCGTCCGTTCTTCGACTCCGATCACGAGATCGAGGCGCGCACGGGCGCGCGCATCCCGGTGATCTTCGAACTCGAAGGCGAAGCGGGCTTTCGCGACCGCGAGGCCCAGATGATCGAAGAGCTCACGGGGCGTGAAGGCATCGTCCTCGCGACCGGCGGCGGCGCGGTGCTGCGGCCCGAGAATCGCGCGGCGCTCAAGGCGCGCGGCTTCGTCGTGTATCTGCGCGCGCATCCGCACGACCTGTGGCTGCGCACGCGGCGCGACAAGAATCGTCCGCTCCTGCAAACCGAAGACCCCAAGGCGCGGCTCGAAGCGCTCTACGAAGTGCGCGACCCGCTGTATCGCGAAGTCGCGGACTTCGTGATCGAAACCGGCCGGCCTTCTGTCAACGGACTCGTCAACATGGTGCTGATGCAGCTCGACATGGCCGGCGTCGTGCGGGCCACTGCGCGCGAGTAGGGCGCAGGTGGCGCAGTGAGTCGCGCAGTGAGTCGTGAAGCAGGCAGTGCATCGGAAACCCAAAAGATTCAGAGCATGATTACCGTCAACGTCGAACTGGGCGACCGCGCCTACCCCATCCATATCGGCTCCGGCCTGATCGGTCAGACGGCGCTCTTTGCGCCTCATATCGCCGGCAAGTCGGTCACGATCGTGACGAACACCGTCGTCGATCCGCTCTACGGCGAGACGCTGCGCACCGCGCTCGCGCCGCTCGGCAAGGACGTCAATACGGTGGTGCTGCCCGATGGCGAGGCGCACAAGAACTGGGAAACGCTCAACGAGATCTTCGACGCGCTGCTCACCTCGCGCGCCGACCGCAAGACCACGCTCATCGCGCTGGGCGGTGGCGTGACGGGCGACATGACGGGTTTCGCGGCCGCCTGCTACATGCGCGGCGTGCCGTTCATCCAGGTGCCGACCACGCTGCTTTCGCAGGTCGATTCGTCGGTGGGCGGCAAGACGGGCATCAATCATCCGCTCGGCAAGAACATGATCGGCGCGTTCTACCAGCCGCAGGCCGTGATCGCCGACATCGGCGCGCTCGCCACGCTGCCGGAGCGCGAGCTGGCGGCGGGCATCGCCGAGGTCATCAAGACCGGCGCAATCGCCGATGCCGAATTCTTCGACTGGATCGAAGCCAACGTCGAATCGCTCAACCGTTGCGAGCCCGAAGCGCTCGCGCACGCCGTCAAGCGCTCGTGCGAGATCAAGGCATCGGTCGTGGCCGCCGACGAGCGCGAGGGCGGCCTGCGCGCCATCCTCAACTTCGGCCATACGTTCGGCCACGCGATCGAGGCCGGGCTCGGCTACGGCGAGTGGCTGCACGGCGAGGCGGTGGGCTGCGGCATGGTGATGGCGGCGGACCTTTCGGTGCGCATGGGCATGCTCGACGAAGCCTCGCGCACGCGCCTCGTGCGCGTGGTCGAGGCCGCGAAGCTGCCGGTGCGTGCGCCCGCGCTCGGCGCGGACCGCTATGTCGAGCTGATGCAGGTCGACAAGAAGGCCGAGGGCGGGGCGATCAAGTTCATCCTGCTCAAGCGCTTCGGCGAGACGCACATCGGCCGCGCGCCCGACGAAGCCGTGCAGGCCACGCTCGCCGCCGCGACGCAGAGCTGAGGCGGCGCCGGCGACAACCCCTTGCGGAGGAACGGTGAGCGACACCCGCAGCGACAACCGTAGTGATCCCCGTAGTGTTCAGGAAGGTAACGACGCGCATGGCGGCGACGCCAGCGCCGCGCTGATCGCGTCATTCGAGGCGGGCCTCGCGCCTTACGCGGCGCACGCCTCGCGCACGCGCGGGCGGCGCTATCCCGAGCCGCCGCCCGCCGCGCGCAGCGAGTTCCAGCGCGATCGCGACCGCATCGTCCATTCCACGGCGTTTCGCCGCCTCGAGTACAAGACCCAGGTGTTCGTGAATCACGAGGGCGATCTCTTTCGCACGCGGCTCACGCACAGCCTGGAAGTCGCGCAGATCGCCCGCTCGGTCGCCCGTAACCTGCGCGTGAACGAGGATCTGGTCGAGGCGATCTCGCTCGCCCACGACCTCGGCCATACGCCGTTCGGCCATGCGGGCCAGGACGCGCTCAACGAGTGCATGCGCGAGCACGGTGGCTTCGAGCACAATCTCCAGAGTCTCGCGGTCGTGGACGAGCTCGAAGAGCACTACGGCGCGTTCGATGGCCTGAACCTGTGCTTCGAGACGCGCGAAGGCATTCTCAAGCACTGCTCGCGTGAGCATGCGAGGCATCTGGGCGATCTGGGTGAGCGTTTTCTGCTCGGCCGGCAACCGTCCATCGAAGCGCAGATCGCCAACATCGCCGACGAAATCGCCTATAACAACCACGACGTCGACGACGGCTTGCGCTCGGGCCTGCTCACCATCGAGCAACTCGCCGAGGTCGAGCTCTGGCAAACGCACTACGACGCCGCGCGCGCCGAATATCCGCAGATCGAGGGCCGTCGGCTGATTCACGAGACGGTGCGGCGCATCATCAACACGCTGATCGTCGATCTGATCGGGCAGACACGACGCAATCTCGCCGAGTGCGCGCCGCAGTCGCTCGACGACGTGCGCGCGGCGCCTGCGCTCGTCGCGCACAGCGAGCACGTGGCCGCGCAGGCGGCGGCGCTCAAGCGCTTCCTGTACCGCAACCTGTACCGCCACTATCGCGTGATGCGCATGGCCAACAAAGCGCGGCGCGTGGTGAAGGGGCTGTTCGAGGCGTTCAGCGAAGACTCGCGCCTGCTGCCGCCGCCGTACCAGACGCAGGACGCCGCCGTGCAGCCGCGGCTGATCGCGCATTACATCGCGGGCATGACCGACCGCTATGCCCTGAAGGAGTACCGCCGCCTCTTCGTCGTCGCCGATG
The DNA here is from genome assembly GCF_040965735.1 of Paraburkholderia sp. BR10936. Classification (NCBI taxonomy): domain Bacteria; kingdom Pseudomonadati; phylum Pseudomonadota; class Betaproteobacteria; order Burkholderiales; family Burkholderiaceae; genus Paraburkholderia; species Paraburkholderia sp. BR10936. The sequence continues at coordinate 59,959 of NZ_JBFRCM010000029.1, forward strand.
ACGTTTGAGGGCACGGCTCGCCCCCTCTCACCGCCCCTGCCGATTCCGGGAGCCGATTTGATCAAGTCCTGGCCGTATCCGCGCGTTGCCGCGCACCGAGGGGGCGGCACGCTCGCGCCCGAGAACACCCTGGCGGGTCTGCACACCGGCGCGAGCCTCGGCCATAAGATGGTCGAGTTCGACGCCAGGCTGTCCGTCGACAACGTCGCGTTCCTGCTCCATGACGACTCGGTGAATCGCACGTCGAGCGGGCACGGCGCGGCCGCGTCCATGCGCTATGCGGAACTTGCCGCGTTGGACGCGGGAAGCTGGCGGGACGCGCGTTTTGCGGGCGAGCCAATGCCGACGCTCGCTCAAGTCGCAGCGTGTTGTCGCGAACTGGGGCTTGCGGCGAATGTCGAGATCAAGCCCTGCGCGGGTCGCGACGTGGAGACAGGGCGCATTGTCGGCGCCGAAACGGCGCGCCTATGGGAGAGCGAAGCGCGGGCAGGCACGCCGCCTTTGCTGTCGTCGTTCTCTTATGCGGCGCTCGAGGCGGCGCGCGAGAGCGCGCCGGAACTGCCGCGCGGGCTGCTATTCGAGCGGGTGCCCGCCGACTGGCGCGAGCAGACGGCGGCGCTCGAGTGTGTGTCGCTGCATGCGAGCCATCGCCATCTGGACGAGGCGCTCGTCGAGCGCATCAAGTCGACGGGGCTTTTCATCCTCGCCTATACGGTGAACGAACTCGACCGCGCTCGCCAACTCGTGAGCTGGGGCGTCGATACGGTCTGCACCGACCGTATCGACCTGATCGGGCCGCACGCGCTCGACGCCTGAGGCCCCGGGCCGGGCGGCCGGTGCCCGGCTCCTCCTTCAGCGGCGCGAGAGCAGCGCGCCCAGTACCAGCGCGACGCCGCCGGCAATCGCTACGGCCTGCCAGGGATTGCGGTGTACGTAGTCGTCGGCGCCGGCGATGGCCGCGTCAGTGTGGTCGCGCGCGGCTGCACGCGCGACTTCGAGCCGCTCGCGGGCGGCGTCCAGACGCTTGCGGATGTCGGCGCGCAGCGCAGCTGCATCGGCCTGGGTTCCTTCGCCCAGCGTGTTTTCCAGCTCGGCGAGCAGATCACGCAACTCGTCGGTGATATCGGCGGCGGCGCTGCGGCCGCGGCGTGCAATGCGCCGCGCGTGTCGGCTCGTGCGCGTCCAGGAATCTCCGAGGGCTTCTCGCGTGTTCGGAAAGGCGCTCATGTATGGCTCCGTCGTTGAAAAGTCACAGGTAAAAGGCTCGCCGCGGCGCGCACGAAAAAGGGCGCGGGAGGGCGAGGACCGGAGTGCAAGTATTGCGCAATTCCAGTGCCCGAGCCTTGAACGCGCGCAGCGAGCCGGGCGCAAACGCCCGCCAGGCGGGGCTTCCTTCTCTGGTGACAAAACAGGTGATTACGGGGACAGCACGCTTTTTCGCAGAGGCATAGAATCAGGATAAGCCCATGCGAAGGCGGGGAGAATCGATGGAGACGCGCAGACGGGAAGGGCACGGCCGGGCGGGAAACGCCGCCCTCCGCCAGACGCCGCAAGGGCGAGGCGAAGGGCCGGCGCGAGGTACTGCGTGGCGCTGCAGCGCGTTAGAAGTTGTAGCCGACCTTCAGGTACGTCACGAGCGGGTTCAGGTGAATCTTCGATTCCGCAACGCGCTGCGTCCCGAACTGGTTGTTCAGCGTCGTGTTGTACGTAGCCGTCACGTTGATCGGAATGTACGAGAGCGAGAAACCGGCGAACCAGTGCTTCGTGAAGTTGTAGTTGAAGCCCAGGTTAAACACGGGGGCCCAGGAACGATCCGTCGAAACACTGGTCGGACCCCCAAGCACACCGTTTTCGAAGGAGCCGTTGGTTATCTTCGCGTCGGTGAACCAGGCGTAGGTCACGCCGATGCCGAGGTAAGGACGGAATTTGGCTTCCGGGCTGTTGAAGTAGTACTTGAACAGCAGCGCGGGGCTCCACAGTTTCGCCGAGCCGACTTTGCCGAAGCTGCTGAAGCTGCCGCCGCCGGAAATATCGAACTTCGGCGGAATGCCGAGTTCGGCTTCAGTCGCGAAGTGGTCGGTGATGTAGTAGCCGAGGGAGAAGCCCACGGTGTCGGCCGAGCCGACGCTGGCGCCGGTGTTCGGAATGGCCATGTTGACGGGCGTGCCGCCGACACTGTCGATCTTGAGCGGATCGCTGGTGTCCTGCGGCATGAAGCGGAACCAGCCGGTGGTGACGTAGAACGTGTTTGCGGATTGTGCGTGTGCCGCCGTGAAACTGGCGAGCGCGGCGACCCCTGCCAGCGCCTGTTTTAATTTCATATTAATTGCTCCTCCATGAAAGGCCCGCTCATTATGAACACAACGTTTGCAACAAACCAGACGCGACCGTTAGAGCTTTTTTACTAAGCGCCGCGAGCTTTCCGCCGAAGCCGCATGCCAGCGAGAACTAGCGCTGGTGGGGCCTGGCGGGTCTGCGGGTATTCACCAACGGAACCAGGAAAATCGAGCATGGCACGGCTTGCACGTCTTTATGTTCCCGATCAGCCACAGCATGTGATCCTGCGCGGACTCGATCAGCAGCCCGCGTTCGTCGATGACCAGGACTACGAACTGTTCATCGACTGCCTGAAGGCCGCGGCGCGCGATCATCATCTGGCGGTGCATGCGTGGGTTTTGATGCCCGGCGCGGTGCAACTGCTCGTCACGCCTTCCGACGAATCCAGCCTGCCCAAGGCAATGCAGGCGGTCGGCCGGCGCTACGTGGCGCATTTCAACCGGCGCTATGCGCGTCGCGGCACGCTCTGGGAGGGGCGCTACCGCGCGACGGTCATCGAGGGCGAGCGCTTCTTCCTGCTGGCGAGCCGCGTCGTCGAGCTCGCACCGGTGCGCAGCCACCTCGTGACGGCGCCCGAAGACTATCGATGGTCGAGCTACCGGCATCACATCGGCCTCACCGTCGACAGCCTCATCACCGACCATCCGCTGTACTGGGCGCTCGGCAATACGCCTTTCGAGCGTCAGCGCGCGTATCGCGAACTCTGCGAGCAGGTGCTCGACGAACGCGAAACGACACAGCTCATGCAGGCCACGCTCAAGGGCTGGGTGCTCGGCAGCGACACGTACCGCGATTGGGCGTCGCGCACGGCGAACCGGCGCGTCTCGCCGCTGCCGCGTGGGCGCCCGCGCAAGGTGCGCGAGGCGCCAGGCACGCCTGCGGCGACGCCGGGCGCCGTTGGCGCCGCGGCCACCGCGAGCCCGGCTTCGACGCCTGCGGCCGGATCGGGCGGGGCCGGTGGTCAGCCGGCGAGCCATGGCGCGACACAATCTGGCCCCCATTCTACCTCGCACGCCGGCGCCAACCCGGCTGGCCCGACCTCGACGCAGGGAGGAGGTCACCCTGGGAGTGGTTCGGCTACAACATCGGGTGGAAATCCGGGTGGCGCGGGCGGCCATTCCGGTGGTTCGCAGGGTTCCGGCAGCGGAGGCTCCTCCGGTTCGAGTTCGGAACACGACGAGCGCAAGCCGGGCACCGGCACTCACTGATTGCTTTTCGGATCAAGTGTTTACGAAATAAACGGCATCCCCGGATGCCGTTTTCTTTTGCTCCAATTTAATGTGACCCCAATAAAAAAATGTGCGAATGCACCAACTCGATAATTGGGGTTCGAACATCACGTTTTATTTGCATCCCCTTGATTCGTCGCGTATATTCGCCTTTCGGCTCTCCTGGGCGCATAACGCGGGAAGCACGTAGTACCCGCGCAACGCCGTACAGCGGTCACGTAAGCGGCGTAAATCAAGAAAACGGATTCAACGGCTGGCAACGGCCCCACTCTGACGGTGTCCCCATGAACGATCACCAGCAGCGCGCCGCGGTGCCCGCCGCGCAAGGTCTCTATGACCCGCAAAACGAACACGACGCCTGTGGCGTCGGTTTCGTCGCCCATATCAAGGGCAAGAAGAGCCACGAAATCATTCAGCAAGGCCTGAAGATTCTCGAGAACCTCGACCACCGGGGCGCTGTGGGCGCCGATCCGCTGATGGGCGACGGCGCGGGCATCCTGATCCAGATTCCGGACGCGTTCTACCGCGAAGAGATGGCCAAGCAGGGCGTGACGCTGCCGCCGTTCGGCGAGTACGGCGTCGGCATGATCTTCCTGCCGAAGGAACACGCCTCGCGTCTCGCCTGCGAGCAGGAACTCGAGCGCACGGTGCGCGCAGAAGGCCAGGTCGTGCTGGGCTGGCGCGACGTACCGGTCGATCACGCCATGCCGATCTCGCCCACGGTGAAGGCTAGCGAGCCGCTGATCCGCCAGATCTTCATCGGCCGCGGCAAGGACGTGATGGTTACGGACGCGCTCGAGCGCAAGCTGTACATCATCCGCAAGACCGCGAGCCACCGCATCCAGGCGCTCAAGCTCAAGCACGGCAAGGAATACTTCGTGCCGTCGTGCTCGGCGCGCACGGTCGTCTACAAGGGCCTGCTGCTCGCAGGCCAGGTTGGCGTGTATTACCGCGACCTGCAGGACGAGCGCGTGGTGTCGGCACTGGCGCTCGTGCACCAGCGCTTCTCGACCAACACGTTCCCGGCGTGGGAACTGGCTCACCCGTACCGCATGATCGCCCACAACGGTGAAATCAACACCGTGAAGGGCAACGTGAACTGGCTGAACGCCCGTACCGGCGCGATCGCCTCGCACGTGCTCGGCGACGACCTGCCCAAGCTCTGGCCGCTGATCTATCCGGGCCAGTCCGACACCGCATCGTTCGACAACTGTCTCGAACTGCTGGTGATGGCGGGCTACCCGCTCGTCCACGCGATGATGATGATGATCCCGGAAGCCTGGGAACAGCACACGCTGATGGACGAGAACCGCAAGGCGTTCTACGAATACCACGCTGCGATGATGGAACCGTGGGACGGCCCCGCCGCGATCGCATTCACCGACGGCCGCCAGATCGGCGCGACGCTCGACCGTAACGGTCTGCGTCCGGCGCGCTACATCGTCACGGACGACGACCTGGTCATCATGGCGTCGGAAGCCGGCACGCTGCCGATCCCCGAGTCGAAGATCGTCAAGAAGTGGCGTCTGCAGCCGGGCAAGATGTTCCTGATCGACATGGAACACGGCCGCATCATCGACGACAAGGAACTCAAGGACAACCTCGCCAACGCCAAGCCGTACAAGAGCTGGATCGACGCCGTGCGCATCAAGCTCGACGAGATCGAGCCGAAGGCGGAAGACGTCGCGACCGCGCGCGCCGAAGCCGCCGCGCTGCTCGACCGTCAGCAGGCGTTCGGCTACACGCAGGAAGACCTCAAGTTCCTGATGGCGCCGATGGCGATGTCGGGCGAAGAGGCGGTCGGTTCGATGGGCAACGACTCGCCGCTGGCGGTCATGTCCAACAAGAACAAGACGCTCTACAACTACTTCAAGCAGCTGTTCGCGCAGGTCACGAACCCGCCGATCGACCCGATCCGTGAAAACATGGTGATGTCGCTCGTGTCGTTCATCGGCCCGAAGCCGAACCTGCTCGACACCAACAACATCAACCCGCCGATGCGTCTCGAAGTGTCGCAGCCGGTGCTCGACTTCAAGGACATCGCGAAGATCCGCGCGATCGAGCAGTACACGGGCGGCAAGTTCAGCAGCTACGAGCTGAACATCTGCTATCCGGTGGCCTGGGGCAAGGAAGGCATCGAAGCGCGTCTCGCGTCGCTGTGCGCGGAAGCCGTCGATGCGGTCAAGTCGGGCTACAACATTCTGATCGTGTCGGACCGCCGCGCGGACCGCGACAACGTCGCGATTCCCGCGCTGCTCGCCACCTCGGCGATCCACTCGCACCTCGTGCAGCACGGCCTGCGCACGAGCACGGGTCTCGTCGTGGAAACGGGTTCGGCGCGTGAAACGCACCACTTCGCGCTGCTCGCCGGTTTCGGCGCGGAAGCCGTGCACCCGTACCTCGCGATGGAAACGCTCGCGCAGATGGCGCAGGGCCTCAAGGGCGACCTGTCGGGCGAGAAGGCCGTCTACAACTTCACCAAGGCAGTGGGCAAGGGCCTGCTCAAGGTGATGTCGAAGATGGGCATCTCCACGTACATGTCGTACACGGGCGCGCAGATTTTCGAAGCCGTCGGTCTGGCTGACGATCTGATCGCCAAGTACTTCAAGGGTACGGCCTCGAAGGTGGGCGGCATCGGCCTGTTCGAAGTGGCTGAAGAAGCGATCCGTCTGCACCGCGACGCATTCGGCGACAACCCGGTTCTCGCCAACATGCTCGACGCGGGCGGCGAGTACGCCTACCGCGTGCGCGGCGAAGACCACATGTGGACGCCGGACGCGATCGCCAAGCTCCAGCACTCGGCGCGCAGCAACTCGTACCAGACGTACAAGGAATACGCGCACCTGATCAACGATCAGACCAGGCGCCACATGACGTTCCGCGGTCTGTTCGAATTCCGCCTCGACCCGGCGCGCGCGATCTCGATCGACGACGTCGAGCCGGCCAAGGAAATCGTCAAGCGCTTTGCGACTGGCGCGATGTCGCTCGGCTCGATCTCGACGGAAGCGCACGCCACGCTGGCCGTTGCGATGAACCGCATCGGCGGCAAGTCGAACACGGGTGAAGGCGGCGAAGACGAGAAGCGCTACCGCAACGAACTGCGCGGCATTCCGATCAAGAACGGCGACACGATGCAGTCGATCATTGGGCCGGAAGTCGTCAAGGACATCCCGCTCAAGGATGGCGACTCGCTGCGTTCGAAGATCAAGCAGGTGGCGTCGGGCCGCTTCGGCGTGTCGGCGGAGTACCTGTCGTCGGCGGACCAGATCCAGATCAAGATGGCGCAGGGCGCGAAGCCGGGCGAAGGCGGTCAGCTGCCGGGCCACAAGGTTTCGGAGTACATCGGCAAGCTGCGTTATTCGGTGCCGGGCGTGGGCCTCATTTCGCCGCCGCCGCACCACGACATCTACTCGATCGAAGACCTGGCGCAGCTGATTCACGACCTGAAGAACGTGAACCCGGTTTCGTCGATCTCGGTGAAGCTGGTGTCGGAAGTGGGCGTGGGCACGGTGGCAGCCGGCGTGGCGAAGGCCAAGGCCGACCACGTCGTCATCGCCGGTCACGACGGCGGCACGGGCGCCTCGCCGCTCTCGTCGCTCAAGCACGCCGGCACGCCGTGGGAGCTCGGTCTGGCGGAAACGCAGCAGACCCTGGTGCTGAACCAGCTGCGCGGCCGTATCCGCGTGCAGGCCGACGGCCAGATGAAGACGGGCCGCGACGTGGTGATCGGCGCGCTGCTCGGCGCGGATGAATTCGGCTTTGCGACGGCGCCGCTCGTCGTCCAGGGCTGCATCATGATGCGCAAGTGCCACCTGAACACCTGCCCGGTCGGCGTGGCGACGCAAGATCCGGTGCTGCGCGCCAAGTTCTCGGGCCAGCCCGAGCACGTCGTCAACTTCTTCTTCTTCATCGCTGAAGAAGTCCGCGAAATCATGGCGCAACTGGGTATCCGCAAGTTCGACGATCTGGTCGGCCGCGCGGATCTGCTCGACACGCGCCGTGGCGTGGAGCACTGGAAGGCGAAGGGTCTCGACTTCTCGCGCGTGTTCTACCAGCCGTCGGTCGGCGCAGAAGTCGCGAAGAAGCACGTCGACACGCAAGACCACGGTCTGGACCGCGCGCTCGATCACACGCTGATCGAGAAGGCGAAGGCGGCGATCGAAACGGGCGAGCACGTCTCGTTCATCCAGCCGGTGCGCAACGTGAACCGCACGGTTGGCGCGATGCTCTCGGGCGTCGTCGCGAAGAAGTACGGCCACGACGGTCTGCCGGAAGACACGATCCACATCCAGTTGAAGGGCACGGCGGGTCAGAGCTTCGGCGCGTTCCTCGCACGCGGCATCACGCTGGACCTCGTGGGCGACGGCAACGACTACGTCGGCAAGGGCCTCTCGGGCGGCCGCATCATCATCCGTCCGACCAACGACTTCCGCGGCAAGTCCGAAGAAAACATCATCTGCGGCAACACGGTGATGTACGGCGCACTCGAAGGCGAAGCCTTCCTGCGCGGCGTGGCGGGCGAGCGTTTCGCGGTGCGTAATTCGGGCGCGACGGCGATCGTCGAGGGCACGGGCGACCACGGCTGTGAATACATGACGGGCGGCACGGTGGTCGTGCTCGGCGAAACGGGCCGTAACTTCGCGGCGGGCATGTCGGGCGGTATCGCCTACGTGTACGACCCGGACGGCACCTTCGCCGGCAAGTGCAACAAGTCGATGGTCGCGCTCGACCCGGTCCTGCAGCAGGCCGAACAGGAGCGCACTGTGGACCGCGCACTGTGGCACACGGGCCAGACCGACGAAGCGCTGCTCAAGGGACTCGTCGAGCGTCACTTCCAGTTCACGGGCTCGACGCGCGCCAAGGCGCTGCTCGAGAACTGGGATGCGGCGCGCCGCCAGTTCGTGAAGGTGTTCCCGACGGAATACAAGCGCGCACTGGGCGAACTCGGCGCGAAGAAGGCGAACCAGGAAGAACTGGCCGCCTGATCCGCAAGACGACGACTGAACGAAGACGAAGCGCCCGCCGCGCTCACTGAAGCGGCGGCGGGCGCGGTCCCCTCACCGAATAGATAGAGATAGACGAGAACCCTATGGGTAAGGCAACCGGTTTTCTCGAGTTCGAGCGCCAGCATGAGGCGTACGAAGCACCGCTCACGCGCGTGAAGCATTACAAGGAATTCGTGGCGGCGCTCTCCGACGCCGACGCGAAGATCCAGGGCGCACGCTGCATGGACTGCGGCATCCCGTTCTGCAACAACGGCTGCCCGGTCAACAACATCATTCCGGACTTCAACGACCTCGTGTTCCGCCAGGACTGGAAGAGCGCGATCGACGTCCTGCATTCCACGAACAATTTCCCCGAGTTCACGGGCCGCATCTGCCCGGCGCCCTGCGAAGCGGCGTGCACGCTCGGCATCAACGACGACCCGGTCGGCATCAAGTCGATCGAGCATGCGATCATCGACAAGGCCTGGGCCGAAGGCTGGGTCGCGCCTCAAGTCGCGAAGCACAAGACGGGCAAGAAGGTTGCCGTGGTCGGTTCGGGCCCCGCGGGCCTCGCCGCCGCACAGCAGCTCGCGCGCGCCGGTCACGACGTGACGGTGTTCGAGAAGAACGACCGTATCGGCGGCCTGCTGCGCTACGGCATCCCCGACTTCAAGCTGGAGAAGTGGCTGATCGACCGCCGCATGCGGCAGATGGAGGCCGAAGGCGTGACGTTCCGCACCAACGTGTTCATCGGCCGTGGCGAGTTGCCTGCGTACATCGGCAACACGGCGAAGGAAACGATCTCGCCGGACGAACTGAAGGACCAGTTCGACGCCGTGGTGATCGCAGGCGGTTCGGAAACGCCGCGTGACCTGCCGGTGCCGGGCCGTGAACTCGAAGGCATCTACTACGCCATGGAGTTCCTGCCGCAGCAGAACAAGGTCAACGCCGGCGACAAGCTGCCGAACCAGCTGCTCGCCAAGGGCAAGCATGTGGTCGTGATCGGCGGCGGCGATACGGGTTCCGACTGCGTGGGCACCTCGAACCGTCACGGCGCGAAGAGCGTCACGCAGTTCGAACTGCTGCCGCAGCCGCCCGAGGAAGAGAACAAGCCGCTCGTGTGGCCGTACTGGCCGATCAAGCTGCGCACGTCGTCGTCGCATGACGAAGGCTGCTCGCGCGACTGGTCGGTCGCCACCAAGCGCCTCGAAGGCAAGAACGGCAAGATCGAGAAGCTGATCGCCGCACGTGTGGAGTGGAAGGACGGCAAGATGGTCGAAGTGCCAGGCTCGGAATTCGAAATGAAGGCCGATCTCGTGCTGCTCGCCATGGGCTTCACGCAGCCGGTTTCGCCGGTGCTCGAAGCATTCGGCGTCGAGAAGGATGCGCGCGGCAACGTGCGTGCCTCGACCGAGGGCGAGAAGGCGTACTACACGTCGGTCGACAAGGTCTTCACCGCCGGCGACATGCGCCGCGGCCAGTCGCTCGTGGTGTGGGCGATCCGTGAGGGCCGTCAATGCGCGCGCTCGGTCGATGCGTACCTGATGGGCAGCTCGGAGTTGCCGCGTTAAATCCGGTGTGTCCCGCTATTCGCTGGGACGCACGGGAGACGGCAGGAGACACGAAGCCAGAAAGCCGGGCATCCGCAAGGATGACCCGGCTTTTTTACGTCTGCGCGCGAGAGGATTACCATGACGCGATTGCCCGACCGAACGAGGCCCGCCGATCATGTCCGAAGCCCGCGAGACCGATCGTGACACGCAGCAATGGCGGCGCTGCTTCATCGCGCTTTCGCCCACTGCGGCGTCGCGCGATGCGCTCGCCGCGCTGGACGTGCCGCCCAATGCGCGGCGCGTGCCCTATGCGCAACTCCATCTGACAGTGACGTTCATCGGCGCAATGTCGTTCGACCAGGGACACGTGCTCTCGCGGCGCCTCGCCGAGCACGCGCCGCTCCTCCCGCCCGCTGAAGTCACGCATATCGAATGCTGGCCGGGACGCGCCCATCCGCGCCTCATGGTGGCCGTGCTCGCGATGTCGGATGCGTTCACGGCGCTCGACTGGCACGTGCGCTCACTCATGGGAGACGTGGGATTGCCGCTCGATGCGCGAGCGTTCCGCCCGCATGTGACGCTCGCGCGCTTCGCGCGCGACGCCGTGGGCGCGCCGGCGCCAAGCGGCGGCGAAGCGCTGCCGCCGTTGTGCTTCGAGTCGCTGGTGCTGTATTCGAGCACGCTGGCGAGGCAGGGCGCGCGCTACGAGGCGTTGGCGAGCGTCGCGCTCGATTGAGGTGTCGCCGTGCGTTGGAGTCTCGACCGACGCTTAGTGGCGATACCGCGCCAGCGTCAATCCATCGAGATCGATTTCCGGCGCGCGCTGCGTGACGAGGTCCGCGAGCACGCGGCCCGAACCCATCGACATCGCCCAGCCCGTCGAGCCGTGCCCGACGTTCAGCCACAGGCCATCCACGCCCGACGTGCCGAGCAGCGGCGCGCCGTCCGGCACCATCGGCCGGCGCCCCACCCAGAATTGCGCCGACGAAGGCGTCGCGGCGTGCGGGAACCAGTCGTCGAGCACCTTCATGAGCGTTTGCAGCGCCTGCTCGCGCAGCGTCGCGCGGTGGTCGCCCAGTTCCGCCGTCCCCGCCACACGCAGATACGGGCCGAAGCGCGTGATCGCCGTCTTGAGCGACTCGTCCATGAGCGCGGCGCGCGGGGCCTTCTGCTCGTCGACCACGGGCAGCGTGGCCGAATAGCCTTTCACCGGATACAACGGCACGCGCACGCCAAGCGGCGCTCCGAGCGCCGCGCTCTCCCCG
>NZ_JBFRCM010000030.1:0-68001 GCF_040965735.1 Paraburkholderia sp. BR10936
GAAACAGCTCCACGCCGATGATAGTGCGGATTGCCCGTGTGAAAGTAGGTAATCGTCAGGCTCCTTATGCTGTAACGTCCAGAACCCCGGTGTCTCCGAAAGAGAACCGGGGTTCTGGCGTTTGGGCATCTTCAGATGCAGAAAACAAAAAAGCCGTCCAATGGACGGCTTTTTGCGTTAACCCGCTTTCACAAGCGCAGGCTTACTGCGCCGCTTTCTGCACAGCTGCTGCGACCCCAGCGTCCTTCGCCAAGGCCACCTCTTCTGCGACGTCCGTCAGCTGCTCTTGAGTCAGTTCTTCAAGCAGCGCCAGGTCGCGCTCGATGACTTGCGGGAGATGCGCGCGCAAGAATTCCACCCACGTCTTCGTCTTCGCATCGACGAACTTGCGCGACGGATAGAGCGCGTACACGTTCGTCTTTTGCAGCTTGTGCTGTGGCAGCACGCGCACGAGCGTCCCGTTACGCAATCCTTCTATTGCGGCGTAGACCGGCAACATCCCGATCCCCATCCCCTCGCGTATCGCCACGGCGAGCGATTCCGCGATGTTCACCTGCACCGGCCCGTCCACTTGCATCTCGACGCTGCCCTCAGGCCCCTCGAGCGTCCACTCATGCGCCGGGAACGCTGGCGATTTGAGAATCAGACAGTCGTGATGCGAGAGGTCGGCGGGAGTGCGTGGCGCACCGTGCGTATGCACATACCCAGGCGAGGCGCACAGAATGCTGTACGTCGAGCCCAGCTGATGCGAAACGAGATCGGAATTCGGCAGCGATGACGCCGTGACCACCGAGACGTCGCTGCTGCCCTCGAAGAGATCCGGCATGCGTTGCGAGAGCGTCAGTTCGACGGTGACTTCGGGATGCAGCGCACGATAGCGCGAGATCGCCGGCAGCACGTACTGCTGACCAATACTCGCGAAGCTGTGCATGCGCAGCGCCCCGACCGGGCGTTCGTGCGCGCAGCTCGCTTCTTCTTCCGCGCTATCGACGTCCGCGAGAATCTGCGAGCAGCGCTTGAGATACCGCTCGCCGGCGGGCGTGAGCGCGAGCCGGCGTGTCGAGCGGTTGAGCAGACGGGTGCGCAAATGCGCTTCGAGTTCCGATACCGCGCGCGACATTGCGCCGGTGGTCGAATCCAGCGACTGAGCCGCGGCCGTGAAGCTGCCCGCTTCCACGACGCGCACGAACACCCGCATGTTTTGTAACGTATCCATCAGACCTTCTTGACCTTCTTGTTCGGTACAGAAACGATATTGTCCGCCTGTATGGGCGCGCCATTGTTGAGTGATCTGGAACGGAGGTTCCCCGCGCGTCCCATTAATGCGGCGCAATGACGCTCCTACAATCGGCCCCTGTCTTTGAAACAGCCCGAGCGTTTGTCATGAGCCGCCAGCCTGCGATACATCGAGCGTTCGACTCGCGTCGGCGCGCGGAGATCATACGGCGCGCGGTCAGAAGGGCGTTGCGCGACTGGCAGGCCAGCGACGGCGCGATCTGGCTCCATCTGCTGAAAACGGTCGCGGCTTGCTTGCTTGCCATGGGCATCTCCATGCTGCTGGACCTGCCGCAGCCGCGCATCGCGATGACGACGGTGTTCGTCCTGATGCAGCCGCTCTCGGGCATGGTGTTCGCCAAGAGCTTTTATCGCATCGTCGGCACTGCGGTGGGAATGGTCGCGGCGGTAGTACTGGGCGCCGTGTTCGTCCAGCAGCCCGAACTCTACATCCTCGGGATGACGGGGTGGGTGGCCGCATGTACGGCTGCCGCCATGAGGAATCGCCATTTTCGCTGGTACGGTTTCGTGCTTGCCGGCTACACGGCAGCGTTGATCGGCATTCCGCTCGTGATGCAGCCCAACGGTCTCTTTCTCGCCGCACTCGGCCGAGGCGCCGAAGTGGCCATTGGCATTCTCTGCTCGGGCATGGTTAGCGCGGTGATCGTGCCCCGGCAGTCGGGCTCGTTGCTCGGTCGAACCCTGCGCTCACGCTATCTCAATTTTACTGCGTTCGCTGCGGCGGTGTTGGCTGGGCGGCTCGAAAGGGGCGCATTCGAAGGGCGATTTGCGAGTCTCGTCGACGATGTCGTCGGCTTCGAGGCCACGCGTGCTTTCTCGTCTTTCGAAGATCCGACGATGCGCTCGCGCAGCGGCCTGCTTTCGCGTCTGAATTCCGAATTCATGGATGCCTGCGCGCGGCTGCATGCGTTGCGCCAGTTGCTCAAAAGACTGCATTGGAGCGACGCGGCGATCGCACCGCTCGCGCCGTATTTTGACGAACTCGCGGCGCTGCTCGCACAACGGCCTGGCCGCGACGAAAGCGATCGCGCCCATGCGCGGAGGCTCGCCGATGGGCTCGAGGCCTTCCAGCGCACGCTGCCGCGTCATGTGCGCGAGACGCGGCGGCCGCTCGAACATGCGCTGCCCGAAGCGCTGCCCGACTTCGACACCTCGGCCGAACTCATCTATCGCTTCACGACCGAGATCGTGCGCTACAGCCGCACCTGGGCAGCGCTCATGGAAGCGAGTCCTGCGCAGGCGCCGCGCGCCGCGCGCTACGTGCCTCGCACGAGCTGGTACGTGGTGGCGTTCACCTTCGTGCGTACGGCCGTGGTGGTGGCGTCGCTGGGCTGGTTCTGGGTCGAGACCGACTGGCCGAGCGGCGGCCTTGCGATGATCGCAGCCGCGCTCACGTGCGCGCTCACGTCGTCGGCGCCGAACGCGTCGCGCATGGCCGTGCAGATGGCGGTTGGCGCGGCCTTTGCCGCCGTGACGGGCTATCTCTTCACCTGCTATGTCTATCCCAATGTCGACGGCTTTCCGTTGCTCTGCGCGACACTCGTTCCGGTGCTAGCCATCGGCGCCTTTCTCGCCACCCGCTCGCGCATAGCGGGCTATGGCGTCGGCTTCTCGGTGTTCTTCTGTCTGCTGGCTGGTCCGGACAACGTGATCGTGTACACGCCGGATCTGCTGGTCAACAACGGCATCGCCGTCGTCGCCGCGATGCTGGTCGCCTCGCTCGCGTTCGCGGTGGTGTTTCCACCGCACATGAACTGGCTCGTCGAGCGCATGTGCGTGTCGTTGCGCGGCCAGGTCGTGCTGGCCAGCCATGGGGAACTCGATGGCCTCGGCCAGCGCTTCCAGTCCGGTACGCACGATCTGATGCACCAGTTGAGGCTCTTGCTGAACGGGCGCCGCCAGGCGCACCGGCGCGCGTTGCGCTGGATGCTCGTCACGCTCGAAGTCGGGCACGCCGTGGTCGATCTGCGCAACGAGGCGCACGCGGCAGCCTGGCTCGACCGTCATGACGCGCGCTGGCCTGCGGCTCTCGCGCGCGTTCAGGAGGACATCGCGCACCTTTTCCAGAACCCGGACGGGATTGCGCTCGACCACGCGCTCAGCGCCGTGCGCGCGGCGACCTGGATCGCCCAGGAGGCGCTCGCCACCGTGCATCACGAGCGGGAAAGGCGGCACGAGGCGCAACGGCTGCTGAGTCATCTGCACTTCATCCGCAGCGCGCTGCTCGACCGCGACGCGCCGCTCGGGCCGCTGGCGCGCCGTGCACGCCGTACGCTTGCGCCGCGCAGATCGTTGAAAACACAATGAACATGCGGGCCCCGCGCGATCTTGCTGCAGTCTGGAAATATGCCTTCCACCCCGACTCCTTAATCTATTCGACCCTGAGTCATATAGTCACATCACTGCTTCGCAGTAACCGTTAGCACTGGAGAGTAAAATGAAGTCCCTGAAGATCGCTGTTGTTGCCTGTTCGCTGTTTGCCGCCGCCGCTGCTTATGCACAGAACGAAGCACCGGCAGCGAGCGTCCCTCAGCAGGTTGCGCAGTCCGCTGCCCCGCAGGTAGCGCAAGCGCCCGCCCACCGCGAAATCGTAAAGCCGGCAAAGAAGGATGAATGCGTCGGCCCGGTCAGCTTCTGCAATATTTATTTCGGTAGCTGAAATCGAGAGCACGCCAGCCATGTGCAGGCGCACGCTGAAATCTTGTGCCGCGACGCCTTCAAAAGGGCGCCGCGGCTTTGCGCATTGTGGCTGCTCAAAACACTGCAACAGTGTTTTGTGAAACTCACAGTGCACGACCGCCGATGCAAGACCTGAAAATAGGCACCAGGCGATCAGAGAGTTTGTGGAGACTTTGATGTACGAAGACCGTATTCGTTGTGCCGCCTTGCGCGGGAAAATCACTTCGGCCGCCGAGGCGGCCCAACTCGTGCGCAACGGCATGCGCGTTGGCGCTAGCGGCTTTACGCGCGCTGGCGACACGAAGGCCGTGCCGCTCGAACTGGCGCGCCGTGCGCGCGAAGAGAAAGAGCCGCTGCGTATTACGCTGATGACGGGCGCCTCGCTCGGCCACGACGTCGATCGCATGCTGACCGAAGCGGGTGTGCTCGAGCGCCGTCTGCCGTTCCAGGTGGATTCGACGCTGCGCAAGGCGATCAACCGTGGCGAAGTGATGTTCGTCGACCAGCATCTTTCGGAAACCGTGGAGATGCTGCGCGCGAACCTGCTCGGCAAACTCGATCTCGCGATCATCGAAGCCGCCGCGATCACGGAAACCGGCGCGATCGTGCCGACCACGTCGGTCGGCAATTCGGCGAGCTTCGCGATTCTCGCGGAGAAGGTGATCGTCGAGATCAATCTCGCACAGCCGCTCGCGCTCGAAGGCCTCCACGACGTGTGGATTCCTGGCCGTCGCCCGCATCGCGATCCGTTGCCGATCGTGCGTCCGCAGGACCGTGTGGGTACGACCGCCATCGAGATTCCGCCGGAGAAGATCGCCGCCATCGTCATCACGAACGAAGCGGACAGCCCCTCGACCGTGCTGCCCGCCGACGAAGAAACCGCGCGTATTGCCGGCCACCTCATCGAATTCCTGCAGCACGAAGTGAAGCACGGCCGCATGAGCGCGGAACTGCCGCCGCTGCAGGCCGGCATCGGCACGATTGCGAACGCGGTGCTTTCGGGCTTCGTGGATTCGCCGTTCGAAGCGCTTACGATGTACTCCGAAGTATTGCAGGACTCGACGTTCGATCTGATCGATTCCGGCAAGATGGTATTCGCCTCGGGCGCATCGATGACGCTCTCCGCGCAACGCCAGGCTCAGGTGCTCGCCGAACTCGACCGCTATCGCGACAAGCTCGTGCTGCGTCCGCAGGAAGTGAGCAACCATCCCGAAGTGATTCGGCGCCTCGGCTTGATTGCGCTGAACACCGCGCTCGAATGCGACATCTACGGCAACGTCAATTCCACGCACGTGGGCGGCACGCACATGATGAACGGCATTGGCGGCTCGGGCGACTTCGCGCGCAATGCGTCGTGCGCGATCTTCGCGACCAAGGCGATTGCGAAGGACGGCCGCATTTCCAGCATCGTGCCGATGGTGCCGCACGTCGATCACAACGAGCACGACGTGGACGTGATCGTCACCGAGCAAGGCCTGGCGGATCTGCGCGGACTTGCGCCGCGCGAACGTGCGAACCTCGTGATCGAGCGTTGTGCGCATCCGCTTTATCGCGACCTGCTGCGCGACTACTATCGCGACGCACTCCAGTTCGGCGGCCAGACGCCGCACGATCTCGCACGCGCGTATGAAATGCATCTGCGTTTCAATCAAACGGGTTCGATGCTGCCTGAAGCGACGGGCGGACTCGTCGCGAACGCCTAAGGTCCACGGCGCTCGCTATTTAGAAGCACACAAGACAAAGCGGGAGCACCGGCAACGGTGCTCCCGCTTTTCATTGATAGCGCAAATTCGCTACGCTCGTCGCACGAGGCGGATGATGAAGAGCAGAATGACCGCGCCGACAATGGCGGTAATGATCGAACTGATGATGCCGGCGCCGATATGAATGCCGAGCACCCCGGCAAGCCAACCGCCGATGAACGCGCCGACAATGCCGACAATGATATCGACGAACAATCCGAAGCCGCCGCCTTTGACGAGAACGCCAGCGAGCCAGCCTGCGATTGCGCCGATGATGAGCCAGGCAATGATGCCGTGTTGCATATGAGTAGACTCCCCTTGTTGGCGTGAACGAATCACGGTGAATGGAGCTTAGTCCAAGGGCGAATACGCGTCCATGAAACGCGGCCAGAATTGACAGTTCTTGAAAACCGCCGCCGATAGTTTCAAAAAAAGCAACGAATTAGAAATGCATTCGTAAGAAATGCCGGCCGATGCAATGCGCAAGGCTCATTCGGGCGCGATTTCGGGTTCCGCGGCGGTCCAGCTTATGCTCGAGACGCCTTTCTCCATGCTCAGGCGGTTCGCCAGGAGCTCCAGCTTCGACTGGTACTTCGGGTGCAGGCGCATCGTCGCCGTCACGCGCAGGCGCGGCGGATCGCCGGCCAGGTCCTCGCTCGTGAGGCTCTGGAACGAAAGCGGCGTGGAGTACAGAGAGTTCGAAAGCAACGTGCGGATATGGATTTCATCCTCTTCGCGGCAAACCACTGTAAGCACATAAGCGCGCACGAGATCCGCATTCGAAACAGGCGACGCGTTGATGATGCGGCTCACCTCGCGCAGCACGGTATTCGTGAGCAGCACGACAGCGGTGCCGGCCACCGCCGGGCCGTAATGGCCCGCTCCGCACAGCACGCCCACGGCCGCTGAGCACCATAGCGTCGCCGCGGTATTGATGCCCTGAATCGAGCCCTTCTCGCGCATGATGACGCCGCCGCCCAGAAAGCCCACGCCGGAGACGACATAGGCCGCGATCTGCGTCACGCCGGTCGAGCCATTGCCGGTCAGCACGCCGAGCGTGACGAACAAACATGCGCCGCTGGCGACGAGCGTGATCGTGCGCAGACCGGCCGTGCGTTGGCGAATCTGGCGTTCGAGGCCGATGGCGACGCCGCAGGCGAACGCCGCGAGAAGGCGCAGGGCGAATTCGAGAGTCATCGTTTTGTCATCAAAGCGCAGGGCGGCCGCACGCCAGGCGGCTCTCGCGCGAGGCGTCGGGATGCATCGCAGCACGCCCCGGGGGCCCGTGGATCATACGCGGGACGGGGCTTTGCGCCAAGCTGTCCGCGCTGTCATGTTCGAGTCAGGATCAGGCCACGGCTCGTCGGCGAAACTACCCTCATTCGTATGGAGATGGGAAGGCAGGTCGAATGAACGGGAGTTTCTGATGGATACGCTGCGCAATATGCGGGTCTTCGTGCGAGTGGTGGAGTCCGGCAGCTTCACGCGCGCTGCGGCGAGCGAAACGATGACGACGGCGCAGGTCTCGCGCGCGGTCACCGACTTGGAGTCACGGTTACGCACACGGCTTCTCAACCGGACCACGCGGCGCATGTCGCTGACCGAAGCGGGCGAGCGTTACTTCCAGAGCTGCAAGCGCATTCTTGCCGACATCGAGCAGGCCGAAGCGGAAGCCGCCGCTGCGCACGCGAACCCCGCGGGCAAGCTGCGCGTGTACGGCGGCACGAGTTTCGGGCAGCACTATGTGATGCCGCTCATCGCGCGCTATCAGCAGCATTTGCCGGAGGTCTCGGTCGATCTCACCATCGCGCAGCAGATGCCGGACATCATCGAGGAGGGCTTCGATGTCGCGGTCGTGGTGGCCGCCGAACTCGAGGACTCCGCGCTGATCTCCCAGCATCTGGGCAGCACCGCTGCCATTCTCTGCGCTTCGCCTGCGTACTTGCGCACGCGCGGCGAGCCGCAATCGTTCGATGACCTCGAAGCGCATACCTGTCTGCACCTGACCGATGCGAGCCTGCCCGCCGGCCAATGGGTTTCCGAGGGACCGCTTGGCGAGACCTTCCGGCATACGGGCGTGACGCCGTTCCAGGTGAACAATCCCGAAGCGCTTGCGCTCGCCATACGCGAAGGCATGGGCATCGGCCCGCTGCCGGTGCCGGTTGCGCTGCCCGGTCTCGCCGACGGCACGCTGGTGCGCGTGCTGCCCACGCACACCCTGCAAAAGCTCAACATCTACGCGCTGTACGCTTCGCGTCGCTATCTGGATGCGAAGATCCGCACCTTCGTCGAGTTTCTGCGCGAGAAGGTGCCGCTCGTCCTTGCCGAGCAGGAGGCTGCGCTCGCCACCTGCGACGAGCCGCTTCGCGAAATGGATGCACACGCGGGCCCGCGAGGCGCGCGTGCGCGCAGCGGTCGGGGCCGCGGTCACAACACGCACGACCTGGAGCGCCTGCGTCTTGTGAACTGAAGCAGTTAAAGAAGTCTTCGCGAAGCGCGAGTGTGTTACGGCGCGTTTCGCGGCTGCGGATTTCCGGCGCTTCGCGACGCTACAGCGCCGATCTATCTGCGTTCCCGTGCGCTTTCGCGCGTCTCGCGCATTGCCTGTCAATTTCGCCATATTGGCGACAGCGACCTGCCACCGCCATTGCCTATGATGCGGCACCCGCTGGATGAATGCGTCGCCGTCTCAACCCCTCGCCTGAGTTGTCCGAAACACTGACATGTGGATTGTCAATCTCGCGCTGAAGCGACCGTACACGTTCATCGTGATGGCCATCCTGATCGTGCTGGCCACGCCGTTCGTGCTCATGTCGATGGCCACCGACGTGCTGCCGAACATCAACATCCCGGTCATCAGCATCATCTGGTCGTACAACGGCTTCTCCGCGAAAGACATGGCCGATCGCATCACCTCGGTCAACGAGCGCAGCTTGACGACCACGGTGAGCAATATCGAGCACATCGAGTCGCAGTCGCTGCCCGGCATCGCGATCATCAAGCTGTTCCTGCAGCCTGGTGCGAGCCTGCAAACCGCGATCGCGCAGGCCGTTGCATCGGAACAGGCGCAGGTGAAGCAGATGCCGCCCGGTGCGACGCCCCCGCTCGTCATCAGCTATTCGGCCTCGAGCATTCCGGTGATCCAGCTCGGCCTGTCCAGCAAGTCGATGAGCGAGCAGGCGCTCGCCGACGTCGCGATGAACTTCCTGCGCCCGCAGCTCATTACGATTCCCGGCGCGCAGGTGCCTTACCCGTATGGCGGCAAGACGCGCGTGATTTCCGTGGACCTCGATACGCGCGCACTCATTTCGAAGGGCCTCACGCCCGCCGATATCGTCAATGCCGTCAACGCGCAGAACCTGATTTTGCCGACGGGCACGGCCAAGCTCGGGCAAACCGAATATCGTGTGGACACCAATGCATCGCCCGACACGCTTGCCGGACTCAACCGCATTCCCGTGCAGACGGTAAACGGCGCGACCACCTATCTCGGCGACGTGGCGCATGTGCGCGACGGCTTCACGCCGCAGACCAATGTCGTGCGCCAGGACGGCCAGCGCGGCGTGCTGATGTCGATCCTCAAGAGCGGCGACGCCTCGACGCTGCAGGTGGTGGGCGCCCTCAAGGACCTGCTGCCGAAGGCACGCGACACGCTGCCCGCCGACCTCGTCGTCAAGCCGCTCTTCGACCAGTCCGTCTTCGTTTCCGCCGCCGTGCAGGGCGTGGTGCGCGAAGCGCTCATCGCGGCCGCGCTCACCGCGGCGATGATCCTGCTCTTTCTCGGCAACTGGCGCAGCACGCTCATCATCGCGGTGTCGATTCCGCTGTCGATTCTCTCTTCGATCATCGCCCTCTATGCGCTTGGCGAGACCATCAACATCATGACGCTCGGCGGCCTTGCGCTCGCTGTCGGCATATTGGTCGACGACGCCACGGTTACGATCGAAAACATCGAGCGACACCTGCATCTGGGCGCGCAACTGCACGACGGCATTCTCGAAGGCGCGGGCGAAATCGCGGTGCCCGCACTCGTTTCGACGCTGTGCATCTGTATCGTGTTCGTGCCGATGTTCTTCCTCACCGGTGTAGCGCGCTTTCTGTTCGTGCCGCTCGCGCAAGCCGTGGTGTTCGCGATGATCGCGTCGTACATCCTCTCGCGCACGCTGGTGCCGACGCTCGCCATGCTGCTCTTCGAGGGCCACGATCCCACCGCGCATGCACAGCGCGCCCAAGGCTCGCTCTTCGCGCACATACACTGGCGCTTCAATCATGCGTTCGAGCGCTTGCGCGCCAATTACATCGCGCTGCTGAGCCTGCTGCTCGCGCGCCGCAAGTTCTTTGGCGGCACCTTCCTCGCGTTTTGCCTGCTTTCGCTCGTCCTCGTGTTTTTCCTTGGCCGCGACTTCTTTCCTTCAGTCGATGCGGGCAATATTCGTTTGCACATGCGCGCGCCAACGGGTTTTCGCATCGAGGAAACCGCGCGCCTGGCCGACCAGGTGGAGCAGGTGGTTCGCGAAGTCGTGCCGGCCGATCAACTCGAAACGATCGTCGACAATCTGGGCCTGCCCTATAGCGGCATCAACCTCTCGTATAGCAATGCGGGGACGATTGGCACGCTCGACGGTGAAATCCAGATCGCGCTGAAGCCCGATCACGATCCCTCGCGCATTTATATCGACAAGCTGCGGACCTTGCTGCCGCAACGCTTCCCGGGCGTCGAGTTCTTCTTCCAGCCCGCCGACATCATCACGCAGATTCTGAACTTCGGTCAGCCCGCGGCGATCGACGTGCAGGTCGTGGGCGCGAACCTGAATCAGGACATGGCGCTTGCGAGCACGCTGCTCAAGCAGGTGCGGCAACTGCCGGGCGCTGTCGATGCGCACATCGAGCAGCGTAACGACGAGCCCGCGCTCACGCTCGCCATGGACCGCACGCGTATGCAGCAGTTGAACCTGAGTCCGCAAAACGTTGCGCAGGACGTGCTGATCGCGCTTTCGGGCAGCACCCAGACCTCTCCTGCGTTCTGGGTGAGCCCGCAAAACGGCGTGGAATATCCGCTCACGGTGCAAACGCCGCAGTATCGCGAGACCTCGATGAACGAGGTGATGGGCACGCCCGTTTCCGCACGCGCGACGAATCCCAATGCGCCGCTGCAGCTCGTGAGCAACCTCGTGCAGCTCAATCCGCATAGCGGGCCGGCCATCGTCACGCACTACAACATCCGTCCTGTGATCGACCTGCTCGTGAGCGTGGAGGGCAGCGACCTGGGCTCCGTGGGCGTGAACATCAACGACATCATCCGGCATGTGCAGGCGCACGCGCCGCGCGGCACGACCATCACCATGCGTGGGCAGATCGGCACGATGCGTTCGTCGTACGTGGGTCTGGGCGTCGGCATTGCGATGGCGGTGGTGCTCGTGTATTTGCTGATCGTCGTGAACTTCCAGTCGTGGGCCGATCCGCTCATCATCATCAGCGCGCTGCCCGCCGCGCTCGCGGGCATTGCGTGGATGCTGTTCATCACCGGCACGCACCTGAGCGTGCCCGCGCTCACCGGCGCGATCATGACCGTGGGCGTCGCGACCGCAAACAGCATTCTCGTGGTCTCGTTCGCGCGGCAGCGTCTTGCCGCCGGCGCGTCGCCGCTCGCCGCCGCGCTCGAAGCCGGCGCCACCCGCATACGCCCGGTGCTGATGACGGCGTTCGCCATGATGATCGGCATGGTCCCGATGGCGCTCGGCCTCGGCGAAGGCGCGGAGCAGAATGCGCCGCTCGGACGCGCGGTGATCGGCGGCCTGCTGTTCGCTACGGTCTCCACACTATTGTTCGTACCCCTGATGTTTGCGACCGTGCATACCCGGCTCGCCCACCGCGCCGCCACGAAACGCGAGCGCGAGGCGCAGCGCCGGGCTACGCGAGGCGATACCCGTTAAGTCAAATTGGCCGAAGACATGAACGAACCTCACCACCATTCATCTCTCGACATCACCGTGGGCAGCGAGCAGGGCATGGACCTACCGGCGCGCGGCCAGGCGGGCAAGCGCGCACGCTTTGCGCTGATCGTGGTCGCGCTGCTGCTGGCCGCGGGCGCCACGCGCACGATCGTGTCGAACCTCATGAACGGCCACCATCTCGCAGATGTCACGAAGCAGAACGCGAAGCAGTACGTGAGCGTCGTCCAACCGGTAGCGGCGGGCGCGGACGGCCGCATCGTGCTGCCGGGCACGCTGCGCGGCTTTGTCGAAGCGCCGATCTACTCGCGTGCGAACGGCTACGTGCGGCGCTGGTACGCCGATATCGGCGCGCACGTGCAACAAGGGCAGTTGCTCGCGGAGATCGATACGCCCGAGATCGATCAGGAACTCGCGCAGGCGCAGGCGCAGCGCGATCAGGCCGCCTCGACGCTCGCTCTCGCAAAGACATCGTTCGATCGGGCGCAGCAATTGCGCCAGCGCGATGCGGTCTCGCAGCAGGAACTCGACGACCGCCAGGGCGCCTTCAACACCGACCAGGCGAATCTCGCCGCCGCCGATGCGAACGTGCGCCGCCTCACGGAGATGAAGTCGTTCCAGCGCATCGTCGCACCGATCACGGGCATCATCACGCAGCGCAACGTCGATATCGGCGACCTCGTGAACGCGGGCAACGGCGGGGCGGGTCATGCGCTCTTTTCGATTGCGCAGTCCGACCCGCTGCGCCTCTACCTCGACGTGCCGCAGACCTATGCGCAGCAGGTGGCGGTCGGCCAGCACGTGAGCGTGACCGAACAGGAGCTGCCGGGCCTGACGTTCGCCGGCACCGTCACGCGCACGGCGCAGGCCATCAACGTGGCCACGCGCACGCTGCAGGCCGAAATCTCGCTGCCCAACCATGACGGCAAGCTGCTGCCCGGCGCGTACGTGCAGGCCGCCTTGCAGACCGACGCGAAGGGCCTGCTCACGGTGCCGGGCAACACGCTGCTGTTCCGCTCGGAAGGTCCGCGTCTTGCAGTCGTCGATGCGGATGGCAAGATCAAGCTCAAGCCGGTGGAAATCGCGCAGGACCTCGGGCAGACGCTCGAAATCAGCCACGGGCTCGCGCCGACCGATCGCGTCGTGCTCAACCCGAGTGACTCGATCGCGGATGGCGACAGCGTCGTCGTGGTCGCGCCGAACAAGACCGAAGCGGCGCACGAGGCCGCCAGGCGGAGCGCGACGTGACGATGCGGAATAACACGCGGCAACGGCCGCTCGCTTGCGTCACGGCGCTGGGCGCGCTCGGTCTCGCGGCTTGCACCGTGGGCCCCGACTATCACGCGCCGCAAACGCAAAGCCCCTCGGCCTGGCGCGTCGATTCCGCCGATTCATACTGGCACGCGGCGCAGCCTTCGCATGCGCCGCTCGATCCGCAGTGGTGGAAGGCATTCGACAACGCCGAACTCGACACTCTGGAAACCGCGGCGCTCGCCGAGAACCAGACGCTGCGCGTGGCCGCCGCGCACTACGCGCAGGCACGCGCGACGCTCGCTTCGGTGTCCTCGCAGCAAAGCCCGCAGGTCGGGCTCGACGCGGGCCTCGCGCGCGAGCGCATTTCGGCGAACCGGCCGCTCACGAACTACGCGACGCCCAACACGTCGACCGTGCAGAACCAGGTCACCGTCGGCGCGACCGTGAGTTACGAGCTGGATCTGTTCGGACGCATCCGGCGCATGGTGGAGTCGGCGCAGGCGTCGACGCAGCAGGCCGGCGACGATCTCGTCAACGCGCGTCTCGTGCTCACCGCCGAGCTCGCTACCGACTATTTCGCCATGCGCGAACTCGACAACGAGATCGACGTGGTGAACCGCTCGGCGCAACTGCAGCAAAAGGCGCTCGACTTCGTGACCGCGCAGCACGATCTCGGCGCGGTTTCGGGTCTCGAACTGCTGCAGCAAAAGGCCCAGCTTGCGGCGACGCAAACTCAGGTGCATCTGCTCGAAAACCAGCGACAGCAGGAGCAGAACGCCATTGCCGTGCTGGTCGGCAAGCCCGCGCCCGAATTCACGATCGCGCAGAAGGTGACGCCGCTGCCGGTGCCGGCGCTTCCCACCGGGCTGCCGAGCGAGCTGTTGCAGCGGCGGCCCGACGTGGCCTCGGCCGAGCGGGCGATGGCCGCGGCCAATGCGCAGATCGGCGTGGCACGTTCCGCGTACTTTCCGGACATCACCCTTTCGCCCACTTACGGCTGGGAATCGACGCGTTTTGGCGGCCTTTTCTCCGTGCCGAGCCTGATGTGGTCGGTGGGCGCGACGGCCAGCGAGGTGCTGTTCGACGGCGGCAAGCGCGCGGCGGGCGTGGATTTCGCCCAAGCGGGCTACGAGTCGGCGCAGGCGTCTTATCGTCAGACCGTGCTCACCGCGTTCCAGGAGGTGCAAAATGCGGTAACGGGCCTTTCGGTGCTGGAACGTGCCTCGACCGACGGTCAGTCGGCCGTGGACGACGCACGCAAGTCCTTCGAACTCGCCAACGACCGCTATCAGGGCGGCCTCGTCGCGTTCATCGACGTGCTCAACGCGGAGCAGCAGTTGCTTGCCAGCGAGCGCCAGGAAGTGCAGATTCACGGCCAGCAGGTCGCCACGGTGGTCTTTCTCGCGAAGGCGCTGGGCGGTGGCTGGAGCGCCGACGACCGCGAGCTGGCCTGCAGCGCGGGCACGTGCCGCGAAGTGCCGAAGGCCGAGGGCAGAAGCTGAGTCGCACGCAAGGGCTGAAAACGGGGCATACGAGAGCTACAAGAGGGCTTGAGCGGGCCCGGCACCAGGGTATATAAAAGCGCGCAACGGCGGTCGCGGGCCGCGTCGGCCGGCACCGCCAGGGCAGCGCGCGAAGAGGAGGGCGGGCATGAAAGTATTGGTAATCGAAGACGAGCGCAAGGTCGTCGACTACTTGCGTAGCGGACTCACGGAGCAGGGCTGGGTCGTGGATGTCGCCATGGACGGCGAGGAAGGCGCGTGGATGGCCACGGAGTACGACTTCGACGTGATCGTGCTCGACGTCATGCTGCCGAAGCTCGACGGCTTCGGCGTACTGCGCGCCGTGCGCACGAAGAAGGACACGCCGGTCATCATGCTGACGGCGCGCGACCGCGTGGACGACCGTGTGCACGGTCTGCGCGACGGCGCCGACGACTATCTCACCAAGCCGTTCTCCTTCCTCGAGCTCGTCGAGCGGCTGCGCGCGCTTACGCGGCGCGCACGCACGCAGGAATCCACGCTGATTTCGGTGGGCGATCTGCAGGTGGATCTCATCAGCCGCCGCGCGACGCGTGACGGTGTGCGCCTCGATCTCACGGCGAAGGAATTCCAGTTGCTTTCGGTGCTCGCGCGGCGGCGCGGCGAGATTCTCTCCAAGACGCTCATCACCGAGCTGGTCTGGGACGTGAATTTCGAAAGCAATGCGAACGTGGTGGAAACGGCGATCAAGCGGCTGCGCGCCAAGCTCGACGGCCCGCACGCGGCAAAGCTGCTGCACACCATACGCGGCATGGGCTACGTGCTCGAAGTGCGCGAGGAAGGAGGCCAGACGTCATGAAACGCTCGATCTCGCTGCGGCTTTCGGCGATGTTCGCAGCGGTGTCGCTCATCGTGTTCACGCTCACGGGCGCGGGCCTCTTCTTCCTGATGCAGCGTCAACTCTTCAACGAATTGCGCGAAACGCTCGACACGCGTGCGCGCATTGCGAGCCTGATCGTTTCGCACGCACCGGACGTGCAGAAGTGGGCCTTCGTGCAGGAAAAGCTGCGCGACCTCTCGCCTGCTGATAGCCGCATGCATTACTACGTCGAAGGCCCCGATCCGCGCTTTCGTTTCGGTACGCCCATCGTCGGCAAGGTCACCGGCGACGTCGGCCCGAATCATCTGCTCGTGCGCCCACCCGGCTGCAGCTACGACATCATCACGACGACCTTTATCGTACCCGCGAGCGGCGACCGGCCTCAGGTGAAACTCGTGGTCGGCAGCGACTGCGTGCGCACCGAAGGCATGCTGCGGCGCTTCGGTATTGCGCTCGGCGTGCTGATCGCGCTGTCCACCATTGCAGTCGCGCTGCTGAGCCGCGCGGTGACGCGCTTCGGACTCGCCCCGCTCACGCGCCTCTCGCGCGAGGCCTCGCAGTTGAGCCCGTCGAACCGGCGCCAGCGTCTGCACTCGGACGAACTGCCCGAGGAGTTGCACGAACTCGCCACATCGTTCAATGGCGCGCTGGAGCGTCTCGACAAGGCCTACGAGCGGCTCGAATCATTCAACGCCGATGTGGCGCACGAGTTGCGCACGCCGGTGAGCATCCTGATTGGCCAGACCCAGGTGGCACTCACGCGCGACCGTTCGGTCGAACAGCTGCAACAGACGCTGCAATCGAATCTTGAGGAATTCGAACGATTGCGCGTGATCGTGAACGACATGCTGTTCCTCTCGCGCAGCGATCGCGGCGAACGCGCGACCGACCTCACGGAAGTGTCGTTGCGCTCGGAGATCGAACGCATGCTCGATTTTCTGGAGATGCCGCTGGAAGAGGCACAGCTGCGCGTGGAAGTGCAGGGCGATGCGCGGGCTTGGGTGAATACATCGCTGATCGGCCGCGCCGTGAGCAATCTGTTCGTCAACGCGATCCAGCATTCGCAGCCTGGCACGACGCTGCGCGCCACGGTCGCGCCGCAGAACGGTCACGTCGAGATCGCCGTGTCGAACCCCGGCGAGCCGCTCGATCCGGTCACGCGCGAGCATATTTTCGACCGCTTCTACCGCATTCAGGAGGCGCGCTCGAACAGCCACGAAAATCACGGGCTCGGGCTGTCGATCGTCAAGGCCGTGGCGGAAATGCACGGCGGCACGGTGTTCGTGCGCAGCGCGGACGGCATCAACACGTTCGGTTTTTCGGTGGCCGTGGACGGCGCCGAAGCGCCCGAAGCGCCTGTTGCCGGTATTGCACGCCAGGGCCGCGCCGGCGTGCCGCTGCACGTTTCGCCATAGCGCAGCCCTAATGCTGCCCGAAAGCCGCGCTTAGACGGGCTCGTCTTCCACGGGCGTGCTTTCGTTTTCGATGTTGTGCTGGTCCTTGCGCAGCAGGTCCCAGCAGCTGATGAAAAGCGCGGCGACGAGCGGCCCGATCACGAAGCCGTTGATGCCGATGAGCGAAATGCCGCCGAGCGTCGAGATCAGCACGACCCAGTCGGGCAGGCGCGTGTCCTTGCCCACGAGCACGGGGCGCAGCACGTTGTCGACGGTGCCGATCACGACGGAGCCGAAGACGATCAGCCCGACGCCCTTCGCCACCGCGCCCGTGGAGAGGAAGTAGATCGCAATGGGCCCCCACACGAGCGCCGCGCCCACGGCGGGCAACAGCGAGAGCAGCATCATCACGAAGCCCCACAGCAGCGCCCCCTGAATGCCGAGCACCCAGAGCGCGATACCGCCCAGGCCGCCCTGCACGACCGCCACGGCCACGTTGCCCTTCACCGTTGCGCGGATCACCGTCGTGAATTTGCGCATGAGATGCAGCTTGTGCTGCTCGTCGAGCGGAATGGCGTCGCGTACGAGCCGCGAAATTTCGCGGCCGTCGCGCACGAGGAAAAAGAACAGATAGAGCATCACGCCGAAACTCACCAGAAATTGCAGCGTGTTCTGCCCGAAGGAGAAAGCACGCGTGGCGACGAACTGGCTGATCTCTGCGGCGCCCGCCGAAAGGCGCTGCTGCAGCCCGGGCAGATCCATGAGGTCGTAGCGCGCTAGCAGGTTCTGAATCGACTCGGGCATGGCATGGACGATCTGCGTGAAGTAGGCGCCGAAGTCGAGGCTGCCGCTTCGCACCCCCTGATAGGCCAAGGCGACCTGCTGCACCAGCGTGGCCGTCACCAGCGTGAGCGGAAAGATCACGATGACGAGGCAGATGGTGAGCGTAATGAGCGCGGCGATATTGCGCCGCCGCCCGAGCCGGGCAACGAGCCGGCGCTGCACGGGCTGGAAGATCAATGCAAGTATGGCGCCCCAGAGCACCGTGCTGAAGAACGGCGCGAGGATGAAGCAAAGCGCGATGGACACCGTGAACAACAGCAAATAGAACGATGTCTGGTGAAGCTGCTTGTTGCCTTCCATGTGCGATGGATTCCAGTTAAAGCGGCAGGCGGACGAACGGCGGCATCGTCCGATGATACCGGCAAGGCCGCGCGGGCCGTCGGGCGCAGCGCGCCCAGGGGTTCACTGTGCGCCCACGAGCCGCACGCGCGTGATTTCCGAAGGCGCGCCAAGGCGCTTGGGCGGCCCCCAGTAGCCCGTGCCGCGACTCGTGTAGACCCACAGGCTGCCGAGCTTTTCGAGGCCCGCAGTGAACGGCTGCTGCAGTCGCACGAGAAAATTCCACGGGAAAATCTGGCCGCCGTGCGTGTGGCCGGAGAGTTGCAGCGTGAAGCCCGCATCGACGGCGGCGTGGGCCGTGCGCGGCTGGTGCGCGAGCAGCACGCGCGTGTTGACGTCGGCGGGCGCGCCGCGCAGCGCTTCGGCCGGATCGCTGCGGTGCGCGGGATCGAACTGGCCGCCCGTGTAGTCGGTCACGCCGGCCAGCACGAGCCGCGCGCCGCCATGCTCGATCACCACATGCTGGTTCATCAGCACCGTGAGGCCGATGCGGCGGAACTCGGCAATCCAGGCGTCCGCGCCCGAGTAGTACTCGTGGTTGCCGGTCACGAGATACACGCCGTGATGCGCGTTGAGCTTGCCGAGCGGCGCGGTGTGCGCGGCGAGATGCGCCACGCTGCCGTCCACCACGTCGCCCGTGATAGCGACCACGTCGGCGTCGAGCTGGTTCACGGCGCGCACGATGGCGTCGACGTAGCCGTGCTTGATCGTCGGGCCGACGTGGATGTCGCTCAGTTGCACGATCGTGAAGCCGTCGAGCGCGGCGGGCAGGCCGCGAATCGGCACCTCGACGTTGCGCACGCGCGCGCGCCGCCGCGCGTTGAAGAAGCCGAACCCGGAGGAGAGGAACGCAAGCACGATCACCGCGGCGGCGCTCACGGTGCGCCAGCCGGCGAGATCGATGGCTTTGGGCCACAGTGCCTCCACGGTCATGGCCGAGGCGAGCACGATGTCGCGCGCGATCGTCAGCATGAGCAGCGACGAGAAGAAGCCCATGGCGAGCATGCCGATCCAGGCGAGGCGGTCGCCGAGCGGCTGGCGCTTGAAGCGCCGCGCGAGCATGCCGGGCGGGATGAACAGCACCGAGAGCACGAGCCACAGCACGGCGAGCCACTTGCCGGCGGCTGGCACGCTCAGGTCGGGAATCAGGCGAAAGCCGACATAAACATGCAGCAGCACGCCGATGGCGATGAAGCGGACCAGAAAGGAGAGTCGGGGCATGGCGGCGCGAACGGATGGGAGCGGACCGGCGTAGGCTGGCGTGCCGGGCTCGGCGCGCTGCAGCAAAGCCCAACCATCGAGGCCCGGTCGAAACCCGGCCGACCGGGCAGTAGAGGTAGGCTGCGTTGCATTTTACCGGCGCAGCAGACTTCGTGCCGATAGATGGCGGCGGATTGGGGTTAGCGCGCTGCGATGCATCATCGACGGCTTTACCTCTCGTGCATCGACATACATGCATGCGTGTATGCGTGGGCCTTGATGCTTTCTCGCCTCCGACTGTGGCAGTGCGGCATTTCCCTGGATTGCCAGCGCGATCTCACCCGTCGCACTATGTTCCCGTTGGGGCCGAGCGCACTCTATTAAACGTCCATTGAATCGGCCCTTGCGATGGACTATGCTCGAAATGAGGCCCGCGTGGTTTCGGGCGCTCTGGGGGAGACGGATCATGAAAGGAATCCGGCCGGTCGCACATGGGCTGCATGAGGGTTTGCATGGTCGTCACGTCGGGCACGAGGGCAGCCATGTCATGCTGCCGATGGTCGTTCTGTCGATCATGGCCATCGCGCTGTATGTCGCGGTCAAGAACATCGACATTCTCGAAATTGGCCGAAGCGCGTTGTTCGATGTCGTGATGGTGTTCGTCGCGCTCGGTATTGCGGGTATGTTCGGCGTGCTGGGCGCCTGGCTGCGATCCCGCACCACCGACGAACCCGCCGAAGGCTTCTGCTTCGTCGGCGCGCTCATCGGCGCGGCGGTGTTCTACATCGCACTGCTCACCTGAATCGCCTGTTTGTCGTTTCTGTTGATTCGCAATCCTGCGGGAGGCGAGGGCGGGCGGCGGCCGGATTCGCGCCATGCGAAACTGTGTGCTTTCCCGCTCGATAGAAGCACTCCCGATGTTCGATCTTTTCGACGATACGCCTGCCCCTGACGTGGCATGGCATCCGTCATGGCTCGCGCCAGAGGCGGCCGCCGAGGCGCTCGCGCGCATCATCGCCGAGGCCAACTGGCGCCAGGAACGTATTCGCACGCCCGGCGGCTGGGTGGACCAGCCGCGCCTCACGGCCTGGCAGGGCGACGAAGGCGCGGTGTACGTCTATTCAGGCATCCGAAACATCCCGCAGCCGTGGACGAGCCAGGTAGCCGAGCTGCGCGACGCCATCTCTGCGCTTTGCGGCGTTCGCTTCAACAGCGTGCTGCTCAACCGTTACCGCACGGGAACGGACAGCATGGGCTGGCACGCGGACCACGAACCCGAACTCGGCCCCGAGCCGGTGATTGCCTCGCTGAGCCTCGGTGCGACGCGGCGCTTCGACTTGCGCCACAACGCGACGGGCGTGGTGCGTTCTTTTCAGATGACGAGTGGCAGCCTGCTCGTGATGCAGGGCAAGACCCAGGCGCAATGGCGGCATCGCGTGCCGAAGGAGCCCGCCGTGAGCGGCGAACGCGTGAACCTCACGTTTCGCGTGATAACGCCACGTTTGCGAAAATAGGCGTCTAGATCGCTGTGGAAGGGTATTAAATCGCCGATGTTCAGTGCGCGGACTACGCTCGCGCGAGTGGCTGTGCACTAAAAATAAAATAAGAATTTATGCGCATAAACGCCAACTCGGCATTTGCGCAGCGATCAGCCGTCCTGGCCGAGCCGGCGCCGCACGATTGCGGCGAGACGCTCCAGCGGCAAACTCGAGCCCGCGAGCGCGCTCACCTCGGGATAGTGCTCGCGCGCGATGTCCGTGAGCACCTGGCCGGGCGGCGCTTCGACCAGCACGCTCGCGCCCGACTCGATCATGACCGTGAGCGCGTCGTACCAGCGCACCGTGTAGCGCATATTGGTGGCGAGATCGGCGCGGACGGTGTCGGCGGTGTAGAGGGGCCTGCCGCCGCGATTGTCGACGTAGACGCTGCGCGGCGTACGAAACGGTATGTCGCGCGCCCACTCGGTGAGCGCATCGGCGGCATCGGCCAATAGTTCGCAATGCGAAGGAACGGCCACCGCGAGCCGTTGCGCCTTGCGCGCGCCAGCGGCGAGCGCGCGGGCCGCGAAGGCTTCGAGCGCGCCGTCGGCGCCGGCCACGACGATCTGGCGCGGCGCGTTGACGTTCGCCACGTACACTCGCTCGCCGCCTTCGCGCGCATGCGCATCGGCGAGCGTTTCGACCTGCGTCTCGCTCAGCCCCGCGACGGCCGTGAGGCCGTAGCCCGAGGGCCACGCGTTTTCCATCAACTCGGCGCGTTTGCGCACCATCCGCAGTGCGTCGCCAAACGCCAGGGCCTCGCAGCTTACCGCGGCCGCATAGGCGCCCACGGAAAGCCCTGCGCTGAATTGCGGCGCGAGTCCTTCGTGCGCGAGCGCACGCGCCACGGCCACGCCCGCGACCACGAGGCCGATCTGAACGGCAATCGTGGAGCGCAAGGCGTTGTCGCTATCGAGGGTGAGGACGTCGAAGCCGAGTGTCGCCGACGCCTCGTCGAGCGTCGCCCGCACGGCGTCGTGTTGCGGCAGCCTGTGGAGGAAGCCGGCGTTTTGCGCGCCCTGGCCCGGAAAGAGCAGGGCGAGCGTCATGCTGCTTGCCACGGGTCGGCGACAAGTTGCGCACCGCTGGAAGCGCGCGCGAGCACGCGCGGCTTGTGGGCAGCGAGTTCGGCGAGCGCGACACCGCCTGCGGGCGTTTCGAGTTGCGCGTCGATGCGTGTGCCTGCGCGGCTGGCGGCCTGCGCGAGCGTCTGCGCAAGCGACTCGATCGCCGCGCGTGAGACGCGTTGCGGCAGGCGAATCAGGATGTCGAGATCGCTCGATGCGGTGAGGGTGGGTACGCCCGTGGCGAGTTCGAAGCCGGCGCTGCCCGTTGGGCCCCAAACGTAACTGCGCAATGGCGAGGCGCCCGTGCGCAGGGTAGCAAGCGCGATGAACGCAGGCAGTGCGCGGCGTGCGCGAAGCGGCTCAACGCCGAGCAGATCCTCCGGACTGGTAGATGATTCGATATCCTCAGTATTGAGCCAGGTGCCGAAGCGCTCGGAACGTACGCTGCCGCGCACGCCCACAGCCACGAAACCCGCCGCCGCGCACGTGCGTCGCACGACCACCCAGGGCGCGCGCGCAAGCGCGCCGCGTACCCAATCCGGCTCGTCGCCTGATGGGGTATGGCGCGCGATGCGCAGCAGGTCGTGCGCGCGCCAGCGCGTGTCGTCCACGCGCGGCGCATCGGCAGCGAACAGCGGGGCGGCGCACACGCGCATCAGCTAGCGTCCCACTGTTGCGCCAGACGCTTGCGCACCTCGATCGATGCCGCACGCGTACGCTGCGCCGACGCGCCTTGCAGACGATGCGCGAGGCCGCTCTTGTCGCCGCGTGCTTCCCGCACCCTCTGTGCGAGCACATCGCGCACGCGTGCAATCTGCGCATCGCTCGGCGCGTCGGCATCGACGCCTTCGATCAACTCGTCGAGCAGACCGAGCTTCGCGAACGAAGCCATCGAATACGACATCGGCACGATCTTTTCGCCCAACTCGTCGAGGTCCTCGACGCTGCGCCGCGTGACCCGCGCCGCCGCTTCCTTGCCCATGGCGTGGACCATCGTGCCGGGCGCGTCGAGCGCGACGATGCGGTTGGCCTGATAGCCGTGCGCGAGGAACGCGCCCGACATGGCGGGCCCGGCGATCAGCGCCACTACGGGATGCCCCGCGAGCCGCGCGCTCGCGTAGGCGTCCACGGCCGAGGCGCAGGCGAGGTGAATGCCGAGCATCTCCTCGCGATAGCCGTAGGCCTGGCTCTTCACATCGACGATCGCAATGATGGGGCGGCGCTTGCCGCTCGCGGCGTCCTCGGCAATCGCTTCGCGCACCGCCTTCGCGAGACGCCAGCCCTGTTCGAGGCCCACCACGTTGTCGCGCGCACGCGGAAAGCGGTTCGCGGGATCGGGTGCGACGGTGATGAAGCGCGCGGTCTCGTCGTCGAGCGGCGCGTCGGCGTATTGCACGCACGCGCCTTGTGTGTCTACGCCCGCGAGGGCGCGCAGCCAGCGTACGCCGCGGCTCGTCGTCGTGTCGTTCATGCGTTTTCTCCGCGCAGGTTCAGGGGCGAAGCGGTGAACACCGCACGCATCGTTTCTGGGGTGACGCTGGCGGGATCGATCTGCGCGAGTTTCGCGAGCGTGGCGTCTACATCCGCCGAGCGCGGCGTGTGCGGCGCGCCTTGTGCAAACGCCGCGCGCACGGCGGCGCGCACGTCGTCCACGGCGTCTTCGACGAGCGCATCGGCGAAACCTGTTTGCGCGCGCTGCTCGCCGCCGATCAATTGCCACACCTGACGGCGATCGCTCGAATCGAGTTCCTCGATGCCGGCTTCCTGCTCGATCACCTCAGGGCCATTCATGCCGAGGCGGCCTTGCTTCGTCATCACGAGCGTCGAACACAGGGCCGCCGCGAGCGACATGCCGCCAAAACAACCCACCATGCCCGCGATCACGCCGACCACGGGCACATGCGCGCGCAACGCTACGATGGCCGACTGGATCTCCGCAATCACAGCGAGGCCGAGATTGGCCTCCTGCAAACGCACGCCACCGGTTTCGAACAGGATGACGGGCCGCACGATCTTGCCGCGCTCGCAGTCGGCGAGCGCCAGTTCGAGTGCGGCGGCGATCTTGCTGCCCGACACTTCGCCGATGCTGCCGCCCTGGAACGCCGATTCGATCGCGGCTACGACAGCGGGCTGCCCGTCGATGGTGCCGCGCGCGATCACTGCGCCGTCGTCGGCCTGGCAGACGATGCCCTGCAACGGCAGCCACGGCGATTCGATACGGTCGAAGGGCCCAAGAAGTTCTCGGAACGTGCCCGCGTCCAGCACGGCGGCCGCGCGTTCGCGCGCGCTCAATTCGATGAAGCTCTCGCGCAGCAGCGCGCCGGGCGTCAGTTGATTCGTGCTGCTCATGACTGCGCCTCCTGCGCGGCTTCCACGGCTTCCGCGAGACGGAGCGCCACCACGCCGGGCGTGGCGCCGAAGTCGTTGATCTCGATGAGCGCCGCGCCGTCGTAGCGCGTGAAGAAGCGGTCGAGCACGCTCTTCCAGATGTGGCTATAGCCGTCCACGCTCGTATGCACGACCACGCGTGCCTGCATGTCGCTCGCGGGCTGCAGCAGCACTTCGAGATCGCCCGAGCCCACCACGCCCACGTGGGCGCGCGTCGTCACGGCGCGTTGCGCCGGATAGTCGAATGTCAGTTGTTCCATGAAACCGTCCTTCCGCCCATGCGGTGCTGAACCAGTCTGTCGATGAAAAGCGTCGCGGCAAGCAGATCGGCCGCGCCACCCGGCGATGCGTTGAGTGCGAGCAACGCGCGTTCGAGCGCATCGAACGCGGCGCGGCCGGCTTGCGTGGCAAGGCCGCCCGCGTCCCGTACGCGCTGCGCACCCGCTCGAGCGGCCTCGCGCCCGGCGAGCCCCGCGCGATGCAGCACGCAGGTGTCGTCGAGCGAGGCCATGATCGCGAGCAAGGCGTCCACGCGCGCGTGGGCTTCGTCGTGGCCTCGCGCGCGCGCGGCGTGCAGTGCGGGCAGGCCCACGCGCACGACATGCGGAAAACCCTCTTGCGCTTCGCTGCGCGCACCGCCTACGTTGTAGCGCTGACGCACGCGCTCGCCGTTGCTTTGCACGGGCTGCGCGAGCAGGTCGTCGAAGCGCGCGATCTGCGCAGCCGTTTCGCAGATGTGCGCCGCGTGGGCAAATTCGCTGTCGCTGCTTTGCGGCGTATGCACGATCGCCGCGCCCGCCACCAGCAGACCGACAATCCAGATCGCGCCGCGATGCGCGTTGCTGCCTTGCGTCGCGCGCATCATCGCGGCTTCGCCGGCACGGCCGATGCGTGCGAGATCGGTGCGCAGCGCCGTGCCGGGCGCGGCCCGGCGCGAAGCGCGCGCGAGCGCTTCGAACGTGGGCTCGAGCGCATGCGCCGAGCGCAGCATCGTCGCGAGATCGAGATCGCTGTGCGCGCCGCTACCGCGTGCGTCCACGAGCGCGGGCTTGGGCGTGAGGCGCGCCTCTTCGATCAGCGCGTCGCGGGCGAAGCGGGCGAGCTGCGCGTCGCAGGAGGACGGCCGCGAGTCGCTGGCGCACGGGAGCCGCCGCGCGAGACCCGCCGAGCCCTCGGCAAGCACCGTAAGAGGAAGCGTACGCATCGCGCTTACCAGCTACGGAATCGGGCCGGCGGCGTATAGAGCCCGCCCGACCACGTCACCAGATCGTCGATGCTGCGTGCCGCGAGCAGCGAGCGCTTGGCTTCGCCGCGCAAAATGCCGAGATCCTCGGGGAACTGCACGATGCCGCGGCGGCGCAGTTCGTCGGTTTTCTGCTGCTGGGCGCGCAGGCCGATCGGCGTCACGCCCGCCACGGCCGCGAGCGCGGCGCGGCGCTCGTCGATGCCCTCTGCGCGATGCAGGTGCGCAATGCCTTCTTCGGTCACGACATGGCTCACGTCGTCGCCATAGATCATCACGGGCGCGACAGGCATGCCGCTCTTCTGGCCCACGGCGATGGCGTCGAGTTCGTCGACGAAGGTCGGCTCGCCGCCTTTCTTCCACGTTTCCGCCAGTTGCACAACGAGCTTGTGGCCGCGCGAAACCGGGCCGTTGTCCTTGAGCAGCTTGAGCCATGCTTCGCTCGCATGGCGCCGACCACGCGGATCGTGGCCCATGTTCGGCGCGCCGCCAAAGCCCGCGAGCCGGCCGCGCGTGACGGTGGACGAATTCGCGTCCGCGTCGATCTGCAGCGTCGAGCCGATGAAGAGATCCACTGCGTATTGCCCCGCGAGCTGGCACAGCACGCGGTTCGAGCGCAGGCTGCCGTCGCTGCCCGTGAAGAACACATCGGGCCGCGCGGCGATATAGGCTTCCATGCCCACTTCGCTGCCGAAGCAATGCACGCTTTCCACCCAGCCCGATTCGATCGCGGGAATCAGCGTGGGGTGCGGATTGAGCGTCCAGTTGCGGCAGATCTTGCCCCTGAGGCCCAGCGATTCGCCGTACGTGGGGAGCAGCAATTCGATCGCGGCGGTGTCGAAGCCGATACCGTGATTGAGCGCGGCGATGCCATAGGGCGCGTAAATGCCCTTGATGACCATCATCGCGGTGAGCACCTGCAAGTCGCCGATGTGGCGCGGATCGCGCGTAAAGAGCGGCTCGACCGCGAACGGGCGGTCGGCCTGCACGACCACGTCGACCCACGAGCCGGGAATGTCCACGCGCGGCAGTTCATCGACAATTTCGTTAACCTGAACGATCACGATGCCCTGGCTGAACGCGGCGGCCTCGGCGATGGTCGGCGTGTCTTCGGTGTTCGGGCCGGTGTAGAGATTGCCGTGGCGGTCGGCTTTCTCGGCGCACAGCAGCGCGACCTGGGGAATCAGGTCGACGAACATGCGTGCGTACAGCTCGACATAGGTATGGATCGCGCCCACTTCGAGCTGGCCGTCTTCGAGCAGTTGCGCGACGCGCAGGCTCTGCGGCCCCGCGAACGCGAAGTCCACGCGGTGCGCGATGCCGCGCTCGAACAGCGTCAGATGCTCGGGGCGGCTGATGCTCGAAATGAGCAGGTGAACGTTGTTGACCTTGGCCGGATCGGCCTTGGCCAGCGAGCGCGAGAGGAAGTCGGCCTGCTTCTGGTTGTCGCCTTCGAGCGCGACGCGGTCGCCCGGGCGGATCAGCAGTTCGAGCGCATCGGTCATGCGCGAGGCGGGCAGGACGCCGTCTTCGAGCCAGCCCGACACGGCGGCGAGGCGGCGGGCCTTGTCGTCGCGGCGCGTGGTCCACGAACGCGGCGCGAGGTCAGGCGAGGTTGGCGTATCAGCTTGAGGCTTCATCGGCAGTTCGGCTCCGTGAGCGGGAAGAGGCGGCGCGTGGTTTTGCGGCGGCAGTTTGCACCAAAGGTGGCACTGAAGTTGCCACTGCAGGCAGCGCGGCGCGCTCGGTCAGGAAACGGTAGATGAGTTCGCCCGTGCCGAGCAGGTGCTCGGCCACGAGCTTTTGCGCGGTGGGCACGTCGCCGCGCTTCACGGCGGCGAGAATTTCGGCGTGCTCACTATCGGATTCGCCCTTGTATTCGGGAAAGCCGAATTTCAGGCGCAGATAGCGTTCGCCGCGGCGATGCAGGGCCGTGAGCATCTCCATGAGCTGCGGGCGGCCGGCGGGCGCGTAGAGGTTCATGTGAAAAGCCTCGTTGCGCGCGACATAGAGCGACGGATCGCGTTCGCGTTTCGCGGCGGCGGCCAGCGCGGTCACTTCGCGCAGCGTGGCGCTCGTGTGATTCGGAATGGCGAGGCCGAGCGCGAGGCTTTCGAGCGCGGAGCGGATCTCGTAGATCTCGCGCGCTTCGTCGGCGGAGAGCGAGGCCACGCTCGCGCCCTTGTTTACCTCGATCTTCGCCCAGCCTTCGCTCGCGAGCTGGCGCAGCGCCTCGCGCACGGGGATCGCGCTGACCGAGAAATGCCGCGCGATCGCGTCCTGGCGCAGCGGCGCATTGGGCGCGAGCTTGCCCTCGACGATCGCGCTGCGCAGGGCGTCGGCGATCATGCGCGGAGTGCTGGTGCGAGGCGCTGCCGCGCCTTCCAGGGGAAAACCATTCGTTGCGTCGCTCATGAGATCAAATATTATATATAAAACGACCAAGGCGAAAGCCTCGAAAACCCGCAACGCAGAAACACCAGATTCACTATAGACGGGTAAGAAGAACGGGGGCTTACAGGGAGTTCCTGAAGAGGGCCGGCACTGCCGCGGCCTGCATTTCCGCGTTTCGCGGCGTGCGTGCGCATCTTGCTGCGTGGGCTGGCGAGGCATCAATGGAGAGAGGAGCATCATGAATTCGATCACCGAGTCCGCACGGCGAACTCGCACCAAGACACCGCTCAACCGGTCGCAGATCGCCGGTTTCTGGGGCGCCTGGGCAGGCTGGACGCTCGACGGGATGGACTCGTTCATCTACGCACTCGTGCTCACGCCCGCGCTCACGGAGCTGCTGCCGCGCTCGGGCTATGAGGCGAGTGCGGCGAACATCGGGCTTGCCGGCTCGATCCTGTTCGCGCTCTTCCTCGTGGGTTGGGGGCTGTCCTTCATCTGGGGGCCGCTTGCGGACCGCTTCGGGCGCACGCGCGTGCTGGCCGGCACCATCTTCATGTTTGCGATCTTCACGGGACTTTCGGCTACCGCGCAGAGCGTCTGGTCGCTCGGCATCTATCGCTTTCTCGCGGGCGTGGGCATCGGCGGGGAGTGGGCGCTCGCGGGCACTTACGTGGCCGAATCGTGGCCCGAAGACCGTCGCAAGATGGGCGCGGGCTATCTGCAGACGGGGTACTACGCGGGCTTCTTCATTGCGGCCGCGCTCAATTACACGGTCGGCGTGCACTTCGGCTGGCGCGCCATGTTCCTCACGGGTGCGGTGCCGGTGGTGGTGGCCATTCTCGTGCTCACGCGTGTGGAGGAGCCGGCCAAGTGGCAGAAGTCGGAGGCGAGCCATGTGCACCGCGGCCACCCGCTGCGTGAAATCTTCGGCGATGTCTACCGCCTGCGCACCGTGGTGGCGTGCGCGCTGCTGACCATCGCGATCATCGGGTTGTGGGCAGGCGCGGTTTATGAACCGTCCGCCGTGATCCAGCTGGCGACGAAGGCGGGTGCGAACAAGGCCGAGGCGATCCGTACGGCTTCTATCGCCACCGGTATCCTGTCGATCGGCACGATTCTGGGTTGTCTCGCACTGCCGCCCATGGCCGAGCGCATCGGCCGCAGGTGGACGCTTGCCGTCTATTTCGCTGGCATGGCCGTGACGATCGCGGCGAGCTTCGGCTGGGCGTTCTACCTGCAGAACGGGCTCGTGCCGTTCATCGCGCTGCTCTTCGTTCTGGGCTTCTTCGGCGGCAACTTCGCGCTGTTCAGCCTGTGGCTGCCTGAACAGTTCGAAACGCGTGTGCGTGCTACGGCGTTCGCGTTCTGCACGTCGTTTGGCCGCTTCTTGGGCGCGGGCGTGAACTTCCTGCTGGGCGCGGCCGTGCTGCGTATGCATACGCTCGGCGTGCCGGTGGCGCTCACGGCGCTGGCCTTCGTTCTCGGGCTTCTGATCATTCCGTTCGCGCCGGAAACGAAGGGTCAAACGCTGCCTTCATGAGCCCGATATGCGGCGCGTTGGTTAGCGCCGCGCCTTCACGAGCCTCGGCGGCAACAGGCGCCAGCCGAGATTGACCCCGAGGCTCGCCGCCACGATCAGCGCCATGCCCGCAAGCTGCGGCACACTCAGTGCGCGACCGTAGACGATCGCATCGACGGCGATCGCAGTGAGCGGATATACGAACAGCAGCACGGCGATCACGGGCGTGGTCAACATCGGCAGCGCGCCGTAGATCAGCACGTACGATAGCCCCGTGTGCAGCACCCCCATGCCCACGAGCCAGCCCCATTGCGTGGCCGAGATATGCACGAGTTCGAGCGGCGCAAAAAATGGCGCGATGAGCGGCAGGCACACGGAGCCCACCACGCATTGCGTCAGCGTGAGCAGATGCGGGCGAAAGTTGCGCAGGCTCTTGGCGATCAGTGTGACGCTCGCATAGAGCACTGAACCGCCCAGCGACTCGCCAATGCCGATCATGTAGCTCGTGCGATCGGCCACATGGGCTTCGGCGAGCACGCCGGAAGCGAGCACGAGCCCCACGAACGCGATGCCGATCCAGCCCAGCCGGTCGGCGCCGAGCCGCTCATGAAAGATCGCCGCGCCCATCAGCACGACCCAGAACGGCTGCACATGGAACACGACCGTCGAAACGGCAATGCTCGTGCGATGGATCGCGTCGAAGAAAGCCACCCACTGCGTGACCATCAGCACGCCTGAAATCACCGCGAGCGTGAGCGTGCGGCGCGTGAACTGCCGCGGCGAGAGCCAGCCCTTGTACGCGCAGTACCCGGCGAGCGCGAGCATGCCGAAAAAGCAGCGGAAGAACACGAGCGTGAGGGCGCCGAGACGCGCCTCCTCGACGAACACGCCGATCGTGCCCATCAGGAGGCCGCCGCCCGCGAGCATGAAGACGCCTTGCTGACGGTTGCCGTGATGTTCGGATTGCATGGCCGGAGCGGGGGGATCGAAAGGGGTTGGAGACAGGTTAAGTATTCGCCGGTTGCGGGGCGCGGGCAAACGAATTAAATTGAAGAATTCCATCAACGCAGCTTATGAATAGGCCGCTACCCGGCCACCCAGCGTATGAACCCCGAATTCGACATCGATTTGCTGCGCACCTTCGCCGCCGTCGCGGACGCGGGCAGCTTCACGAAGGGTGCCGTGGCCGTGCATCGATCGCAGGCGGCGGTGAGCATGCAGGTCAAGCGGCTCGAGCAGATGCTCGGCACCACGCTATTTACGCGCGATACGCGCAATCTCGCGCTCACGCGCCCGGGCAACACGCTGCTCGAATATGCGCGGCGCGCGCTCGATCTGCAGGAGGAGGCGTGGGCGGCGCTGGTGCGGCCCGAGGTGACGGGGCGCGTGGTGCTCGGCGCGCCTGACGACTATATGGCGTCGCTGCTGTCACCGGTGTTGCGGCGCTTCTCGACGCTCTATCCGCATGTGGAGATCGAGATCGTCTGTGCGCAGAGCGTCGCGCTCGGGCCGATGCTGGCGGACAACAAGATCGACATCGCGTTCGTCACGCGTGACCGCAAGATGCGCGGCGAGTTCGTGCGCGCCGAGGAGATGGTCTGGGTGGGGTCCGCCACCGACCCCGCGCCGCTTGCCATGTCGCCGTTGCCGGTGGGGCTCTACGAGCATGGCAGCGTGGCGCGCGCGCATACCGTGGCGGCGCTCGACGGCGCGCACATCCGCTACCGCGCTGCATATAGCAGTGCGAGCTTGATGGGTTTGACGGCGACGGTGGAGGCGGGCATTGCGATCGTCGCGCTCACGCGCTGCAGCGTGCCGGCGCGCTTCGCGATCCTCGGCGAGGCGCAGGGTCTGCCGAAGATCGAGCCACTGGAAATCGTGGTGGCGCGCAGTGTCAAATCGAACCGGCCGACTTGCGACTACCTCGCGCAGCAGATGGTGCAGGACCTTTCGGTGCCGCGTCAGCGCGGATAGACGCTCACTTCTCCGCCCACCGCGAGCCGCACGCGCTCGCCTTCGCGCGGCGTGCGATAGCCGGGCACGCGCGCTCGGACCGTTGCGTGCGCATCGATCAATTGCAGCGTGAGCGCGGCGTCCTGGCCCTGGAAGGTGATGGCCTGCACCACCGCTTCGAGCGCGCCGTCGCGCTGGTCGGTTTCGGGGAGCACGTCGATCTGCTCGGGGCGCAGCATCACATCCACGGCGCCTTCTGCCGCATGCTGGTCTGGCTGGATCGGCAGCGCGCCGAGCACGCAATGCGCCCGCCCGTTGGCCACCGTTCCCCGTAGTAGCACCGCCTCGCCGATGAAGGCCGCGAGTTCGCGCGTGGCCGGGCGGCGATACAGCGTTTGCGGCGGCCC
This sequence comes from Paraburkholderia sp. BR10936, assembly GCF_040965735.1. NCBI lineage: Bacteria > Pseudomonadati > Pseudomonadota > Betaproteobacteria > Burkholderiales > Burkholderiaceae > Paraburkholderia > Paraburkholderia sp. BR10936. The sequence goes on from NZ_JBFRCM010000030.1 coordinate 31,569, forward strand.
GCTCTGCAGCAGCTTGCCGCGCCACAGCACGGCGACCTCGTGGCCGAGCGAGAGCGCCTCGGCCTGGTCGTGCGTGACGAGCACGGCGGTCGCGCCGGCAGCGGCGAGCGCGCGCGCCACGGCTTCGCGCGTTTCGACGCGCAGCGCGGCATCGAGCGACGAGAATGGTTCGTCAAGCATCACGAGGCCGGGCGAGGGCGCGAGCGCGCGAGCGAGCGCCACGCGCTGCTGCTGGCCACCCGAGAGCTGTTGCGGCGCGCGCAAAGCATAGGATTCCGGAAGACCGACGAGTTCGAGCAATTCGGCCACGCGATGCTGCGCGCGCCGCTGCGCACGCGGCAGGCCGAACACGATGTTCTCGGCAACCGTGAGGTGCGGAAAGAGCGCACCCTCTTGCGGCACGTAGCCGATATGACGTTGCTCGGTCGGCAGATGCAGCCGGTCTGCGGCGACGCGGCGGCCGTCGATCTCGATCGTGCCGGCGTCGGCGCGTTCGAAGCCGCACAGCACGCGCAGCAGCGTGGTCTTGCCGCTGCCCGACGGCCCGAGCAGCGCGACGAGCGAACCCGAGCGCACGGAAAGATCGATGCCGTGCAGGACCGGATGGCCGTCGAAGGCCTTTTTCAGGCCGGAAATGCGAAGTGTGCTCATGGGCTAACTTGGGGCTAACTTTCGGGCTAACTGAGGCTCAGGCGTCGTCGGGCGGCGCGTTGATCGTATCGACCGGCATATTGACCGTTGCATGGCCCGCGAGCGCGGAGCGGCCCGCAAACGCGAACAGCAGACCCGAAGCGGCGAGCGAAAGTGCGGTGAGGAGCGCGGCATAGGGCGCGGCGGCCGCGAAGGCGAGCGTCGAGGTGTCGGTCCAGACCTGCGTGGCGAGCGTGTGCGTGCCGATGGGCGCGAGCAGCAGCGTGGCGTTCAGTTCGGTGACCACCGAGATGAATACCATCGAGGCCGCCGCGCCGAGGCCGGGACCCGCGAGCGGCAGCACGACGCGGCGCAACGTTGCGAACCATCCCAGGCCGAGCGCGCGCGCCGTATCTTCGAGGCGCTGCTGTGCTTGCAGGAGCGCCGCGCGCACACTAACGAGAGCCAGCGGCAGACAGAGGATCGCGTACGCCGTAATCAGCAGCGTGGTGCCCTGGTAGAGCGGTTCGAGCGCGCGCACCGCGAGGGAAACGATGGCAAGCGCAATGACGAGACCGGGCACGCCCTGCGCGATGAAGGCCGTGCGTTCGAGAAACGTGGCGGCGCGGCCGGGATGGCGCGCGAGCAAATACGCGAGCGGCAGCGCGAGCAGCGTGGTGAAAAACGCGGCCGTGAGTCCGAGGCGCAGCGAGGCGAACGTGGTCGAAACCAGCAACTCAGGCGAGACATCGGCGGGCGTGATCGCGGCGGCGCCGGGCTGCGTGAGCCAGTAGCCGATCATCGCGAGCGGCACGCCTAGCGTCGCCACATTGAGCGCGACGAAACCCGCCGCCATAGGCCAGCGCCAGCGGCCGAGCGCATGGCGCACGCTCACGCGGCGCGCGCCGCGATCCACGCGCTCGTAGCGCGCGCGTCCGCGCACGCGGAACTCGAGCACGAGGCACACGAGGCAGAGCAGGATCAGCACGCAGGCCAGCAGCGAGGCGCCGCCGCCATCGAAGCTCGTGCGGTATTCCGCGTAGATTTCGGTGGTGAACGTGCGAAAGCGCAGCAGCGTGAATGCGCCGAATTCGGAGAGCACGCCAAGCGCGACGAGCAGCATCGAGCCGAACAGCGCGGGACGCAGTTGCGGCAGCACGACGCGCACGAAAACAGCCCAGCGGTTGCAGCCGAGCGCGCGCGCCGATTCTTCGAGTGCGGGATCGAGGCCGCGCAGCGCGGCGGCCACGGGCAAATAGACGAGCGGGAAGTAGGCCGTCGTGATGACGATGAACGCGCCGAGGAAGTCCTGCAAATCGAGGCTCAGCGAGACCCACGCGTAGCTGGTGACGAACGCGGGCATGGCGAGCGGCGCGGCGGCGAGGAGCGCCCAGGCGCGCCGCCCCGGCACGTCGGTACGCTCGACGAGCCACGCCACCGCGGTGCCGAGCACAGCACAGGCGAGCGTGGCCGAAACGGTAATCGAGAGCGTGTTGACGAGCAACTCGCCAACCAGCGGCCGGAAGATCAGTTCGGCGGCGTCGGCCAGACCAAAGGACAGCGCGCGCCAGAACGTCAGCGCGAGCGGCAGCAGCACCAGCAGCGGGCCGAGCGCGGCGGCGGCGAAGAGCGCTCGCGGCGCACGCCGCCGCGCGCGCAGGGGCGGGACCCCCGCGACATCGACTTGATGAGACTTTGGCACGGCTTGCGCCGTCGTCACTGCTTCGCTCACGATATTGCTTGTACTCGATGCCGATTACAGCAGGCCAGCCTGACGCAGCAGCTTGCCCGCCTGGCTGTCGTCGCCGAGCTGCTGGATGGTCAGCGCGGGCGGCTTCAGCTGGTCGAACGGCTTGTTGATGGGGTCGCTCTCCACGCCGGGACGCAGCGGGTACTCGTAGCTGATGTGGTCCTGCGCCATCAGCTTCTGCGCGCGCTCGCTCACGAGGTAGGCGAGGAACTTTTGCGCACCGTCCACATTGCGCGCGGACTTCATCACGGCGGCACCCGAAACATTGACGAGCGCGCCCACGTCGCCATCGGCGAAGTGCGCGACGGCGCTTTGCGTCTTCTTGTCGCCGATCTCGGCGTGCAGGCGGTCCCAGTAGTAGTTGTTGATGATGCCGGTGGCGACCGCGCCGCGATTCACGGCAGCGACCACGCCTTCGTCGTCGTCGAAGATCTGCGAGTTGGTCTTGAGACCCTTGAGCCATTCGAGCGTGGCGGCCTCGCCCTTCATGGCGAGCACGGCGTCGACGAGCGGCAGGAAGTCGGCGTCGCTCGGCGCGATGCCGACCTTGCCCTTCCATTCGGGTTTGGCGAGATCGAAAATCGACTTCGGCAATTGCGCGGGCTGCACCTTGGCCGTGTTGTACGCAAGCACGTTCTCGCGCGCGGTCACGCCCACCCATTGCCCTTGCGGTGAGTTGAAGCGTTCGGGCACGACCGCCAGCGTCGCTTTCTGCACGGGGGCGAGCAGACCCTTTTCTTCCAGCAGCATCAGTTCAGGCGAGTTCTCCGTGAAGTAGACGTCAGCGGGCGTCTTTTCGCCTTCGGCGACGAGCTGGGCCGCGAGCGCCGGGCCTTCGCCGCTGCGGATCTTCACGTCGATGCCGGTCTGCTGCTGGAAGTCTTTCGCAAGCTGGTTCACGACCTGCTCGTGCTGTGCGTTGTAGAGCGTGATCGAGGCCGCGTGCGCGGCGAGCGGCAGCATGCCGGCAAGCGCGAGCGAGAGGGTGGCGGCGCACAGCGGCGCGCGCATCATGGATAATTTCATATTGCTTCGTTGTCCGTTGTTATCGATTGAACTAAAGCGATCTCAGGCGCTGAACAGCTCCGCGCCGATGAACGAGCCCGCCTTCGCGCCGGGCGGGCACGCGAAGATCGCGCTGCCCACGTGCGTCGTGAACTGGTTCATCATGTCGAACTTCGCGAGCTTTTCGTTGATCGGAATGAAGCCCGTACGCGGGTCGCCCTGGTGGGCAATGAAGATGAGGCCCGCGTCATATTCGGTTTCCTGGCGCCACGGCGGCCAGCGCTCGATGTAGAAGTCCGTGCTGTCGTTGTACGAGTACGAGCGGCGCAGGATTTGCGCGCCGTTGTTCGACGCGCGATTCGAGAGACGCACGTGCGAGTTCTCGGGAATCTGCGGATTGCCGTCCTTGTCTTGCGCCTCGAGATCGACGTTGTCGAACTCCTTCATCTGGCCGAGAGGCGCGCCGCTGTATTTGTGGCGGCCGAACACCTGCTCCTGGAAGCCCAGTTCCATCTGGTCCCAGTGCTCCAGCGTGATGCGGATGCGGCGCACCACGGTATAGGTGCCGCCCTGCATCCAGGGCGCGTCGGCGGCGGTGGCCCAGACGAACTGGTTCATCGCCTTCGGGTCCGTGGTCGGCGGGTTGTTCGTGCCGTCCTTGAAGCCCATGAGGTTGCGCGGTGTTTGCGCGCGCGGGCCCGAGAGAAAGCCCGCCTGGCCCCAGCGCATCGTCAGGATTCCATAGCCTTGGCGCGCGAGCTGGCGCACCGCGTGGAAAGCGACTTGCGCATCGTTGGCGCACGCCTGCACGAAGAGATCGCCGCCGGTTTTTTGCGCGATCAGCTGGTCGCCGTTGAAGCGGGGCAGGTCGACGAGCGCGGCGGGGCGCTTGTGCGCGAGACCGTAGCGATCCTTGTCCTGCGACGTGAAGAGACCGGGGCCGAAGCCGAAGGTGACCGTGAGGCCCGCCGGGCCGAGGCCCAGCACGTCGCCGGAGTCGGCCGCGGGGTGGTCGTCGCCGGTGTAGTCGAGCGCGGCAGCGGGCTGCGCCTGGCTCATGCGCGCCGCAGACTCGGTCCACTTGCGCAGCAGGTTGATGACGTCGTCGCGCGAGGTCGTCGTGAGGTCGAAGGCCGCGACATACGTGTGCGCCTGCTGCGGCGTCACGATGCCGCCCTGGTGCTCGCCGTAGAACGGCTCGACGGCGAGCATCGGGTCGGCGGGCATCGCGTGATGCTTTGCCTCGGCGGCCTGGGCGAGGCCGCTCGTGGCCGCGCCTGCGCCGAGGCTCGCGCCGAGCGCGGCGCCGGCTTTCAGGAAGCCGCGACGCGCGGGGCGCGATGGTTGGTTAGGGGTATCGTCGGAGGACATGATTATTTAGCCAGCACGAGAGTGTTTACGTCGTCTTCCACGTAGTAGAAGCCGTCGCCTGCCGGGGTCAGCGCGATGCCGAACAGGTCGCCGTTGCCCGGAGGCGTTTGCGCCTTGTCCGTATCGATCCAGCGCGCGTACATCTGCTTTGCCGCGGCCGGGTCGATCTCGACGACCTGGCCGTTCAAGGCATTCGTCACGAGCAGGTGGCCCTGCGGCGTGGTGATCATGGCGAGCGGACGGTGCAGCAGGCCGTCGGCGGTGAGCTGGCGGCCGACGCCCGCGCTCGTGTCGCGCGTGAGCGGGTCTTCGATCACGTTGATACGGTTGCCGATCGCGTCGGACACGTAGAGCAGCTTGTTGTCCGCCGAAAGCGCGAGGCCGGTCGGGCCAACGAGGAAAACGCCCTTGTCCGCCTGCGCGCCGAAGCCGCTCGCGACCACGGTTTCGCTCTTCAGGACCGGCGCCTGGCCGCTCGGGATGTCGAGGTCGAGGCGCAGCACCGTGGCCTGCTTGAACACGGGCGGATTGCCGTCCGCGCCGCCCACGCCGAAGCCCGCGTTGCTCACGAACAGCGTGGCGTGGTCGCCGTTGTCGACCACGGCCATGTTGCCCCACGGGTCATTGATGTTGGGACTGCTGATGACCTTGGCAATCTTGCCGCTGCTGTCGAGCACGATCATGCAGCCCGCGCCCTTGGTGCCGGTCGTGCCGTCGTTGCTCGGCGTGCTACCCACGATGACCCAGCCCGACTTGAGCATCGTCATCGCGGTCGAAAGGCCGACGCCGCCCGGGCACTCCTTGAGATCGCGCGGAATCGTCGCGAACAGCGACATCTGCTTCGTGTCGGGGCGATAGTCGATGATCGTGCTGCCGGTGCCCTGCAGGTTGGCCGCGTTGTTGAAGTTGTCGACCAGCACGTCGCCTTCTTTCACCGCGCCGGAGGAAACCGGCGCGACGAAGATCGCATACGGGTTCTGGTCGCCATTGTCGGGCACGGTGTTGATGAGCGTGGTGTGATGCTTGACGGTCTCGAGCAGGCCCTGCGGGTCGGCGTGAGCGGCGAGCGGCGCGCCGGCGAGCGCCGCCGCGGCGGCAAGCGCGAGCGCGGAGCGGACCGCGTGGGCCGTGCATTGCAGGAGCGTGCGCGTAGCGTGTTTCATACTGAATCTCCGTGCCTCGCGCGGCCGGCGCGCACGCCGGCAGGAAAACGCGAGGACTTGGGGTTGAACATGGGTCGGTTGCGCTTGCGTGGGCTTAGAACGTGATGTTGGTCCGCACGCCGATCACGAACGTATTGCGCAGCGGCGCGGTCGGATCCTGCGGATTCTGGCCGGCGCCTGCGTTGAACGTGTATTGCGCGTCAGCCTGGAGAATCCACCACGGCGTGACCTGATACTGATAGGTGGCTTCGAGCGCGGTTTCCTGCGTGCGCACGCCGTACGGACCGCCGGTGAACATCTGCTGGTCGAGGTCGAGGTTGTGCACGTTGTTGCCGACCTTGATGTAGGTGGCGGCAAGGCCCACGCTGTCGTTATCGCGGCCCTTGAACGGCGCCTTCATGACGATGCCGACGTTGGCCGCGAGGCTCACGAGATTGCGGTCGCCGGGCGCGCCCATCACGCGCGCGAATACGCCGATGCTGCGCGGCTCGTCCGGATCGGGACGCCAGATCATCTGGTCGGCCACCGCATAGAAGCTGTAGTTGCCCTGGTGCTGCGCCGGGATGCCGGTCGAAGCCGGATTCGCGAGCGAAAGGCCCGTGTTGTCGAAACGCTGGTCGGCAAACGAGTTGGTGTTGTACCAGAAGCCAACCTTGTAGGTGCCGGGCAGGCCGTGATTGTCCGCACTGACCAGCTCGCCTTCGGACGGCTGGTTGATGGCGTACTGCAGCTCGCCGATCCACAACGTGCCGTTGCGCAGATTGAAGTTCGTACCACTAAGGTTGTTCGGATCGTTGCCGAGCGGGTCGCCTGAGAACACGCCTGCGAGTGCCGTCAACGAAGGTGTGATCTGCCCGCGCACGCGCACGCCGAGACCGGCGAGCGGATAGGCGGGACCGCCCGAGGGCATGTCGTACGAAGGCAGCGCCGGCCAGCCGAACATCGTGTTGATGAAGAGCGCCCCGTACTGGCTCACGATGAATTCCTGGTCGAGACTCTGCTGACCGATCTTCACGTCGAGGCGCTTGTTGAAGAACGATTGCTGGTACCACAGCTCCCACAGGCGCGTGGTCGGCGTCGCTTCGATGCCGCTCGCCGTGTTCAGCGTGCCGAGGTTCGACGTGCTCAGGTTGGTGCCGTGGATCTGCAGGGCACTCACGTTGAAGAGGCCGCCCGGAATGCCGAGCGCCTTGCTCGTGTCGACCTGAACCGTTGCCGTTGTGAGGCCGTCGTACGCGCCGCCGGTCTTGAGGCCGCCGCGCAGGTTCGCGAGGTACTCGCTCGTCTCCGTGAGCTGGAACGTCACCCCGTATTTGCCGAGCCACGGCCGCAGGCCGCCCATGTCGCCGAGCATGTTCTGGCGCGTCCAGAAGCCCGTCCAGAAGTTCGACGGCTGCGCTTGAATGGCGAGGTCGGCTTCCGGCGCTTCTGGCGCGGCGTCGGGGTTCGCGTTGCTCTGGGCGCGTGCGGCTCCGCTCGCGAAAGTCACGCTCGCGGCAAGCACGGCAATGGCGCGCCACGCCGGTGCGCGCCGACGCGCCGGGCGGCCCGGCGCTGCGCTGCGCGAGCAGGCGAGCGCAGGCACGCGGACGGTTCGGGTCAATTCCATCGTATTCCTTACTTATTGAAATGTTTGCTTGATCGATCGCGTTGGCATTTGTTATTCGCAAGCCGCTGAATACCCGACATCTCCAGACGGCGCCATCGTACTAACAGTAAATGCGAGCGTCAACAAAAACGAGAATGATTCGCAACTGTCTTACGCCTGTTTTACGCAGGATCACAGGCATTCTTGCGAAGTGCTTTCATTTGTGTATTTGCAGATTACAGATCGTTAGCGTTCGATGAATCAGTCAGGCGAATGAAGTCGCTTATCATCGCGTGTGTGTACGCATGTTTTGCCGCACAAACTTCAAGACAAGCTGGCTCCATGACCGACATTTCCCCAGGCTACGAACTCGATCTCGACGCGTACTTCGCCCGCATCGGCTACGACGGTCCACGCACCGCGACACTCGCCGTGCTGCGCGAACTGCAGCGTCTGCACCCGCTTGCCATTCCTTTCGAGAATCTCGATCCGCTGGCGGGACGGCACGTATCGATCAAGCTCCCGGACATCGTCGCGAAGCTCGTGACGAAGCGGCGCGGCGGCTACTGCTTCGAGCACAACACCTTGCTCGCGCACGTGCTCATGCAACTGGGTTTTACGGTCACCCCGCTCGCCGCACGTGTGCTGTACGGTCGTGAGCCCGGCGCGCGCACGCCGCGCACGCATATGCTGCTGCGCGTGGAGGCGCAGGGCGATACCTGGCTCGTCGACGGCGGCTTCGGTGCCGCGACGCTGCGCGCGCCGCTCTCGTTCTCGACCGATGCGGAACAGCCGACGCCGCACGAACCGGCGCGGCTCGTGACGTTGTCGGCGAACGAGCGCAAGCTGCAATTGCACGATGGCGAGAAGTGGTTCGATCTCTATCGCTTCGAATTGACGCCTGCCGAGTGGGTCGATTACGAAGTGGCGAACTGGTACACGTCGGCGTCGCCCGAGTCGTTCTTCACGTTCAGTCTGATCGCGTGCATCGCGCGCGAAGGCGGCCGCGCGATCCTGTTCAACGAGCGTTTTACCGAGCGCGATGCGCAAGGCCAGGTGAGCGAGGAGCGTAACCTCGCCAATGGAGCGGAACTCGCGCACTGTCTGCGCGAACGCTTCGGCATCGATCTCGCGGGCGGCGACGCGGGGCAGCGTATCGATGCCGACGCGCTATATGCGCGCATGACGTCGCACAGCGCCACGCAGTAGGCGCGAGCGAACGCGAGTCAGCGTCCCCGCGCGCAAGGAGGGCATCATGACTGAGCTGAAAATGACGAAAGCGCTAATGGCGAAGCTGTTCGTGCAAGTCGTAGCCTGGTTCGGATTGATGGGCGTGCTGTTGTTCGTTTCGGCGGGCACGCTGGCGTGGACGGCGGCGTGGCTCTGGCTCATCGAGTGGGCGTTGTGCGGCGTGTGGATCGGCCTGTGGCTCGGGCGCGAAGATCCGGGTCTCCTGGTCGAGCGGCTCGCGCCGTTCGCGCAGCGCACGCAACAGCCGTGGGACCGCGTGTTCATGCTGTGCGTTTCGGTGGGCTTTTGCGCGTGGCTCTGCCTGATGGGAATCGACGCCGTGCGCATGGGCTGGTCGCGCGTGCCGCTATGGCTCAGCGTGCTCGGCGCCATCTTCATCTTCGTCGATATCTACGCGACGCGCGCCGTGTTCGCGGCGAACCGCTTTGCGGCGCCCGTGGTGAAGATCCAGAGCGAACGCGGGCACACAGTCAGCGATACCGGACCGTATGCCTATGTGCGCCACCCGATGTATGGCTTCGCGTTGCTCTTTCTCGTCGGCACGCCGCTCATGCTCGGTTCGTGGTGGGGGCTTGCGTGCGTGCCCGTGATGGTCGTGGGGATCGGCTATCGCGCGGTGCGCGAAGAGCAAACGCTGGCGGAAAATCTGCCCGGCTACCGCGAGTATCTGGCGCGTGTGCGTTATCGCTTCGTGCCGGGCATCTGGTAGTGAGAGATTAGCTCGTCGAGGGCGAAGTCAAGGCTTGCGCGTAACGCCGATAAAGCCAGGCAAGTGCCGTGGTGGTGAGCAGCGCAAACACGATATTGCCGATGCTTTGGCCAATGGCGAGCGCGGTGAGCCACCCCGGCTGCCGCACGATTTCAGGCGTGACGCCCGCGAGGCCCATACCGATCAGCACGATCAGGCCGCACACCGCAATGGGCAGCGCGGCGACGAAGGTGACGCCAAAGAGGCTCCAAAAATGCCCGCGGCTGTCGCGCCAGGCGGCGCTGAAGGCGATCTTGCTGCCGACGGCGAGCGCCGGAAAGAGCAGCGAGAGGCGCACCGCCACGAACATCCAGATCGCAATGACCACCAGAAAGAGGAACGCGGCGCCGCCCTGGTATTGAGGCCGCAGCACGACCCACAGCAAGAGCGCGAAGGCACCGAGCGCGACCGCCAGAATGAGGCCGACCGCGAAAATACGCAGGAACGGCCTGGCCCCGGCCGGCATGAGCGGCGCGCTGCGCTCGCCTAGCAGCACGAAGCGCGAGATCTTGAGCGTGAACCAGAGGTAGAGAAGCGAATTCAGGAGCGAGGCGAGATTGCCGAGCGCAATGAGTCCGGCGGAAGGCGTTGCGCCTTCCGCCGGTACGGGCCGCCCGGCAAGCCCGAACCAGCCGAGCGCCGCGTAGATCACAAACGTTCCCGCAAGGAGAACCGGCATTTGCACGGCGGCCTGCCAGGCGCTCGCCCATGCGCGCTTGACGCATTCCATGAAGGTCATCTGTTGCATGAGGTTTTCGCACGGGTAACAGAGAGCCTACAGTCTAACGCGGCGCCGCGAAATCGAGGGCGCTCGTGCGAATCCGCGCGTGCAACTCACTTCACGGCGAACAGCGTGAGGTTCATGAAGACCTTGAACGCGAACCCGAGCGAGACGGCCGCGCCCACGCCCGCACACCAGAGGAGTACGAACCAGAGCCAGCCGGGCAGCGCGCGGCGCACCGTGTTAGTGGTAGTGATGGGTGTCGCCATGACGCACCTTGCCTCTAAAGACCCAGTAGCCGAGCATCGTGTACGCGAGGATGACCGGCAGAATGAACGCTGCGCCCGCAAGCGTGAACATCTGGCTCTCGCGCGGCGCGGCCGCTTCCCACAGCGTGAGGCCCTGCGGAATCGCATACGGCCACAGGCTCACGAGCAGGCCCGCATAGCCGAGCAGCACGAGACCGATAGCTGCGATGAAGGGCGTCTTGTGATGGCGCGCATGCACGGCCCAACGCATCCACGCGGCGCAGGCGAGCACGAGCAGCGGCACCGGCGCGAGACGCCAGAAGAGGCCCGAACGGAACCAGCGTTCAGCGATGGCCGGGTCCTGCAGCGGCGTCCACAGGCTCACGAGCGCGATGAAGCCGAGCAGCATGACCGTGAGCGGCCAGACGAGCTTGCGCAGGCGGCGCTGCAGGTCGCCCTCGGTCTTCGCGACGAGCCAGCAGCAGCCGAGCAGTGCATAGGTCGCGACGAGCCCGAAACCGGAGAGCAGGCTGAAGGGCGTGAGCCAGCCGAAAGCGTCGCCGGCGAACTGGCCGCCGTCCATTGGAATGCCTTGCAGGAATGCGCCGAGCGCGATGCCCTGGAAAAACGCCGCGCCCGTCGAGCCGCCGATGAACGCGAGGTCCCACAAGTGCTTCGTGCGATTGGCCTTGGCGCGGATCTCGAACGACACGCCGCGGAAGATCAGGCACGCGAGCATGAACACGAGCGGCAGGTAGAGCGCGGAGAGCACGGTCGAGTACACCACGGGGAACACGGCGAAGAGCCCCGCGCCGCCGAGCACGAGCCAGGTCTCGTTGCCGTCCCACACGGGGGCGACCGTGTTCATCATGAGATCGCGCTCATCCTCGTCGGGAAAGAGCGGAAACACGATGCCGATGCCGAGATCGAAGCCGTCCAGCACCACGTAGAGAAGAACGCCGAGCGCGATGATCGCGGCCCAGATGACGGTGACATCCATTTGCTTGCTAGCCTCGTAACGATGAATGCGGGGAGCCTCAGGCGTCGATCAGCTGATCGGCGGCGCACATGGGGCGGCGCGCGGTCTGACTCGCGCTGAGCGCAGGGTGGGCCACGCGCGGTTCACGTGGCTCGCGGGGCGCATGCGGCTTCGGGTCGGGCAGCGCGGGACCTTTGCGCAGAAGTTTGAGCAGATAGTAAATTCCCGTGCCGAATACGAGGAAGTACACCGCCACGAACGCCATCAGCGAAATGCCCACCTGCTGGGCGGTGAGCGGCGACACTGCCTGCGCCGTGCGCATTACGCCGTAGACCACCCAGGGCTGACGGCCGGCTTCGGTCGTAACCCAGCCCGCGAGCAGCGTGATGAAGCCCGTCGGTCCCATGGCGAGCACGAAGCGCTGGAACCAGCGCGATTCGTAGAGCGTGCCGCGGCGGCGCAGCACCCAGCCGATCACGCCGAGCAGGATCATCAGGATGCCTAAACCGACCATGACGCGGAAGCTCCAGAACAGCAGCGGCGAATTGGGCCGCTCGTCGGCGGGGAAGGACTTGAGTCCCTTGATCTCGCCGTCCCAGCTATGCGTGAGGATCAGGCTGCCCAGGTGCGGAATGGAAACGGCGTAGCGTGTCGTCTCGGCCTGCATGTCGGGAATGCCGAACAGATTGAGCGCGGTGCCGCCTGGTTCGGTGTCCCAGATGCCTTCGATCGCGGCGATCTTGGCGGGCTGATATTCGCGCGTATTCAGGCCGTGCGCATCGCCCACGAAGGCTTGCACCGGCGCGAGCACGAGCAGCAGACCGAGCGCCATCGAGAACATCTTCTTGATGGCGGGGTCGCGGCGTCCCTTGAGCAGATGCCACGCGCCGCTGGCGGCCACCACGAGCGCGGCCACGATGAACGCGGCGATCGCCATGTGCGCAAGGCGGTACGGGAACGACGGATTGAAGATGATCTTGAACCAGTCCACCGGTACGACATGGCCATCGACGATCTTGAAGCCTTGCGGCGTCTGCATCCAGCTATTCGAGGCGAGGATCCAGAACGTGGAGATGAGCGTGCCGATGGCGACCATCAGCGTCGCGCCGAAGTGGGCACGCGGGCTCACGCGGTTCCAGCCGAACAGCATGATGCCGAGGAAGCCCGCTTCGAGAAAGAACGCGGTCATGACTTCGTACATCAGCAGCGGCCCGGTGATGGGGCCCGCGAACGACGAGAAGCCGGACCAGTTGGTGCCGAACTCATAGCTCATGACGACGCCTGAGACGACGCCCATGCCGAAGGCCACGGCGAAGACCTTCGACCAGAACAGGCAGAGGTCCTTGTAGAACGGCTGGCGCGTTTTGAGCCAGCAGGCTTCGAGCACGGCGATGAAGCTCGCGAGGCCGATGGAGAGCGCCGGAAAGACGATGTGAAACGAAACGGTGAAGGCGAACTGCAGCCGGGCCAGGTCGAAGGCGGAAAGTGACGTGTGCATGTACGTGTCTGTTGCTTGCTTACCGGGAAAAGCGCGGAAGAAACGTCGCACGGCGAGGCAGTGGGGGCGCTGCGCTTCTCGTGCGATGGACGTAAGCGTAGGGGAACGGCGAAGGTTTTGCTGCGCTGCGACGTGCGCCAGCGTGTCGCAGTCGTCAATATCAAAGGGACGAAAACCTGCGCTAACGCATTGATACAGATCAATTTAGATTAAACACTCGTTGCGCAGCGGGGATGTGCGCAGAGCGTCGCGATGCGTCAATACACCGCGCTGCCGCATCGGGTGCGGCAACGTGCCTCGGCGTGCGGCTTCGGGATTCGTGCGGGGGAGAGGTCAGGCGCGCCTGGCGGCGTGAGCGACGCGTACGGCGCCAGGCGGAAAAGATCAGGAATGCGATAGAAGTGGCGTCAGCGCGGATCGCTCCACAGCTTGCCGGCCGTCGCCCAGTTTTCCGGCTTCACGTCGTGGAAGATGATGTCGACGGATTGTGGCTCGACGCCGAGCACCTTGCAGGTGGTCTCGGTCAGGGCGGCGGCGAGCTGGCGTTTTTGTTCGACGCTGCGTCCTTCGAACATTTCGATGTGGAATGTCGGCATGCGGGTCTCCTTGAGAAAGTGAGTGACGCGACGGATGGGCGCGATCAGTCGCGGTATGACGAATCGATGCGATCGAGCTTGCGCAACAGCGCGGGCCATTCGAGCACGCCTTCGATCGCGCCGCCGTCGCGCAACTGCTCGGCCGTGCGTTCGGCCACCCCGGGCGGCGGCACGACGAGCGGCACGCCGCCGGCCTGCGCCTGCAGCTGGATTTCGCAGGCCTTGATGAGCGTCGCCATCAGCACGTAGGCTTCGGCCACTGTGCGGCCGGTGGTGAGCGTGCCGTGATTGCGCAGCAGCATGGCCGGCTGCGCGCCGAGGCTTGCCGTGTTCGAGGCGCGCACTTCGTCGAAGGCGAGGCCGAACGGATTGATGAGAAAGCGGCCCGCCTCGCCTGGTATGGCGGCGGAAACATGCGTGTAGATCAGGTCGTCCCAGCCGTTGAGTGCGATGAGGCGGTAAGCGGCGGCGAGATCGACGCGCAGTTGCTGCTCGGCGGTGGAGCGCGGCGCGGTCTCGGCGCAGGTGCTCGTCGGACGATGGGCGAAAGACATGGCGATTCCTTCAGCGGACGATGGGTTCTTCAGGCGGCGTCGATGGCGCAGGGCGCAGGCGTCGCGCTGCCGCGTGCACACTCCAGCTTGCCAGCACGAACGGCGCGGTCAGCGCTGGCAGTCCGCAGCGCACGGCGGCCAGATGCAGGGCTGCGGCGAGCATGGTCGCATAGATCGCGGCGCGTGTGCCGAGCGCGCAGACCGCGAGCGCGGCAAGCGCGCCGTTGAAGCCGGCGAGGCCCGCGCCGAAGGCGTCCGGGCTCGCGCCGCACGCGAGTTCGAGCGTGCTCGCGAGCGCCGCGCCGCCGAGCGCATAGGCGGCCGCGCGCCGCGACGACCAGGAGAGGCCAGCGAGCACGCACAGGCCCGCCGCTGCGCCCGAGGCAAAGGTGGTCTGCGCGAGGCCGCTCAACACGCCGGCGGCGGCGTGTGCGGCCGCGGCGAGCGGTGTGCCGCGCGGGGCCAGCGGGGCTGCGGCGATTGCGCTGGCGACGGGAGCGCTGCCCGGGTGCAGCGGCAGCCAGATCCAGGTCGCGATGAGGCAGGGGACGGAATACAGCCCGAGCCGGGCGCGCGCGAGGTGGCGGTCCAATGGCCCGGCGATCCACGCGCTCGCACCGCCCGCGATGAGGGCAAGCGCGGCCGCCGTGCCCGCATCGCCGACGAAGGTGAACGCCGCGAGCGCGGCAAGCGCGCCGTTGAAGCCGGCGAGGCCGTCGCGGATCGCCGCGTTCGCATGGCCCGCCACGACCGAGCAGACGTTGGCCGCCGCGGCGCCGAGCAGGGCGGCGAAAGCCAGCCGCCAGTCGGTGAGCGCGAGCGCTGCGAGCAGGCACGCGCCCGTTCCCGCATGCGCCTGCAGCACGATCTGGCCGAGGCTGCGCAAAAGCGCACCGACGGCGGCGGTATCGGCGGTACGGGCAGTGGCGCCGGAAGCGGCGCAAAATCGGGCGGACATGGCGAAGGCGTGGCGGGCGGGTACGGGCCGGTGCGGCCCCGCTGAGAGGCGCACGGCCGGCCAGAGTGCGAGCATAGGCGATGCGGACCGCCTCGCGCATGCGCGTGGGTTGATAGTCGCTATTTGTTGACGGGTTACGATACGCGCAAGGCGGTTGTCGTGATTATCCAGAGACAGTCTGCACGGGAGGCGAACGATGCGTGAAGTGCGTTGGGCATCCGAGACGGGCGAGGGTATCGAGCATCTGGCGTTCGATGCGCATTGCGGCCCGAAGTTTGGCGAAAAAGGCGACACGATCCGCGCGGAAAGCGTGGTCATCGGCGAGCGCTACGGCAAGTCCTATGGCCTGTGCTACGCCATCGAGTGCGACGCGCAGTGGCGCGTGCGCTGGGCGGCGCTTCGCGTGATGGGCGGCGGCTCGCTCGTGCTCCACAGCGACGGCAAGGGCCACTGGACCGACGGCGAGGGGCGCGCACTGGAAGCGCTCGACGGCTGCATCGACATCGACATCGCCGCGACGCCGTACACGAACACGCTGCCGATCCGGCGTCTGGGCCTCGCGCGCGGCGAGCGCCAGCCGATCCGTGTGGTGTACATCGCCGCGCCCGAACTGGAGCCCAAGCCTGTCGAGCAGGCCTATGTGTGCATCGAGCGCGACCGCGAGTATCGCTACGAAGGCATCTTTCGCGACTTCACGGCGAACCTGCGCGTGGATGAAGATGGGCTCGTGATCGACTATCCGACGCTGTTCCGGCGTCTGCCGCCGCCGGCCCGATAGCACGCGGCGACACCACGCTTACACCGCGCCGCCTGGACTCTTGCCGAACAGCAGTTGTTCGACCAGCGTGTTGTCGATGGTTTCGTTGTTCAGCGTGCGAGCGAGCAGTTCGCCCGCGAGCAGTTGCGGCGAAAACACCATATCCGGCTGCAACAGGCGCAGCCGCTGCAGGTTGCGGCTGTCGTTGACGAGCGCCACGGTGCGCACCTTCGGCGCGATCTCCTTGATGGCGAGAATCACGAAGGCATTCTCGGCGTCGTCCGAGCGCAGCGCGAGCGCGGCGAGCGCGGTTTCCGCGCCCGCGTTGTGCAGCGTGGCGGTGTCGCTCGCATCGCCGACGATGAGATCGGCCTCCGGTGGATAGTTGTGCGGAATATTGGGCGCGACGATCACGGTCGCCGCGTAGCCGCGCTTGAGGAGCCCTGCGTACACGCTATGTGCGAGCGGCGACGCACCGACGATCAAATAGTGGTTCTTGCGGGTCACGTTGGAAATGCCTCCCTTCACGATGCGTTTCAAATGGCCGCCGATCACGGGCCCGATCACAGCGCTGATCGACGTCGCGAACACGGTGATGCCGAGCACGATGATCGAAGCCGTAAAGAGCCGCGCGGTGTCCGAGCGCGGCACGATATCGCCGTAGCCGACCGTGGACATCGACACGATCGAGAAGTAGAACGCCGTGACGAGGTTGCGGATAGGCGGGTCGAAATCGTCGCCGAGATACAGCGAGCCGAACACCGCATAGACGATCAATGAGCCAATGCTCAGGAATGCGAACAGCGAGCCCGCGGCGACGCTCGCGCGATCGAAATGGCGCCAGTAGTAGATCAGCGCGCAGGCAAGCGCGAGTGAGAAGCCGGCGAGCGCGTGGCTGCGATAGTCGCCCCACAGACAGATGCTGGCCGCGCCGGCGAGCAGCACCAGTGAAAGCACCCAAGCCACGCGCGCCCGCAGCGCGATGCCGAACGACATCATCGTGAGGCCGGTCGCGACGAGCGCCTGGGGCAGCGCGAGCACGCCGAACGCGTTGATGAGCGTGATCCAGTCGTCGAACCAGTTGCCGCGCGCGTGTTCGAGCGCTTTCTGCGCGACCGGGCGCACCAGCAGCAGGCCGTCGATCACCAGCAGCACGGCCAGGTAGCCGTGCGGCACGAGCCCTCTGGCGTAGCCGCGCGGGCGGCGCGCGTACGCGCTCATTGCTGCGCGTGTTGCGTCGGCTGTGTCGGTTGCTCGGGCTCCGCCGGTTGCGTCTGCACGATGTGCAGCTCGCGCGTGCGCAGGGGCAGCGAGCAGTGCGCGTCATTGAGCACCTGGCGGACCTTGCGCGACAGCTCCCAGCGCATCTCCCAGAAGGTGTCGATGTTCGACCACACGCGCACGTTGAGCACGGCGGTGCTGTCGTCGAAACGCGTCACCATTACTTGCGGCGCGGGCGAGGCCAGCACGCGCGGGTCGGCGGCGGCGAGCGTGCGCAATGCGTCGATGGCGCGGTTCACGTCGTCGCGCACCGACACTTCCACTTCGAGGTCGAGCCGACGCGTGGGATTGCGGCTGTAGTTGCGGATCGAATTGCTCCACAGCGCGCTGTTCGGTACGTATTCGCAGATGCCGTCCGGTTTCGTGAGGCGTGTAGTGAAGAGGTTCACTTCCTCGACGGTGCCCGCGACGCTGGCGCCGGCGCTGCCATCGATATAGTCGCCCACCTTGAACGGCCGCAGCAGCAACAGCATGATGCCGGCCGCGATGTTCTGCAGCGTGCCTTGCAGCGCGAGACCGATGGCGAGGCCGGCCGCGCCGAGCACCGCGACGATGCTGGCGGTCTGGATGCCGATTTGCGAAAGCGCGCCGATCACGGCAACGAGGCGCACGCCCCACACGGCGGTGTCGCGCACGATGGGGCGCAGCGTGGGATCGATGCCGCCGCCGCGCCGCTTGATCCAGTTGCCCACGCGCCGGGAGAGCCACCAACCGAACCAGAGGATCGCGAAGGCCGCGCACAAGCGCAGCGCGAGCGCGGAGAGCGCGTCCCACAGGAAGCCCCAGTTGGACGGGTGCAGGTGTTCGAGGAGGGGTTGCATGGCGAATCAGTCCTTGTCTGCGGAGCCGTGGGTCCGGCTCCGTTGCGAAAGGACGTATTGTACGAGCGGCGTTTCGCTGGCGGCGCGCGTGTGGCGTGCCGCCATGCGTTTGAGCGCCGGGCGTCAGCCCTTGGGCGGTGTGTCCGCGCCCGGCCCGAGCGTGCGCTGCATGAGCGCGGTGTCGCGCCACTCGCCGTGCTTGAAGCCGACACCACGCAGCGTGCCGGTCAGCGAGAAGCCCAGGCGCTCGTGCAATTTGAGCGAGCCGCCGCGCGGGTCGGCGACCACGGCGATCATCTGCCGCCACGGGCCCGCCTCGCAGCGCTCGATCAGCGCGTTGAGCAGCGTGTGGCCGAGTCCGCGGCCGCGAAACGCCTCGTCGATATAGATCGAATCTTCGACCGTGAAGCGGTACGCCGGACGCGGCCGGTAGGGCGTGGCGTAGCAGTAGCCCGCCACCTGGCCGTCGATCTCGGCGACGAGCCAGGGCAGGCCATGTTCGCGCACGGCGGCGTGGCGACGCAGGAGTTCGTCGAGCGTGGGCGGCGTCTCCTCGAACGACGCCGTGCCGTGCAGCACGTGGTGTGCGTAGATCGCGGCGATGGCGGGAAAGTCGTCGGCGGTGGCGTCGCGCACGTGCGCGTCGGGGTGTGGGTTCATCGGTTGGAGCGAGCGCGAAGGCAAAGGAGAAGGAGGTTTGCGTTCCTCACTATGCCTTGCGCAGGCGCGCTTTTGAAGCGTGCCAAAAAAGCCCGGTCTAGACGCGCTGCGTGCCCGCGCGATTCGCGACAGCGGAAGCGCCGCCTGCGCGCCCGAAGCGCCGTGCGCCGGCCACGCACGCGATCACCACGGCGGTGACGGCGATCATCGCGGGCGGCACGGCTTCGTGCAGCAGCAGCGCCGCGAGCACGAAGCCGAAGAACGGCTGCAGCAACTGCAACTGCCCGACGCCTGCAATGCCGCCGAGCGCGAGCCCGCGATACCAGAACACGAAGCCGATCAGCATGCTGAAGAGCGACACATAGGCGAGCCCCCACCACGAGGCCGCGCCCACCGCGGCGAACGACGCGGGCCGCAGCCACCACGCGAGCGGCGCCATCACGGGCAGCGAGATCACGAGCGCCCAGCAGATCACCTGCCAGCCGCCCAGGCGCCGCGAGAGCCGCGCGCCTTCCGCATAGCCGAGCCCGCATACGACGATCGCGCCGAGCATGAGCGCGTCGCCGAGCGGCGAGGCGTCGATGCCATGACGCAGCGCGAACGCCACCACGGCGGCGCTGCCCGCCGCGGAAAAGATCCAGAAGGCCGGCTGCGGACGCTCGCCCGCACGCAACACGCCGAACACGGCCGTGGCGAGCGGCAGCAAGCCGACGAACACGATGGCGTGCGCCGAACTCACGTGCTGGAGCGCGAGCGCGGTGAGGAGCGGAAAGCCCACCACCACGCCGAGCGCGACGATGACGAGCGGCCAGACCTCGGCGCGCGCGGGCCGTGCGGCGCGCAGCGCAAGAAGCAGCAGCACGCTGATCATGCCCGCGATGGTCGCACGCACGCTGGTGAGGAACACGGGGGCAAAGCCGAGCACGGCGAGCCGCGTGGCGGGCAGCGAGCCGCTGAAGATGAGGAGGCCTGCGAGGCCGCAGAGCCAGCCATCGGTGGTGGAATCGAGCGTTTTGCGCATGGATGGGCTTGGGCAAGAGGAGCATCGGTGATCGGTCCGCTGATGATGCGCGCCGCGCCGCGGGAAGGTAAGCTACAGATCAGTACAATTTGTTCAAACTGTATTGAACGCGGAGCAGTACAGATGAAAGACAGAGCGAGGACGCAAGCCCTGCCCATGACGCGCGTCGAGCAGGTGATGCAGGCGCTGCGCGAGCGCATTGCCGCGCGCTCGCTGGCTGCGGGCGCGCGCGTGCCGTCCATCCGGGCGATGAGCGGGCAGCTTGGCGTGTCGAATTCGACGGTGGTGGAGGCCTACGAGCGCCTCGTCGCCGAAGGCGTGCTCGTCGCGCGGCGCGGCGCCGGATTTTTCGTGGCCGGGCACGCGCCGCCGCTCGCGCTCGCCGCGCTCGGGCCGCAGCTCGACCGCGAGATCGATCCGCTCTGGCTCACGCGCCAGTCGCTGCAGACCGAGGCCGACGCGCTGCGTCCCGGCTGCGGCTGGTTGCCCGCCTCGTGGCTGCCGCAGGACGCCGTGCGGCGCGCGCTGCGCGCCCTTGCACGCGACCCGCGCGCGCCGCTCACCGATTACGCGTCGCCGCTCGGCCTGCCGGCGCTGCGCCAGCAGCTGGCATGGCGGCTCGGCCAGCACGGCGTGGAGGCCGCGCCCGAGCAGATAGTGCTGACTGACGGCGGCACCCAGGCGCTCGACCTGCTGTGCCGCTTTCTGCTGGAGCCGGGCGACGCCGTGCTCGTGGACGACCCGTGCTACTTCAATTTCCAGGCGCTGCTGCGCGCGCATCGCGTGCGCGTGGTCGGGGTGCCGTACACGCCGACGGGCCCGGATCTCGCCGCGTTCGAGCGCACGCTGGCTGAATCGCGCCCGCGCCTTTACGTGACGAACTCGGCGGTCCACAACCCCACCGGCGCGACGCTCGCGCCCGCGGTCGCGCATCGCCTGCTCAAGCTCGCGGAGGAGCACGACCTTCTGATCGTCGAGGACGACATCTTCGCCGACTTCGAAATCGAGCCCGCGCCTCGCCTCGCGGCCTTCGACGGGCTCGCGCGCGTCGTGACGATCGGCAGCTTTTCGAAGACGATGTCTGCCGCGGCGCGCTGCGGTTTCATCGCGGCGCGCGCCGACTGGATCGAGCCGCTCGTGGATCTCAAGCTCGCGGTCTCGTTCGGCAATGGCGAGATGGTGGCGGAACTCGTGCACCGCCTGCTCGTGGACGGCACGTATCGGCGGCACCTGGACGGCTTGCGCGCGAAGCTCGCCGACGCCATGGGCGAAACGCTGCAGCGGCTTTCGGCGCTGGGCCTGAGCGCATGGACGCGGCCGCAGGCGGGCCTATTCGTATGGGCGCAGTTGCCGGACGGACTCGACGCGGCGCAGATCGCGCGCGAGGCGCTGGTGGACGGCGTGGTGCTCGCGCCGGGCAACGTGTTCAGCGTGTCGCGCAGCGCGAGCGATTTTCTGCGTTTCAATGTTTCGCAGTGCAATCGTCCCAAGGTCTACGAAACATTGCAGCGTGCGATGGAGCGGGTGGCGCAGCCGGCATGAAGCGGCTGCGCCCGAGCATCACGGTTCGTGACGCAGATAGCCTTCCTTCGACGGATCGCGCATGCGCCACGAGACGATCAGCGAAATCGCGCACAGCGCGGTCACGTACCAGTAGAACGTGGACTCGCTGCCTGCCGACTTGAACCACAGCGCGACGTATTCGGCCGAGCCGCCGAACAGCGCGTTCGCTACCGCGTACGAGAGGCCCACGCCCATCGCGCGCACTTCGGGCGGGAACATCTCCGCCTTGATGAGGCCGCTGATCGACGTGTAGAAGCTGACGATCGCGAGCGCCACCGTGATCAGCGCGAACGCGGCCACGGGGCTCGCCACGTCTTTGAGCGCATGCATGAGCGGCACTGTGCCGATCACTGCGAGAGCGCCGAACAGGATCATCGACGTGCGGCGGCCGATCTTGTCGGACAGCGCACCGAACACCGGCTGCATCAGCATGTAGACGAAGAGCGCGCAGGTCATCACGTTGCTCGCGGTTTTCGCGTGCATGCCGGCCGTGTTCACGAGGTACTTCTGCATGTAGGTCGTGAACGTGTAGAAGATCAGCGAGCCGCCTGCGGTGAAGCCCACCACCGTCAAGAACGCGCCCTTGTGTTGCCAGACGCCGCGAATCGTGCCTGCGTCGCGTTTGTGGCGCGACTCGCTCGTCGAGGTTTCGTCGAGCGATTTGCGCAGATAGAGCGAGATCAGCGCGGCGAATGCGCCGACCACGAACGGAACGCGCCAGCCCCAGGCCTTCAGTTCTTCGGTGGAAAGCGTCTGCTGCAGGATCACGAGCACGAGGAGCGCGCAGAGTTGGCCGCCGATCAGCGTGACGTACTGGAACGACGCGAAGAAGCCGCGTCGGCCCTTGAGCGCGACCTCGCTCATGTAGGTCGCGCTCGTGCCGTACTCGCCGCCCACCGAAAGCCCCTGGAAGAGCCGTGCGACGAGGAGCAGGAACGGGGCGAACGCGCCGATCTGCGCGTAGGTGGGCAGCATGGCGATCACGAGCGAGCCGCCGCACATCATGAGCACCGAGATCATCATCGCGCTGCGGCGGCCGTGGCGGTCGGCGATGCGGCCGAACAGCCAGCCGCCGATCGGGCGCATGAGGAAGCCCGCGGCGAACACGCCGGCGGTGTTGAGCAGCTGCGTGGTGGTGTTGCCGCTCGGGAAGAACGCGGGCGCGAAATACAGCGCGCAGAACGAGTAGATATAGAAGTCGAACCACTCGACGAGATTGCCCGACGAGGCGCCGACGATGGCGAATACGCGTCGCCTCGTGTCTTGCGCGGATAGCGTGGTTGGGTCGGTCTGGACGTCCATGGGCGGGTCTTCTCCTGGTTTGTGTGTTTTATGGCGAACGGCCGTCATGCGGCCGTCGCAAGAGTTGCATCGCGCGCCGCCGGGTCCCGGCGCGCGATGCCCGCGATTTTAGCTAACTGTAATTAAATGTGTGGAAAATGTAATGTCGGTGTGAACGGGGCCTGAATGGGCTCCGTCAGGCCGACTAATGCCGGTTCTCAGGGCAAAAAAAGCCAGCGGGGAGACGCTGGCTGGAGGGGAAAAAGCGGGGGAACCGCGCTCAATGCTGCTTGCGCAGCGGCACGTCACGCAGCAGCCACGACAGCGCGAATGAGAACACCACCACGACCGCAGCCGAGAGATAAACCGTGTGCAACGCCCCGGCGAACGCATCGAGATACTGCGCGTGCAGCGTGGGCGGCAGATGGTGGATCACGTCGGGTGTGAGCGGCTGCGGCAGTTCCACGTCGGCCGTGAGCACCTTTTCGAGCCGCGCGTGCAGCCCGTGGGAGAACACGGCGCCGAACGCGGCCACGCCGACCGAACCACCGATCGAGCGGAACAGCGTCGCGCCCGATGTGGCCACGCCCATATGGCGAAATGCCACCGCGTTCTGCACGGCGAGGATCAGCACCTGCATCACCATGCCGAGGCCGCAGCCGAGCAGGCCCATGTAGACATACATGAGGTGAATCGGCGTGTCGATCTGCAGGCGCGCGAGCAGCATCATCGCCACGGCCACGAGCGCCGTGCCCACGATCGGGAATATGCGGTACTTGCCGATCTTGCTGATGATGCGGCCCGTGATGATCGACATCACGAGCACGCCGCCCATCATCGGCAGCATCTGCATGCCGGCCTGCGAGGGCGTCGAGCCCTTCACCACCTGCAGATAGAGCGGCAGGAACGTAACCGAGCCGAACAGCGACACGCCCACGATGAAGCCGATCAGGCTCGCGAGCACGAAGGTGCGCTGGCGGAAGAGTTCGAGCGGCAGGATGGGCTCGGCGGCGTGCTTTTCCTCGTGGATGAAGCCCGCGACAGCGACGATGCCGAGCAGCAGCGTGAGCCAGAGCGTAGGGGACGTCCACGGCAGCAGCGAGCCGCCCTCGCTCGTGAAGAGGATCAGGCAGGTGAGGGCGGCGGCGAGCCAGCCCGCGCCCATGTAGTCGATCACATGCTTCACGTGCGCGGCGCGCGGCTTGAACACCGCGCCGATCACCACGAGCGCGATCGCGCCGAGCGGCAGGTTGATGTAGAAAATCCAGCGCCACGACAGATGCTCGACGAGAAAGCCGCCGAGCAGCGGCCCGATTACCGTCGCGATGCCGAATACACCGCCGAACATGCCCTGATACTTGCCGCGCTGCGCGGGCGGGATGACGTCGCCGATCGCGGCCATCGTCACGACCATCAGGCCCCCGCCGCCAATGCCCTGCAAGGCGCGCAGCACGATCAGCTGCTCCATGTTCTGCGCCACGCCGCAAAGTGCCGAACCGATCAGGAAGATCACGATGGCGGCCTGCAGCACGATCTTGCGCCCGAACAGGTCGCCGAACTTGCCGTAGAGCGGCACGACGATCGTCGAGGTGAGCAGGTAGGCCGTGACGACCCACGAGAGCCGGTCGAGCCCGCCCAGCTCGCCGACGATGGTGGGCAGCGCCGTCGAGACGATGGTCTGGTCGAGCGCGGCCAGCAGCATCACGAGCAGGAGCGCCGGAAACAGCAGCCGGATCGGTGGATGGCCGCCGGTATCGGCAGCCGGGCCCGACGCCAGCACCGCTGCATTCGCGTGAGTGCCGACCCCCGCCGTAGCGGGCACAGGGTGTTTCGTGCTGGGTTTCATCGTGTCCGTCTATCTTGAAATTAATTAATTCGGAGGTTAATATTAGGACAATTATTCCAGTTGGTCAAAATTCATTTTGTTACCGGGCAGGACACCTATGAACGCGCCAGAACCTTCCTTCGACAGCGCAGGCGGCACGCCAGGCCGGGCCGCCGCGCGCCGTCCCGGCCGGCCGAGTGGCGGCGTGGGCGGGGCGGAACAGCGCGCGCGTCTGATCGAAGCCGCACTCGCGCTGTTCGCACGCCAGGGCATCCTCGACACCTCGCTCGCTGCCATCGCCCGCGAGGCGGGCGTGACGCCGGCGATGGTCCACTACTACTTCAAGACGCGCGATCAACTGATCGACGTGCTGATCGACGAGCGTTTCGTGCCGCTGCGCGAGTCGCTTGGCGACATCTTCGCGGAGCATCCCGACGATCCCGTGGCGGCGCTCACTGCGCTCGTGCAGCGCTTCGTGGCGCTGGGGCAGCGCAATCCGTGGTTTCCGCCGCTGTGGGTGCGCGACGTCATCAGCGAGGGCGGCGTGCTGCGCCAGCGCATGCTCGAGCGCCTCGGCCGCGAGCACCAGGAAACGGCCCACACGGCCATTGCGCGCTGGCAGCGCGAGGGCCGGCTCAACGCGGCGCTGGAGCCTGCGCTGCTGTTCCAGTCGCTGATGGGCCTGACGCTCTTGCCGCTCGCCACCAGCCAGATATGGCGCGGCGACGCGCAGCAGCCGCACGTGGGCGTCGAGGCGGTCGCGCGCCATGCGGTCGCGCTCATCACCCAGGGCGTGGGGCCAGGGCGCATCGACGCACGCACCGATACGGGCATTGATACGGATTAGCCGCCAGCGCGCGCCGTGGTACGCTCCGGGACCTTTGCGGCACGCCCCGTGCGCGGTGCCGCGCGAATGTTTCCCGGTCGAGGTCCGGTCTGTCTTCTTCTGCTGCTGCTTCCCGCGCTTCTGCGCATCGAGCCCCCGCGATCGTCTGGTTTCGCGACGATCTCCGGCTCGCCGACCAGCCCGCGCTCGCGCAGGCCGCGGCGAGCGGCCTGCCGCTGATCTGCGTCTGGATCCACGATCCGCATGCCTCGGGCGAGCGCCCGCAGGGCGGGGCGGCGCGCTGGTGGCGCCATGAATCGCTGCGCGCGCTCGAAGCGGCGCTGGCTGTGCGCGGCGGCCGCCTGCTGCTCTTGCAGGGCGACGAAGCGGCGACGCTGGACGCCCTCGTCACCGACACCGGCGCGCAAGCCGTGTACTGGAACCGCCGCTACGGGGCTGCGCAACGCGAGGTCGATCGCGCCCTCAAATCCTCGCTGCGCGAGCGCGGCGTCAGTGCGGAAAGCTTCGGCGCCCAGCTCCTCAACGAGCCATGGACGGTGCTCAATCAGTCCGGCGAGCCGTTCCAGGTCTTCAGCGCCTACTGGCGCGCCTGCCTGCGCATGGGCGATCCGCCGCCGCCGGAAGGCGAGCCCGAACGGATGATTTTTCAATCGCTGCCAGCACGTCTTACCCAACGTGCATCGAAACTCGACGCGCTCGGCCTGGCGCCTCGCGCGCCCGACTGGTCGGGCGGCATGCGCGCGGCCTGGCCTGCGGGAGAGGAAGCCGCGCTGGAGCGCCTGCGCGCGTTCCTCGCCACCGACCTCGACGCCTACGCCGGTGAGCGCGACGAACCCGGCGACGCGGCCACGAGCCGCCTCTCCCCGTATCTCGCCGTCGGCGCGATTTCGCCGCGCCAGGTCTGGGCGGCGCTCAAGGCGGCGCAGCACGCGCACGGACGTGGATCGGCGCGCCGCGCTGCGAGCGCCGAAAAGTTCGCGAGCGAGTTGGGCTGGCGGGAGTTCTGCCATTACCAGCGGTTTCACTACGCCGATCTGGCGACGCGCAACCTGCGTCCCGCATTCGACGCCATGCCGTGGCGCAAGGACGCCGCTGGCCTGAAAGCGTGGCAGCGGGGGCTGACCGGCTATCCGCTCGTCGATGCCGGCATGCGCGAACTCTGGCACACAGGCTGGATGCACAACCGCGTGCGCATGGTCGTGGCATCGTTCATGAGCAAACATCTGCTGATCGACTGGCGCGCGGGCGAGTCGTGGTTCTGGGACACGCTCGTCGACGCCGACCCGGCCAGCAACCCGGCCAACTGGCAGTGGGTGGCGGGCTCGGGCGTGGATGCCGCGCCGTATTTCCGCATCTTCAATCCGGTGCTGCAGGGCCAGAAGTTCGACCCGCGCGGCGCCTACGTGCGGCACTGGGTGCCGGAGCTGGCGGGCCTGCCCGATGCGCTCGTGCACCAGCCGTGGAAGGCCAGCGCGCAGCAGCTCGAGGCGGCGGGCGTGCGACTCGGCAAAACTTATCCGGAACCTGTCGTCGAGCACGAACTGGCGCGCCAGCGTGCACTCGAAGCCTATGCACAAACCGGCAAGGCCAAGGGCCTTGCCGCTGCGCGACAGAGTTCAACGCAGGACAAAAAACAGGGCGGCAAAGCGTGAGCGCGGCCGTCATCGGGCTGTCTTGTGATGCGGCTATCGTGCGCGGCGCGGATGGGCGCACGCGCGGCACGCAGGAACCGGACGGCATTAAGATTGCTCTATCAGGACGGCCCGCGTTGCCGTGCGCCCGGCGTGACTCCGGGCCCGTAGCCTTGCGGCACTCGGCCTGACAGACAGAAAGGCATGTAAGCAAACACAATGAACGCAGTACACAAGCTCGACCGGACGACCATCGTCCTCGTCGAAGACGACCCGCACAGCCGGGCGTCACTGACTTCGCTACTCGAGGCGGAGGGTGCGCATGTCGTGGCGGTCGAAGACGCTGAAACCGGCGTCGAAGCGGCCCTGAGCCTGCACCCCGACGCCGTGGTCTGCGATCTCGACCTGCCGGCGATGGACGGCTTCTACCTGATCCAGCGTCTGCGCGATTACGAAATCCGCGGCGACCATGCTCCGACCGTCGCGGTCGCGCTCACGGGCCACACCGACGAAAGCTGGCGTTTGCGCAGCATCGGCGAAGGCTTCCAGCACTTCATGACCAAGCCGGCCCGGCCGGACGAACTGGTGACGCTGCTGAGCGACGCGATCGACGCGCGCCAGTCGCTATGACGCCGCGCGCGTAGCGCGGCGGCAAAGGTGCGGGTGCGGATGGACTGAAGCGCCGCGAGATGCGGCGCGGCTGAGCTGTTGCCCGCGCTCAACGGCGGGCAAGATCGGTTAGCTAACGGACGAGGACTGCGCGGCGGCTTCCGGCGCCGCAGCGGCGCCCGGCTGTGCAGCCTTGTCGGCCGAATTGGCCTGACTCTCCTGGCATTGCGCGCAGAGACCCTTGAGCTCGATACCGTCGCCGGCGAGCCGGTAGCCCGCGGCCTCGATCTGCGCAACCAACGCCTGGCGCAGCTTGGGCTCGTGCAGTTCGGTGACGTTGCCGCACTGCTGGCACACCACGAGAATGCCGTGCTGACACTGCGTGAGGTCGTGGCACACTGCGAACGCGTTGATCGATTCGATGCGGTGGATGAGCCCCGCCGACAGCAGGAAGTCGAGCGCCCGGTAAACAGTCGGCGGCGCCGAACCCGGATGGATCTGGCGCATTTCGTCGAGCAGCGAATACGCCTTGGTTGCGCGTCCCGAGGCGAGCAGCAGCTCCAGCACCTTGCGGCGGATCGGCGTGAGCTTTTCGCCGCGCTCGCGGCAATAGGCCTCGGCCATCGCGAGCGCGGACTCGACCGAAGCGCCCTTGACACCGTCTTGCGAGTGGGCATGGCCGTGCGCGTGGTCGTGCGCCTCGGTGTCGCTATGCAGGGCCGGGGCGTCCGGGGACGGTTTTGCTGTCTTCATGCTTGCGATTATACGGGGCGCGCCGCCGGCCCGCCCGCGCCGCCATGGAGCGACGGCTCAGGTGAGCGGCAGATCGATGTACTTGCGGAAGCCCTGACGCTGCGCGATGCGCTGATACCAGCGTTCGACATTCGGCAGCGGCTCGCGCTCCACGCCTTCGAGTCCGAACCAGCGCCGCGCGTACGCGCCGAGTACGATGTCGGCGAGCGAGAAGCGCTCGTTTTCCATGAAGAAGCGGCCTTGCAGATGGTGGTCGAGCAGCCGCCAAAGCGGGGTCAGCTGATCGAAGTCGGCCGCGAGCTTCGCCGTGTCGCGCTTTTCGGGCGGCGTGCGTACGAGCGCGAGGAACACAGGGCGCTCGATGGGCGCGAGCGTGCCGATCGACCAGTCGAGCCAGCGCTCGATCGAGGCGCGCACCTTCGGGTCGGTCGGGTAGAGCAGGCTCGAAGGGCCGTACTCCATCGCCAGATAGCGCAGGATCGCGTTCGACTCCCACAGCACGAAGGTGCCGTCGGTGATCGTCGGGACCTTGCCGTTCGGATTCATGGCGAGATAGGAAGGCTCGTTGAGATGACCGAACGAGCCGCCCGCGTCGATGCGCTGGAACGGCAGCACGAGTTCATCGCAACACCACAGGACTTTCTGGACATTCACCGAATTGGCGCGTCCCCAGATCGTGATCATCTGGCGCGTACTCCTTGCAAGAGGAAAAAGGGTCAAGCCTGGCGCAGGCCGCCACGATACACGATTCTCGCGCGGTTTATTTGTGCAGCCAGGCATTTCGTAGAATAGGCGCTGCGCGGCGCCCGGAGTTCCGCCGCCGCGCCCGCTTCGTGCGGCAGCGCTCCCTCGCTTGCCTGCGCGGCCGCCACGAACCTCAACATCCGTCCGAGACCCGCCCATGGCCCGCATTGTCCCCGACGACTGGCAGCATATCGAAGCCACCGGCGCCGCCGCGCGCGAGCGCGAAACACTCGCCGCGCTCGCCCGCGGTTTGCCGAACGGCTACACCGTCTATCACGGCGTGCACTGGACGCGGCTCTCCGAAGGCTTTTCGGTCTTCGGCGAGGCCGATTTCGTGATCGTCAGCCCGGCTGGGCGCGTGATGATCGTCGAGCAGAAAACCGGCTTTTTGCGCGAAACGCCAGGCGGGCTCGTCAAGGCGTACATGCAAACCGAGCGCAACGTGGCGATCGCGCTGGCACGCACGGTCGAGGGGCTGCACCGGCGCTTTACGGCGTCGTTCGGCGCGGGCACCTACGTGCTCGAAGAGCTGTTCTATTGCCCCGACCACGTGGTGCGGGAGCCGGCCATCGCGGGCGTGAACCCGGCGCGCATCGTCGACGCCACGCGCAAGGCGCAGCTCGCCGCCATCGTGCTCGAAGCCATGCCCGCCGACGAGCCGCGCCTGCCGTGCGCCGCCAGGATCCATCATTTTCTCGCCGACGAACTTTCGCTCACGCCCGACACCAGCGCGCTGCTCGGCGCGGCCGGCACGCTCGTCACGCGGCTCGCGGGCGGCCTCGCCACGTGGGCGCGGCGCCTCGAATTCGCCCCGTTCCGGCTGCGCGTGATCGGCACGGCGGGCTCGGGCAAGACGCAACTGGCCGTGCAGGTCATGAAGGACGCGGTGGCGCGCGGCGCGCGCACGCTCTACGTGTGCTTCAACCGGCCGCTTGCGGATCACATCGCGCAGCTCGCGCCGCCCGGGGCAAAGGTGGCGACCTATCACCAGCTGTGCGACTGGGTCGCGCGCGACGGCGGCCACGTGCCCGACTTCGCGAGCCCCGGCACGTTCGACGACCTCGTGCAGCGCTTCGGCGAGATGCCGATTGCCGAGCGCTGGCAGTTCGACGTGCTGATCGTCGACGAAGGGCAGGATTTCCACGAGCCGTGGGTCGGCGCACTCGGGCGTCTGATGCGGCCGGACGCTGCATGGTGGTGGCTCGAAGATCCGCTGCAGAACCTGTACGTGCGCGAGCCGCTCGCGCTGGCGGGCTGGACCGTGCTGCGCGAGACCACGAACTACCGCAGCCCGCGCGACATCCTCGCATTCCTGCGCGACGTGGCCGGACCGACCGTGCCCGCCATCGCGCAGCTCGCCGCGGGGAGTCCGTTCGACGGCTCCGAGGTGACCGTGGCGAGCTGGGACGAGCATGAAGCCGGACCGGGCGCGGAACCTGGGGTGGTTCTGGTCACGAAACGCGCGATTACGCAGGCGCTTTCGCTGGGCTTTCGCAAGCAGGACATCGTCGTGCTTTGCTGGCGCGGACGCGAGCATTCGCTGTTCGCGACGCTCGATCAGCTCGGCCCGCATCGGCTGCGCAGCTTCACCGGCCAATACGACCTGTTCGGCAATCCGCAGTACCGCGAGGGCGATGTGCTGCTCGATTCGATCTACCGCTTCAAGGGCCAGTCCGCGCCGTGCGTGATCCTGACCGAGGTGGACTTCGAGTCATTCGACGAGCGCGCCGCGCGCAAACTCTTCGTCGGCGCGACGCGTGCGGCCATGAAGCTCATCGTGGTGGCGTCGCCGCGCGCCGCGCGATTCATCGAGGGCCGGCGCGGCGGCGTCTGAACGCCGGCTCGCTCAGCTCCAGGCCGAGGCGCCGATCAGTGTGCCCGTGCGTGCCTGGGCGTTCCACCAGATCACGCGCAGGAGCGGCGCGGTCTGGGCGATCAGGATCGCCTGCACCGGATCGCTCTCGATGAAGTGCGTGACGCCGCTGCGGATGGCCGCCGCGGCCTTGTGCGCAGCCACGGCCGCGGCCGTGTCGTCGTGTTCGTCCGGCGTGCGCATGATCAGTTCGAGGTGCCCGAAACCGTGGCGTTCGAGCCAGGCGAGCGTGCGCTCGCGGTCGATCTCCGGACGCCCCGTGATGATCGCGCGCGTGCGTTTCATGTCGATGCCGGGCAGGCGCTCGAACGGCACCAGCTCATCGCGCTCGGCGAGCGCGGCGACGAGGTCTTCGTCGTAGCGCGCAATCGGGAGGTCGGGGAGCAGGACGCCGTCGAGATCGATGGCGTAGACCGCGTACTCGTGGTCGTCGGCCATGCGCGTGCCGTCGCCGTCGCCATCGCGGATCCAGTCGGCGCGATAGCGGTCGGTGTAGGCCTGGCGCTCCCAGGGGAACAGCGCGAAATAGCCGCTCGCGTCGATCGAATAATCGGGGCGCAAACGGCTGAGGTCGTCGTAGGCGCCGGTGAGCGTGCGCACGACGAGCCCGTGCTCGCTCAGGAACGCGATGCAGTCCACGAGCGTATGGCCGCGCCCCGCGATGTCCTCGCAGAGCAGCACTTTCGAGCCCGGTTCGGGCAGCGGCAGCGTGGAGTCCCAGCGCACTTCGCGCGTGGCGCGGTCATAGCGCAGGAATGCGACGGCCGCACCCGTTGCGTGCGAAACCATCAGCGCAAGCGGCGCGCCGCCGCGCAGGATACCGACCACGAGGTCGAATTCCTCCGCGATCAGCGCCGGCTGCAGCGACTCGACCCAGTGATCGAGCTGTTCGTAGGTGAGCGGAACGACAGGTTTATCCATGGGTTGAATTGGGTGTCGAAGCGCGTAATCGGCAAGCGCGCGGCAACTGCGCGGCAACTGCGCAATGCGCTTTTCCGATAGCGGTGTACGAGAAAAAGACGGCTATTGTCAGCACAATGTTTGACGATATTATGCCTATGCTCACCAGCGCCTGCTGGCATGGTGGGTGGAGGTAGCAGGAAAACGAGGGAAACGCAGCAGGAAAAAGCGGCGCATTACCGCAAAATGTCGCGTAGCGCGGCGCAAAGACACACGAAAACGACGCGAATCATCGCGCGAAAGGGCTCCGGCAAGATGTGGCATGGGATGGGATGGCCAGGCTGGCGGCGCTGGGCCGCCGTGGTGGCGCTCGCGGGTGCGGCGCCGTTTTTTGCACCTTCTGCGCAGGCGGCGGGTTCTACGGGTGCGCTCTCGCTCGACGTCGATGGCGAGGTGCGCGTGACCAACAACGCGTCCCATACGGCGTATCACTTCAGCGAGGCGCAGCTGCTCGCGCTGCCCGCGCATTCGATCACGACGGCCACGACCTGGACGCCGCGCTCGACCTTCACGGGCCCGCTGCTTTCGGACGTGCTCGAGGCCGTGGGCGCCTACGGCAGCGAGATCGAGATCCATACGCTCGACGACTACACCTGTGTCGTGCCCGTGGCCGACGCCGCGCGCTATGGCGTGGTGGTCGCCTATGAGATGAACGGCCAGCGCCTCAAAGTGAGCAATTTCGGCCCGTTGTTCCTGATCTATCCACGCGACCAGCATCCGCTCGAGCTCGACGGCGCGGCCGGTGACTCGAAGTTCGCGTGGCAGATCAAGTCGATGACGATCAAGCGGTGAGTAGCGGGTGATACAACGTCCCTTGCGACGCCTGCTGCAGGCGATCATCTGGATGGCGGCGCTCGCGCCGCCCGTGGTGGCGGTCGGCTATCTGCTCTACGCGAACCTGCTCAATCCGCAGGTCGTGCAGCGCATCACGGGCAATTACGACGGCCTGTACTGGGACGCCGCGCAGCTCCAGATCGCCTACGCACGCTTCGAGAGCCAGCTGCTGATGTTCGCGGACGGCATCGACCGCGATCTCGACAAGGTGCGGCTGCGCTACGAGGTGCTGCAGTCGAAGCTCAACGTGATGAAGGGCTCGACGCTCTCGCTCGACTCGACGCCGGGCCTGAAGCGCCGCCAGGACGCCGATCTCGCCGTTCTGGCCGCGACGATCTCGCCATTCGAGGCCGAAATCGCCACGCTCGCGGACAACCCCGAACGCGCGGTGCCGATGCTCATGGCGCTCGACCTGCACTGGACCCAGGTGACCGACCTCGCGCTGAACCGGCGTTTCGCCGACGTGACCGAGCGCGAGGCGATCCGGCACGATTTCATCGCCAAACGCCGCGAACTGTTCGCGTCCGGGCTCGTGCTGCTCGTGCTGTCGGCGGCGGCGGGCGTGCTGCTCGTGATGAACGGCTACCGGCGCACGCGCCTCCTGCACCAGCAGCGCGCGGCGCTCGAAGCCGAGCACCAGGCGAGTCGCGCCGCGCGCGAGGCGAGCATGGCGAAGGACGCCTTCCTCGGCATGATCAGCCACGAACTGCGCACGCCGCTGCACGCGATCGTCTCGTCGATCGAGCTGCTCGGCTTCAACTCGCATTCGGAAGCCGACCGCAAGGTGATCCAACGCCTCGAAACCGCGGCTCGCCAGCTCGAAGCGCAGATGAAGGACCTCACCGACTACGCGCGTCTCGGCGCAGGCAAGCTCGAATTGCGCCAGGAAGAGTTCGAGCCGCGCGAACTGCTGCAGTCGATCGTCGATGAGAACGAGCAGGCGGCGCGCTCGCGCGGGCTCGTGTTCGAGCATGCGTGGGTGGGCCCGCAGCGGCGCGTGGTGGCCGACCCGCATCGGATTCGCCAGATCGCCGGCAACCTCGTCACGAACGCGATCCGCTACACGGAGCGCGGCAAGGTGCGGCTCGAATTCTGGCTGCAGGCGCCGGCGCGGGTTCCGCGGCCATCGCAGGACGCAGAGGGCGCGCCGAAGCCGGCTGGCGGCGACACGCTCGTGATCGTCGTCGGCGACACGGGGCCTGGCGTGGCGCCGGACCAGATTCCGCTCATCTTCAAGGAGTTCACGCAGCTCGACACGTCGCGCTCGCGGCGCTATGAAGGCGCGGGGATGGGGCTCGCGATCGTGCGCGGCCTCGTCGAGCTGTTCGGCGGCACGATCGAGACGCAAAGCCGCGTGGGCAAAGGCACGACCTTCACCGTGCGCATTCCCGTCACGCCGGTCGAGCCGCCGGCGCCCGCGGCCGTGGCCGAAGCGGCGCTGCCCGCGCGGGCGCTGCCGCAGGTGCTCGTCGTCGACGACAACCCGCTCGTGCGCGATTCGCTCTGCGAGATGGTCGCGCACATGGGCTACCGCGCGCTCGCGGCCAGCGACGCCGACAGCGCGCTCGCGCTTCTGGCGCACGAAGTGTGCGACGTGGTGCTGCTCGACCTGCACATGCCGGGCCGCGACGGCTACGACTTCGTGGCGGGGCTCGAGACCGCGCAGGACGTGCTCGCGCAGCCGCGCGTGATCGCGGTAAGCGCCGACGTGGCGGGGCTGGCGGCGCTTCCGGACACTGCGGGCAAGACGCCGGGCGGCGAGGGCGCGCCGTTTTTCGACCGGCTCACGAAGCCGGTGCATTACGAGGTGCTGCGTGCGGCGTTGCAGCGAGCGCTGAGCGCGCCGCGCGCGGCGGTGTGAAAGGCGCGGGAGCGGGTTGAGCGAGCAAAACGCGGCGTTAGCCGCGGTTGAGCCGCTTCGAAAGATCGGCGACGAGAATCGCCATGCGCGCCGGCTTTTCGTAGCAGGCCACGTTGTAGTGGCGTACGACCTGGCTGATCTCCGATTCGCTGGCCTTGCCGGTCAGCAGTTCGCCGGTGAGCACGAAGATGGGTGCATCGGGGTTCTCGGAGGCGCGCACGCTGCGGATCGCCTCCGCGGCGGTCTGGCTGCCGAACAGCCAGTCGATCACCACGCCGTCGAACACGTTGTTTTCGAGCGCTTCGTTGAATGCCGCGAGGCCGTAGAGCGCGAGCGCCGTGTAGCCGCTGTGCTCGAGGTAGTCGCGCAGGTTGTCGGCGGAAGAGCGGTCGTCGTCCACGACGGCGATGAGCGGTTTGTCGGACTCGGCGCGGCGCGGGTAGATCTCGATCTTGTGGACTTCGCGCGCGTTCTGGTAGAGCGCGCCGTCCGGGCGCACCACGCGCCACTGGCCCTGCTTTTCGTAGGCGACGAAGTCGGGGCGGCTGCCTGCCTCGACCGGTGCGCCGATCCAGGCGGTGCAGGGCAGTTCGGCGGCGCTCACGCAGAGGATCGCTTCTTGAGCGCTGGCCCCGACCATCCCGGGGTCGAGCAGCTGCGCCCCGAACAGCTGGCCCGCGGGTTCGCCGAACGCTTCGGCCACTTTCTTGATCTGCGCGAGCGTCCACGGGCTGTTGCCGCGCAGCTTGCGGTGCCCCTGTGAAAAGCTCAGGTCAAGAATCCGGCACAGCTCGGTCGTTTGCTGACGCTTGCCGATGCCGTGACGGCTCATCAGCTCGCGTACGCGCTCCGCCACCGAGGCCGAGTCGGTTGTGTATGCAACGTTCGACATACTGCTTGAAGGGAGATTCGTGGATTCAGTTTCTGATTGATCATGCCGTGGTGCCGCGGGGCCGGTTTGACCGGACCTCCTGCGGCCTGCGCACGGGAGCACGATATTCTAAACGCATAAAATGCCAGACGACGGCGTTATTTTAGCGAAATGTAATGCGGCGCCGAATACGGGAATGTAAGCGTATATTCGGCTTCGTTTACACATGGCTTGCGATATTCGCGGCATTGCGGGGACGGCGCGCGACTGCGAAGATGCACGATTTTGAACGCCGTGCGCTCGCGCGCGGCGAATCAACCTTACTGGGGCGAGGGGTATCGATTGGACGACGTGCGCAACGGCGGGACATGGCGGCATGAAGGCGTGCCGTATTACAGCCAGTGGGGCAGCGCCGACTGGGTGGCGCCTATCGTCGAGCGTGGCGCCGACCCGTGCGAGGACCCGCGCTGGCGGGCGAGCGGCTTCACCGAGGCCGACGCCTATCGCTTCTGGGCCAAGCGCTTGTGCGGTCTGACCTGCCTCGAATCGGCGCTCGACTATTGGGGCGTCGCGCATGCGCCGCGCGCGCAGATGCTCGAAGAGGCGTTGCGGCACGGTGTACATCGCGTGCGCGAAGATGGCGGCGTGGATGGCTTGATCTACCGCCCGTTCGCCGGATGGGTGGAAGCCGCGTTCGGCGTGCACGTGGAGGTAATGATCGACGAGGACATTGCGGCGAGTGCAGGGCGCGTTGATGCCGAAACGCTCGCCATCGTTTCCGTGAGCCCCGAGATCCGCTATCCCGAGCGGATGGACCCCGGCCGGGGCGGGCATCTGATCCTGCTGCACGGACGTGGCGATGGCGGTGTGTGGTTTCACAATCCTTCGGGCATCGCGCCGTACCAGGCTGACGCCTGGCTGCCCTATGAGACGGTTGCACGGTTTCATGCCCGGCGGGGTATGGCGCTTAGGCGGCCGTGCTGATCGCGCGTGGTTTTTTTTTGTGGTTCCTGGCTGCTTTGGCCTTTTCTTGTTTTCGCGTCGGTATGCAGGCGTTGCCCCTGTGCGGGGCGGCACCTACTTTCTTTGCGGCGGCAAAGAAAGTAGGCAAAGAAAGCCGCTCAAACCGCTAGCGCCTGCCACAGTTCACATCTCGACGTAAATGGTGAATGGCTCCGGAG
>NZ_JBFRCM010000031.1:0-61919 GCF_040965735.1 Paraburkholderia sp. BR10936
GTCGGCCCTTGCGGTTCGATGGTCGCGCATTCCGTGTGTCCAAAGTAGTCCCCACCACTTGAAGTAACGGACATCACTTTGGACACCGGCTTCAACTCTGTCCATGCGGCCACGAAATGACGCTTACCGCCCAGCAAGCCGCCTCCCTGACGCGCCTGGTTTCGTAGATGGCCTGGTAGCCACCGTACGCGTCGGCTTGCAGCGTACCGTTGAACGACTCGAGGTGCTGCTGTGGATGGATGCCCTTGCGATCCGGCGTATAGGCGAACCACACCGCCGGCGGCGTCACGTCGGCCGATGCACGATCATCGCGCACGTACACCCACAGGCGACCGGTCTTCGTCTTGCCGTTCCCCGGTGCAAGCACTGGAACCGGCGTGTCGTCGGCGTGCAGTTTCGTCGCTGACATCACGTGACGACGCAGTGTTTCAACGAGCGGCTGCAGCAACGTCGCCGCGTGACCGACCCACTTCGCAAGCAGCGAGCGATCAAGCTCGACGCCTTCTCTCGCGTACATGACCGACTGCCGGTAAAGCGGCACGTGGTCTGCGAACTTCGAGACGAGCACGTGTGCCAGCAGCCCTGGGCCGGCGAGACCGCGTTCGATGGGACGACTCGGTGCAGGCGCCTGAGCGATGTGGTCGCAACACACGCACGCAAACTTCGGGCGCACATGACGGATGACCCGGAAGCTGGCCGGCACGTACTCAAGCTGTTCGGCGACGTCTTCGCCCAGCGGCTTCATCTCGCCGCCACACTCCGCGCACCTCCCGGCAGATTCGGGCAAGTGCGTCCGGATCTCGCGCGGCAGATGTTCAGGCAGTGGCTTGCGCGGCGCCTGTTCCACAGCGGTGCGCGGCGTCTTCTGGATTTCGACCGGCGCCGCGCCTTCGTCGGCCTCAAGCTCTTCGAGGCGCAGCTCGAGTTGCTCGATCTGATGGTCCAGTTTCTCCGACTTGCGACCGAACTGCATACGGCGCAGCTTGGCAATGAGCAGCTTCAGGTGTTCGACTTCGGCGACGCGCGAAGCCAGCGCGGCTTGTTGCGAGTCGACCAGTTCTTGAAGCTTGAGCATTTGCGCGTCGCGCTCGCGCAGCGCCGCCTCCTGGCTGAGCAGCATGGCCTTCAGCGTTTCGACATCGTCGGGAAGTGGGCTCGCGCGCGTCATGCAGGCAGTTTACGCGCCGGCAGCGACGTTTACAACGCTGAGGTCGGTCGAGCCGTTCTCGCCGGTTGCCGCCAGTCGATGCCTTCCAGCAGCATTGATAGTTGTGCCGGGCTCAGGCAAATGACGCCACCATCGGCTTGAGGCCATACGAAGCGCCCCTTCTCGAGTCGCTTCATCAGCAGGCACATGCCATCGCCGCTCCACCACAGCACCTTGAGCAGGTCGCCACGTTTGCCGCGAAACACGAAGAGGTGTCCGCAGAATGGATCGCGTTCAAGCACCGTCTGCACCTTGGCGGCGAGACTGTTGAATCCGGCCCGCATGTCGGTCACGCCGGCAGCCAGCCACACACGCGTGCCGACTGGAAGACCAATCACGTCTCGGCCTCGGCAGCGGCACGCAACGTACGTAACACGACACGCAGCGTGGCTGCGTCGGGCGTGCCCTCGATACGCACGCGTGCGATGCCGACGCAAATCTCAATCACTCCCGCGACGACCGGCTGTGCCTTGTTCTGCGACTGAACGGGCAATGCAGCCGCCGCGCTCTCAATCGTGCGTTCCTCGTGAGTCACTTCAACCGGCAACAGTGTCGGCGGCTCATACTGCCCAGCCTGATAGGCTCGGCGCCATTTGAACAAAAGATTCGTATTGAGCCCGTGTTCCAGAGCGAGTCGTGCGACCGAGACACCCGGTTCACATGCCAGCTTTGCGAGTTCTCGCCGAAACCCAATGGGGTGGTTGGGGGTGCCTTTACGCGTCCGTCTTGCCGCTGTCGCTATCTCAGGTGACAAAGTAGTCTCCACCACTCGTTTGGTGGGGCCTACTTTGTCCACTTTGGCGCCATCGGTCTAGACGGTGCTCAAGCAACGCTTACGTCGCACCACGCCGTTCTCCGTGCGCTTTCTCGGCCGTCGCGTCTACGTTGCCGCAATCATGGTCGTCGTCAGTGCCACGCGCGCCAGTGCCGGCACTGCTGCCGCGATGCATCAGCTCGGCGAGCTGGGCGTGCCGCGCGCAACGATCGCGCAATGGCGGCGCTGGTGGCAGACCGACTTCGTCAGCACGCCGTTCTGAACGCTTGGGCGGGCGGCGTTCGTGCCGCCCGTCGAGACCGTGCAGGCGCCGGCGAGCCTGCTCGAGCGCTTCGCTGCGGCGTTACAGCCTGACCCGATGCTGTGCTGGCTCTCGCCGCTCACCCGCAGCAGCGCCATGAGCACCGTGCATGAGGGACGGTAGCCGCCCGCAGAACTTCTCGCTCGCCCTCTCCGAACAGCGCTTGTAGTCTCGCCTCTCCCCTGAATCGCGGCGCGGTGCGCCGCATCTTTGGAGAACGCATGACTGAACTTCACGATCTACCCGTGCGGGATCGTTGGGCGCGCTTGCGCTTTGCGATCGTCGGCCCCTTGCTTGCAGCACCGCCCGAGTCGGGGCAGTTGCGCGAACTCATCACCGCGCTGGCCGCCAGACGCTGGCGTCATCCCGTCACTGGCGACGATATCCAGTTCGGCCGCTCGACCATCGAACGGTGGTTCTATCAGGCCCGCAAGGCGCCACACGACCCGGTGGCGAAACTGCGCAAGCGCAAGCGCCCAAGTGGCGCCGGCGCAAACCTGTCGCCTCAGACGGTACAGGCGATCCGCACGCAGTACCGCGACCATCCCGGCTGGACCTGCCAGTTGCACTTCGACAACCTCAAGGTCATGCTCGGTGCGGCGAACCTGCCGTCGTACACGACCGTGCGCCGTTACATGCGTGCGCAGGGCCTGTTCCGGGAACGCCAGCCCCGGCACACGGGCGCCGGCGCGATGCTCGCGCGCGATCGCCTCGAGAAGCTCGAGGTCCGCAGCTTCGAGGTCGAGCACGTCAACGCGCTCTGGCATCTCGACTTCCATCACGGATCGCGCAAGCTGCTCATCCATGACGGCCAGTGGATCACGCCGATGCTGCTGTGCGTGATCGATGACCGCTCGCGCGTCGTCTGTCACGCGCAATGGTTTCTCGATGAGACTGCGCGCAGGCCTGATCCACGGACTCGCCCAGGCGTTCCAGCGCCGTGGGCTGCCGCGCGCTGATGACCGACAACGGTGCGGCAATGCTGCCGAGGAGACGACTGCCGGGCTGCTCGCGCTCGGCGTGCTGCATCAGACGACGCTGCCATATTCTCCGTATCAGAACGCGAAGCAGGAGACGTTCTGGGCGCGTATCGAGGGGCGCGTGATGGCCATGCTCGAAGGCGAGACCAATCTCACGCTCGAACTGCTCAACCAGGCCATCCACGCCTGGATCGAGCGCGAGTACCATCACGCGCATCATTCCGAGATCGGCGGCACGCCGCTCAAGCGCTACCTGGCCGGTCCCGACGTGCGGCGCGAGTGTCCCTCCAGCGATGCACTACGGGCCGCGTTTCGCATTGACGTGACACGAACCCAGCGGCGTTCGGACGGCACCGTGAGCCTGGCCGGCACGCGCTTTGAGATCCCCTTGGCTTACCGGCACCTGCAGCGCGTACGCCTGCGTTACGCGGGCTGGGACCTGAGTCGCGTCGATCTCATCGACGCCAACAGCGACGTCGTGCTGTGCCCGCTGTGACCATTGGACAAGGTCGCCAATGCCGACGGCCAGCGCCGTCGCATTGATGCCGTCATTGTCGAGCTGCCACCGGCCACTGCGCCCGGCATCGCACCGCTGCTGCGCCAGATGCTGGCCGAACATGCGGCAACCGGGCTGCCGCCGGCCTGGATTCCCGCTGACTGGCAGGAGGGCGCATGAGCCAACGCCTGCAAGCCCTCTACGGCCTGAAGTGGAACCCGTTCTCGCCGGAGCCGCCGCTCGAAGCGCTGTACGTGCCGCCCCGCGTCGAGAACTTCTGCTGGCGCATCGAGAACGCGCTCGTGCGCGAAGGCGGCTTCGCGATGATCCACGGCGAGCCCGGCACCGGTAAGAGCGTCATCATGCGCGTGCTGGCCGAGAAGCTCGAGCGGCTCACCGAGCTGATGGTCGTCTCGATCAATCACCCGCAAAGCAGTCTCGCCGACTTCTATCGCGAGATGGGCGACATCTTCAATCTGGAGTTCAAGGCACACAACCGCTGGGGCGGATTCCGGTCGCTGCGCGAGCGGTGGCTATCACATCTGCAGAGCACGCGCCGACGTCCGATCCTGTTGATTGACGAGGCCCAGGAGATGAGCGCGGGCGTACTCAACGAACTGAGGCTCATGGCCAGCGCTCGCTTCGATTCGCAGCCGCTGCTGTGCGTGGTGATCGCCGGCGATACGCGCTTGACCGACAAGCTGCGGCGCGACGAACTGCTGCCGCTGGGCAGCCGCATCCGATCTCGCCTGGCGACCGAGAAGGCCACGGTGGATGACCTGCTGGCCTGCCTCGATCATCTGCTCGCGAGCGCTGGCGCCCCACAGCTGATGACGCCGCCGCTGCGCCACACACTGTGCGAACACGCGCTGGGCAACTACCGCGTGCTCACCACGCCTGCCAACGATCTGCTCGCCACCGCCGCGCAGCGGGAATTGACCGAACTCGACGAGAAGCTGTACTTCGAGGTCTTTGCCCCGTCACCGCCATCCTCGCGCCGAACGCCCGCACGTCAACCCAATGGAGCAAGATGACATGTCCCGTAAAACATCACCTCACAAACCCGATGCGGCCCGACGCCTGCCGTTGCCCGAACTCTCCGACGAGGCCGCCTACATGATGCAGTTCTTCATCGAAGACTTCTATCTCTGGTTCAGCCGCGCCTACGCTACCCAGATCCGGCGCTACCGCAAGCCTTGGTACCGCGGTCCGACGCAACCGCCGCATCAGGTCGTCGACGAGCCGTTCTGAAACAACAACGGGGGCTTCATCGCCCCCGTTTTACTTCGTCCCTTGGACATCACATTTAGCTTGCCCATTGCCCCATCGATTTACGTGCTTACGCTCACTGGTTCTGCGCAGTTTGTTGTTCGTAGGCTGACACGGCGGCGGCTATGCCAGCAGGTCAGCCCTTGGCGTTGCAGGCTGCGCGACGTACGCGCTCCGCGCGCGCCGGCTGGCCCTGGGCACGCAACTGCCGCACGATACGAGGACGACGGCAGCTGCCGCGACTCGCCGGGTAGATGGTGGCGACCGCGGCGTCCAGCGCTGCATTGGCCTGAGCGCGCCTGCTCGATCCGCGGCGACGCCACTGGCAATAGCCGCTGCGCGATACATCAAGCATTCGGCACGGGCGGCTGACGCGGTACTGGTCGCGGTGGGAATCGATCCATGCGTACTTCACCGCGACCCTTTCGCGAAGTACGCCGTCGCTTTTGAGAGATTTCGATGTCCAGCTTCGCACTGGCCAATTCCTTGCGCAACCGGCTGTTCTCCGCTTCCAGCGCACTGATCGGGCGAGTTGTTCGTGCCGTGACCGCTTCGCGACCACTCGCCGGGCCAACGCCCTCGAATCGGCAGCCACGCCGCATCCAGTTCCCTAGCGTCGCCACTGGCACCCCAAGCCTTCGTGCAGCCTCGTGCTGCCCGACTGATTCGGCAAGCCTGACGGCCTCGATCATGAATTCGTCTGTGTGTTGTCGTTTCGGCACTGACCTTTCTGACATGCAACCCCTCCGTACAGTAGGAAATTAACAAAATTCCTGCTGTACGCGAAATCGAGGCACGGTCAAACCCGCAATCACTTGAATCAATTCACAAGGTCAGCTACCTCGATCACAGCCATTCCGCAGAGATCCTGGTTTGCATTTCCCACAGCGGCGGCACGGCTAGCCGCTTGCGGCGGTAGCCAGCGAGCGAGCGCCTCCTTGACTTGCATCAAAGTGCAAGCGAGCACTTGTTGGCGGAAGGCTCGGCGCATCTCCTTCGTCACACCGCGACGCTCCGAACGATCGGCTGCACTGGCGAGAGTATATGGTGCCAGAGGTTTGTCGAGTCGCTTGATGACTGAGATGATGGCTCCTTCGAGGGTCTGTTGGCTAAAGTATGCGTCCTGGATCTCGCGCACCGAGCCCGCGAAATCCGCGTAGGTGCCCGCTAGCCGGGGATCGCGAAACGAACTCATCGTAAAAAGGCCATCCTCCGCGCTATAGCTGGCCCAGCCGCCGTAGGCTCCCCCCTCTTCGCGCAGCTTGCGGTGCAGCGCAAGATGGGTCAGGAGCTCGGCGGCAACAGCGAGCGGCGCAGCATCGGGATGCTCGACACTAGGCGCGGCCCATGCAATGTGGCAATGGTTCACCTGGCTTGCCACACGCAAGGCCACGTTGGCGACTTCATGAGCACGCGAGATCGCGTCAGATGCACCCAGCCTGCCAGCCCGAGAGGGGCGCAGGTCCAATGCCTTCGAGGCCTCGAGCGACGATCCGTTCAGGCCAACCCAAATGACGCGATTGGGCACCTCCAGCAACAGCTGGTGAATGCGCTTCAGGTGGTCGGCGATAGCTTGAACGCCCTCCGGCGACTCCAGCATCTTGCCTAGC
The DNA here is from genome assembly GCF_040965735.1 of Paraburkholderia sp. BR10936. Lineage (NCBI taxonomy): Bacteria > Pseudomonadati > Pseudomonadota > Betaproteobacteria > Burkholderiales > Burkholderiaceae > Paraburkholderia > Paraburkholderia sp. BR10936. The sequence continues at coordinate 6,639 of NZ_JBFRCM010000031.1, forward strand.
GCGGCGACGAATGGCAGAGAGGCTAGGCCGTGCACGCGGTGGGCAAATTGCCGACGAATCGAGTAGGCCGCGGCCGCGGCCAGAGAAGCGTACTGGCCGGCCGCCGCTGCTAAGCCGTTGACTTTACGCGCGACGCGCGCTTTGGTCAAAAACGAGATGCGGTCGAGTTCATCGAATCGCGGCACCAAGGTCCACGCCGCGATGGCGGAGGGGATTCCGGCTTCGTCCTCAGTCAGCGCGGAGGCATGAACGTTCAGTTGCGGCGTCAGGCTCGTGCGACCGGCCTCCACCAAGGTGTCCAGCGTCATTGAGAACGAGGACACCTGACGCTGGCGCCATCGGCCCGCTTCTTCAAATCCCAAACTACCAGTCCCGAGGTCCGGCACGATGTCGGCGTACAGGGATAGCCAGGGCCAATCGTCCTTCGGGGCCGTGCTCAGATCGAAAAGCGTGGTCGCATAGGTGATGCCGTTGGTGGCGCCACCGACGACGCTAATCGAGCTGTGCTGATGTTGAATCTCTGGCAACGCGATGGGCTCACGCCTGAGTTCGCTCGGCTGAACGCAAGGCAGTACATCGATGTTGCTTCGAGCCTTGCGGTGTTCGGCCAGAGCGGCCTCCTCGGCGCCGATCTGGCGACGCTCGTCGTCGTTCAGCTCGCGCTCCTTCAGCGCGAGCGCCTTGGCTTCCTGCGCCTCGCGCAGAGTCGCGAAGTCGGCATCTGCAATCACGTGCGTGGCCAGAAGATTCGGGTGATTGATCAGCTCACGGACGGCATGCTTGAAGAAGGCCGGGTCCTCAATCTCTTTCCCGAGTTGCTGAAGCACGGGTTCGATATCGAATGCCGTTGCGACATCGCCTCCGTTCATCAGCAAGGGTACGGCGTCAAGCAACCGGCGCAGTGCGTCTGGGATGGTGTCCCCCTGAATCTCGCGCTTTGCAAAACGCATGTCGCGCAGTGCGGTTTTGAGGACATCCACCGGAACGCCGTCAGTTGCGGCGTCCTCGAGGGCGTGCTCGATACAGCTCTTTGCTCGCTCCACCTGTGTCTCGGTCAATCCTTCCATGCCAATATGCAGCACAAGCTGGCGCAGGCCGCTGTCGACGAAATTCATCTGGCTTGGTCGGCCGAAGCCTGCCGACTGCATCGCCTTCATCACCGGCGCGGAGGCGTCGCCAAGCAAGCCGTGGCTCAGTAGCCGAAGTCGTGCAGTGGCTAGCGGGTCGGTGGATTCACCGAAGCGCCAGCTGAGCTGCAGGCCATGTTCGTCAGGGCGCGCTTGAGCCGACGGTACTCTGACCTGAGCGCGGCGCGGTGCTATCCAGTCAGCAGCCAGCTCTGGCCGACGCGCCGGGCACCGTCCCGTGCGGCGCGAGAGCACGCGCTCAACGAGCTTGGCCTGAATCTCCTTTGCCTCGATTCGACCAGCGCTCATGAACATCGCCTGCGAAGGGTGGTAGTGGCTGGCGTGGAACTCCAGCAGCATTTCGTGTGAAAGCTCCGGGATGACGAGCGGGTCGCCGCCGTAGTTCTCGGCGTAGGACGTTCCGGGGAACAGAGCCTTGTTGAGGCCGGAGTACAGGATGCTCAGCGGATCGCCAAACGCGCCCTTCATCTCGTTGAGCACTACACCTTGACGGACCAGGCGATCGTCCTTGAAGGAATGGCGCCAGCCCTCCTGACGGAAGCTAAGGTAATCCAGCTTGGGGAAGAAGGTCGCGTCAAGATAGACGTCGAGCAGATTGAAGAAGTCGGTGCGATCGGTACTCGCGAACGGATAGACCGTGCGGTCGGGGTACGTCATCGCATTCATGAAAGTCGCCGTTGAGCGCCGCAGCATTGCGAAAAACGGGTCCGCCACCGGGAAACGCTCCGAGCCGCACAGTGCAAGATGCTCGAGGATATGGGCACGCCCGTCGCTAGCTTGCGGAACCGTCGGAAAGCCCACCAGGAAAGCGAACTCGTCCTGGTCGCTGGCCAAATGTACATGACGTGCTCCGGATGCGGGGTCTAGGTATTGCTCGAGCTGCGCGCGCAGATCCGGGATGGGGTGACTGGAGATGTGTTCGAAGGAGGTCATTGTGATTCAGTGTCGGGTTGGCTGATCGATGAGGTACGGCTAAGCGCAGCGGCGCGTGGCCTGTCCTTACGTTCCACTTATGCAACGCCCCTCATTGGTCAAAGAGTTTCAAGCTGTCTAATGATCCCTACTTCGTAGAGAAGGTGCGCGATATTGTCGGGCTGTACCTGAGCCCACCGACCAATGCTTTGGTGCTGTGCGTCGACGAAAAGAGCCAGTGCCAGGCGGGCAGGGCGCTACCCGCTGTTCGCCGCCCTCAATACGGCAACGGGTGAAGTCATTGCGCAATGTAAGCCGCGCCACCGTCATCAGGAATTCCTCGCGTTTCTCAGGCATGCGGATCAGGCGGTGCCCGCACAATCTCGATGTGCATCTGATCGTCGACAACGATGCGACGCACAAGCATCCGAAGGTCAGGGTGTGGCTGGCCAAGCATACGCTACCACATGCACTTCACGCCGACGTATTTTCGCGACATTCGTTAATGTTTAGTTTCGCACACGCTCCAATTTCGTTGTTCATGGCCTCCTACCCGTGTTGACCAATGTTTGACCTACCTCAAGGTCGCCGTTACAGCCGTAGATGAATGGACTCAATTTTGCCTCTGTTGAATTTCCAGTGGGGGGTATCGTCCCGACTTCTGCATAAACACGACGAGGGCAGGTCGTGCACAGCAAGCTGTTCGAAGCCGCATTGGGCGTGAGCAATGAAATGAACGCGTCCGTGCGCCGGTCAAACCCGGCAAGGCGTTGTGAATGAAAGAGTCATACGTTGAAGGTCTAGCCAACCACAACGGCCTCGAGTCATGCGTGTGCGTCCGTAAGGGCGTAGGCGAAGCGTTGGCAGAGGTACGCATCGGCCAGGTATCGAGCTGCGAAATCCATTCCCCGTTCCGAAAGGTGCGGGCTGATCGGGGTGCCGAGGCGCTGGACGCTTGCCGAAAGCCACACCGGGATTGCCGTATTGGCAAGGCAATCCCGGACCCCGCGCGGTCGGAGACCCTGAGCACGTGCGGAAACACCTTGCATGGGAACCGGGAGATCCCGCGCCCTACTGCGTCGCGCTGGGAAGCGTTGAACGAGCATCAACATTGCGAAAACGACGAAATGAAGCCCTGCAAGCGTCTGCGGAAGTCGCTCGTAATCTCGTGCGAGCCGCCGGAAGCGATTCAACCAGCCAAAGCTGGCTCGACCACCCAGCGACGCGGCAGGAGGACAAAGCCTTTTTTCGCCTCCGGCAGCTTGATGGCCTGCCGTTCAATGCCTTCATCACGCGCGGCCTGCGTCGCGTCCTCACCTGTATGGTCTTGGTCCGCGAATGCCACCTTCACTGTTTGACCCGATACCTCCTGAACCTGGCGGGCAAGCTCGGCGACCTGCGCTCGCCCCTGCTCGTTGGCCGGCGTAATGTGCACAGCCAGCAGATTGCCCAGCGTATCGAGCGCCATGTGTACCTTGCTGCCACGCTTGCGGTTATAGCCATCGTAGCCCGCACGCGGGCCGCTTTCGCACGTGGACTGCAACGTGCGTCCATCCAGGATAACCGCGCTGGGTTGCCCCCGGCGCTCCTGGGCGATACGCAGCACCGAACGCAATTCGCTGACCATCCCATCGAAACAACCCGCGTTCAGCCAACGTTTGTGTTTGCTGATAGACCAGTTCCGACGGCGCGAAGTTGGTCGGCAGCATACGCCACGAGGCACCGGCTCGCGCCATCCATTTGCGTGCTCCTTCGGAGAAAACGATGTGTGCAAGCTCCGTTTTACTCCAGTCGGGCTTACTTCCGCGGCCCCCCCACATAGCATCTAATGCGACACACAACCGTCACGGATCCCAACATCATTGTTGGCATGCGGTCAGGCGCCTGAGCGCGTTGCACGAGGCAGCACCGTTGCGGCATGTAGAACCTCCACCGAGATCGACCGCAGCGGCGCCTCGTCAATGAAACGGTCCAGCAGTTCGCGCACGTCGTGGTCGATGAAATCGGCGCGGGTTGTGTCGACGATGAGAGTCGCCCGATCCGGGATATGCGCAAGCATCTCCTTGAGCGCCACCTTGCCGAGAAACGACACATCCTTGCGAAACGAGAGCAGGAAATGGTCGTCGTGTCGCGCGAGGGCAATAGGCCGATGCAGATTCGCCCACAACGCGAGCGCGGCGCTGCACAGCACGCCGAGGACAATTCCGGTGAGCAGATCGGTGGCGAGCACCCCGGCAATCGTTACAATGAATGGCGTGAACGCTGCCGCTCCCTGTTTCGCGAGCATAATGAACAGCGACGGTCTGGCGAGCTTGATGCCGGTATGAATGAGAATGGCGGCGAGACTCGCGAGCGGAATCAGGTTGATCGCATCCGTGAGCGCGAACACGCTGACGAGGAGTAGCACGCCGTGCACGATTGCGGAGAGCCTGCTTCGCGCGCCGGCGTGGACGTTGGCCGAACTGCGGACGATGACGGATGTGATGGGCAATCCCCCGATGGCGCCTGCCACCATATTGCCGACGCCTTGCGCTTTGAGTTCGCGATTCGGTGGTGCGGCGCGACGCTGCGGGTCGATCTGCTCGACGGCTTCGAGGCTCAGGAGCGTTTCTAGGCTGGCGACAACGGCAAGCGTCAGGGCGACGATCCAGATTTCTGGATCCACAAGGCGCGCGAAGCTCAACCCGAACTCAGCGAAATGCAAGGCGTCGTGGAGCGCCGCCAACGATTTGATGGCCGGCAACGCTACGCGGAGCTCAGGTGGCAACGCGAGCGTGGCGCCTAACGCGCCGCAAACCAGCGTCGCGCTTACGCCCGCAACTACGACGACAAGCGGCGCGGGCACGAACCGCACTAGGGCGAAGCGTCGCAATGTATGCGTGTCCCAGGCCGCAAGGATGGCCAGCGAGATGGCGGCTACAGTACAGACTATGGGCGAGATGGATACAAGCGCGCCTGCCAACGATTCGGTGTTGCCGCCCGACGTCAGACCGACTGCGAGTGGAACCTGCTTGATGATCAGCAGCAGGCCGATTGCGGCGAGCATTCCCTTGATGACGGGTGTGGGGACATACGACGCGAGCTGCCCGGCTCGAAGCGTGCCGAAGCCGAACTGGATGGCGCCCGAGAGCAGCAATGCAATAAGGAATGCAGAGAAACTACCGAGACGCGCGATGCCGTCGACGACGATCACGACGAGGCCCGCGGCGGGGCCGCTCACACTGAGGGACGATCCGCTGAGCAAGGCGACGACGATGCCACCAACGATGCCAGACACCAACCCGGCTAGCGGCTCTGCGCCGGAGGCTTTTGCAATGCCGAGACACAACGGCAGCGCGACGAGAAAGACTACAGCGCCGGCTGCGAGGTCACGTAGAAGCGCAGAAGGGAAAGCTTTCGAAGTCATGACGGAAACGAAAAATAGTGAAGGGTGAATACCGCGACGGCGAAACTTGTGCGACTGCCATGTTCCGGTGAACGAGGTAAGCGGAGCGATCTGGAGCGGGTCAGACGGGGGCGATTGCCTTCCTTGTTTCACGCCCGTAGCCCGACACGAGTTCGCGCATCTGGCCGTCGTTCAGTGAAAAGATCCAGCCGTGCACAAGGGGAGAGGGTGCACGCCCACGCACGAGCGGATGCTCGCGCAGCAGGCGTACCTGTTCGAGTACATTAAGTTCGACGAGCCGGTTGATGCGTGCCTCTTCCGATGGCAGGCGAGCGAGCGCCGCGTGATGCGTGTGTGCGAGTGCGCAAAGCGGCCTGATGTGGCGGTTGAAGTGCGGCGAGGCATCGGCTGGCGGAAGTAGCGAGGCGCGCACGCCCCCGCATCCGTAATGCCCGCAGACAATGATGTGCGCGACCCGCAGCTCACACACCGCATATTCGAGCACGCTCATGGTGTTGTCGTCATCAACATGAAAAAGGTTAGCGATGTTGCGATGAACGAATAGATCCCCCGGCGCGCACTGGGTGATGGTTTCGACGGGTACGCGGCTATCTGAGCAGCCAATCCAGAGCACTTGCGGTTTCTGCCCCATGGCTAGCGCGCGAAACAAGTTTGGTTCGCGCCGTCCGATTTCCTGGGCCCACGCGACATTGGCGACGAGCATGCGTTTTGGAAGATTCACGAGTCGAGACTCCAATCAGGTCGTTGGCTTCGATCAATGCTTGCGAATAGCCTTCTATCAAAAAAATGGGTCGTTCCAAAATGACGCTGGACGACGCCAATACGTGGCGCGGACTTCGCGGTCACCCGTCAATCAACCAACCCAGTGCACTCGGCCGCCGCCGGGATACCCTAGCAGGCCGCTGGAATACAGCCCAACGGAGACGGCCTTGTTCCGCTTACGCGGTTTCTGCCGAAAATTTTTCTGATTGCGCAATCTCAACGCGAATTCAACGTTGTTTTGGCGGTTTGAGGCTACTTTTTTGGCCTCATTGCCGCTTTCCCGCCACTATGGACGCACCCGTGCCAGCGATCGCATGCGCACAAGGTTGTACGCCGCCATATTCAACACGAACATCTGGTCCACCTTCTTCAAGCCATGCACCATCACCTGGCGCATGCGCCCCACGGTCTTGGCCCTGCCGAAACCCTGTTCAATCAACTTGCGCTTTTGCTCGAAATGGCGTAGCCCACGCTCGAGGCAATCGCATCGTGCACTGCCGAACGCCGCCCCGAGGTGTTTTGCGCAACGTGCGGCGTGACCTTCATCTGCTGGCGCGCCTCGACGAATTCCTGTGCGTCGTAGCCCTTGTCTGCACCCAGCGTGATTTCCTCGCGCGGATCCTCTGCCGCCTGCCGTACGTCGTGGATCATGATCTTGGCCGCTTCACGCTCGGCATGACCGTCGGCGCGTGTCACACGTGCGTTGACCACCAGGCCGTGCCGGTTGTCCGTTAGCGTATGGCCCATGTAACTCAATTCGCTGGCCGTTTTGCCTTTTCGATAGAGCTTCGCATCGGGGTCGGTCTTCGACTGATGTGTCTCGTTGCTGCGTTTCTCGCTTTTTGCAGTCGCCCGCGCCGCCACCATCGTTGTCCTGATCGTCGCCGTTCTTGCGTACAAAACTCTTGTGTCCGACCCACGCCTGGATTAGGGTGCCGTCCACGCTGAAATGCCCGCCCGAGAGCAGACACTTCTTCCCGGCGATGGACACCCCTTCGTTGAAGAATTCGATCACGGCGTCGTGCTCGATCAGACGCTCGCGGTTTCTCGTAAAGACCGTGGGCACCCACACCTCGTCGTCCATCGCCAGGCCAATGAACCAACGAAACAGCAGGTTGTACTGCACCTGCTCCATCAGCTGGCGCTCTGAGCGGATGCTGAAAAGCGCCTGAATCAGCGTGGCTCGCAGCAACTTCTCTGGCGCGATGCTCGGCCTCCCGCCCTTTATGTCCGCTTCGTACATCTGGGCGAACAGTCGATCCATCTTCGCCAGCGCTTCATTCGCCATCACGCGGATCGAACGCAACGGATGCGACTTGGGGACGAAGTCGTCCAGCTTGCACATGGAAAACAGACTCTCGGTGAATGTGTCGGCGCTGACGCCATGCCGACTGCCATTTGCCATCGTCCCGGCAGAAGATTCTTCCATGATGGCGATCTCATACAGTTTTTGCGCCGACAGATGGTGTTGAGCTTGATGAGAATTGCGATGCATTTCATTCCAGTCATTAAGGTTTGCATAACAGAATTCAGTCTACCCGGTATTTTAGATGAGTCATCGTGTCGCAATTGTGTCGTCAAATACGTTAGGCTACCCCGTCCATTGTTTGAACGGAACCATGCGTTGCCTCAGTAGGCGCATAGATTTGCGCACATCTTTTATACCGACTGTGCTTCAGATGCATTGATAAAATGCAGCAAACAGACCTCAATAGGACCTACGCCATAGACATAAGTGCAGGCATAAATTAATTTGATGACGTACTTCTCAGTAGTCTCGCTTACCGCGTGGCATTATTTGCGCTCGGCTGGTTCCGATTATTGGGTGTGCGCAACAAAGTTCGGTGCATGTTGCGGTGGCAGTGCGATGAGTCCGCGTCGATAAAGGACTGCTAACCGGTTTGGTCGCGGATCGATCATATTGGCATTGTCGCGTTGCTGGGGTGGTCGAGTAAAATCGTGGGATGAAGGGTTCTGGTTCAAATAGGTAGGATAGCTTATTGATCGAACAGGACCGCATTCCATACGGTGGGCGCAGCGGCCTCCTTGAGGCCGAGCTTCGCGAGATCGGAGTGCTATCCAGCGAAACCGCGTCGATCCTGATGCGAACGATCTGTGCACGCTGCAATTCCGTGAACACGCGACGCAGCACGCCACTTCTGGACCAGCGGTTCATCCGCGTGTAAATCGTATGCCATCTACCGAAGCGCTTCGGCAGTCCACGCCACTTGCAGCCGTGCTCGGCGACATAAAGATCGCATTGCACTTGCAGGTTCGTCAGACTGACTGTTGCCACGCTGTCGTGGCAGACAATGCTCGATCCGTTGATAATTGGGCTTCGGTGATTTCCATCGCCAGAGTGGACGATCAAACGACATTAGCGTGAACACGCCATAGGACCACTTGTCCACCGGGGCCACGTCACCATCCTTGCCTGTTCGCAGATCTTGCTCCGATACAGCTGCGCAAACTTCCGCAGCTGCGCAAGTTCTTTTCGAGATTGGAACCGAGCCTGATCGGCATCGAACACCGTCACGGTTCGCACTTCTGGGCTCTGGAATTTATCTCGCAGGGGGGCACACGGTTCGACTGCTGCCGACACAATATGTGAAACCCTTTGTGGTCGGCGGCAAGAACGACGAGAATGATGCTTCCGCCATCTGTGCAGCTGTGCCACACCCGGCATTGATCCAGCACCGATCAAGTGCCGAACAGCAACCATTGCAGTCGGCTCATCGCATGAGTGAGCGGGCCGTTTGCGAGCGAACCGTGAAGTCAAATCAGATACATAGCATGTTTGCATGCAGAAGAGGGGTTCATCTTCCGGACGGCCCCTGTCCAGCTTCGGTAGGACTTCAATGGTTCAATGGACTGGGAGTCGGTGCCGTCGCAGACGGCTCTCGTGCAAACCTCCTTTGATCGCTATCCGGCGCTTTCGTGCTCGCTGTCTTGCACGTGACCATATTCATTGGACAGGCTTTGACGGATGGGCTTGCCGCATCGCAGATTCAGGTCCAGACGACAGAACGGGCTCGCGAGGATATCGTCGACGCGATTAGCGGGAAAGAGCGAGTGGAGCGTCAGCCTGATTGCTCGCCAGTCGGTAAAGGCACCGCTTTCGGCAAGTTCGAAGGCCCTCCTCCGGATAATCCCGCGGCACTCGATCGTGTCGGCGTCGGCCATATTTTTCATAGTCGCACCTCCTCCTGAGTAACAGTCATTCGTGCGTCATCCTGACGCGTAACTTCTGGGGAATTCCGGATCATGCGGCCTTGGCACGATGACGAGGAGCCCCCGGGCGACTACGTTGATGGTTTCTCTGCTGCGAACCACGATGCGCCACAAACTAAAAACCTGCCGCCGCCCGCTCGCGCACCTGCATTAGTGAAGATACGCGCGCGATTCACCCTCGATGTTGATATGCGTCAATGCTGCGAACGAGCCAACCAACACCGTGATGCGGTCGGAGTAGAACAGCGAATATAGTCCCTCAATCCCATCTCGTTGTACAGAAGTGTCGTACCCTTCGCGCAGGATCTGTAAAGTGGCTCCCGGATTTGAGACAGTAATTTAGTCGACCCTGAAAAACTCGAAGCGCCTTGCGCGGCAAGGGTTTGAAGCTGATAGTTGTTGATGCATTTGCAGGAACTTCCCGCTCGCGGTGATTTGACTGGTGTCAACCGCAACGATCCCATTCAACTTCTAGCGTTCGTCGAGGCAATTCCGCCCATCCGCGGCAAGCCTGGCAAACCACTATCAAAGCCTCGGGTCGTTGAGGGCGATAGAGGTTACGACCACGACAAATATCGATGTCCACTGCATGCGGTCATGCATTGCAGAAATCGCTCGACGTGGTCAGCCTCTGTTGAGCAGACCATCTCGTGGCTTCACAACTTCCGCCGACTGCGCATCCGCTTCGAACAGATCGCTTCCATCCACGGATGGCTTTCTTCAGAATTGCCTGCTGCATCCATATGCTGGCGACCACCTGAAAAAGTGATTCTGCAAACCCCTTACTGCCGCGGCTTTCCGACACAGCATCAACGTTGAGTGCAAAGTGAGCCACGTCACCCCCCCGAGCCGTGCGCGGGGCTTCTGCGAGAAGAATCAGCGAAGCATTATTCAGTCCCAGCTCGAACTCAAGAGCCGCGAGGAACCGGCTTTGCGCATGACGCTATCCGACGGCTAATGGGTCTACAGGCGGAGCCTTTTCCTCAGGCGTGACGTCAGCGCGCGGGCCGGCAGGCTCGCGAGCGAGGCAACGGCAAATACGGACAGGATCGTCACTGCATCTGCAGCGAGACCCAGCCACACATCATGCTGGCCGCCGGTTGTCCGGGCCAACACGGCATCGGCGCTCAGCGAAACTACGGTGCCGGCGACGAAGCACTGCAGGCTCCTACGGCCGATCGCTCCGACCCACGGTGCCCTCTCAGCAGCGTGTCGTATCCAGCCACGGCGGACGAGATCGGCGACCAGCCACGCCAGCGCGATGAAATTCACCGCGCGTGGCCATTCGAGGTCCCGCTTCATGATGCCAGGCGTTGAGGGCTCGATCCTCAGCTTGTAATAGGCACCAGAGGCGATGATCGCGAGCGCTGCAAGCCACGCGATCCTGCCGAAACGCGCGGAATCGATGTGTTGATAAACGGGCTGGCAGCGCGCGAGTGCGCCGAGCACAAATACCAGTTGCCAGGCGAACGGATTGAAATCCCATCGGTTGTTCAGTGCGGCGGGAAGATACCAATATAAGGTTCCCGCGACCGCCCAGAGCCCGAACGATAGCGCTACAAGTAGCCACGGGCGCTCGCGTGCGAGCGGTACCATCACCGGTGCTGCCAGCGCGAAGAGTACGTACATCGGCAGCACCGACGCAAGATATGGTTGACGGCGTAGCAGCACGATATCGCGCAGCACCGTTGCCGGCGACGCAATCAATTGCTGCAGATCACGTGCCGTGTGCGGCGTTTCGATGTGGAACGCGCGCAAGACGGCGCTCGCCAGCAGCAGTAAGCCAGCCGTGAAAAGAAATGCCCGATAGATCACCCACGCTCGTTTGATAAACCACCTACGCGCGGCCGCTTTGTCGCGGTACGCTGCCAGAGTAGTCCATGCGGTGGCTGTCGAGTAGCCCGCGAGAAACACAAACGCTTCAGCAGCGTCGCAAAGCGCATACGTGTGCAACGTAATGTGCGACACGACGCTGCCGCTGACGTGATCGACGACAACGATCAGCAATGCGAGACCGCGGAGAAAATCGAGTTCTGGCAGCCGGGAGGTCGATGAATGCATGGAGTATGGATGGTGTGAGGCTGGAGCACTCACGGGCAGGGCGCTCGGGTGCAAACAGAACGCATGAAGGAAATTTCATTACGGAAAGGATTCGCCATCAAGAAGAGAGAACGAGCTACCACACTGCTGCCGACGTAGTGTCTTGAAGGCTTAATTTTGCCCGCTAATATGCCCAATATCATTGGGCTTTGCGAACCGCATCGGCTGGCATCTGGCCGTCCCGGGCAGGGCTTCGCTCCTGCTAGCCGCGCAAAAATTCTTTCGACCGCGTAGACATGAAGTCTTCTATGCGCGTGTAATAGCGTGGAGCATCTGTTTGCGTCCAATCCAGAATCCGGGTTAGCTCTTCCCAATAGGCAACTGCAGATTAATTGGTTGTTGCATTCTGCTTCGTCGAACGCTTCGCTCTATAGCCATCACATGCCTTGCCGAACGCGCCTAGCATCTTCCGGCTCCTCGTCGCTTGAGGCGTGCCATTCAGGAGGCCACTGCAGCGCGAGTTAAAATGTGGATGCGTCCGTGTACAGTGCTTCCATGCCTCCGTCATCCGCGACTGCCTCCAACCGAACTCTTTGGCCAACCTGTGCGATTCCTTGCTTGTATAGCGAGTTGACGCGTAACTCGCTGCCGTCGACCGCAGTCCGCCAGACCCGACGACAATCAGACATGCTCGAAGCGGAGCGCGTATTCACGTCCCGTCAAAGCGATATTGCCACATTAGATCAGTTATTGAATATGAATTTTTATTATGGAAACCTAACGCATACTAATGCGTGTATGCGTGGAAGATGATCTTGATGTCAGGTTCGTCAGGTTAGTAGGTAGGGCTCAACCAGCATGAAGCCGCTCACCCTAGCGGCAACGCCCGATTTTCGTCCCATGATCGGTTGCAGCATTGTCATCTTTTCGTCACGGTGCTGCGTCGTTCGTAATACCGTAGATCACGTAGTTTCGCGGAGCTAAAGTCGAAAGTAATGGGATCGACGCCCCCACCCGAAGCGGCATCAATTTGCCAAATCTATGGTCCGCCACATTTTTGCAACCCTGATTTTCGATGGCGAGCTGGCTTGCCTAAATCTATTCGGCGTCGTTTTGGGGGGCGCACCCCGCGCCACGATGAGATTCGCGCCTGACGATCCTTAACAGTGGCTCGGCTTCGAAAGCCTGTTTGGCACGCAGGTTCTTCGTCAGGCCGGTATGCCGTTCACGTCATCAATTTTCGGTCGTCGCAAAACCAGTTGGGTGAGTGTGGTCAATAAAGATGAAGCCATGTTCGTTCAGGTCGGGCGGGTTGTGAAGCCCGCGTCGAATGTGGTGTGGCGCGCAACAATTGCTCAGCCGGTTCGCGCCAGCTTGTTGGCCAGTGCAGACGCCACCAGGCTTGAATGCCGCTGCACGAGCATTGCGCGAACCCAGTCCGTCAGGCGGCCGGTTCGTTTCTCTAGGCCTCGCATGTAGGCTCGGGCGCACAGGACGAGCAGGCGCCTGACATTTTTGGCGCCGCGCCGGCTGATCCCGAGAAGATTGGTCTTGCCGCCCGTACTGTATTGCCGGGGGACGAGCCCAATCGATGCCGCAAAATCGCGGCTGCATCCGTACTGTTTTGCATCGCCCATTTTCGCGGCCAACGCGCTTGCGGTGACCGGGCCAACTCCCGAGATGCTCATGAGGCGCTGTCCCATCTCGTCCTCAGCGAGCTGGCGGCCCAGCTCCTGGTCAATCTCACCGATCTGTTCCTCGAGGTACTTGACGTGCTGGTGGTGGCGCTCCAGAATCGCAACCAGCCGGAGCGGCAGTTCCTGCATGGCGAGCACGGACGGCAGACGTGCGACAGCGGCCTTGCCCACCGGCAGACTGATGCCAAACTCGAGGAGAAAGCCATGCATCTGGTTTACGGTTCTGGTGCGCTCGCGCACCCATCGATTCACGCACACGATGCAGCACCGAAAACGTCTGTTGCGATTCCGTCTTCGGGGTTACAAATCTCCATCGCCGGGCGCGAGGCTGTTTCGCAGATCGCCTCGGCGTCGACGAAATCATTCTTGTTTGACTTGACGAATGGCCTGACGAACTGAGGCGAGATAAAGCGCACCGTGTGCCCGAATTCGGCCAGCTTGCGGGCCATATGATGCGAACCGGCACAGGCCTCCATAACGACGGTACAAGCATGGAACGTCGCGAAGAATTCGACCAGTTGTTTGCGCTCATCTTTTTACGGAACACAGCGTTGCCTTTTGCGTCCTGCCCATGCAGGTGAAATGTGTGTTTGCCCAGATCGATACCAACGAGCGTGACTCCGTCCATGATGGCCTCCAGTTCGGTATGAACACTGCCAGCCTATCCTATCCGCCAGGGCGGGGACCATCCCATTAGTGGAAGTGTCACCGCAACCACCTGACCGAGGGGTGCGCCCATCATGAAGATTACGACGATTGGCATCGATCTGGCGAAGAACATTTTTTCCGTGCATGGTGTAAATGAACATGGCCGAACCGTGCTGAAGAAAGTGCTCAAGCGAAATCACGTTGCGGAGTTCCTTCGCCAACCTCTCCACCTGCGTAATCGGGATCGAGGCGTGCGCCAGCGCGCACTGTTGGGCCCGCAAGCTGCTGGCAATGGGCCATACCGTAAGATTAATCGCACCCCAGTTTGTCAAGCCGTACGTCAAGACGAACAAAAACGACGCGGCGGATGCCGAGGCGATCTGCGAGGCAGTCGCGCGACCTAACATGCGTTTCGTACCGGTCAAGACCATCGAGCAGCAATCGGTGTTGTCGCTGCATCGCGTACGTCAGGGTTTTGTCCGGCCCCGAACCCCACAGGCCAACCAGATTCGCGGACTGCCGCCGAATTCGGGATCGTTGTTCCCCAAGGCATCGGGCATCTCGAGCGCCAGGTGCCCGAACTAATCGAAGATGCAGAGAGCGATCTCACTGGCTCGTCTCGATTGCTGATCCAGCGGCTCATTGACCATCTGAAGGACCTTGGCAGGCGGGTCCGGGAGCTCGAGAAGCAGATTCAGTCCTGGCACCGCAGCGACGAAACGAGTCAACGCCTCGCACGTGTCCCCGGCATCGGGCCACTTACCGCGAGCGCGCTCGTCGCGTCTGTCGGTGACGCAATGAGCTTCAGGAATGCCAGGCAACTTGCGGCGTGGGTCGGTCTGGTACCCCGACAGAACTCCAGCGGCGGCAAGAACGTGCTGCTGGGCATCAGCAAGTCAGTATGACTTCCATTCGGCAAGGCTGGCCGCCGTGCGGTTGTAGACGCGGGTTTGAGCAAGCTTGATGAACAGATTGCCACGATCGAGCGACGTTTGCAGGCGTGGATGAAAGAGGACAAGGCGAGCAAGAGCATTGCCGCCATACCGGGTGTAGGCCTGCTCACGGCGACCGCCGCGGTTGCGACCATGGGAGACTCAAAGTCATTCAGATCAGGCCGCGAATTCGCGGCGTGGCTCGGCTTGGTACCCCGACAAACGGGCTCCGGCGGCAAGGTGGTCCTGCTGGGAATCAGCAAGTCAGTATGACTCCCCGTGAGGCGAGGCTAGCCGCCGTGCGGATGTAAGCGCGGGTTAGCATGGCTGCCAGAGCCGCATTGAGTGGGGACGGATCCGCCGCTCAACGGTCTGTTTCCGACACGGAGGCTAGCATGCACGACGATAGCACGTTGTACGTAGGGCTCGACGTTCACAAGGATTCGATCATGGTTGCCTACTCGGTCGATATGGGCGACGTAGAGTTGCTCGGCAAGATCGGTACGACACAGATCGAAGTTGATCGCCTATGCAAACGGCTGCGGTGCAAAGCACGACACATTTGCGTGGTCTACGAAGCAGGCCCATGCGGTTATGGCCTCTATCGACGGCTGATCGACAAAGGCTTCGACTGCATGGTGTGCGCACCATCGCTCATCCCACGCAAGCCGGGTGAGCGCGTCAAGACAGACCGCCGCGACGCAATCAAGCTGGTGCGCTCACTGCGAGCCGGTGACCTGTCCGCCGTGCATGTGCCAACGATGGAAGATGAAGCGTTTCGCGATCTGGCCCGTGCCTGGTCATCAGCCAGAGAAGACCTCAAGCAGGCGCGATGCCGGCTGAAATCGTTCCTGCTCCAGCATGGTGTGAATTACTTTGGACGAGCGGACTGGGGGCCTGCTCACCGCCGCTGGCTTAGCACATTCTCGTTCGATAGTGGCTGGCAACAACTGGCATTCAACGAGCACCGCCGCACGATCGAGGATCGCTTGGCGCAATGCGAACGACTGGAAACCGCGCTGCGTGAAGCCGTTGCAGATTGGCGTTTCTATCCCGCTGTGCTTGCGCTGCAGTCGATGCGGGGCATTAACTTCACGTCGGCTGTCGGCCTTGTGTCCGAACTGGCCGATCTGTCGCGCTTCGAGCATCCACGCCAACTGATGGCGTGGCTTGGCGTGACGCCGTCGGAACATTCGTCAGGTGGCAAACGGCGACAAGGCAGCATCACAAAGACAGGAAACAGTTACGCAAGAAAGCTGCTGGTCGAATCCGCGTGGAGCTACCGTCATCCGGCACGCGTGAGCATTGATATCCAGCGGCGACACGAAGGAATTCCAAAGGCGATCATCGATCGAGCCTGGGACGCGCAACTGCGGCTGTGCCGGAGATACAGGAACCCCCAACCAACATAACCCGAGCGATCGCCAGGCCGATAACTGGTCCGTCCTGTGAACAGGGTGATCTTCATGCGGCAGTCCGACAGAGATATAGTCATGCGACGTTCTCCACGTCCAGAATAACCGCACCTGTGCGCTGTCCGCTCTCGACCAGCTCGTGCGCGCGTGCGCAATCCCGAAGCGGCAGTACCTCATGGATTGGTACGTCGAGCGTCCCCAGCTCCAGAAGATGATTGATGCGCATAGCTGCGTCGGCTCGTTCCCCGGGTGTGAGCAAATAAACCAGCACGAACTGAAGCTCGATGCCCTTGAACAGAAACTTGTAGAACGGTATCTCCGGCCGCATCACCCTGGCTGAGCCATAGGTCACCACTGTCGCGCGATCCGAGAGCAGATCGGCCAGAGACTCCACATTGGCGCCGAATTCGACTTCAACGGCGTGATCGATTAGTCGCCCATTTGTCGCATCGAGCACGTCCGCAACGAAGGTGGGGCTCGTGTAGTCAACGAAGGCATCGGCACCAGCGCTGGTGATGCGTTTTTCATCAGCTGAGCCATGTCCGGATGCGACCACGAACGCGCCTGCCTGCCTGGCGAACTGCACGGCCAGCCGTCCGACTGTGCCGGCTCCGCCACTGATCAGGACGGTGCGCCCGGCCACGTCGCCGAAAGCTGTCGTGACGTGGCACGCCGTGAGGGTTGGAATGCCCAGTGCTGCGCCAACCAGGTAGGAGGCGTTGTCCGGGAGCGGGAAGACCAGCTTCTCGTCAATCGCAATGTACTGGGCAGCGGTGCCGGAAGCCCGTCGCCACTGCCCATTGCTTACCCAGACGCGGCTTCCAGGGGTGAGCCGGTTGCATCCAGGGCCACACTCGATAACGATCCCGGCACCGTCGCTGTGTGGAATGACGAACGCAAAGGCAAGGTCGCTCTTCCCGCCGCGAGTCCCCGCCCTCGCCTTGACGTCCGAGGGGTTGACGCCCGACGCATGGAGTTGCACAAGGACTTCCCCATGACCGGGGGACGGCATTGGACGCTCCCCGTTCACTAGCACCTCGCGTGCGGGTCCGACCCGCTCATACCAGACAGCTTGCATCGCGTTCTCCATTCATTTTCGTAACGAGGAAATCGTATCGCGGAGCCATCAAGCTGAAGAACGCATAATACCGATCGCAGCTATCGTTATTGGAGATTGATGTGCGAGACCTTGACATAGACCTCGTCCGCTGCTTCGTTGCTGTCTCGGATGCGCGGAGCTTCACCGGTGCATCGAAACGCCTTTGCAGATCGCAGTCCGCGATCAGCACGCGGGTTCAGCGGCTTGAAGATTTACTCGGGGTCGAGCTTTTTTCCCGCAACAGTCGCCAGGTCGAGCTAACTACTGCCGGGGAACAGTTCCTCAACTACGCTGTCGGTCTGCTGCGTCTGAACGATGAGGCTGTCGGTATGGTTGGCCGCAGGAACCTCGAAGGGCGCCTGCGCCTGGGCATCGTCGAGTATCTTGTTCCTCACCGGCTGCCGGAACTGTTAGGCCGGATTCGTCGACTGCTCCCGCGGGTTGAGCTGAGCGTCAGGGTAGCGCTTAGTGAGGAGTTGCTACGTGCGTTCGATGCCGGTGACCTTGATGTCGTTCTCGTAAAGGAGCAGGAGGGTCGCGGCTCACCTCACCTGTTTCGCGAGGAAAAGATGCACTGGGTCGCGGCTCAAGATCTGGACGTCCCACCACCCTTGGTTGACCTGTGCCTGCTGCCCGCTCCCTGCGCGTTCAGAGCTGCTGCCATCTCGGCGCTCAATTCGGGCACGATCCAATGGCGAGAAGCGCTGACTTTGAGTGGCGTCGTCGGTGTCCAGTCCCGCATCAAGGAGGGCCTTGGCATTTCGGTCCTTTGCGAATCCGCGCTGGACGACGGACTTGTTACCTTGCCGCAAGGCAATGGTGCCTGGCCCGAATTGCCGGGGATAAGGCTGGTGACCTATGAGCGAAGTCCTGATCCACTTGGTCGTGCGCTGATTGACCTTCTGAAGGAGTGAGTGCGGCTACCCGTGCGGGAGTGGCGGCAATTTCCGGGCGCCTTCGTTAAAATGCTCGGTGCTGCGCGCGCCCAGCACCGACGCAATGCTTGACCGCTATCGTGCGCGCCGAGCCGGGGCCAAAAAAAAATCGGCGCAGGCCCCGGCAAGAAGTTGTCTGTTGCATATGCGAATGCAACCGCGACTGTATGGCGTTCCTCCTTGAGGCCGAGCTTCGCGAGATCGAACTGCCCATTGCAAATGCGATGCGTCAACTCGATTCCTGAAATCGTGGTCGCGGCGCTCCCGAATCGCTTGAAACCAGGCATCACGTTCGTTCTGGACTTGATGTGGCGATGGCCTTGCTCGATCCCGTTGTTCGGATATTTTGAGGAGCGGACCTTCGTGTCTTCAGCCAGCAGACCATCGGTCTTCATTTCGCGTACCGCGCGGTGTGAGGCGGCATAGCCGTCGAGCGTGATGGTCTGCAGCGGCTGGCCCTGACGCTTGATGGCCTTGCTGAAAAGAGCTTTGGCCGCAGCCACGTCGCGTCGGACTCTGAGCATGAAGTCCACCGTCTGCCCAGCCCGATCCACTGCCCGGTACAGGTAGACCCACCTGCCGCGAATCTTCAGGTAGGTCTCATCGGTACGCCACGAGCGAGCCGCAGGTGTAGCAAAGCGGTTCCAGCGTTTGACGAACTCGGGTGTATAACGCCTCACCCAGCGCAGAATCGTCGTGTGAGCCAGCGACAATGCCCGTTCGACCATTACTCGACCAGATCGCGAAAGCTGAGCTTGTAGCGTAGGTACCAGCGAACGCACACAATGATGATCTCCCGATCAAAATGGCGTCCGCCGAACAACTTCTCCGGACTCTTCAGCTTGTTCGTCGCGGCTCGTCGGTTTGTTTTGTTCCGACAACTCTAACCCATTCGCCGGCCCTATTTGCACCAGAGCCCCACTGAGATGCCTCGATGCGCCATCATTCTTCCAGGTTTCTCAGACTGAGCGGATAGGCCACATACCAGCGCACGCAAGTCAGGATCACATCAAGCGGGTAATGCAGGCGTTTGAGCACGCGGGCCACGGTCGGATTCAGCGTCTTCATCCAGCTTTCAGTCGTTCGTCTTGTTACGAACATCATAGCCGACTCGACCTATTGCAACAAAACACAGCAACATCACGTCTAGCGGGTGATGCAACTGTTTGAGTACTTTTGCCACAGCTCGGATTGAGCTTCTCGGTCATCGATCAAGTCACACATTAAGGGCCGTCAGCATAGCAGACCGCCGTATTGCGACAGATCACCGCAGAGCAGAATTTTATGCGGTCGAGGTTTTGTACCTTCCGGATTTTCTCCTATGATCAATGCGGGCGCGGTACCTCACGCCGACGAGCCTGGAGTGTCAGTGTACGCGTCGTTTGCTCAACGCGTATTCGGCGGTCTGATTCACGAACGGAAGAGATTTAGGATTCCCGTTGCATTGAAAATCCCTGTGGCTGCTCGATGCCACCCGCAATTCGCGGGGCGACACGTAAACGCTGCGCCGCAATCGCACGTGTTATCGGATCGCCACAATTTGACCGGATTCACTCCGGGGACGAAGGAGCATTCAATGGGGCAAGCGAACCGATCCATTTTTGCGCGCGCATGGCCGGTAGTGGTTGCGCGCCTCATCGGGCTGTCGTCCGGTCGGCGTCGCCATAGTGTGATACGTAGCGCATCAGAGGACGTCGCGCAGGCGGAGCCTGTTTCCACACACTCGTCCCGGACGTGTCCTGAGGCGAATGCCACGTATCCCGATCTTGACGGGCACGCGAGCTGGCTCGACGAGCGCTCGTTCTGCCTTTACGTACCGATCGTCGCAGGCAGTGGGGAAAGGGGGCTCGCCGTATGGGCGGACCGGTTGCGTACGCTCGGTCTCGCTTCGGTCGTGACGACGGTCGGTGAATCGTTGCGTGACAGCGTGGACGTCCTCCATGCTGGTTGCGATGCGGGTTTGGCCGAACCCGAACCTTATCTCGAAGTCCTCGTCGGCGGCGAGACGGGCGCTTTTCTCTACTATCGCGGCGACGAGATCGAAGACGAACTCTCCGCCTTACACGACGCGCTCGATCGTCGCAGTCATGCCAGCCGTCCACCATCCTGACAGGGCTTGTCGCCCGTATTTCACAGCGATGCACGCCGGCATCTGCGGTGCCGCGTGCGCGCTTGTTTTCGATAGGGGGTTACACGATGTTGAATGCAGTCATTCCGAGTCAGGCGACCGTCTATCAGCAATGGGTACAGGGCCTGAGCGACTCGAACGAGGCGTTCCGCAGGCTCGCTGACGCGCAGTTGCGCATCAGCGCTCTTGCGATCGACGTTGGCGTCGCGTCGCTTGTGTCGTACCAGTCGGTGCTGCGCGTGGTGATCGACGAGAACGTCGTTGGCAGGCTGTTCGGCCAGCCGCTACGGCAGGCGATGACGGCTGCGGTCAAAATGGCAGCGTGCGGATCGGCGAGCGACGGCGCCGTCGTCTCTCACGCGTCGAGGTAGGCTCGCGATGACGACCTTTCTGCAGCAGCGCATTCGTTCTTTCGGTCCGCGTCCGTGTCTCGTGTCGGCAGGCGAGACCGTCACCTATGATGCATTCGGCAAGCGGATCGATTTCTGGCACGGCGAACTCGACCGTTGGTGCGTGAGGCGCGGTGACACGGTGGCCGTGTGCGGTGACTATGCGCCTGATGTCTGCGCATTGCTGCTCGCACTCGCGTTTGCCGGAGCGATCATCGTGCCCATTGCGTCTGCCGGCGTGAAGCGCGACGAGTTTCTTGAGATTGCGGAGGTCGGCCTCGTCATCATGTTCGACGTGGCAGGTGCTCCCCGAGTTGAACGCCGGTCGATGCCCGTTACCGCGCATCCGCTGATCCGGCAGTTGCGCGCGGAAGGTGCCGCTGGCCTGATTCTCTTCAGTTCCGGCTCCACAGGCCGAAGCAAGGCTTCCCTGCTTGACTTTGACCGGATGGCAGCGAGGCTCGAACGGGCGAAGGGCCGCGCGTACATCACGCTTGTCTTTCTGATGCTCGATCACATCGGCGGCATCAACACGCTGCTGAACGTGCTGTGCCAGGGTGGGACGATTGTGACGCCGGCTACGCGGACACCCGATGCGGTGTGCGAAGCGATCGCGCGCTACCGTGTCGAGTTGCTGCCGACCAGTCCGACGTTCATTAACATGATGCTGATTGGCGGTGTTGCGGCGCGCTACGACCTGTCGTCGCTGAGGCTCATTACATACGGCACTGAACCCATGCCCGAAACGACCCTTGCCGCGCTGCACGGCGCACTGCCCGGTGTGAAGCTGAAACAGACGTACGGACTGTCCGAGCTTGGCATCCTGCCAACGCAATCGAAAGGCGCGGGTTCGTTGTGGATGAAGCTCGGCACGGACGGGTTCGAACACAAGATCGTTGACGGCGTACTGTGGGTACGTTCCGCAACGGCGATGCTCGGCTACCTGAATGCCTCGTCGCCCTTCGATGAGCAAGGGTGGTTCAACACCCAGGATGTCGTCGAGACTGACGGCGAGTATGTGCGCGTGCTCGGGCGCCGCTCGGAGATCATCAATGTTGGCGGCGAAAAGGTTTACCCGGGCGAAGTTGAGAGCACGCTGCTCGCTGCCGGTAACGTCCGCGACGTGACGGTGTCGGGCCGGCCCAATCCGGTGACCGGACACGTCGTCGTCGCGCGCGTATCCTTGATCGAGCCGGAGGCGCCGGCGATGCTTGCCGCCCGGCTCCGGGATTTCTGCGCGGGCCGCCTCGAACGTTTCAAGGTGCCGGTCCATATCGATGTCGATGACGGCGTGCATCATAACGACAGGTTCAAGAAAGCCAGAATGTCACGACCGACGGAGCAGCCCGTATGAGCGATGCAGACGACGTAGTTATCATCAGTGGAGGAAGCAGGGGCCTGGGGCTTGCGCTGGTGCGCACGTGTCTGAGCGCTGGCCGGCGGGTCGCGACCTTCAGCCGTGCGCGCACCGGCGACATCGACGATCTGATCGAACGCGACACGCACGCCGCGCGGTTTCACTGGCAAGCAGTTGACAGTACCGACAGCGCGGCGGTCTCGCAGTTCGTTGCGGGCGTGGCGGACCGCTGGGGTGGCGTCAGCTCGCTTGTGAACAATGCAGGCGTGAGTCACGACGGGCTCCTGGCGCTGATGCGCGAGGATGCGATCGAACAGATGATCGCGGTCAATCTGACTGGCACGATCCTGCTCACGCAAAGCTGCACGAAGTGGATGCTCCGAGCGAACCGCGGCGCGATTGTGAACATTGCGTCGGTGAACGCGATTCGTGGCCACGCGGGGGTCGCCGTCTACAGCGCAACGAAGGCGGCGCTCGATGGCCTGACGCGCAGCCTTGCGCGCGAACTCGGTGCGTGCAACGTTCGTGTCAATTCGGTCGCGCCCGGTTACTTCGAAAGCGATATGGTGCAGCACCTCGACGAGAAGGCGCGTGCGCGGATTGCGCGACGCACCCCGCTCGGCCGGCTCGCCGATACGACCGACATCACAAACGTCGTCGAATTTCTGATATCCGATCGCGCCTCGTTCGTCACGGGGCAGACGGTCGCCGTGGACGGAGGCATCACATGCTGAATCAACGATTTGAGCGCCACGAGACCGAGCGGCTCGTCCATGGTGCCGTGAGCAAGATCATGAGCCAGCGCGGGCTGCCGGCGCGAGAACTGCGTGAGGACGACAGGCTGAATGCGACGCTCGGCCTGAGTTCGCTCGATCTCGCCCAGCTTGTGTTCGATCTGGAACTGACGTTCGGCGCCGATCCGTTCCAGACCCTCGTGCCGATCACGTCGGTCCAGACTGTCGGGCAGCTCGTTGGCGCCTATCTGCGGCTCTTCGACGACACGGGGCTGGCCGACCCGAATGACGAACTGGCCGATGCGCAGGCGGCAAGCGAGCGTCGCCGACAACGGCGGGGGGCGCGAGGATGACGGACGCGACCACGCACACGCCCAACGACGGAGCGAATACTTCTCCGTCGTCCTCCAGTCGTGGCATCGCGATCGTCGGGATCGGCTGCCGGTTGCCGGGGGCGAGCGACTGGAAAGCGTACTGGCAGAATCTCATCGATGGTGTCGAGTCCATTCGTTTCTTCGATGATGCCGCGCTGCTGCGCGCGGGGGTCGACCCCGCGCAGCTCGCATCGCCCGGTTACGTGAAAGCGTCGCCCGTCATTGACGACTTTGACCGCTTCGACGCGGGCCTGTTCGAATATTCGCCACGCGAAGCACGCGTGATCGACCCGCAGCACCGCGTCTTTCTCGAAGTTGTCCACGATGCGCTCGAGGATGCCGGATACTGGCCAGATACGTATGACGGTTCGATAGGGGTGTTCGCTGGCGCGGGCGGCGTGGTCAGCAGCTACTTCGCGTCGAACCCTGCGTTGCGCGGCTCGACGGGCGGTGTCGAGCACATCGGCAACGACAAGGATTTTCTCGCGACGCGTGTGTCGTACAAGCTGAACCTGACGGGGCCGAGTGTCACGGTGCAGACTGCATGCTCGACGTCACTCGTCGCGATCCATCTCGCATGCAGCAGCATCCTGAACGGTGAATGCGACATGGCGATCGCCGGGGCGTCGACCGTACGCGTGCCGCACATCGCCGGGTACACGGCGCGCCAGGGCGATATCCTGTCTCCGGATGGGCATTGCCGCGCGTTCGACGCGCGTGCGCAAGGCACGGTGTTTGGCAGCGGCGCGGGCGCGATCGTGCTCAAGCACGTCGAAGACGCGCGTGCGGATGGCGATCACATCTATGCGGTGATCCGCGGCACGGCGATCAACAACGACGGTGCGTCGAAAGTGAGTTACACGGCGTCGAGCGTGAGCGGGCAGGCGAAGGCGATGCTCGACGCTTTCGCCTGCGCGGGCGTTGCGCCACGGGCAGTGGGCTACGTCGAGACGCACGGCACCGGCACGGTAGTCGGCGATCCGCTCGAAATCGATGCGCTGACAAAGGCGTTCCGGCGCCACACACAGGACAGCGCGTTCTGTGCGGTCGGTTCGGTGAAGACGAATATCGGACATCTCGAACAGGCGTCGGGGATCGCAAGCGTGATCAAGGTCGCGCTTGCACTCGATCGCGGGCAGATTCCACCGAGCCTGAACTTCGATACACCGAATCCCAGGATTGCGTTCCCGCAGACCCCGTTCTTCGTGAACACCGCGTTGCGCGACTGGCCGCGCGGCGCTGCGCCGCGGTTCGCGGCCGTCAATTCGCTCGGTCTTGGCGGCACAAATGCGTTCGCCGTGCTTGAGGAGGCACCCGTTCGGGCGCCGACGACCGTTGAGGACGACCGTCCGCTGCACGTGCTCACGCTGTCTGCCCGCTCCGGGCGCGCGCTCGGAGCGCTCGCGGACCGATGGCGCCAGTCTCTTGCGACGACAGACAAGCCGGTTGCCGACCTCTGCCATACCGCGAATACCGGGCGCCAGCCGTTCAACTGGCGGCTGACGGCGATCGGCGGCACAGCGAGCGAACTGGCGGCGCAACTCGCTGCGCCCCCGTCGGTGGAGCGCCTTGGCAAGCGCCCGCTTGCGTTCCTGTTTGCCGGGCAGGGCGCGCAGTACGCCGGGATGGCGGCCGCGCTGCATCGAACGCAGCCGGTATTCCGCGCTGCGCTTGACCGCTGCGACACATTGTTGCGCCCGCATCTCGGCAAGCCGCTGCTGTCGGTCCTGTATGGGGACGCGCGCTCAAAAGCGCGCATTGACCAGACC
Organism: Paraburkholderia sp. BR10936; assembly: GCF_040965735.1. NCBI lineage: Bacteria > Pseudomonadati > Pseudomonadota > Betaproteobacteria > Burkholderiales > Burkholderiaceae > Paraburkholderia > Paraburkholderia sp. BR10936. The sequence continues at coordinate 31,615 of NZ_JBFRCM010000031.1, forward strand.
GCGTATGCGCAGCCAGCGCTCTTTGCAGTCGAATGGGCGCTTGCCGAACTCTGGCGGTCGTGGGGCATCATGCCGGACGCAGTGCTTGGGCACAGCGTTGGCGAATACGTGGCGGCCTGTGTGGCCGGCTGCTATGACCTCGAGACAGGCATTGCGCTGATCGCGGCCCGCGGCCGGCTGATGCAGGCGTTGCCGAAGGGCGGTGCGATGGCCGCGCTCTTCGCAGGGGGAGAGACGGTCGCGCAACTGCTTGACATTTGCGACCCGCAGGCAATTGGCATCGCTGCGTACAACGGGCCCGAGAACACGGTCGTGTCGGGTCGCGCAGAGGCCGTCGCCGAAGTGCTCGCGCGTGCGCAGCAGGCGGGCATCGGCGGGCGGGAGCTGAGCGTCTCGCATGCATTCCATTCGCCTTTGATGGCGCCTGCTGCGACTGGGCTCGAAGCGCTTGCGGGCAACTATTGCGCGGCCGCGCCGACGATCCCGCTCGTTGCGAACCTGACTGGCGCCTTCGCGGACGCTCCGCCGACACCCCGGTACTGGAGCGATCACGCGCTGCAGCCGGTGAGTTTCATTCGCGGTGTGCGCACGCTCGCACAGGCTGGCATTGTCGATTTCGTTGAGGTTGGCCCCGGCACGACGCTCGTGTCGCTCGCGCAGCAGATTCTGGGCGATGGCGAAGCAGGCGAGCGGCGCTTCCTCGCCTCGATCGGACCCGACCGTGAATGGAGCGAGCTGACGGCGTCGCTTGCCGCGCTGTGGCGCAGCGGCACGCCAGTCGACTGGCGTGCGTTCGACGCACCGTACTCGCGGTGCCGCGTGTCCGCCCCGACCTGTGTGTTCGAGCGCGAGCGTTACTGGCTCGACGCGGGCCGCGGCGTGCCGGCGGGAAACATTGGTTTTGCGGTCGGTACCGCAACGGGACCCGGAGGCGATATTCCGGGCAGGCGTCTGCTCTCGCCGCTCGCCGCGTGGCAGTTCGCCGCGACCTACGACCTCGACACGGTACCGTGGCTCACCGATCACCGGATTTTCGGGATGGCAGTGCTACCGGTGACAGCGGGGCTGGTTGCCCTCGCGGTGGCCGGGAACGAGCGTTTTGCAGGCGCGCCCGTGTCGGTTGAATCTTTGACGTACGACGATGCGCTCGTTGTCCCCGATGACGGCGCGCGCGCCGTTCAGGTCGTTCTGCAAGGCGATGGGAGTGACATTGATGCCGAACTCGTCAGCCGCAGTGCGACTGACGACGCGTGGCGGCGCCACCTTCGCGCGCGGGTGTGTGCGCGTGCCGCACCACGCCTCGCGTCGATCACGATGCCGTTACCCGCATCGGCAGACCTCGAAAGGATGGTGCCGATCGAGCCGTTGCGATACTACGAGGTGATCGCACCGCTCGGATTCGGCTACGGCCCGGGCTTTCGCGGCATCGTCGCATTGTGGCAGGGCGATGAGGAAGCGCTGGGCCGGGTGGAACTGCCCGCGCATCTCGAAGTGGCCGCGTATCCGCTGCATCCCGCTCTGCTTGACGCGTGCCTGCATATCTATCCCGCGCTCGTACCCGAGTACCGTAGCCTTACCGGCCTAGAACCGAAACCGGAAGGCACATGGTTGCCGATTTCAGTCGAACGGTTCGAGATCGAGCGCACGGGTGCCGGGCACGTATGGGTACGGGCGAAACGGCGCCCGGCGCAGGCGGACGTCGTCACACTGGATATTGAGATCTACGGCGATGACGGCGCTCCCGTCGCACTGCTCGGTGGACTGACGGTGAAACCGATCACGCGCACGCAGATTTCGCCGCAGGTCAACTCACGCAATCGCGCGCTGCATCGGCTCGAATGGATCGAGCGGCCCATGCAGCCGCTGCAGGACGCGCCTGCGGCCGGACCGTCGAACTGGCTGATCGTCACCAGTTCCGATCTCGGCATCGCCGACGCGCTCGACGCACGGCTACGTGCACTCGGACACCATACGTCCGTGCTGCCGCTTCCGGAAAGCGGCACGGACGGCGACGTGCAGGCGTCGCTCGGCACCGCGCTGTCCGCGCACCCCGACGGGACCGGCTCCGTTGGTGTGGTGCTCCTGCATGGGCTCGGCGAGCGCGTGGACGAGGCCACCTCAGTCGACGCACTCGCCGCGGCCGAGCGCCGCTTCAGTGGCGGTACGCTTGCGCTCGTGCGTGCGCTCGCCGAAGCGAACATCGAGGCCGCGCCACGCGTCTGGCTCGTCACGCGCGGCGCGCACGCCCCTGTGGCGCGCGCGCCCGGCGGCGACCCGCTGCAGTCGTCAGTCTGGGGCATCGGACGTGTTGCCGCGCTCGAATATCCCGAACTATGGGCCGGGATGATTGACATCGGCGGGAAAGAAGACGCCGCAGCACTGGCAGCGGAGTTGTTCGCCGTTGACGGCGAAAATGAGGTCGCGTTGCGCGCGGGTCGCCGCTATGCCGTGCGCCTCGATCAGGATGACGAACCGGCGCCCGAACGGATTGTTCCGCCGTTCGATCCGGCCGCGACCTATCTCCTTACCGGAGGGCTGGGGGCGCTCGGTCTGAAGGTCGCGGACTGGCTCATCACCGCGCAGGGCGTCCGGCATCTGGTGTTGACGGCGCGTCGCGCCCCAGGCGAACAGGCCAGGGCGGTTCTCGAGCGTTGGGAAAAGCAGGGGGCGAGTGTGGTCGTCAGGCAGGCCGACATCACGCGCGAGGCGGACACGCATGTGCTGATCCGGCAGATCGGGGCCGAGCTACCGGCACTGAAGGGCGTGTTCCACTGTGCAGGCAATCTTGACGATGGCGTGCTAGCACAGATGGACTGGGACAGGTTCGCGGGAACGACCGGTCCCAAGGTGCTCGGTGGCTGGGCGCTGCACGTCGCGACGCGTGACCTGCCGCTCGATCATTTTGTGTTGTTCTCCTCCGTGCTGAGCCTGACGGGGGCGATGGGGCAGGCGAATTATGTTGCCGGTAATGCATTTCTCGACGGTCTGACCGAATATCGGCGCCGGCTCGGTCTGCCGGCGCAGGCGATCAACTGGGGGCCGTGGGGCGGTGAGGGTCTTGCGACTGAGTCAGGAGAACGGGGCGCGGCAATCTGGCGCGCGCGCGGCACAGTGTACATTGAAACAGAAGAAGGGATCGCGCTGCTGCACGCGATTCTCGCGCGCGGGGTCCAGCAGAGCATCGTTTCGATCACTGAATGGCCGCAATGGGCCGCGCAGTACCCCAGGCGCCCGCTCCTGCTTGAGCGGCTCGTGCGTGGTGCGCCAGCGCCTGCTGCCAGCGCCCTCTTCACGCGCGCCCAGGTGAATACGCGGCTGGGATCGGTGCCGGACCACGAACGGCGTGACGTGCTGCGCGACATCGTCGGTCAGATGGTCCGCGCCATCCTTGAAGTCAAGGGCGCTTTCGATTCGACACAGCCGCTTCGCGAGCTAGGTCTCGATTCGCTGATGGCGATCACACTGATCAACCAGCTCGATGCGGCCATTGGCGTGAGATTGCCAGCCGCAGCAATGCTCAAGGGGCCAAGTCTCGATCAGCTTGTCGACGAACTGCTACCGAAGGTCAAGGTTGAGAGCGACGACGCCGTACCCGAACAGATGGGGGCAGCGATGCCTGCGCTTGTACAGACCACCTTGAGCACGGCGGCTTCGGCGACTGTGCCGGCCGAACGATGGCTTGTCCGGATCCGGCCGAATCCCGAGGCGCGTTACCGGTTGATCTGCTTTCCGTTCGCAGGTGGCGGTTCAGCCGTCTACCGCGCGTGGGCAGATGCGACAGGCCTGGATGCGGAGATCCTTGCGGTCGAGCCGCCCGGCCGGCTCTCGAGGATTAGCGAGCCGCCCGTGAACCGGATCGACGCGTTCGTCGATGGTCTGCTCGCCGAGCTGCGTCCGCTGCTGGACCGGCCGGTCGCATTCTTCGGGCACTGTGTCGGCGGTCTGACCATGTACGAAACGACGCGTGCACTGATCGAGCGCGAGGGCGTTACACCCGCGCACCTGTTCGCATCGGGTGCGCGTCCGCCGCACCGCCTCGTTGCCGATGCCGCGTTCGAGCGCAGGCTCGCGGCGACGCTTGTCGAACTGCGTGAATTCGATATTATCGCACCGCTCTACCGGCAACCGGATGACGTCCTCGCGGAAGCGCTGCGTCACTTCCAGATCGAGGCGACCGAGCGGATGCTCGCGATTCCGGAGTTGCGCGAGCTCGTGCTGCCTGTCGTGCGGGCGGAGTTCGAGATGGCAAGCCGCTACGTGTTTGTGCCGCGTTCGCCGTGGTCCGTGCCGATCACCAGCTTTCGGGGCAAGGACGACATCTATGTGACGCACGAGGACGCGCTCGCGTGGCGCGATTTCACAACAGGTGAGTTCAGCCTGTTTACACGCGACGGGGCGCATTTCGGCGTCGTCGACGATCGCGCGTTCATTCTGGATGCGATTTCGGACGCGCTTGCCGGGTGAACACCGATGACAATGATGCCCGTAATGACGACGCGGTGGTTCCCCTCGGCGACCCCGACGACGACAGCGCGGCTGTCGCTGTTCTGTTTTGCGCATGCCGGCGGTGGCGCGTCGGCATTTCGCGGCTGGCGTCGCCTCCTCGAACCTGCGATCGATGTGTTCGCTGTCCAGTTGCCGGGGCGCGAGAGCCGGCTCGACGAGGTTCCGCATACTCGCATGGACCAGGCTGCAGACGAGGTCGCAGCGGCGATGCAGCCCTATCTTTGCCGACCGTTTGCGTTGTTCGGACACAGTATGGGGGCGGCGATCGCGTTCGAGGTGGCGATGCGGCTCACGTGCGCGCCCGTGCATCTGTTCGTGTCGTCGTGGCTGCTGCCTAAACCTGCGCCGCATCCGGGACGTTTCGTGAACCAGGTGACGGACACGGAGTTGCTCCAGACGGTTTCGCGATACGGCGGCCTGCCCGACGGGCTGTTGCGCGACGCCGAATTCGCACAGGAATTCGTGCGCGTGTTGCGCGCCGACATGACGCTGCTCGATGCTTACCGGCCCGCCGTGGTGCAGCTACGCTGTCCGGTGACCGTACTCGGCGGTGCAGACGACCCTGTTGTGCGTGCCGCCGAACTTGAGCGCTGGAGGGGGGTCGAGCGCGTCGCGGCAGTGCGTGTCTTTCCGGGCGGCCACTTCTATCTGCGCGATTCGCAGTCGGCATTGCTCGATACGATTTCGCGGCAAATGCTTGGCTTGCCCGCCGACCTGCAATGAGCGGAGCTTCATGGTGACGCGGGAGGGGGCGCAAATGGACGACGATCTACAGTACCTAAAGGAAATGAAGCACCGGCTCCGGCGCATTCGCGAATATACACGGGAGGGCCGTCGCGCATTCATGGCGTCGAACATGATGCAGGACGCTGTCGTGCGCAACATTGAAATGATCGGCTACACATGGACCTGTCTCAGTCCAGAGTACCGGTTGAGGTTACCGGACTTTCCGTGGCGGCTGATCGGCGCGCGCGTCGACTACCTGATGCACCAGCGCAACCCGGAACGGTTGAGGAAGCTCGTCTGGCTCGCAGTGCGGCGTAGTGTGCCAGAACTAGAGCGGGCGATGCGCAAGCATGTTCCAGAGATCGATGGAATGCCCGTGGACCGCGGTGCATTGCCCGGCCCGCGTCCGGACCTGAAAGCCGTAGCGCAACGGGATGAACGGGCCGCATGACGGATCATTCGCATCACCGTACCCTGTGTAGCACGATGTCCAACACGGACGCAGACGTAGGCGAAAGGAGCAGTCATGAACCTTGCCGGAAAAACGTTGTTTATGTCGGGGGGTAGTCGCGGCATCGGTCTCGCGATCGCGGTGCGCGCAGCCCGCGACGGTGCCAATGTTGCGCTCGCCGCGAAGACCGCGACGCGACATCCCCATCTCGAAGGGACGATCTACACGGCTGCGAAAGTAATTGAGGACGCAGGTGGCCATGCGTTGCCGCTCGTCGCCGATATCCGCGACGAAGCGCGGGTGCAGGCAGTTGTCGATGAGACAGTTGCAGCGTTCGGCGGGATCGACATCGTGGTCAACAACGCGAGCGCGATTCGCCTGACCGGCACACTCGACACGCCTGTCAGTCGCTACGACCTGATGCATGGCGTGAACGGACGCGGCACGTTTGTCTGCGTACAGGCGTGCGTGCCGCACCTACGCAGGTCGTCAAATCCCCATATCCTCACACTGTCGCCACCGTTGTCGACGAACCCAAGGTGGTTTCGTGACTACCCGCCGTACCTGATCGCAAAGTACACGATGAGCCTGTTCACGCTCGCATTTGCGGCAGAATTCGCGGACCTTGGAATTGCCGTCAACTCGCTGTGGCCCAGAACGACGATTGCGACTGCGGCGGTGCGCAACGTGCTCGGTGGCGAGGACATGATCGCGGCGTCGCGCACGCCTGAAATCGTTGCCGACGCCGCGTACGCGATTCTCACGCAGCCGGCAGCCACATGCACTGGCAGGTTTTTCATCGACGACGAGGTACTGCTTGCCGCAGGCGTGCGCGATTTCGCCCATTATGACATGCAGGCGGGCGCGCCCTTGCAGGCGGACTTCTTCGTCGATGCGTTGCCGGGCATGCGCTCTGCCGACATGTTCGCCAAACAGATCGCGTCGCCGTGACGTTTCACGGCGCGAACCACAATGACAATGAGCACATCCCGACTCAAGGCACTGATGCTGAAGGAAACGGACAATGGCGTCCTACCGTCAATCGAATGGCTGAACGTCGACAATCTGCCGGACGGCGATGTCGTCGTCGACGTCCATTACTCAAGCGTCAACTAAAAGGACGCGATGGCGATTGCCAATCGCGGGATTATTCGTACGTTTCCAGCGATACGGGCATCGATCTCGCCGGCGTTGTCGCGACGTCGGCCAGCCCCGGGCTCCAGCCGGGCGACGCAGTCGTGCTGACAGGCTGGGGGATAGGCGAGCGTCACTGGGGCGGTTTGACACAGGTCGTCCAGTCGGACTGGCTCGTCCCGTTGTCGCCTGGTCTCACGCCAAGGCGGGCGATGGGGATCGGCACCGCCGGGTTCACGTCAATGCTTTGCGCATTCGCTCTGGAACCGCACGACGTCCGTCCCGCGGGCCGGAGAGATTCTCGTGACAGGCGCGAGTGGGGGCGTCGGTAGTTTCGCGATCGTGATCCTCTCACAACTCGGCTATCGCGTCGTCGCAATGACCGGGCGGCCCGAGCACGAAAGCTATCTGAGGTCGCTCGGCGCGGCCCGGACCATCGGCCGCGGAGATTACGCGGTGGCGTGCAAGCCCGGGCGTCACGGCATGATGTTCGAACTGTTCGCGAGTGTCATCGATACCGTTGGCGGCCCCGTGCTGTCGTCAGCGATTGCACGGCTCGCATCCGGCGGCTATGTGGCGGTCTGTGGACTCGTGGTGGGACCGAACTTGAAACCACTGTGTTTCCCTTTCTGCTGCGCGCGATCAACGTCGTTGGCATCGATTCGGTGCGCTGTCCCACGCCGCGACGCGTCGAAGCGTGGGAGCGGCTTTCGGAATGCGTGCCAGGCTCACAGCTCGACAGCATGATTCGCGAGATATCGCTCGAACAGCTCGTCGATGCTGCGGACGAGCTGGCAAAAGGGCGGGGGCATGGCAGGACGGTAGTCAATCTGAAGGCGGACCCCAGATCGGGGTGATGTGTCGGGTCGATGTCCCATGCCTTTGGGAAGCGTTCGGTGTTGACCGGGCTTGGCGAGAGATGTCGCCGGGAGACATGACGGACGGGACGTCGCGAGGTCGTAGTCCCGCAGCGATGCGCGTCCGGCTGGTTGCTTCCCCCGCAGGATTCAGCTTGTGCAACAAGCTCGCGAAACGGGACAGGCCACCGGGTATCCGCGAAAACGCGGCGAGTCCCGGCATGTCCGTTACGGACGGCTTCGCGATGTGCAGGCCGCATTGCTGCTCGAAAGAGGTTCGAAGCGACCAATGGGATGCGTGAGATGTTCTGGCCTGGAGTGACACGCCCATGTATCAACAGTTTCTTTGCCGGCGCGAAACAGGCGTAGGTGTGCCCGACGATGTTCGCGTACTGCTTGCCGGTCTCGAATTCGAAAAATCCCCGAGAACGTTGACTTTTCCGGCGCTATCGCGCGACGAAATTCGGTCTGCGCGTCGCTTCTGCGATGAGCGCGACGCAGTGCGGTTCGCCGCTACGCGTTCCATGCTCCGGGCGCATCTTGCGCGAGAGGTTGGTTTCAGTGATAGCGATCTTGACTTCTCCCGGTCAGCCATGGGTCGGCCATTTCTCAGCAACTGTCCCGGCTCGACGATCGATTTCAACGTTTCTCATAGCGGTGCTTTTGCGCTCGTTGCCTGGTCGCATTGCCGCCGGGTCGGCGTCGACATCGAGCAATGTTCGGCGTCGCTGAATTGGGAAACCCTGCAGGATAGGGTGCTGGGTGAGTCGGATCGCGCTGCGTTTTCAGCGCTGCCGCACCAGAAGCGACGCGACCAGTTCTTTGACGTCTGGGTCGCGAACGAGGCATTTCTCAAGGCGCACGGGAGTGTCGGAGCCGGGCTCGCCGATTTTTCTGTGCTGTGGCCAGGGGTTCTGTCGCGGTAAGACGATTTGGGCGAACGATAACGATATGATGAGGATTGCTTACATCGCCAGCGAGTAGAATTGCCGGGCGGCCGATGGCTTGAGTTCGCCTGCGTCTTCCATCTGCCCCTTGGCGATCATATGCATGAGTTCAATGCCGCTCAACAAGATGCGGGCACAATGAAATTCCTTGAATCCCAAGATGGGTCGGGTACGGCGCTTGATCGCCCGATGGTCTTGTTCCACGATATTGTTGAGATACTTGGCCTGGCGGATCTTGATGGGCGTCTCACGCTCGGCGTTCACGGCGCGCAGCCCGGCCAGATTGGCACTACTCTTGTCGATGGTTACCGTTTCGGGCGCGCCATTCTGATCGACGGCCTTCTCGAAGTACCGTCGGGCCGCCTCCTTGTCCGCTTGGCTCGCAGCAGGAAGTCAACCGTGTTGCCGGCCTTGTCGACGGCGCGGTAGAGATACTTCCATGTACCCCGGTACCTTCACATAGGTTTCGTCCATCCGCCAGTTCTTGCCGACCGGGCGCTTGCAGCGGCGGAACGCCTTTTCAAGCACCGGCAAAAGCTTGATGGCCCGCCGGTGCACGGTCGAATGATCGACCGCGATCTCGCGTTCCGACATCATCTCCTCGAGATTGCGCAGGCTCAGCGGGTAGGCCACGTACCAACGCACGTACACCAACATTATCTCGAGCGGATAGTGCAACCGCTTCAGCACTTTGGCTAGCGCTGGACTCAGCGCTTTCATTGTCGTTCACATCATCCTGTAAGGTCCCGCAGCATACCAGCCTCCGCTATTGCAACAGAACCGTGTAATGTTCCTGGATGCGCAGATCCGACTCGTGATACAGCAGTCCATCGAGTACATAGGTCGAATCGCGCACACCGACGTTCACGAGGTTCGGATAGAACGGCGCGTACTGGTCGGAGATGTGCGTGTAGAACATGCGTCCGGGCTCGGCGCCGTATTTCGGATTCACGTGTCCCGTGCTCTCGGCCTTGTTGCCCGCACGGAAGCGCTGCCCATCGGATGACGAGGTGGTGCCATCGCCCCAGTGGGCGGCGAACGGAAGGGCGAACTGTGCGTTGACGAGTTCAGCGAGCGCCTGTGAGTAGGTCTCATCCCGGATGTGCCACGCCTGCAGCCACGACAGTTTCGCGTAGGGTATCCGACGGTTGATCATTCTGATATGCGTGGGTTGGTTACCGCATGACAAACAAAACGTCGGGGAGCTGCCTCAATCTAGATTTGAGGGTTGTGCTGTTTCCAGTTACCTCCTAGTGTTGCCAAGAGGGTTCTCTCACCGTTGCCTGGTCCTAGCCCAAACATCCTGTTGCGTGCTCAACTAACCTCTCATGCTGGCTAAGCCCAACTGAGGGGGGCGACGTGTTGCCCGGTTGCCCAGATAAAGCCTACGAGTTCGCGCGCAATGGCGGTACAGATTGGTTCTTGAGCTTGCCGCGTGCCATCAGGTTTCGAAAGCGCTGACACAGCCGCTTTTGCGCCGCGATCTCCTGGACCTCCGGCGGTGTACGCTCTGCGCGCCGCTGCAGGATTGCGGTCTTTCGTGCGGGATGTCGGTAGGCCCACGCTGCTTCAACCAGCATGCGTCGCACATGGCTGTTGCCCGTCCGCTTGCGTCCACCTCGAGCGGCCCATGTAGCGATAGCCATGGCGCGACAGAAACGACGGCAGCCATTGCTTGGCCTGGCGTTGCAGATGCTTCATGTCCTCCCGCGCACGGGGCAGATCGCGCAGCGCCTCCTGTGCCTCATCCGGAATCCACACGGGGCTCAACTCGCCGGCTCGGTGCAGGCGCGCCAGGCTTAGGGCCTCGCGCCGGTCGGTCTTCACACGTTCGCCCGGCTTCTTCGGAATCAGCGACGGCGCCACGACCTGACAGTCCTGCTTGAGCTCACGCAGCTGTCGGCAAATTGTGTAGCCGCAGGGGCCGGCTTCGTAGCAGAACGACAACCTTCCCGTGCCGCGCCTGACCTGTGCCACCAGTTTCGCGATGGCCTCGGGCGTGATCACGATCTCGCCCATATACCGCAGCTCGCCGGCCGTGTCGGCGACCGCCACGGCAACCGTTTCCTGATGTACATCCAGGCCCACGTACTTGCTAAACTTGTTCATGACCTGCCCCCTCAATGCGGCTCTGAGCCGCGGTGTAGCCCGCCTCAAGCTTAATCCGCGTACCTTGAGGTGCGGCAGGTCCATACATGATGTCTAGGGGTCAGATTTCAATCGGCGTTGACACCGTCGCGGGAGTCGTCCATCACATCAGACCATCACGGGCGACCGCCCCTCTGGCTCTGACACCGTTTGTCCGCAACCCCACATTGCCTACATCCGTCGGCCCGATTGGAAGAAATTCGACACTTCACGTCGAGATGGCCAGACTCCGTTGGCTGTGTCGTGCTCGCATTCAGCGCCAGCGACCTTCAGCCGTACGCCTACCACGTGCATATGCTCACCGGATGGCCACCGCGCGAACCGGTTGCGATCTGGCTGCGCGTTTACCGCGTCACCTCGCAAGGCTCAAACCATTGCAGAGCATTGGGTTTGGACTGCGGCCGCGCTTGAAACCATTAGCAACCGATGCACATGTGATGGCGTTGGCCCAAGTTTTGCGTTTGCTTTTCGCGGACCATTATGAGTGGATTGAATTAGGACTTACGCAGCGTCGAGTGTTGCGCCTTTATGTCTCGACCAACTGCACGCTGACCAACTTCGCCGACCACGTTGACAACATGAGCCACGATGCCATCAACCGTTTTTTGCGACGGGAGCACATGACGCTGCGCCTGGTGTGGGACAACGTGCGTGGGCAGCTCGTCGCGCATGAAGACGGCTGCATCGTATTCGACGATTCCGTGACCGACAAGGACTTCTCGCACAAGATCGAACTCGTGCGGCGGCAATACAGCGGCAACGCCCACGGCCTCATCAAGGGCATCGGTGTGGTGAACTGTGTGTACGTGAATCCGCAGAGCGGCGAATACTGGATTATCGATTACCGTATTTACGATCCGGACGGCGACGGCAGGTCCAAACTCGATCACGTGCTGGACATGCTGACCAACGTGGTTCATCACAAAAACCTGCCGTTTCGCCGCGTGCTCATGGATATGATGCTGTTCATCGAATCGCTTTGGAGGACGTACTACTGCCCGCTGCGCAGTAACCGGCTGGTCGACGACTCCGAAGGTGAATTGCCATACCGGCATGTTGATTCGCTGCAATGGGACGCCCATTCTCTCGCGCACGAAGACGATCAAGATCAGGGGCTTTCCGAAACATCACAAGGTGAAACTGTTCCGGGTAGAGGTGTCGACACACCGCACGGACTGGGTCGTGACCAACGAGCTCACCCAGGATTCTTTGCCGGCGACACAAGACGCGTGTGGCCTGCGATGGAAGGTCGAGCAGTTAAACCGCGAACTCAAGCAGCTCACGGGTCTTCAGCGTTGCCAGTGCCGAAAGGCCGGCATCCAGCGCAACCATATCGCGAGCGCGGTACTCGTATGGGTCCGTCTGGCCGATATCGCGCGCAAGACCGGGCGCACGCTCTACCAAGTCAAGCAGAACTGCTCGATGATTTCCTCCGCCGCGAACTCAGAAATCCGTCCGTAACCATGCGTTTTGCGTAAGTCCTATGAATGACGATTGAACACGAAATCAAATCTCAACGGCGCTGCAGTTACAGCCGGCGTTTTTGCGCGAGCACCCAACACGGTTGCGGAGCGTGTGCCTGCCACGAACCCGCGACCCTTGTCTGGACGGATCACGGGGACTGCGTACACGCACAAGGAATGCGGCTAACACTGGCACGCAAACCACGACAACGGCAAGGATTGCGGCAATGCAATAGGGGAGTGTTCAAAAGTGTCAAAGCCACCATGCCGAATGTCTACTGACATTACAAGATGACAAAATTAGACGCTTCTTTGCACGCCGTGCCGTCCGGCCAAGACTCTGGGCTTTCTTGCCTCATCATGATGGCGATGTTGCACGGCCTTCCGGTTGATGAATCTCAGCTGCGCCACCAATTTGGGAACAACGTCTTTGGCAACCAGTTGCTGCTGTTGGCGGCCAAGGAAATCGGCATGACAGCAAAGCTGGTGCATCAGTCCGTGGACCGAATTGATCGCGCTCCGTTGCCAGCCATCGGTATCGACAACGACGGGCAGTATTTCATCGCAGGAAAATACGATACTAGTGGGGAAGAGCCGCGAATGGTCATGCAACGGCCGGGTAGCACACCAGTTATCCTCCCATTGAATGAATTCATCGGGTTATGGTCCGGGAAGCTAATTTTTTGCACCAGCAAAGCTAGTTTTACCGGAAACCTGGCCAAGTTCGACTTCACGTGGTTTATCCCTGCGATCGTAAAATATCGGAGTCTGCTGCGCGAAATTTTATTGATATCCCTAGTATTGCAAATCATCGGCCTTGTCACGCCGATGTTCTTTCAGGCCGTAATGGATAAGGTTCTTGTCAGTAATGCGATGCAGACGTTGAATGTGATCGCGATTGGGCTCATTTCTGCGATCTTCTTTGAAGTGACCTTGACTGCAATTCGAAACTGGGTATTTGCTCATACCAGCAGCAAGATCGACGTTGAACTCGGAGCTCGGCTATTCCGCCACCTGTTAGGCTTGCCGCTAACGTATTTTCATACTCGCAGGGTTGGTGATTCAGTGGCGCGCGTACGGGAGTTGGAAAATATCCGAAGTTTTTTGACCGGCAACGCCATGACATTAGTGCTGGATCTGATTTTTTCGATCGTATTCTTTGCTGTAATGATGGTTTACAGCGGAGCGCTAACGTTAATTGTGACTGTCTCGATTCCGCTCTATGCACTGCTATCAATGGTGTGCACGCCTATCATTCGCAACCGACTTGATGCCAAGTTCAATCGCAGCGCCGAAAACCAATCGTTTCTGGTTGAGACGATCAGTGGGATTGATACCGTCAAGGCGATGGCCGTCGAACCCCGCTGGACTCAGAAGTGGGACAAACAGCTAGCTGCCTATGTAGCCGCGGGGCTGTCTGTCAATAACGTCGCGGCCATCGCCAATAGCGGGGTCACACTGATAAGTAAGCTAGTCAACGTAGCCATCATGTGGTGGGGCGCGAAGCTCGTGATAGACCAAAAGATGACAGTAGGTGAATTGGTTGCTTTCAATATGCTGGCAGGGCAGGTCTCCAACCCAATCTTGCGCCTAGCGCAACTATGGAATGATTTCCAGCAGGTAGGCGTCTCAATGGGAAGATTAGGCGACATCCTCAACGCTCGCACGGAGGTCGTCGGCCGCAAGTCGCGCTTGCCGAAGCTGACCGGTGCGGTGGAATTCGACCGTGTTGTGTTCCGCTATCGGCCCGATGCACCGGAAGTCATTCGCGGAGTTTCATTGTCCATCAGGCCGGGCGAGGTGATTGGAATTGTTGGTCGTTCGGGTTCGGGAAAAAGCACGCTTACGAAGCTGGCACAAAGGCTCTACATCCCGGAAAGCGGGCGTGTACTAATTGACGGTCACGATATTGCTACGATTGAAACCGCTTCATTGCGCCAGCAAATCGGAGTGGTGCTGCAAGAAAACATGCTATTCAATCGATCGATACGAGACAACATCGCGTTGTCAATGCCGAACGCCTCTCTGGATGCGATCATCGCAGCGGCTAGCCTTTCCGGTGCGCATGAGTTTATTTGCCAGTTGCCAGAAGGATACGACACGATGGTAGGCGAGCACGGCACCGGTCTGTCGGGCGGGCAAAGGCAACGCGTTGCGATTGCCCGTGCGCTCCTTCCCAATCCGCGAATCCTGATTTTTGACGAGGCCACGAGCGCATTGGACTATGAATCGGAGAAGATCATTCACAAAAACATGCGAAGCATCTGCCGTGGGCGCACTGTGCTGATCATCGCGCACCGACTATCAACCGTCCGTGGGGCGAATCGCATCGTGACAATGGAGCGCGGCCAGATAGCGGAGGTCGGCAGTCACGAAGAGCTCCTCAAGATCCCGCAGGGAATGTACGCTCACTTGTACAGCCTGCAGCAGGGGGGCATGGCGTGAATCTGCGTCACCAATGGCAGGCATGGGGTGAACTGTGGCGCAGGTACCGCGATCATTTCGCGTACGCGTGGCGGGAGAGACGCGCACTTACACCACGTGACCTGAACTCCGAGGAGGCGGAGTTTTCGCCTGCAGCTCTATCGTTGCAGGAAAAACCGGTCTCGCCAACTGGCCGCTGGGTGGCAAAGATCTTAATTCTGTGGATTGTAGTCGCAATCACGTGGTCAATTCTGGGGCATGTCGACATAGTTGTGAATGCCGTCGGCAAGGTGATTCCATCAGGATACAGCAAGGCTCTTGCGTCAGTTGAGGTCGCTCGCGTGCGAGCATTGCACGTCACGGAAGGTCAGACGGTTCACGCTGGCGACGTTCTCGTTGAACTCGATTCGCGCACTGTGGACAGCGACCTAGAAAAGGCTCGCGGCGGTGCAGCGATAGCTGCATCGCACGCTGCCGGTGCACGCGCTTTGATTGCGGCGGTTGACAGCGATCGGCCGCCTGTTCTGGCGCCGAATTCGGGCGTTCCGCGTGAGCGCTGGCATGAAACCGAACAGAACTTGAACGGGCAGTGGCATGACTATGTCGCCAAGCGGCGCCGATTGGAGGGAGAGATCAGCCACGCTGAAGCGGCGCTTCCGTTGGCAGTAGAGCGCGAGCGGGACTACGCGCAGCTGTCGAAAGAAGACGACGTGTCACGCGATGCATATCTCAAGAAGAAGCAGGAGCGTATCGACCTCCAGGCTCAACTTATTGACGCGCGAAACCAGAGAGCGGTTTTGATTGCGGAAACGCGCAAGACGGCACTCGATGCGCTGGACGACGCGGAGCGGGTGCTCAATGATGCTACGAAGGATGCTGCACGCGCCGAAGCGCACGGCGACCTTCTCAAACTGGTTGCGCCTGTGGACGGTACTGTGCAGCAACTGGCTGTACATACTATCGGAGGAGTGGTCCCGGCGGCTGTGCCTTTGATGAAGCTAGTTCCCACCAAGAGCAAGGTAGAGGTCGAAGCCTTTATCGAAAGTAAGGATGTCGGTTTCGTCAGGGAGGGACAAAGCGCGGCTGTCAAGATCGATGCCTTCGAATACATAAAATACGGCACTGTTGCTGCGCGTGTGACCCATGTTTCACACGACGCTATCAAGGATGAGAAGCGGGGGCTGATTTATTCCGTAAAGGTGATGCTGGATCGACCGACGATGGAAATTGATGGCCGATCCGTTGCCCTGACGCCTGGTATGGGCGTAAGTGTCGAAATCAAAACTGGAACGCGACGAGTCATTGAATATGTTTTGTCACCGCTTATTGAGGAATCCCGCGAGAGTTTGCATGAACGGTAAGAGAGCGAGCAGCCGGCTGCGCGGAATAGTGATTCTGCTTGGCTTATTCGTCGGCGCACGCGCCCATAGCTCTGGCGTACCGGACCTTCTGGAAGACCCGCTCCTGACCCGACCGCCCCTGCTCAGTCATGGTGCCATTTTACAAAGTGGAACGCCGGCGGTTACATGTCCCGCCGCCATCGATCTCGCACGGCCGCTGACCTTGGCCGGCGCAGTCGACATCGGTTTATGCAACAACCCACAGATCGGTGCTTCGTTTGCCGCAATCAAAGCGCAAGCCGCGGCGGTCGGCGAAGCACGGGCGTCCTATCTTCCAACGCTGTCGGCAGATGTATCACCCTTACGTACCCGGACACAGTACCCTGACTCGCCTATTTCTAGCTCAACCGCAAATGGGCATACCCTGAGTGCGGGCGTGGCTTGGCGAATGTTCGACTTTGGCGCGCGCGCTGCGAGCAGCGAAGCTGCAAACCGTTCATTGCAGGCCGCTTTGGCTAGCCACGACGCGTCGATTCAAAAGGTGATGTCGGACATTGTGGAGGCTTACTTCAACGCACAGATGGCTCAGGCGACGCTAGCGGCGCGCGCCGAATCTACCTCGATGGCTCAACAAACCTATGAGGCCGTTGAACGCCGGCAGCGAATGGGCGTGGCTGAGCAAAGCGATAGCTTGCAAGCCGCCACGGCCCTTGCCAAGGCGAAACTCGCCGAACAGCAGGCTGCCGCGGACGATCGCGTATCGAATGGAGCTTTGCTCTATTTTCTCGGGGTAGCTCCTTCAACCGAACTGAGGCTCGCAGGATTGGAAGACGCGGCGACATCTCATGTTGTGGAAGACCTGAATTACTGGCTCGAGGAGACTGCCACGCGGCATCCAGCGATTATCGCGGCCCGCGAGCAGTGGAAAGCCGCGCGGGCGGAGGTGAAGGTCGCACGGTCCGAAGGCCTACCGACTATTGACCTCGTGGGCAACTTTTATCAGAACGGTTACCAGAACCAAGGGATGCAGGCGATTCACAGTAATACAACAACTGTGGGTATCACTGTGACGATTCCGTTCTTTGATGGGTTCTCAAGCACATACAAGGTGAGAAGAGCGCAAGCGCAGGCAGAACAAAGCGAGTCCCAGCTCCATGATACTGAGCAGCAAGTTTTAACGGACGTGATTAAGGCTCAGGCGGAGGCTGTCGCCGCGGCAGGAAAATTGCAAGCCGCGAAAGAGCTGCTTCGAGCGGCCCGCTCTGCGGTTGCGTCTTCGCGGCGGCGCTACGACAAGGGCGTTGCCAACATCCTTGAGTTGCTATCGGTGCAGTCGGCACTTGCGGACGCTCAGCAGGAGCGAGTTCGCAGCGTTGTCGAATGGGAGTCGGACCGCGTGAAGCTGCGGGCGGCAGCCGGCGCACTTGATCGGAGTGCGATAGGAGATCATGTGTTCTAGCGGGGAATCCAGTTTGCCGCAAGCATCGGACTGGCGGTGGTTATGGAGCAGCTGCCATCCGTAATGGGCATTCCCTTTGAAGACGGAGTCCCGGTGATTGAAAGCGCACCGGTTCCTCAAGCGCTGGCCGCCTAATCATGCGACCGACCCGCATACACCACTCTTGACGATTTCTCCGGCATATCAGCGCAAGATGAAACTCAATCTCCACGATCTCTCTTCTATGCGCGTTCATGTGTTTGAAGGGGCCCGGAATAGTTGGTAGGCAGTTTGAAAGGCGTGCCTGCTTGTTCCTCAAGTGTTGTGATTTGTGATCTTTTCAGGGGGTGACATGGCGTCAATTACGCGAAGCAGAAGGGAACTGGTCGTTACGGAAAGACAGGGATTTTTGACGAAATCATCAAAAACGGGCGAGACGATCGAGGGTAGAGTAGATAACAATATCGATGTGTTACGTAATTCACTTGGGAGCCCATTAATCAGCGCAGGATCTGGAAATTTTAACGATATGATCGGCGGTCAAGCCAACTCAGTGGGGCTCGCTCGTAACGATTTCGACTCTATGTCAATTGATTGCGGGCTTCCAAAATCAACTCGTATGTACAGGACCGATGATATCGCCCAAACCGGTGTCAATGGCTTGAGAACCCATCTTTCAGAGCTTACGGATAGAGTCGATATATACCGAAACTGCGTCGCCGCATATCTATCTGATACGATCGATAGCTTTGAAATGCGCAGATATAACGACAAGATCGCCTGCGTTCATCCGCAGCCACAATCACAGCAAAAATACACATACAGCTCGATACTTTCAGATTTACAAAGCGTTGCTAGCGCCATTGGAAGCGGTGGATTAACAGACGCACAATTGAATAGTCTTAAGACTTACGCGTCAGAAGTATCGGCGCAACTTGGAAAATCGTCATGCCTTGCCTATGTGACCAATGCATTGGTCAACGGCAACGCCGCTAACGTTGACTGGACGGGCGGACAGAACACCTCATCCAAGCTGGGCGATCTTGCCCCTGGCAGTAGTCAGCTCCAGTTCAACGAGCTGATTGATAAATGGTTCCTAGGTTCCGACAACCCATCGTTGTCGGGCCTTGGCGGTAGCTATGCGAACGTTACGCACCCGTTGTTCGGCACGAGCGGCGCGCCAACTGCAAACGATGTCAACCAAGGCCGCGTAGGCGACTGTTATCTGATGGCGGCACTCGCATGTGTGGCACAGGATGAGCCGAGCAAAATTGCGTCGATGTTTACGAGTGATGGCAACGGGGTTTACGGGGTTAGGTTCTTTGATGGCCCAGGAAATCCCGTTTACGTTACTGTGAATGATGCAGTTGCTCAAAATGCTGCGGAAAATTCCTGTGATAGCTGGGTTCAAATTCTCGAGAAGGCCTTTGTAGAATACCAGCACATGAACGGCCTCGCGAATCAATATAAAGCAATTGACGGTGGCTGTGACATTGGCCTCACGGCTGTGACTGGAAGGCAAGCGGAGTCCTATGAGTGTTCCTCTTTTTCACAGACATCGTGGGATGACACGGTGAAGCAATCCATCATCAGTGGTTTGAATAATAAAACCGAGGTGATGTACGGTTGCTCTCAGAACACTACGGATCCTTCAGGCCAGATAGAGCTGGTGAACGAACACATGTTCTCTGTTCTTGGG
This sequence comes from Paraburkholderia sp. BR10936, assembly GCF_040965735.1. Taxonomy (NCBI): domain Bacteria; kingdom Pseudomonadati; phylum Pseudomonadota; class Betaproteobacteria; order Burkholderiales; family Burkholderiaceae; genus Paraburkholderia; species Paraburkholderia sp. BR10936. The sequence continues at coordinate 50,748 of NZ_JBFRCM010000031.1, forward strand.
TATGACCAATCAACCGGGGATTTTATTCTCCGGAATCCGTGGGGAAACCATAATGGCAACAATCGATACGACACTCAGTTTGAAGTGTCTGCCGATCAACTTTGGAACAAGGGTGGGGGCGGCGAAGTAATCATTTCAGATCCCGAATCTAATTGCGTTGCCAAATCCACATCCGGTGGCACGCTTGGTAGTCAGGTTAATAGCCTGGTCGCCAGTATGAGCGCGCTGCATTTTCAATCATCCGAATGGGGTGCGGCGTATACGAGGCTGCATTCGGTCGATCAGCAAATCAACACAACACAACACATATAGCGTAGGCCAAAACGCAAGGTGGATCGAAGGTGTGAAGGTCTACCACCCGGGACTGCGGCGAGGCGTCACGCGCGGATGGCGGGCGATGATCAGACGCCGCAGTGCGATTGAGCCAGCCATCGGCCACATGAAAACAGATGGCAAACTCGATCGGAACTGGCCGAAGGGAGCGCTCGGTGACGCGCTGCATGCGACACCCGTCCAACAATTTGGGGTGTTTTTTCATGAGCAAGTACAGCGTGCGGTTCAAGCGCTCGGTTGTCCTTGAACTCAACAGAATACGTTTGTTTCGTCTTCAACTCGTACCTCTGACTCTTCTCGATAAGAAAGTTCAGAGGCGACAACTACTATGACGCCGGGGGCTCATTGAGCCGATCCTCGATCCACTATTCCATGCGGATTCGTATGGTTATCGTCCCAAGCGTACCACGCATGAAGCGGTGCATCGGGTGGCGACGGCGATTGTTCAGTGGAAGACCCGAGTCATAGATCTGAATTTGCGTGCGTACTTTGACACCGTGCGGCATCACCTACTGCTCGAAAAAGTGGCGCGTCGGGTCAATGACCGGGACGCCATGCATTTGCTGAAGCTGATGCTGACGGCATCGGGTAAGCAAGGTGTTCCGCAAGGCGGGGTGATTTCGCCACTGCTCAGTAACGTCTACCTCACTGAGGTGGATCGGATGCTGGGGCGGGCGAAAGAAGCCACGCGCAATGGGAAGTATACCTACGTCGAGTATGCCCGCTTCGCTGATGATCTCGTCGTGCTGATCGATGCACACCCGCGCCATGACTGGCTGCTGGGGGCGGTAAGCAGACGACTACGGGAGGAGTTTGACAGGCTACAGGTCGAGGTGAACGAGGAGAAGAGCCGCACCGTGGATCTGAGATGCAAGGAGAGCTTCGGCTTTCTGGGGTTTGACTTCCGTCAATTCCGCAGCTTCGGGACAGGGCGTGGCGAGCGCACTACACGCCGAAGCTGAAGAAGCGTACGGCGTTACTGCGCAAGCTCAAGGAGGTGTTCCGGCGATACCAGTCACAGCCGGTAAATCCAGTAGTCTAACTGATTAATCCGGTGCTGCGGGGCTGGGTGCATTACTTCGCTATCGGGGACTCCAACGAGTGCTTCAACTTCATCAGGGACTGGGTGGAAAAGAAGATCCGGCGCCACATGGGGCGATCCCGGAACCGACGGGGCTTCGGCTGGAAGCGGTGGAGTAGGCGTTGGCTGTATGAGGAACTGGGGCTGTTCAATGGCTACAGGGTCCGCCGTACCGTCGCACCGAAAGCGCGCCCGGCATGATAGGCCCCATAAACCTTGACGTGAAGCAAACAGGAGAGCGTAGTGCGGGAAAACCGCAAGCTGCGTTCGACGTGGCGGGAGCTGGAAACGTGACTATGGCAGCCGGACTGAGGGCCACCGCGAAAGCGGTGGAAAGACCACCGGAGCCTACCGTGCGCGCGCCAGTTCTCGACCCTACCTGAGAGGGCCTGCGGGTGCGATTCCCGCGGGCTACTCACCCACGGTGTACGGGGGATCTGAGGCGGGGAATTGAAGGCGGTGGACTTGGTCTGGACGAATTGGTTCGTCACGGGGCGCAGCAAGTGATTCAATAAGCGATCGAAGCGGAGCTGGCAGAACTGATGGAGCGGTTCGCGAACGTCAAGACTTTGCACGGGCAGCGCGCCGTCGTGCGCAACGGCTGCTTGCCAGAGCGCGAGGTGTTGACAGCCGCCGGCCCGATTGCTGTGAAGGTGCCAAAAGGTGCGCGACCGATCGGGATCGGGCGTGAAGTTCAATTCGACGATTGGCCGCCGTACGTGAGGAGTCGCCTCGCGTGAGCGCAGCGCTGCCCTGGCTGTATCTGAAGGGTATCTCGACGGGCGATATGAGCGAAGCGTTGAGCGTGCTGCCAGGCGATGACGCCAAGGGCTTGTCGGCCAACGTGGTAAGCCGGCTTAAGGCGCAATGGGCCGACGAGCATGTGGCCTGGAGCCGGCGTGATCTGTCGGAGTCGCACTATGTCTATTGGTGGGTCGACGGCATTCACACGGGGCTGCGCAGCGAGAACTCCGATGGGCAATGCTTGCTCGTGATCATCGGCGTGAAACCGGACGGGAGCAAAGAGCGTGTGGCGATCGGCGATGGGTATCGCGAGACGAAAGCGTCGTGGCTGGAGCTTCTGCTCGACCTGAAAAAGCGCGGTCTGAAGGCAGGACCTCTGGCTGGCGGTCGGCGACGGCGCAATGGGCTTCTGGGCGGCGACTCGGTGCAAGACGATCGACCGGTTCAGCAGAAACTCGCCGCTTGATATCGACCGTCACGATGCTGCCCATACACCACTCTTGACGTTAGCTCTGTTTCGTGTTGCGTGAAGACAAAGAGATCGTGGATTCCGCTCATTGTGAGTGAATGAGGGCGAATGAATGAGGGGGGTGTGACTGCGGCCGCGCTCCGATGTCCCGGACCAAGATTCCCGGTTGAAACTTGCATGTAGAACAGTCATCTCATCCATCGCTTGGCTTCATGACGCCAACCCGGTTCGTGTAAGCCTGGCTGGCGGCGCAGCGGGAAGGGGATTCTGCTGCATAACCCGGGGGTGTCCGGAAGGGGAGATTTGGGGGGCCATATGCGGTTAAAGAGCGCGACGCGCGGCAATGGTCTGTATTTGGACAAGGTAGGTCGACGCAAATCAATTTGCGAGTTTGGTGCGTCGGCTACTTTTCTTTAAGCATATCCTATATTGATAGAAAACGTCGATAAGGAAATGAAAATGGCAACGGGTAAGGTTAAATGGTTCAACGATGAAAGAGGGTACGGATTCATTCAGCCAGACGACGGAAGCTGCGATCTGTTTGTGCATTACTCTGATATCCAGATAGAGGGATTCAAGACGCTACAGGATAATCAAAGGGTAACCTTCGAAGCAAAAAACGGGCCCAAGGGCAGGCAGGCGATAAGCATCCAGCCGCACTGACCATGCGCTTTCTGGTAATGCCGCGGCAGCAAGGAAGACATCGGCGCAATGCGGCATCAGGTGGCCGCCGGCAGGTGGCGTTTAATCTGGGCGAGGAGAGCTGGAACCTAACACTGGTTGATAGCCGAGGTGACACAGCGGCGGAATGGTCGCTGCGCGTGATACGGCAGCTGTCCTCATCGCGAACGCAAGGGTGCGATGCAATCCCGGCAATGCGCACGGTTCTAGAGTCCAATTCGCAGCTTGGCATGTCAATGTCATAGAGCCAGCGTGTATGGCGCCCGGATCGAAGGTTGGGCCTGGGCTGCTTTCTGTGTAGGCCTATCACCTCATGCCGGATATGATGCCACCCCTGTTATTGACGTGCTCGTTCGATACACGGCTAGCTGTTTCGTGCATGCGGATATCGCGGGTTGTGTTATTGCAACATGCAGCGAACGGGAAGGTGTTTCGGTCCACAAACGAAGTTTGACTCCATGTATTCGATCTCACCCACTAGCTCAGCGCGTTGCAATCTCGGAATCAGCTCATCGAACAGAATCCGCATCTCCATGTGCGCGAGATGTCGACCAAGGCATACGTGGCCGCCGACACCGAACGCGATATGTGGGTTGGGTCTGCGATCAATATTGAATGTGAATGGCGAAGGGAAGACTTCTTCGTCGCGATTCGCCGAGCCATAGCACAACATCAGCCAATCTCCTTTGCGAATTTTGCGGCCCCGGATATTAGTGTCGGCAGTCGCTGTACGCATGAAATGATGAACCGGCGATGCGAATCTAAGGCATTCATCGATAAAATGTGGAATGAGCGATCGATTTGCCTGAAGCTGTGGTAGCAACTCCATAAAGCGGCACAATGCCCACATTGCGACCGACGTGGACGACGACACTGTATGATGCCCTGCGGCAGCGATAATTACGTAATAGCCGAGGCGGGTTACGTCATCGATAGGCTGCCCATTGATGACCGCGTTGGCTAGCAAAGTCGCGACATCATTGCGCGGGTCCTTCCGGCGCGCTTCGTTTAAGCTTTCGAAGTACTCCCTGAAGTCGTCAACTACAGACAGGAGCGCATTGCCCGTCGCACTGCTCGCGTCGCCTTGGCGCACCGTATCGCGTGTGTATTCCTCGTCTTCACTCCCGAACATCTCGTAAGTTAGTGCAAGTATGCGAGGAAAATCCTCCTGAGGGACACCGAGAATATCCATGATTACGTGCAGTGGGTACTGCGACGCGAATGCGCCTGAAAAATCGATCACCTTTCCGTTGTGTTGCTGCAGCTTCGCGACCATCGCACGGGCTAGCGATCTAATACGGTCTTCAAGCTTGAGAATACTGTTCGGCATGAACCAGGATTGAGTCAGCGCGCGTAAACTTTTGTGTTCTTCGCCATCGATGTGCACGAGCGACCGAACAATGTTCGGTGAACCGGTCGTGGACATAATATGCTCTATCGATGCTCTAGGGCGACACACGACAGAATAATCTCCATTATGGAATAGAGAATTATTCCGTGAGATCATAGAGACGTCGGCGTGTTTTGTAATCACCCAAAACGGGTCATGCCCGGCAGCCGTCGCTCTCCCGACAGGGTTGTTTGCGCGTGCCCAAGTGTAAATTTCGTGGAGGCCATCGATGTCCGTGTGGGACTTCGGATCGACGATGCGGTTCGCTATTTCTCTTGGTAGGTCATATTTTTGCATTCTGTTTGAGTCCAGGGGAGGTTCGTGTTAGTGGACGCGCGACACGAACGAGCGTCGACGCGCGCGATGATCCAGTCTGCTAACGTAGAGAGCTCATTTCAGTTGGTGCTTGCCGATCGATTTAACTTTATCGCAGGCGGGTGCTCCCCGCGGGTGGTGGTTGGTGTGGTGGCTGTCAATTTTCGTCCGGGGTATCTAATTATCATATTATGATTTCTCATTTCATCCTTAATCCATATCAACATTGTTCTTTGATATCGACGATATTGAGAATACGCGGCGGAACGTATGCAAATTAGTGCGCGGACTGTAGTCTCCTGTTGAAGTTAAGATAATTAATTGGTGTGATGGTTTCGCCAGTTTAACCAATAAGACGCAACGCCGATCAGGAATGTCAGGAAGGTCAGAAAATTTAGTCATGCATCGAAAGTGGGGGCGTGACTCGCCAACGCTGGCAGCGTCAGTCGCGTCATTTGGGAGGATCGATCGGTGCTGTGAGTCGTTGCATTCCAGCATGTTTAGCTCTATTCAGAACTTTTGACGGATCGCGGCGCGAGCAAGGATCTGGCGATTGCTGGATGAGTCACCCACATTCGCGACGCTCGCAACAGCGGGAACCCCAAGAGACGATGTCCCAGATGCTTGTTGCCAACCGATTTCGAAATAGACGTCGGTTCGCTTGGATAAAAAGTAGTCTGTTGAAATCGTTACTTGGTTGAAGTGCTGGTTTCCGAGTATGTGTCCCGAAACGTCTTGAATGCCATTCGATTGCAAGTAGTCGTATGATGCTGCGACTGTCCACGCTTGGCTGAAACGATACATTATTCCGACATCGTAGTTGTTGAATATGACTGTTCCGTCCAGCTGAGGCAGGGCGAGATTCGCGTATTGAACATTAGAGAACGATGCTGCCACGATGACGGGGCCGATTGTGAAGTTGGATGCTACGACTACAGACTGATACGCTTGGGCGGAGGCATATCCACGGTTGATAGCACCTTGAAGAGGAGAGATTCCATTCAAATAAGCAGTAAAAAATCCTGTGCCTGGCGCTGCGGTGGGGTTCTTAAAGTACTCGAATGATGCCCCCAGTTTCAATGGCCCGTTCACGTAACCTGCACCTACCGAATAACCACTGGTAGATGTGAAGTTACCGGCAATACCACCAAAGCTGTACTCAATTCCGAAGCTCGCGCCGTAGATGTCAGGGCTCATGTATCGGACAGAATTATTCGGTCGAACCGTGTTGGACGCATTGTCCAGATCCCCTGGGTGTCCCGCCGGCGCGCCTCCGACCAGTGCTTCGGCAGTCAGCGGCTCGGGAAAGTAGAAGATCATGTCGTATTGACGTCCAAATGTCAGGCCGCCGCAGTTGTCGCTTTTGATACCGATGAAGGCTTGACGACCAAATAGCAGGCCGCCCTGACCAGCCTGACCTTGATTTAGGTTTACGCCTGACTCAAGGGTGAACGTTGCATGTAAACCGCCACTGAGGTCCTCGCTTCCGGTCAGGCCCCATCGACTTCCCATGAGGCCGCTAAGCGAGTCAAGCGAAATTCTCTTGCTATCAGCAACGTTGCTTTGGTACATAATGCCTTCGTCGAGTACACCGTAGAGATTCACAGTCCCTTGTGCTTGAGCCAAGGATGACGCACCAAATAAAGCCAGAAATATCGACCTTTCCCAACCACGCATAATTAGATTTCCAGGAGCGTGTGAGTGAGAAGCTCTGTTTCGCTCGACGACATCTGTCTGTACAGCGCTGCGACGTGCTGCCACGATTGCGCCGATGTTGGTGTGCTCCAAAATAGAGCGCTACAGCGGAAGAAAGCCACTGTATCGTTGATATGTGCAGTTGCCTCTTTGCATTTTTTGGAGATCATATCTGTGCGACTTAGGCTTTACTGTATGGCGTCCAAGGTGTCAAACGGGTTGAGCGCGAGATCGCTTCACATTTCCAGAGCACAGATCGTGCCGACTCAGATTAGTCGGCGAAAAGGAGCCACCAGGCGCAGTGCGACGTCTTCAGGTGGATTGATATCCGATGAAGATTGTCGTGCGGACCGCCCGATGTGCGACAGTCCTCATTTCGTTTGTGAGCATTTGGTCAATACGCGACAATCGACATGGGCTGAAGAGGCGTCTATTCGAACAAGAACCCTCGTAAGAGATCGTGAAGCCGGTAGCGTCCTTGACTAGTCGTGTAAAACGGGGGGCTTGTCACGAGTCGCGCTCAACAATTCGTCTCACGAGGGCGGCAGTCATGCCGCGAAGACCACCGGTGCCGAAGGTTGACATACCCCCGGAAGGCAGGGTGTGGGGACGAGGCCGTTGGAATTCCCACATCTCAATGCATCGCTCAGACGGTGGTCAAGCGATATCTGTAATCGCTTGTGGTTTCACGACGACTCATGCGGCTATCATCCTGGGCGGTCCGCGCATCAGGCGCCCGACGTTGGCCGGCGGCGCGGCCGGGGGCTATGCTTGGGCGCTGGGCCTCGACATCAAGAAGTTCTTCGGTAGTATCGAACTGGTAAATCATGATGCGACAACGAGGCTGAGCAAGGCGAGGCCGGCAACCATCGCAACTGGGCCAGGCGCTAGACTTCACCAACAAGCGCACGCGTCGCAAGGGCGTCGTCGACGAGGTGGCGTGGCGCAAGAACCGTAACAAGTCGAAGATCTGAGCTTGCCCCTGAAAAACGTATCCCTTGCTGAGGTTTAAACTGCAGCAAGGAGAAACGAAGATGAGCCAATTGAAGCGTGCGCGGTACACCCTGGAATTCAAGCTGGAGGCGGTGCGGCTGGTGAAGGCCGGCCAGAGCCTGGCAGCGGTGTCGGCGATTCTGGGGGTGTCGAGCCAGACGATCTCGAACTGGGTGCAGGCGGACCGAAAAGGAACGCTGGTCGGCCCGGGTACGAAGCCGGTAACCGAGGAGCAGATGGAACTGGCTCGACTGCGTGCGGAGAATGCGCGACTGAAGATGGAGCGCGACATTCTAAAAAAGGCGGCAGCGTACTTTGCGAAAGAATCGACGTGAAGTACGCCTTTATCGAACGGGAGCACAAGCGCTGGCCGGCGTCGCTGCTGTGCGAGTTGCTGGAGGTCAGCCCGAGCGGGTATCACCAGCGGCGTCAGCGGGCTGCAGCGGGCCGGGAGAGGCACAGCCCGGTACAAATCAGCGACGATGCCTTGCTGGCCAACATCCGCGCGATCCATGCGCAGGTCAAGGGTGAGTACGGCTGGCCGCGCATGACGAAAGAACTGGTTGCACGTGGTGTGCGCGTGGGTAAGGAGCGGGTTCGCAATCTGATGGCGCGGCACGGCATTCGTGCTCGGCACAAGCGCAAGTTCATCGCGACGACGAATTCGAACCATAACCTGCCGGTCGCGCCGAACTTGCTGAAGCGTAACTTCACGACGAGTGCGCCGAATCAGGTCTGGACGAGCGACATCACGTACTGCGCGACTGCAGAAGGCTGGGTTTATCTGGCGGTCATCATCGACCTGTTCAGCAGGCAGGTGGTGGGCTGGTCGATGCAGCCTCACATGAAGGCCGAGCTGGTCACTGACGCGCTGCGCATGGCATGGTTCAGACGGCGTCCGCCGCCGGGCCTGATCATGCACAGCGACCGGGGCAGCCAGTATTGCAGCGGGCTGTTTCAGGACACGCTGAAAGCATATGGCATGCGTTCGTCGATGAGCCGCCGTGGCGATTGCTGGGACAACGCGCCGACCGAAAGCTTGTGGGGTTCGCTGACAGTCGGTCGCCTGCATGGTCGGCACTTCGCCACACGGCGCGCGGTGATGGACGAAATCGTTGATTGGCTGGGTTTCTACAATGCCCATCGGCTACACTCGACGCTCGATTACGTCAGCCCTATGACGTTCGAGAAGAACTGGCTCGCTGCCCAGCGAGCCGCCTGAATTCCCTCGGCTATGGGATACGTCAAACAGGGGTAAGGTCAATCCTTGCCCGAGTCGAGCATGTGTTTGCGGTCGTGGAGCGGCTGTGGGGCTTCACGAAGGTTCGTTATCGCGGGCTGTCAAAAAACGCCAATCGCGCCTTTGTGGCGCTCGCGCTAGCCAATCTTTACATGTGGCGAGGTCGCTCGACAGCACAGGTGCGCCCGTAGAGGGCCAAAGACGGGCGACAAGCCCGTGCAGGGCCCCTCAAGGGGCCCAACATGAGCAGGAATGCCTCGCTTTTACGACTGTTATTCGCGATCTCAAAAGTTTACACATCTCTTGATCGCAACCCGTTGTGTTTACACGGCTTGATCAGCGTAGCCCTAAGCCAATGCTGATCAAGTCCACCGTTCATGACTGTCGTGCGTTATAGCGTGGACGTGCAACGGCGAAAGTAAAAACGGGATGAAGCAACTGACACTGGCGATGGCTGTCGATCAATGCGGGCGATTCGAGGCGCAGCGCAAACCCACGCGACGCGAAGCGTTTCTCGATGAGATGAGCTCGATCGTGCCGTGGGCGCAGCTGTGCGCAGTGGTGGAGCCGTTTTATCCGACACGCTGCAATGGTCGCCCGCCGATTGCACTGGAGCGCATGCTGCGGATTCGCTTTGTGCAGCACTGGTTCAACCTTGCCGACCTTGCATGCGAAGAGGCCCTGTACGACAGCCTCAGCCTGCGCCGTTTTGTTGGCATTGACCTGGGCAGCGAAACGGTGCCGGACGCCACGACGATGCTCAAATTCCGGCATCTGCTGGAAGAGCACAAGCTGGGCGAGCGAATCTTCGCGGAAGTGGGAGTGGTGCTGCAGGCGCGGGGGCAAAGCTCAAGAGCGGCACGATTGTCGACGCCACACTGATCGGTGCACCCTCGTCGACGAAGAACAAGGAGAAGGCGCGTGACCCGGAAATGCATCAGACGCGCAAGGGCCAGCAATGGTATTTCGGCATGAAGCACCACATCGGTGTGGACAGTCAGAGCGGGCTGGCTCATAGCGCGGTCGTAACCGCCGCCAACGTACACAGCAAGCATCCGCAGCCGCAGTTGCTGCACGGTGAGGAGCAACGCGTCTACGGTGACAGCGCATACGCGAGCCAGAAAGCACTGATTCACAGCAAGGCCCCGAACGCACGTGACTTCACCAACAAGCGCACGCGCCGCAAGGACATCGTCGACGAGGTGGCGCGCCGCAAGAACCGCAACAAGTCGAAGATCCGTGCCCGGGTCGAGCATGTGTTCGCGGTCGTGAAGCTGCTGTGGGGCTTCACGAAGGTTCGTTATCGCGGGCTGGCGAAGAACGCCAATCGCGCCTTCGTTGCGCTCGCGCTGGCCAATCTTTACATGTGTGGTCGCTCGACGGCACAGGTGCGCCCATAGAGGGCCAAAGACGGGCGAAGAGCCCGTGCAGAGCCCCTCAAGGGGCCCAACATGAGCTCGAATGCCCGCTTTTGCGGCTGTTTTTCGCGATCTCGAAAGTTGACGCATGTCTTGGTCGCAACCAGTCGTGTTTACCGGGCTTGATCAGCGTTGCCCTAACACCTTCGAGAACAAGACATCGTCGATGTCGCAACGGTTCTTGGCGGTGTACCCGAGCGGTTGGTCGAGCGTGAACATCACAGATGCGATCGCCGAATAGCAGTGACGCTGCTAACGCCGAGTCGCTTAAATGCTTACCTGCGCGGCGACAGGCCTGCGCTGAATAGTGAGGAATTGCGCGGCTACCAGTTATTCAAGGCAAACCATTGCGCAACCTGCCATGCGGGCAGGAATCTGGGCGGGCAGTCGTTCGAGCGAATGGGTCTCCCGGCCGACTACTTTTCCGTTCGGGGCTACACGTCCGCAGGACAACGGTCGGGCGAATGTTACAAAAGAGTCGCTCGATTGCCATGCGTTCAAGACGCCGACGCTGCGTAACGTGGAACTGACCGCGCCATATTTTTACGACGGTCGCCGTGCTGAACTGCATGCAGCTGTGCGCGACATGGCGACGTATCAGGTCGGCAGGCGATTGCCTCAGTGCGCCAGCTGACGGACTCAGTCGGTCGCGCGGTGACGGATATATCCGTTGGAAACGAGAATCTTGCGCGGCGACAATCATTTTGGCCGGTATAGCGACAGAGGTTTTGGCTGGTGGGGAGAACTCGGAGGCGGCGTAGCCGCCGGAGGGTTCTCCCCACCAGCGGCGCCGAGTCGGCCGGGTTCTACGAT